>NZ_CP029189.1:6248755-6997511 GCF_008642275.1 Streptomyces venezuelae
ACCATGCCGTAGACGAGCACGAAGTAGGCCGGCGCGAGGCCGAAGCTGATCAGGTCGGACAGGTTGTCCAGCTCGGCGCCCATCGGCGAGCTGCGCAGCTTGCGGGCCACGATGCCGTCGAACAGGTCGAAGACCGCGGCGAGCAGCATCAGTATCACTGCCGTCGCGGCGCTGTTGCGGGCCATGCCCGATTCGCCACTGCCGGTGAGGTGCGGGATGAGGATTCCGGTGGTGGTGAAGTACACCGCCATGAATCCGCACGTCGCGTTACCGAGCGTGAGGGTGTCCGCTATCGACAGCCGCAGCGAGAGCGGCATGTCGTCCTCGGCGGACTCCTCCTCGGCAGGTTCGGGAACCCAGCCGGCGGCCGGAGTCTCAGGGTCAGTCACGGTCAATTCGTGTCACCCCCGCGGTGGTGGCCTGACCGACCTCGACCGCGACCTCGACGCCCTCGGGGAGGTAGATGTCGACGCGGGAGCCGAAGCGGATCAGACCGATGCGTTCGCCCTGCTCCACCTTGGTTCCGGCCGGCAGGTACGGGACGATGCGACGGGCGACGGCGCCGGCGATCTGCACCATCTCGATGTCACCGAGTTCGGTGTCGAAGTGCCAGACGACGCGCTCGTTGTTCTCGCTCTCCTTGTTGAACGCCGGGACGAATCCGCCGGGGATGTGCTCCACGGACGTCACCGTGCCCGCGAGGGGCGCGCGGTTGACGTGGACGTTCAGCGGGCTCATGAAGATCGCGACCCGGGTCCGTCCGTCCTTCCACGGCATGATGCTCTGCACCACACCGTCGGCGGGCGAGATGACACGGCCCTGAGCGATCTCTCGCTCGGGGTCGCGGAAGAACCACAGCATGCCCGCGGCGAGCGCGGTGGCGGGCACGGCCGCCGCGGCCCAGCGTCCGGACTTGCGGGCCCGGGTGAGGCTGAGCGCCGCGGTGGCCACGGTCGGCAGGAGCCACGGCGATGCTCCGCGCGCGAGGCGTACGCCAAGGAGGCTGTCGCGAGGTGCAGAGGTTTGGCTGTGGGGCATGGATGACCTTCGTAGCGGGTGATTGCCGCGCCGTAAACGGGGGGACGGGACGGCGGCTTTACTGGAATGCTATCGGTTGCGCGCAACAACTGGGCAAGCCAGAAGCCGAGTCGATGACGGTCAGCCAGTTACTGCCAGTGATCCTTTCGCAACGAACCCATGGATGATTCGCTGCAAAAGGGACTTTCAGCCCTGAAGCCGGTACTCCTCGAGCAGGCGTCGCCCGATGATCATTTTCTGGATCTCGGCGGTACCTTCGCCGATCAGCAGCATCGGGGCCTCCCGGTAGAGACGCTCGATCTCGTACTCCTTCGAGAACCCGTATCCACCGTGGATACGGAAGGCGTCCTCGACGACCTCCTTGCAGTACTCGGAGGCGAGGTACTTCGCCATCCCTGCTTCGAGGTCGTTTCGTTCCCCGGAGTCCTTTTTGCGTGCTGCATTGACCATCATCGCATGGGCGGCTTCGACCTTGGTAGCCATCTCGGCGAGCTTGAACTGAATCGCCTGGTGTTCCGCGATCGCCTTGCCGAAAGTGTGGCGTTGCTGGGCATAAGAGACACCCAGTTCGAAAGCACGCTGAGCGACACCGCAGCCACGCGCCGCCACGTTGACGCGGCCGACCTCGACCCCGTCCATCATTTGGTAAAACCCTCGGCCCGTCTGCCCGCCGAGTACCCGATTGGCCGGAATGCGCAGTCCGTCCATGATGAGCTCGGTCGTGTCGACACCCTTGTAGCCCATCTTGTCGATCTTGCCGGGGATGGTCAGGCCGGGGCGGACCTCACCGAAGCCGGGCTCCTTCTCGACGAGGAAGGTCGTCATCGACTTGTGGGGCGCGGTGCCCTCGGGGTGTCCTTCGTCACTCCGGACGAGGACGGCCACGAGCGTGGAGCTGCCACCGTTGGTCAGCCACATCTTCTGGCCGTTCAGGACGTACTCGTCGCCGTCCTTCACCGCCTTGGACGAGATGGCCGACACGTCGGAGCCCAGCGCCGGCTCGGACATCGAGAACGCGCCGCGCACCTCGCCCAGCGCCATGCGCGGGAGGAAGTGGTCCTTCTGCTCCTGCGTGCCGTGCTGCTTGAGCATGTACGCCACGATGAAGTGGGTGTTGATGATGCCCGAGACGGACATCCAGCCACGGGCGATCTCCTCGACGCACAGGGCGTAGGTGAGGAGCGACTCACCCAGGCCGCCGTACTCCTCCGGGATCATCAGGCCGAAGAGGCCGAGTTCCTTGAGGCCGTCGACGATCTGCTGCGGGTACTCGTCGCGGTGTTCGAGCTCGGTCGCGACCGGGATGATCTCCTTGTCGACGAACTCGCGGACGGTCTTGAGGATCTCCCGCTGGACGTCGGTCAGCCCGGCGGTCTGGGCGAGTCGGGCCATGGCTACTTCCCCTGTTCCTTCAGCGTGGGGCGGCCGGGCTGCTCGCCGCCGCGCTCCTTGATGTACGTCTCGGTCGGGACCATCACCTTGCGCCGGAAGACGCAGACGAGGGTGCCGTCCTGCTTGTAGCCCTTGGTCTCGACGTAGACGATGCCGCGGTCGTTCTTCGACTTCGACGGGGTCTTGTCGAGGACCGTGGTCTCGCCGTAGATCGTGTCGCCGTGGAAGGTCGGCGCCACGTGCCGCAGGGACTCGATCTCCAGGTTGGCGATGGCCTTCCCGGAGACGTCCGGCACGGACATGCCGAGCAGCAGCGAGTAGATGTAGTTGCCCACGACCACGTTCTTGCCGAAGTCGGTGGTGTTCTCGGCGTAATTGCTGTCCATGTGGAGCGGGTGGTGGTTCATGGTCAGCAGACAGAAGAGGTGGTCGTCGTACTCGGTGACCGTCTTTCCGGGCCAGTGCTTGTAGACCGCCCCGACCTCGAACTCTTCGTACGTGCGTCCGAACTGCATGACGGTCAGGCCTCCGGGATCTCGAACTTGGTGGTGCGCTCCATGCCCGCGGCCCGGCCCTTGCCCGCGATGACCAGGGCCATCTTACGGCTGGCCTCGTCGATCATCTCGTCGCCGAGCATCGCGGAGCCCTTCTTGCCGCCGGCCTCGGAGGTGCACCAGTCGTACGCGTCGAGGATCAGCTCGGCGTGGTCGTAGTCCTCCTGGGAGGGGGAGAAGACCTCGTTGGCCGCGTCGACCTGGCCGGGGTGCAGCACCCACTTGCCGTCGAAGCCCAGCGCCGCCGCACGGCCGGCCACCTCGCGGTAGGCGTCCACGTCGCGGATCTGGAGGAAGGGGCCGTCGATCGCCTGGAGGTTGTGCATGCGGGCCGCCATCAGGATCCGCATGAGGATGTAGTGGTAGGCGTCCGCCGGGTAGCCGGGCGGCTGCATGCCCACGACCAGGGACTTCATGTTGATGGAGGCCATGAAGTCGGCCGGGCCGAAGATGATGGTCTCCAGCCGCGGCGAGGCGGCGGCGATCTCGTCGACGTTCACCAGGCCCTTGGCGTTCTCGATCTGCGCCTCGATGCCGATCTTGCCGACCTCGAAGCCCATGGTCTTCTCGATCTGGGTCAGGAGGAGGTCGAGGGCCACGACCTGCTGGGCGTCCTGGACCTTCGGCAGCATGATGCAGTCGAGGTTCTGGCCGGCGCCCTCGACGACGGTGACGACGTCGCGGTAGGTCCAGTGGGTGGTCCAGTCGTTGACGCGCACGACGCGGGTCTTGCCGGTCCAGTCACCGTTGTTCAGCGCGTCCACGATGGTGTGGCGGGCGCCTTCCTTGGCGAGCGGCGCGCAGGCGTCCTCCAGGTCCAGGAAGACCTGGTCGGCCGGCAGGCCCTGGGCCTTCTCCAGGAACCGCGGGTTCGAGCCGGGTACCGCGAGGCAGGAGCGACGCGGGCGAAGGCGGTTCACCGGGTGGACGGGCGTGGTCATGCGGGGACCTCCGTGCTTGCAACGAGTGCGTTGTCTGTGTCGAGGGGGGCGAGCTTGTTGGCCTTGCGGATCTCGTCGACGATACGGCCGATGATCTCCGTGATGCCGAAGTCCTTCGGCGTGAAGACCGCGGCGACACCGGCGGCCTTGAGCGTCACGGCGTCGGCGTTCGGAATGATGCCTCCGACGATGACGGGGATGTCACCCGCCCCCGCCTGTCGCAGCCGCTCCAGGACGTCCGGGACCAGAGCGCTGTGCGAACCGGACAGGATGGACAGTCCCACGCAGTGCACGTCCTCGGCCAGCGCCGCGGAGGAGATCTCCTCCGGCGTCAGCCTGATGCCCTGGTAGACCACCTCGAAGCCGGCGTCGCGGGCCCGGACGGCGATCTGCTCGGCGCCGTTGGAGTGCCCGTCCAGGCCGGGCTTGCCGACCAGCAGGCGCAGCCGGCCCGAGCCGAGCTCGTCGGCGGTGCGGGCGACCTTCTCGCGGACCTCGTGCATCGGCGTGCCCGGCTCGGCGGTCACGGCGACGGGGGCCGAGGAGACCCCGGTCGGTGCGCGGAACTCGCCGAACACCTCGCGCAGCGCGCCCGCCCACTCGCCGGTCGTGACACCGGCCCGGGCGCACTCCAGGGTGGCCTCCATCAGGTTCTCGGTGCCCGCCGCGGCCTCCTTCAGGCGCTCCAGCGCCTGCTGGGTGGTGGGGAAGACGAACGGGTCGCCGTTCCCCTGCCGGTCCGAGGACTCCTGGCGCTCGGCGCGCCAGCGGCCGATCCGCTCGACGGTGAAGGCCTCCGTCGCCGGGTCGACCGTCATGATCGCGCCGTCCAGGTCGGCCGTGAGCGGGTTCTCCTCGGTCTGCTCGAAGCAGTTGACACCGACGATCTTGTCCTCGCCGGCCTCGATCCGTGCCCGCCGTTCGGCGTGCGAGGAGACCAGCTCGCCCTTGAGGTACCCGGACTCCACGGCGGCCATGGCGCCGCCCATCTCCTGGATCCGGTCGATCTCGGCCAGGCAGTCGGCGACCAGGGAGTCGACTTTGGCCTCGATGACGTGGGATCCGGCGAAGATGTCGTCGTACTCCAGCAGGTCGCTCTCGTGGGCGAGGACCTGCTGGATGCGCAGCGACCACTGCTGGTCCCAGGGCCGGGGCAGGCCCAGCGCCTCGTTCCAGGCCGGCAGCTGCACCGCGCGGGCGCGGGCGTCCTTGGAGAGGGTGACCGCGAGCATCTCCAGCACGATGCGCTGGACGTTGTTCTCGGGCTGCGCCTCGGTCAGTCCCAGGGAGTTGACCTGGACGCCGTAACGGAAGCGGCGCTGCTTCGCGTTCTCGATGCCGTAGCGCTCCTTGGTGACCTGGTCCCAGATGCGGCCGAAGGCGCGCATCTTGCACATCTCCTCGATGAAGCGGACGCCCGCGTTCACGAAGAAGGAGATGCGGGCGACCACCTCGCCGAAGCGCTCCTCGGGCACCTGCCCCGAGTCGCGCACCGAGTCGAGGACGGCGATCGCCGTGGACATCGCGTAGGAGATCTCCTGGACCGGGGTGGCCCCGGCCTCCTGCAGGTGGTAGCTGCAGATGTTGATCGGGTTCCACTTCGGGATGTGGTTGACCGTGTACGCGATCATGTCGGTCGTCAGCCGCAGGGACGGCCCCGGCGGGAAGACGTGCGTCCCGCGCGAGAGGTATTCCTTGACGATGTCGTTCTGGGTGGTGCCCTGGAGTTGGGCGATGTCCGCGCCCTGCTCCTCGGCGGCCACCTGGTAGAGCGCCAGCAGCCACATGGCGGTGGCGTTGATCGTCATCGAGGTGTTCATCTGCTCCAGGGGTATGTCCTGGAACAGCCTCCGCATGTCGCCCAGATGGGAGACCGGGACCCCGACCCGGCCGACCTCGCCGCGGGCGAGGATGTGGTCGGGGTCGTAGCCGGTCTGCGTCGGCAGGTCGAACGCGACCGACAGGCCGGTCTGGCCCTTGGCGAGGTTGCGGCGGTACAGCTCGTTGGACGCCTCGGCCGTGGAGTGGCCGGCGTACGTCCGCATGAGCCACGGACGGTCCTTCTGGCGCTCTGTCATCTCAGGCTGTCCCTTAGGCCTTTGAACGGTCTCAGACGTTACGGAAGCGGTTGATCGCGTCGAGGTGCTCGGCGCGCATCTCGTGGTTGCGGACGCCGAGGCCCTCCTCGGGGGCGAGCGCGAGGACGCCGACCTTGCCCTGGTGGAGGTTGCGGTGCACGTCGTAGGCGGCCTGGCCGGTCTCCTCCAGGGAGTAGACCTTCGACAGGGTGGGGTGGATCTTGCCCTTGGCGATGAGGCGGTTGGCCTCCCACGCCTCGCGGTAGTTGGCGAAGTGCGAGCCGACGATCCGCTTCAGCGACATCCACAGGTAGCGGTTGTCGTACTGGTGCATGTAGCCCGAGGTCGAGGCGCAGGTGGTGATGGTGCCGCCCTTGCGGGTGACGTAGACCGAGGCGCCGAAGGTCTCGCGGCCCGGGTGCTCGAAGACGATGTCGATGTCCTCGCCGCCGGTCAGCTCGCGGATCTTGGAACCGAAGCGCTTCCACTCGCGCGGGTCCTGGGTGTGCTCGTCCTTCCAGAACTTGTAGCCCTCGGCGTTGCGGTCGATGACCGCGGTGGCGCCCATGGCCCGGCAGATGTCGGCCTTCTCCGGGGAGGAGACGACACAGATCGGGTTGGCGCCGCCGGCCAGCGCGAACTGGGTGGCGTAGGAGCCGAGGCCGCCGCTGGCGCCCCAGATCAGGACGTTGTCGCCCTGCTTCATGCCGGCGCCGTTCTGGGAGACCAGCTGACGGTAGGCCGTGGAGTTGACCAGGCCGGGGGAGGCGGCCTCCTCCCAGCTGAGGTGGTCGGGCTTGGGCATCAGCTGGTTGGACTTGACGAGCGCGATCTCGGCGAGGCCGCCGAAGTTGGTCTCGAAGCCCCAGATGCGCTGCTCGGGGTCGAGCATCGTGTCGTTGTGGCCGTCGGAGGACTCCAGCTCGACCGAGAGGCAGTGTGCGACGACCTCGTCGCCCGGGTTCCAGGCGTTGACACCGGGGCCGGTGCGCAGGACGACGCCCGCGAGGTCGGAGCCGATGATGTGGTAGGGCAGGTCGTGGCGCTTGGTCAGCTCCGACAGGCGCCCGTAGCGCTCCAGGAAGCTGAAGGTGGAGACGGGCTCGAAGATCGAGGTCCACACCGAGTTGTAGTTGACCGACGAGGCCATGACCGCGACCAGGGCCTCGCCCGGGCCCAGCTCGGGCAGCGGGACGTTGTCCAGGTGCAGGGACTTGCGGGGGTCCTTGTCGCGGGTGGTGAGCCCGGCGAACATCTCCGCCTCGTCCTTGTGCACGGTGATCGCGCGGTAGGACTCGGGCAGCGGCAGGGCCGCGAAGTCTGCGGCGGTGGCGGACTGCGACTGAATCGCGTCCAGGATGTCCTTCACGGTGAGCCTCCGGCTAGCGCTGATGAGGGTGCGCTGAGGTGAGCGGGTGCGTGGTGCGGGTGCGGTGTGCCGTCGGTCCGGCTGGTGCGGTGGTGCTGGGCGACGCCCGTGGTGAGGCGTGCGGTGCCTGGTGACGCAGGCGATCCGGGGCGCGTTCCATGCCGTGTGGGCGAGGGTCGCGGGGACATCCGGACGACTTCAACGTATGGCACCCCGTGTCACCCGGCAAGGCACCGCGTGCCAAAACTTTCTCTCATTTGCCGATTGACCTGCACCGATGAGCGATGATCGATCAGAGTTACCCGCGAGTAGGGGCAAGCCGGACATACAAAAGCGGCCGCTCCCGGATCGGGAGCGGCCGCTGTGACCGAGGGCACCCCGGCCGTGGCCGGGGTGCGACTACTTCGCGCGCAGTGCCTCTTCGATGGTCCGCATGACCTCGTCCAGCGGGGCATCGGTGCGGGCCACCGCCACCAGCACCTCGCCCTCCGTACGGACGGCCGCCGGCGCGGCCGGCGCCGAGCCCAGGGTGCGGCCCGCGCCGATGCCCGAACCGAAGGTCTTCCGGACGATCGAGAACGCGTGGTCCAGCTGCGCCTCCACGTCCCCCTGGCCGCCGGCGCGCAGCCAGCGCCGCAGCACGTGGTTGTGGGCGGTGACCACCGCCGAGGCGGCCACCTCGGCCAGCAGCGGGTCGTCGTTGCCGTCGTGGTGGTCGTGCTCGTCGAAATGGGCCAGCAGGTAGCGGGTGAACAGCCGCTCGTACCGGGCCACCGAGGCGATCTCCCGCTCCCGCAGCGCCGGCACCTCACGGGTCAGCCGGTAGCGCTCCACCGACACCGCCGGCGAGGCGGCGTACATCTTCATGACTTCCTTGATCCCGCGGCACACCGTGTCGAGCGGGTGCTCGTGCGCCGGGGCCACGTCCAGAACGGCCTCGGCGCGGGTCAGGGTGTCGTCGTGGTCCGGGAAGATCGCCTCTTCCTTGGACCGGAAGTGCCGGAAGAAGGTCCGCCGCGCCACCCCGGCCGTCGCGGCGATCTCGTCGACCGTCGTCGCCTCGTACCCCTTGGTCGCGAAGAGCTCCATGGCCGCGGCGGCGAGTTCACGGCGCATCCTGAGCCGCTGGGCGGCCGCCTTGGTGCCGGCCGGACTCTCCGGCGTGTCGGAGGCCGTGGCGGCGCGGGGCGAGGTCTTGGCGGGCTGGGACATAGAGCGAAAGTACTTCATTCGTGCAGGGGTGCGCGCCCGCGGGGGGTGGGAGAGGGGTGGATGCGGGGGAGAGCCCGCACTGGGCTCGTGAGGGTTGGCCCGCCGTGAGGGTCCGGCGGGCCCGAGCAGCCCTCCCCACGCATCCGGCTCGTGGCCCGACGGATTACCGGCGGGCGGCGTACTCACGGAATCCGCGGCCGGTCTTCCGGCCCAGGCAGCCCGCGGCGACCAGGTGCTCCAGCAGCGGGGACGGGGCCAGGCCCGGGTCCCGGAACTCCTTGTGCAGCACCTTCTCGATGGCCAGCGAGACGTCCAGGCCGACCACGTCCAGGAGCTCGAACGGGCCCATCGGGTAGCCGCCGCCCAGCTTCATCGCCGCGTCGATCTGGTCGATGTCGGCGTAGTGCTGCTCGACCATCTTGATCGCGTTGTTGAGGTACGGGAACAGCAGCGCGTTCACGATGAAACCGGCCCGGTCGCCGCAGTCCACCGGGTGCTTGCGCACCTTGAGGCAGATCTCGCGGACCGTGGCGTGCACGTCGTCGGCGGTCAGGACGGTCCGGACCACCTCGACCAGCTTCATCGCCGGGGCCGGGTTGAAGAAGTGCATGCCGATCACGTCCTGCGGACGCGAGGTCACGCGGGCGACCGCGATCACCGGCAGCGAGGAGGTGGTGGTGGCCAGCACCGCGCCGGGCTTGCAGACCTTGTCCAGGGCCGCGAACAGCTCCTGCTTGACCGCCAGGTCCTCGGCGACCGCCTCCACGGCCAGGTCCACCTCGGAGAAGGCGTCCAGCGACCCGGCCGGGGTGATCCGGTCCAGCGTCCGGGCCGCGCCCTCCTCGGTCAGGCGGCCCTTGGACACCGCACGGCCCAAGGACTTCCCGATCGCGGCCTTGGCGGCCTCGGCCTTCTCCTGGCTGCGGGCGGCGAGCACCACGTCGTAGCCGGCCTGCGCGAAGACCTGGGCGATCCCGCTCGCCATGGTCCCCGAGCCGGCCACGCCGACCGAGCTGACGGGACGGCCGCTGCCGACCAGGGACCCGTCGAGCGGGGTCTGCAGGTCACGGACGATCACCGAGCTGCCCGGCGCCTCGTACGTGTAGAAGCCGCGGCCGGACTTCTGCCCGGTCAGGCCCGCCTCGGCCAGTTGGCCCAGGATCGGGGCCGGGGCGTGCAGGCGGTCGCCGGAGGAGGCGTACATGGCCTCCAGGACGGTACGGGCGGTGTCCACGCCGATCAGGTCGAGCAGCGCGAGCGGGCCCATGGGCAGCCCGCAGCCCAGCCGCATCGCCGCGTCGATGTCCTCGCGGGAGGCGTACCGCGCCTCGTACATGGCGGCGGCCTGGTTGAGGTAGCCGAAGAGCAGGCCGTCGGCGACGAAACCGGGCCGGTCGCCGACCGGAACGGGCTCCTTGCCGAGCTCGCGGGCCAGCTCGGTGACCGCCTCGACGGCAGGCGGGGCGGTGAGGACGCAGGAGACGATCTCGACCAGCTTCATCGCCGGGGCCGGGTTGAAGAAGTGCAGGCCCAGCACGCGCTCGGGACGCAGCGACTCGGCGGCCAGGCGCGTCACCGACAGGGCGTTGGTGCCCGTGGCCAGGATGGCGTCGGGCCGCACGATCGCGTCGAGCTCGCGGAACACCTGCTGCTTGATCTCGTACGACTCGGGGACGACCTCGATGACCAGGTCGGCCTCGGCGGCGGCGCCCAGGTCGGTGAAGGTGCGGAAGCGGGCGAGCACGTCGGCCCGCTCCTGCTCGGAGAGCCGCTCCCGGGCGACGGCGCGCGCGGTGGCCGCGGCGAGGGCGGACGCGGCCCGGTGGGCGGCGGCCTCGCTGACGTCGATGCCGATGACCTCGCGGCCGGCCCGGGCGAGGACCTCGGCGATGCCGGTGCCCATCGTGCCGAGGCCGACGACGGCGATGGTCTGGAGGGTGGGCTGACTGGACTGACGGTCCATCGAGGGACTCCAGTGGAAGAGGGTGACGACTGAGGGGGCGCGCGGCGCACGTCGCGCGCGGATGCCGTACGGAAGAGCCGTGCGGTGAAGGACCCGTGGTGAGCGGGGCCGAGGGGGAGAAAGCCCACGGGGGAACGAGTCCCTGGGGCGGAAACGGCGGAACCCTGTCCCGGGGCCACACCGCGAAGAAACGAACCGACCGGCACGAGGCGGCTGCGTCACCAGGCCGCCCTCGTACGTGTTGAAACGACAGTAACTCGCCGGTAACTGGTCCGCCAGAGCGCGGAGATGTGACCTGTACCGCCCAAATGTACCGATCATCGATCATCGATCAACCGGCGGTCCCGATGTCCCGAAACCCGGCACGGCGACCTCCCCGTCCCCCTAGGGTGGCCGGGTGAACGACGTGCTGGAGCGCCTGCGGGCGGAGGCGGGACCGTCACCCGAGTACGAGGTGCTGCTCACGGCCGCCCCCGACGCTCTCGCCGCCTCCCTGACGTCGGCCGGACTGCCCCTGTGGGCCCGTGAACTCGCCGCGTACCGGCTGGGCCTCGCCGGAGACCGCCGCGCCTTCGAGTCCCTCGTCCTGCTCCTCAACCACCGGGACCCGGCCCGCTGCGCGGCCGCCGCCGAGGCGCTGGCCGTCCTGGACGACCCGCGCACCGCCCGCGCGGCGGCGGCCCTGGCCACCAACAGCCTGCGCACGGCCTACGCGATGCAGCCCGTACGGCTGCTCACCGCGCTGCGCGCCCCCGAGTCCGTACCGGCCCTGATGGTCACCCTGGCGCGGCTGCTGTCCCCGCACGACCCGTACTGGCGGGTGGCCCTGGCCTGCGTCGAGGGCCTCGGCGCCCTCGCCGACCCCCGTGCCCGCGAACTCCTCACCCGCGCCCAGGCCCACCCCCGGCTGGCGGTGGCGGCGACGGCCGCCCTGCGCGGGCTCCCGGCTTAGGCCGTCTCTTCCGGAACGACGGCGAAGGCCTCTACCTCGACCAGGAGTTCGGGCCCTGGCGTCCGGGCCGCCGGCCGGGCCGGGGTCGGCCCGCGCCGGTTCCCGGCCCGCGGTCCGGCCCCGGTGCCCGGCCCGGCAGGCGTCAGCCGCGGAAGCCGAGGAGGCCGTGCAGGGCCGCGCCGCCGGCGGAGGCCGGCACGGCGCGGGTCGCCGTCGTCGGCTTGGGAGCCGCCTGGGCCGGACAGGTGGCGTCCGACGCCCGGCCCGTCGTCAGATAGGCCGCGACCTTCTCGTCGAGGCACTTGTTGCCGCTCAGGGCGATGCCGTGGTTCCCGCCGCCCTCCTCCACCAGCAGGGCCGACCCCTTCAGCTTCTCCCGCATGCTGAGCGCGCCCTCGAAGGGGGTCGCCGCGTCCTCCGTCGCCTGGAGCAGGAGGGCGGGCGGGAGATCCGCGTTGGTCACGTCCGGGGCCTGGAGCGGCTCCGTCGGCCAGAACGCGCACGGCGCGTTGTACCAGGCGTTGTTCCAGGTCATGAACGGCGCCTCGGCGTGGGTGCGCCACATGTCCGCACGCCACTGGTTCCAGTCCCTCGGCCAGGCCGAGTCCCGGCACTGGACCGCGGTGTAGACGCTGTAGCCGTTGCCCGCGGAGGGCTCCACCGCACCGAACCGCTCGTAGGCGGCCACCAGCGGCTTCGGGTCCTTGGCCACCGCGTACGCGGCGAAGGCCTCGGCCAGGTTCGGCCAGTAGCCGTTGTAGTACCCGCCCGGCATGAAGGTGTCCTCCAGCTCCGCCGGGCCCACCTTGCCTCCCGCCGGACTCTCCCGCAGCGCGTCCCGCATCGCGTACCAGGCCCGCTCGACCGCCGCCGGGTCGGTGCCGAGCTTGTAGGTGGCGTCGTACTGGGCCACCCAGGCCAGGAAGGCCTTGTGGCGGGCGTCGAAGGCGTGGTCCTGGGCGAGGTTGTCCTCGTACCAGACCCCGCCGGGGTCGACCACGGAGTCCAGGACGAGCCGGTGCACGCGGCCCGGGTGGAGCTTGGCGTACACCGCGCCCAGGTAGGTCCCGTACGAGTAGCCGAAGTAGCTGATGCGCTCCGCGCCGAGGGCGGCGCGGAGCGCCTCGATGTCCCGGGCGGCCGAGACGGTGTCGATGTACGGCAGCACGTCCGCGTGCTTGGTCCCGCAGGACTCGGCGAAGGAACGCACCCGGTCCAGGTTGGCCCGCTCGGTGGCCTCGTCCATGGGGACGGAGTCGGGCCGGGCGGGCTTGAAGTGCCCGGCCGCGCAGTCCAGGGCGGGCTCGCTCTTGCCGACGCCCCGCGGGTCGAAGCCGATCACGTCGTACTGCGCGGCCACCTCCTTGGGCAGGGCGGAGGCGATGAAACCGGCCAGGCTGCGCCCGCTGCCGCCGGGGCCGCCGGGGTTGACCAGCAGCGGGCCCTGGGAGGTGGGGCCGGTGTGGGGGACCCGGGTCAGGGCGAGGGTGATCTGCCGGCCGTCGGGCCGGGCGTGGTCGAGAGGCACCTTGAGGGACGCGCACTGCAGGGTCGGGTAACGCGGGGTCTTGCAGCCGGTCCAGCGCAGCGCGGCCTGCGCCCGGGCGGCCGGATCGGCCGGGGCGGCGGGCGCCGCCGTGACCGGGCTCGCGAGGGCCGCGGCGACCGTGGCGGCGACGGTGGAGATCGACAGCAGGACAGCGGCGCGCTTCTTCAAGGGGTGGAGCATGGGGCCTCCCAGCCGAGGGTTCTGGGCGGAATCGTCCCGGAAACCACGCCCGGAAGACGGGATTGGGCCCCCGATTGGCCCGATGTGATGACCGTTCAGGCGGCGCCGGCCGTCACAGGAGGCTGAGCTGGGTGGCTCCGGCAGGTGCGGCACCGTCCGGACGCTCCGGTACGACGATCCTGCGGGCCTCGCCCCGCCGGGCCGGGCCGATGCCGAATTCGGCCGCCAGTTCGTGGACTTGGCGGGTGATCCGGCGCTGGTACCAGGTGGGCGCGTACGACCCGCCCGCGTACATCCGCTCGTACCGGGTGACCAGGTGGGGGTGGTGGGCGCCCAGCCACGCCGTGAACCACTCGCGCGCCCCGGGCCGCAGATGGAGTACCAGGGGTGTCACGGAGGTCGCGCCGGCCTCGGCCACGGCCCGTACGGTCGCCCGCAGCTGTTCCGGGGAGTCCCCGAGGAAGGGGATCACCGGGGCCATCAGCACCCCGCACTCGATCCCGGCGTCGGTGAGCGCCCGTACGGCGCCGAGCCGGGCGGCGGGGGAGGGGGTGCCCGGCTCCACGGTCCGCCAGAGCCCGGTGTCGGTGAAGCCGACCGAGACCGAGATGCCGACGTCGGTGACCTCGGCGGCCTCCCGCAGGAGGGGGAGGTCGCGCAGGATCAGGGTGCCCTTGGTCAGGATCGAGAAGGGGTTGGCGTGGTCGCGCAGGGCCTCGATGATCCCCGGCATCAGCCGGTAGCGCCCCTCGGCGCGCTGGTAGCAGTCGACGTTGGTGCCCATGGCGATGTGCGCGCCGGTCCAGCGGGGAGAGCCGAGCTCGCGGCGCAGCAGCTCGGGGGCGTTGGTCTTGACGACGATCTGCGAGTCGAAGCCGATGCCCGTGTCGAGGTCGAGGTAGCTGTGCGTCTTGCGGGCGAAGCAGTACACGCAGGCGTGGCTGCACCCCCGGTACGGGTTCACGGTCCATTCGAACGGCATGCGCGAGGCGCCGGGCACCCGGTTGACGATCGACCGGGCGCGTACCTCGTGGAAGGTGATCCCCCGGAACTCGGGGGTGTCGATGGTCCGGGTCACGACGGCGTCGGCCCCGAAGAGCGCGGCGGGACCCGTCGGGCCCCCGGTCAGGTTGTCCCAGCGCATGGTGCGCCTCCCTCGCTAGCTCGGCGAAAGAATAGAACAAACGTTCCCATGATCGTGCGGGATGGTGGTCGGCTGCGACAGGCTGTGCGGCGTGGTGGGGCACGAAGGGTGACGGTTCCGGGCGAGGTGCGCGAGCGGATGGTGGGAGCGGTCGGCGAGGAGACGGCGCCCTTCGGGGTCGGTCGGCACCGGCCCCACGCGGACGAACCCTGGACCTGGGACCAGTGGCGGATCGCCGGCGGTGCGGACGGCATCGGCTGCCCGGTCCGTCCCGGTCTCGAACCGGATCCCGAAACGGGTCCCCGGATCCTTGACGACCATCCGTTGTGCGGCGGCACCCGGAGGTCGAGCCGAGCGGGCTGGTGCAGATGTGGGGCCGGGCCGCACGGAGTGCTCGGCGGGGCGAGCCGCACAAGCGCCGCAGAAGCGAGCCGCCGAACTCGACGGCACCGTCTCGGACCGCCGGCGCGAGGTGACCCCGCAGCACCTGCCCGGCCCGTCGTGTGCCGGGAACGGCGCACGACAGCGGTGCCGGCACCGAAGCCGGGTGCGCGGACGGACGGGGAGAGGCGCCTCGCGGAGCCGCCCCCGCGCGCGTCCGCGAGTGGGCCGCCGGGCTGTCCGGCCGCCCGGATACGGGAGCTTCGGCGCCCTCCTCCGCAGCGAAGCCGCCCCTCGCAGGATCGACGGCGGGCGCAGCCGGGAGGAGTTCCTCGCCTTCGGCGCCGACCGGGCGGTCCGGCACCCCACGGTGCCTGGTGGGCGACCAGAACCCCTGTCCGCCCACCGTGCCGTGCGCGCGACGGCCGGCGGCGGGCGGGGCCTCCCCCGCCGGCCTCCCGTACGGCAGCCCGCTCGCGCGCGTCCGCCGCCACGTCTGACCCGGATTTGGGCCACCGCCCCGGAGGTGGTTGGCTTCGCCGTGACGAGCGGACACAACTGCTGGAGGAACAGCTATGGCGCAGGTCGAGGCCACCACGGAGCGGATCATCGCGGCTGACGCGGAGACCGTGTTCGACGCGCTGGCGGACTACACCGGGACCCGCAAGAAGCTGCTGCCCGAGCACTTCAGCGAGTACGAGGTGCGCGAGGGCGGCGACGGCGAGGGCACCCTGGTGCACTGGAAGCTCCAGGCCACCAGCAAGCGCGTGCGCGACTGCCTGCTGGAGGTCAGCGAGCCCACCGACGGTGAGCTGGTCGAGAAGGACCGCAACTCCTCCATGGTCACCACCTGGCGCGTCACCCCCGCCGGTGAGGGCAAGTCCAAGGCCGTGGTCACCACCGTCTGGAACGGCGCCGGCGGCATCGGCGGATTCTTCGAGCGCACCTTCGCGCCCAAGGGCCTCGGCCGGATCTACGACTCCGTGCTGGAGAACCTGGCCACCGAAGTGGAGCGCTGAGCAACGGTGTTGACGGTGGGGCCGGGCCGACGGCCTCACCGGATCGGGTGAACCCGACGCGCCGACGGTTCGTAGGCCGCGCGCGGGCGGGCGGCCGGCGCGAGGGCCGGCGGACGACGGGGCGCCGCCGGGCACGGAAGCGGCACGGATCGCCCCGCGCCGCGCCGCACGGTCCATGCGCCGCGCCGGACCGGACTGCGCCGGGCCGCCGGGTCCATGCGCCGGACCGGACCGGACTGCGCCGCGCGGGACCGCGCGCCGCGCCGGGGCGTGTGCCCCACGGCCTACGACGGCCCCGGCGGCTAGGGTGGCACCCTGAGCGCAACCGACCGCCCGGGGGCCCGATGAAGATCCTCATCTCCGCCGACATGGAAGGCGCCACCGGCGTCACCTGGCCCGCGGACGTGCTGCCCGGAACACCGCAGTGGGAACGCTGCCGCGCGATGTTCACCTCCGACGTCAACGCCGCCGTCCTCGGCTTCTACGACGGCGGAGCGGACCAGGTCCTCATCAACGAGGCGCACTGGACCATGCGCAACCTGCTCCTGGAGAAGCTCGACGCCCGCGCCGAGATGATCACCGGCCGCCACAAGACCCTCTCCATGGTCGAAGGAGTCCAGCACGGCGACGTCGACGGCGTCGCCTTCGTCGGCTACCACACCGGAGCCGGCTCCGAGGGGGTCCTCGCCCACACCTACCTCGCCAACTCCATCACCGGAGTCTGGGTCAACGGGACGCGCGCCAGCGAGGGCCTGCTCAACGCGCACGTCGTCGCCGAGTACGGGGTCCCCGTCATCCTGGTCACCGGTGACGACCTCACCTGCGTGGACGCCGCCGGATACGCCCCCCGGGCCGCGACCGTCGCCGTCAAGGACCACGTCTCGCGCTACGCCGCCGTGTGCCGCACCCCGGCCCGTACCGCGGCCGACATCCGGGCCGCCGCCAAGGAGGCCGCCGCCCTGGCCGTGCGCCACGATCCGGTCCGCGGCGGCCCCTTCGCCGTGGAGCTGGAGTTCGACGCCGCGCACCTGGCCATGTCCGCGACGGTGGTCCCCGGAGTGGAGCGGTCCGGCGAGCGCAAGGTCGCGTACACCAGCGAGACCATGTACGACGGGATCCGGGCCTTCAAAGCGGTCACGACGGTCGTCTCGGCGGCCGTGGAGGAGCAGTATGGCTGACATGTGCGCAATCAACGCCGAGATCCCCGCCGGAGCCGTCGACGCGGCGGATCCGGTGGAAGGGGCGGACCGGGCGGACGTGGTGGACACGGTGGCGCTCGACGAGGCCGTCGAGTTCACCTCGGGCCTCATCCGGATCGACACCACCAACCGGGGCGGCGGGGACTGCCGCGAGCGCCCCGCCGCCGAGTACGTCGCCGAGCGCCTCGCCGCCGCCGGCCTGGAGCCGCTCCTGCTGGAGCGCACGCCCGGCCGCACCAACGTGGTCGCCCGGATCGAGGGCGCCGACCCGTCCGCCGAGGCCCTCCTCGTCCACGGCCACCTCGACGTGGTCCCGGCCGAGGCCGCCGACTGGAGCGTGGACCCCTTCTCCGGTGAGGTCCGCGACGGCGTGGTCTGGGGGCGCGGCGCCGTCGACATGAAGAACATGGACGCGATGGTGCTGGCCGTCGTACGGGCCTGGGCCCGCGCGGGGGTGAAGCCGCGCCGGGACATCGTGATCGCCTACACCGCGGACGAGGAGGACAACGCGGTGGACGGTTCCGGCTTCCTCGCCGACCACCACCCGCACCTCTTCGAGGGCTGCACCGAGGGCATCAGCGAGTCCGGCGCCTTCACCGTGCACGACGGCCCCGGCGGCCGCGCCCTCTACCCGATCGCGGCGGGGGAGCGGGGCACGGCCTGGCTGAAGCTGACCGCGCACGGCACCGCCGGTCACGGCTCCAAGCCCAACCGGGCCAACGCGGTCAGCCGGCTCGCCGCCGCCGTCGCGCGGATCGGCGAGCACGCGTGGCCGGTCCGGCTCACCGACACCGTCACCGCCTGCATCACCGAACTCGCCGCCCTGCAGGGCCTGTCGGTGGACCCGCGCCGGCCCGGCGTCGACGTCGACGAGCTCCTCGACGCACTCGGTCCGGCCGGCGCCCTGGTCCGCGCCACCGTGCGCAACAGCGCCAACCCGACCATGCTCAGCGCCGGTTACAAGCTCAACGTGATCCCCGAGCACGCCACCGGCTACGTCGACGGCCGGACCGTGCCCGGCGGCGAGGCCGAGTTCGCCGCCACCCTCGACGCCCTCACCGGCCCCGACGTCCGGTGGGAGTTCCACCACCGCGAGGTCGCCCTCCAAGCCCCCGTGGACGGGCGGACGTTCGGGATCCTGCGGGATTCGGTCGAGCGGTTCGACCCGGCGGGCCACGTGATCCCCTTCTGCATGGCGGGCGGCACGGACGCCAAGCAGTTCTCCCGCCTCGGCATCACCGGCTACGGCTTCTCCCCGCTGAAGCTGCCGCCCGGCTTCGACTACTGGGCCCTCTTCCACGGCGTGGACGAGCGGGTGCCGGTCGAGGCCCTGCACTTCGGCGTCCGCGTCCTCGACCGCGCGCTGCGGACCCTGTGAACGGGGCCCGGTGATGACGGCGACGACCCGGCCCTACGGCAGCTGGCCCTCACCCATCGACGCCGGCCTCGCCGCCTCCCTCGACGGGCGCCCCGAGTACCTCGGCACGATCGGCCCCGAGGTGTGGTGGACCGAACCCCGGCCCGAGGAGGCCGGCCGCCGCACCCTGGTGCGCCGCCGCCTCGCCGACGGCGGGCCCGAGATCACCGAACTGCCCGCCCCGTGGAACGTACGCAGCCGTGTCACCGAGTACGGCGGCCTGCCCTGGGCCGGCGCCGAACGGCCCGACGGCGGACCCCTGCTGGTCTTCGTCCACTTCGCCGACCAGCGGCTGTACGCGTACGAGCCCGACGCCCCCGGCAGCCCGGAGCCACGGCCCCTCACCCCGGTCTCCCGGACCGGCGGAGGCCTGCGCTGGGCCGACCCGGTGCTGCGCGGCGGCGAGGTGTGGTGCGTGCTGGAGGAGTTCACCGGGCCCGGCCCGACCGATGTGCGCCGGGTCCTGGCCGCCGTACCGCTGGACGGCTCGGCGGCCGGGAACCGCGGCGCGGTGCGGGAGCTGACGCACGACCGGTACCGGTTCACCACCGGGCCCCGGCTCTCCCCGGACGGCCGCCGGGCGGCCTGGCTGGTCTGGGACCACCCGCTGATGCCGTGGGACGGTACCGAGCTGCGGGTCGCCGAGGTCACCGGGGAAGGGGAACTCTCCGACGCGCGGACGGTGCTGGGCGGGCCCGACGAGGCCGTCGCCCAGGTCGAATGGACGGCCGAGGGGACCCTCCTCGCGGTCAGCGACCGCGGCGGCTGGTGGAACCCGTACGGCGTGGACCCGCGGACCGGCTGGGCGATCAACCTCTGCCCGCGGGAGGAGGAGTTCGGCGGCCCGCTGTGGAAGCCGGGGCTGCGCTGGCTCGCACCGCTGCCCGGGGACACCCCGCACGCGGCGGGCTCGGGGGCCGGGCTCGTCGCAGTCCTGCACGGGCAGGGCTCCGAGGTGCTCGGCATCCTCGACCCCGAGAGCGGCGACCTGGTGGACGCCGCCGGGCCGTGGACCGCCTGGCAGCCGACCCTCGCCGTGCACGGCACCCGGGTCTACGGGGTCGCCGCCAGCCCGCGCAGCGCGTACGAGGTGGTCGAGCTGGACACCGCCACCGGACACGCCCGGGCGGTCGGCGGGCAGCGCCCGGACCCGGTGGATCCGGCCTACTACCCGGAGCCGCAGAGCCGCACCTTCCTCGGCCCCGACAACCGCCACATCCACGCGCACGTCTACCCGCCGCACCACCCGGCCTGCCGGGCCGCGGCCGACGAACTGCCCCCGTACGTGATCTGGGCGCACGGCGGCCCCACCGACCACGTGCCGCCCGTACTCGACCTGCACATCGCCTACTTCACCTCGCGCGGCATCGGTGTGGCCGAGGTGAACTACGGCGGCTCCACCGGCTACGGTCGCGCCTACCGGGAGCGGCTGCGCGAGCAGTGGGGCGTGGTGGACGTGGAGGACTGCGCGGCGGTCGCCCGTGCGCTGGCCGCCGAGGGCACCGCCGATCCCGCCCGGCTCGCCATCCGCGGCGGCAGCGCGGGCGGCTGGACCGCGGCGGCCTCACTGGCCGCCACCGACCTGTACGCGTGCGCCGCGATCATCTACCCGGTCCTGGACCTGCTGGGCTTCGCCGGGGAGACCCACGACCTGGAGTCCCGCTACGTCGAGAGCCTGGCGGGGCCGCCGCAGACCCTGGCCGTCATCAACCGCGAGCGCTCCCCGGTGGCCCGCGCCGACGGGATCACGGCGCCGTTCGTCCTCCTCCAGGGCCTGGAGGACCCGGTCTGCCCGCCGGCCCAGGCGGAGCGGCTGCTCGACGCCCTGCGGGACCGGCCGGTTCCGGTGCCGCACGCGTACGTGACCTTCGAGGGCGAAGGCCACGGCTTCCGCCGGGCGGACACCATGGTCCGCGCACTGGAGGCCGAACTGTCTTTGTACGCCCAGGTCTTCGGCATCGAACGCACCGACGTCCCGCGGCTGGAACTGGGGACGGCTTAAGGCGTGCGCAGGCTCCACCAGACGGAGCCGAGGAGCAGGACGCCGGGGGCGATGCCTGCGACGGTCGCGATGACGGCGAGCGAGGCGCCGCAGGCGGCCAGTGCGAGACCGGCGGCGCCGCAGGCGGTCATCGCCGCCGCCAGCCAGCGGAGCGACGGCATGCGCCAGACGGCGGCGAGACCGAAGAAGTGCAGCCCGACGACCAGGCTGAGCCAGGCCACCGAGGCCTGCGGGGTGTGCAGTACGCGGGTGATGACGAGGAAACCGGCCAGCGCGGCGGCCACTTCGGCGGCCACCACGAGGAGGTAGCCCCGCCCGAACCGCGTCGGCGCCGCACTGCCGGCGCGGGGCGCCGGTGCCCGCCGCAGCGCGATGAACAGCCAGACGAACGAGGCGATCGCGAGGAGGCGCAGGGGAACGGCGGCGGTCGTGGGCAGGGCGCCGGCATTCGCCGCGACGAAGACCAGCCCGAATATGGCGCCGATGAGCCGACTTGTCTGATGTGATGTCACGGCGGCAGTCTCACCCGAAGTTGATCACTGGGCGAAAAGCCAGACCCGCAGCGGACCGATGGGGGTGAACCCGGCCCGGACCGCCGCCTCCAGGTCCTCCCCGTGCTCGTAGCCGACCACGTCCAGCTCCGGCCAGCGGGCGGAGACCGCGCCGAGGACGCCCGCCCAGGCGGCGCCGAACAGGTTGGACACGCCGACCACGCCCCCGCCGGTGCTGGCCACGGCCCCGGCGACGATCCGGCCGCCCGTGCGCCCGGCCAGGAACACGATCCCCTCGCGGAGCAGGTCCGGCGTGAACAGCCGGTCGCCGCCGTCGTCGTCGAAGGCGGCCTCCCAGGCGGCCAGTTCCCCGGCGTCCGCCACCTCGGACCACTCCAGCCCGGCCGCTTCCTCCGCGGCTTCGGGGAGCGGCGCCCCGGCGGGCCGATGGATCCACTGCGCCTCGAACAGCACCTCGAAGCCGTCCCCGGCCAGGTCCAGGTCGGCGAAGCTGTCCTTCACCGAGCAGCCGGGGGAGACGACGTCGACACCCCGCACCACGCTCCCCGCCGGCACGGCCGGTTCGAGCGTCACGGCATCGGGATACATGGGCGGAGTCCGCCGGACCCCGGCCCAGAGGCTCTCGCCTTCGTACCGGGTCGCCACCCCGTGCGCCCGACAAACGGCGTCGCACCACTGCGCGTTGTTGAGCGCGGCCTTGCGGACCAGCGGCAACCGCGTCGATTCATCCGTGATCACGCGGGCGATGGTGTCAGCACCCGGCGGCAGTGTCGATCGAATTGTGCGATCAAGCTACTGTGCCCCCTTTGCGTGTATGCGGCAGATCTGATGAGGTAGCCGCCATGATGGAACTGGTGTTCGGCGATGGCTGGCGCGCTGCGGTGACTGACCGACCCGGTGCGCTACCTGACCAGCGGCTTCGCCGCCCCCGACCCGGCTCCTCCGGTCCCGGCCACCCGGCGTCTGTTCACCGAATGCCTGGACATCATGACCACCCCGGTGTTCGACGGCCTGCGGGACGGGGATCCGGTGGCCCTGGCCAGGCTCCGGGTGCTGCAGGACGACCTGACGCACCAGTCCGAGGACCGGCACCGCGTCGAGGCCCTGACCGCGTTGATCGCCGACAAGGTGGAGCAATACGGGAACTGGTGAAGCCAGCAAAGGGCGTCCAGGGAATTTAGAGAAGGCCGGATGCAACGATCCTGGGCTTTCGCCGAAACAAGGAAGGACCCCGCCGTTTCCGGTGAGGGATGGTCATGAAACGCAACGACAGGATGGCCCGGCTGCTGGCGGAGTTCCCTGCCGGGGAACTCACGGACGACGACGTCCCGCCCGTGTTCCGAGAGGTGGTGGCCGGGGGCTGGTCGTACACACCCAATGGCGCTCGGGTGCTGAACGGCCTCGTGCCCGAGTCCGCCGGTTCGTACTTCGACCTGCTCCAGGAGGAGACGTCGATCAACGGTCGAGGCATGATCGACTACGACCTTCCGGTGGCGGAGTCCGAACGGACCGGGCCCCTCCTCCGAAGGTGTCTCGCCTACGCCTTCGCCTGTCTCGTCGAGGCGGAACGGGAGTTCGGAGATCAGGACGTCCGGTCGTACCTCGTCCTTTCTCTCGGCGGGGCGGATGACGACCTCCTGACGGCCACCGTCACTTTCTGCACGCACCACCCGAATGTCGCGCCCTATATCCGGGACATCGAAAATGTCCGGGACGCGGCTGTCGCAGAAATTGCGCTGAGCGATCTCGGTGTGTGGTGCTGACACTTGGCTCACGGCCATGGAGGGACGGGGTGGACCGGATGGAGCGACTGTGACCATGAAGCTGACGTTCGACGGCGGCTGGACCACGACGGTGACGGACGAACCGCTGCGCATCACGCCCCGGTTCGAGGGAAACTCTGTGGGTCTCGTGTACTACACGGATGTGGTGGAGGGTGAGCGGTTCGTCGAGGGCACCTTCGGCAGCCAGCACTGGCTGTGGGACACACCCGACATCTTCCGCTTCGACAAGGACACTCGCGAACTGGTCGGCGCCGAGTTCCAGATGCCGTATGTCACCGCCTACCACGAGAGCTCCGGTCGTGTTCCCGCCACGCCCGCTATTCGGCCGGGCGGGCTGCGCGCCGATGAGGTGCGGGACTTCCGGCACGAGATGTGCACGGTGCTGTGTCGTGTTCCCGGGGACACCGTGCTGACCTGTGTGCGTGATCTCGACGTCTTGGACGAGCCGTTGGACGCCTGCGTCGGCATCGCGCCAGACACGGCACTCCTGGTCCAGCATGGAGTCGTCGTCGGTTGGCGCCTGACGGATCCCGCCCGGTATCTGACCACCGGGTACATCGACCCGGACCCGGCGCCGCCGTCCCCCGCCACCCGCCGCCTCCTCACCGAGTGCCTGGACCTGGTTACCGATCCGTTGGTCGACGACCTGGTGGACGGTGTGCCGGCCGCCCTGGCGCGGCTGCGGGCCGCCGACGAGGCCCTGCGGACGCAGGTGGAGGACCGGCGTCGGGCCGACGCCCTCCTCCAGCTGATCTCCACCTATGTGGAGGACTACGGGGACGGGAAACGACGACCGTGAGGGTCACCTTTGGCGGCGACTGGACGGCCGCGGTGGCGGGGGATCCCCTGGACATCGTCCCCCGGTTCGACTTCCGGAGCTTCTGCGTGCGCATCGCGACGTACGCGGACGTGACGGAGCGCGACCGGTTCCAGTCGGACACGTTCGGCACGAGGTCCGGGACTTCCGTCAGGAGGCGACCACCGAGCTGTGCCGCGCCCCCGGGGACGCCGTGCTGACCTGTCTGCGCGACCTCGACGTCCTCGACGAGCCGCTGGAGGCCCGTATCGGCATCGCTCCCGATGTGGCGTTGCTTGTCCAGGGCGGGACGGTGGTCGGCTGGAGCCTGACCGACCCGGTTCGGTATCTGACCACGGCCTTCGCGGCACCCGATCCGTGTGCTCCCGTGCCCGCCACCCGGCGCCTGTTCACCGAGTGCCTGGACCTGGTCACCGTGCCGCTGATCGACGAGGTGACGGACCGGGAGCCGGCCGCCCTGGCGCGGCTGCGGGCCGTCGATGCGGCCCTGCGGACGCAGCGCGAGGACCGACGCCGGGCCGAGGCCCTGTCCGCGCTGATCGGCGACCTGATGGAGGACTACGCCGACCGTTGAAACGGTGACACGACGAGCCGGGCCGGGCGTGCGCCAGGATGAAGTCATGCGAACCCTCGTGCTCCTCGACGCCCCCTCCAACCTCGGGCTGCGTCCGCCCGCGCCCGGCGTCGTGCCGGGTGTCTACAAGCTCGCCGGAGCCCTGCGCGAGCAAGGCCTGCTGGCGCGGCTCGGGGCCGTCGAGGGCGGGGTGGTGGTGCCGCCGCGTTACGACCGCGGGGACTGGCGGGAGGGCGACGGCGTGTTCCACGCCGAGGCCCTCGCCGCGTACACCGTCACCCTCGCCGACCGGATCGAACGGCACCTGCGGGCAGGGGAGTTCCCCGTCGTGCTCGGCGGCGACTGCTCCATCCAGCTCGGCGCCGCCCTCGCCATGCGCCGCCTCGGGCGCTACGGACTGGCCGCGATCGACGGCTCCGCCGACTTCCGCCACCCCGGCAACGAGGCCGTCAACGGGCCCGTCGGCGCCGCAGGCGGCGAGGAGCTGGCCCTCTCCACCGGTCGCGGCCAGGCGGATCTCGCCGACCTGGAGGGGCGCGGCCCCTACCTGCGCGACGAGGACGTACGGCTCTTCGGGC
The DNA here is from genome assembly GCF_008642275.1 of Streptomyces venezuelae. Lineage (NCBI taxonomy): Bacteria > Bacillati > Actinomycetota > Actinomycetes > Kitasatosporales > Streptomycetaceae > Streptomyces > Streptomyces venezuelae. The sequence goes on from NZ_CP029189.1 coordinate 6,273,411, forward strand.
TGCGCGACGGCGACCCGGACCTCGCCGAGCTGCACGCGGCCCGGATCCCGGTGGCCACCGTCGGGGAGATCCGCGCCCGCGGCGCGGGGCCGGTGGCCCGGGCGGCGCTCGACGGGCTGCACCCGCCGGACACCGCCGGATTCTGGGTGCATCTGGACGCCGACGTGCTGGACCCGCGTGTCATGCCGGCCGTGGACAGCCCCGACCCCGGAGGTCTGCTCCCCGGCGAACTCGCCGAACTCCTCGCCGTCCTGGTGGGCTCGCCGCGCTGCGCCGGGCTCAACGTCACCATCTACGACCCGGACCTGGATCCGGACGGACGTGCGGGCGCCCTCCTCGCCGACCTGGTCGAAGGCGCCTTTGCGTAATCCTGACCGGTGGTGATCCGCGGAACCCCTGTGCACCGGCCGCCGTGGCGTGTTCCATTTCCTCATGGCCACCACCGTCCGACGCGCCGTACTGTCCCTCCCCGCAGCCCCGTTGGGCGCGGACAACCCGCTGCCCGCCCTGCGCGCGCCCGACGAGGCGCACACCCTGGACGAGCGTGCGCGCGACGGGATGCCGCGCGACATGGCGCGGCAGATCGGCTACGAGCCACTGCGTTCGCTGCTGCCCGTACGCATCCGCGACGGGTACGGGCGGGAGCGCGTGGAGCGGGAGTTCGAGTCGATCGTCATCGAGAACGAGCACCTGCGGGTCACCGTGCTCCCGGGCCTGGGCGGGCGCGTCCACTCGCTCGTGCACCTGCCGACCGGCCGCGAACTCCTCTACCGCAACCCGGTGTTCCAGCCCGCCAACTTCGCGCTCAACGGTGCCTGGTTCTCCGGAGGCATCGAGTGGAACACCGGCGCCACCGGGCACACCACCCTGTCCTGCGCCCCGGTGCACGCCGCGCTCGTCCCGGCCCCGGACGGGGGCGACATGGTCCGGCTGTGGGAGTGGGAACGCCTGCGCGACCTGCCCTTCCAGGTGGACCTGTGGCTGCCGGAGGACTCGGAGTTCCTCTACGTGGGCGTCCGCGTCCGCAACCCGCACGAGCGGCCCGCCCCCGTGTACTGGTGGTCCAACATCGCGGTCCCGGAGGACGAGGGCACCCGGGTGCTCGCCCCCGCCGACGAGGCGTGGCACTTCGGCTACGAGCGCGCGCTGCGCCGCGTCCCCGTGCCGGAATGGGAGGGCGCGGACCGTACGTACCCGCTGCGCGGCGAGTACCCGGCGGACTTCTTCTACGAGGTCCCGGACGGGGCCCGGCCCTGGATCGCCTCCCTGGACGCCGCCGGGCACGGGCTCGTGCAGACGTCCACGGCGCGGCTGCGCGGGCGCAAGCTGTTCGTGTGGGGCGCGGGCGGTGGCGGCCGGCGCTGGCAGGACTGGCTGACCGAACCGGGCACCGGCGGCTACGCGGAGATCCAGGCGGGTCTGGCCCGGACCCAGCTGGAGCACGTACGGCTGGAGGGCGGGGCGGAGTTCAGCTGGCTGGAGGCGTACGGGCCGCTGTCGGCGGATCCGGCGCGGGTGCACGGAGCGGACTGGGCGGCGGCCCGCGGCGCGGCCGAGGGCGCGCTGGACGCCGTACTGCCGCGGGAGCGGGTGGACGCGGCCTACGAGGCGTGGCGCGGCCGCGCCGACACCGAGCCGGGGGAGCGGCTGGCCCAGGGCTCGGGCTGGGGCGCGCTGGAACTGCTGTGCGGGCGCTTCGAGCTGCCGGGCACGCCCTTCGGCGAGGAGCTGCTCGGGGAGGAGCAGGAGCCGTGGCTCCAGCTCTGGCGCACGGGCGTCCTGCCGGCCCCGCGCCGGGTGGTCCCGCCGGGGCCGAGCCTGGTCGCCGCGCACTGGCGGGACATGCTGGAGACGGCCCCGGCGGACCCCCTGACGGAGTACCACCTGGGCGTGGCCCAGTGGCATGCGGGGGACGTGGCCCAGGCGGTACGCAGCTGGGAGCGCGGGCTGGCGCTGGCTCCGTCGCGGTGGCCGCTGCTGCGCTGCCTGGCGGTGGCGGACGCCTTGGCGGGCGACGCGGAGCGGGCGGCCGACGGCTTCGCGGCGGCCTTCGAGGACCTGGCCGTGGAGAGCCGGGGCAGCGAGCCGTGGACGGCCGCCGAGTCGGCGCTCGGCCAGGAGGCGATGGCCGCCCTCCTCGCGGTGGGCCGGCTGCCCGAGGCCCGGGCCGTCTGGGACCGGCTGCGGCCCGCCCTGCGGGAACAGGGCCGCTTCCGGCTCCTCGCGGCCCGGCTGCTCGCCGCCGAGGGCCATGTGCGGGCGGCCCGCCGGGTCTTCGAGGACGGCTTCGAACTCCCGGACCTGCGGGAGGGGGAGGAGACCCTCGCCGTGGTCTGGTCCACCCTCACCGACTGCCCGCTGCCCGCCCGCTACGACTTCAGCATGCGACCGCCTACTTCTTGATCTCGTCGATGCAGAGCACGAACTTCTTGCCCGAAGAGCGCCGGGTGCTTCTGGTCTGCTCCTGGTAGCCGGCGTCCGAGATGCCCTCGCACTTGGCGGTGTCCAGAGTGTCCTGGTGTACCTGGACCACCTTGAACTCGGCGGTGGCGCCGCCGCACTCGACCACCTGCAGGTCGGGCGAGATCTGGGTCCCGTTGTTCTTCAGGCAGTCGCCGGCCTCGGCGTGGTCGGCGTCGTCCTGGCTCAGGAGGTAGCCGATGCCGACGGCGATGAGGACGGCCACCGTGCCGATGATCTTGAGGATCTTCAGGACGCCCTTGCCACCGCGCCGGGACGGCGCCGGCGGCGGAGCCGACCACTGCTGAGGCTGCTGTCCCTGCGGCGGCTGCTGGCCGTACGGGCCGGGCTGACCGTACGGGCCAGGCTGACCGTAAGGACCGGGCTGTCCGTACGGGTTGGTGCCGGGCTGCGGCGGATGGGCCATGGGTGGGTCCCCCGATGTGCGTGACGTACTGATTGACGTGCGCACGCTATATGAAGGCACTGACATTGATGCTGATACTCAGGTTCCGGTGGTCGTGGCTCGGGCACTGACTGACGCCCTGCTGGGTTGTCCTCCGGTTGTTCTGTCCGGCCGCCGGGACCTGTTCTCACGGCTCCGGCCGGGCGGAACATGACCTGATAGGAGCTTGGTCAGAAGCCCCCTCAATGTCCTGTCTGCGCCACCCGGCCGGTGCCCACCTCCGGTTGGGAAGGCATCATCAGCATGACATCAGAGGCTGCGCAGGACATCGCGGACCAGGATGTGTTCGGCGGGGTCGACTCCCATGCCGACACCGTCCACGTCGCGGTCATCAGCGACAACGGCGGCCGCCTCGCAGACGCCGAGTTCACCACCACCGCTGCCGGATACGCCGCGGCCCTGGCGTTCCTGGATGCCCACGGCCAGGTGATCACGATCGGCGTGGAAGGCACCTCCTCATACGGCGCCGGCTTCACCCGCGCCGCACGCAAACACGGGCACGCGGTCGTCGAGGTCAACCGTCCCGACCGCGCCGAACGCCGTCGCATCGGCAAGTCCGACCCCATCGACGCCTACGCCGCCGCCCGCGCCGTCATGTCCGGACGGGCCTCCAGTGCGCCCAAGGACGACACCGTCGCCGGCATACGCGCCCTGCACAATGCCGCCCGCTCCGCAGTCAAGGCCCGCACCGCTGCCCTGAACCAGATCACCCACATCCTCTTCACCGCGCCCGAGAGCATCCGCGCCAAATACGGGCAGCTCAGCGGAACGGACCGCACCAATGCGCTGGCCCGGCTGCGACCGGCCGGGGACGCGGTCCACACCGCAGTCCTCGCCGCGCTCAAGATCCTCGCCCGGCGCGTCAAAGAGCTGACCGCCGAGCACGCGACCCTGACCAAAGCCCTGGACAGCGAGGCCACCGTCCAGAACCCGGGTCTGCGGGCCGCCTACGGAGTCGGCCCCGACACCGCGGCCCAACTGCTGATCACGGCGGGAGGCAACCCCGAACGCATGCGGACCGAGGCCTCCTTCGCCGCCCTTTGCGGAGCCGCACCGGTCCCCGCGTCCAGCGGCCGGACGAACCGGCACCGCCTCTCACGAGGAGGCGACCGGGCCGCCAACGCCGCCCTCTACCGCATCGCCCTGGTCCGCATGTCCAGCGATTCCCGCACCCGCGAGTACGTGGCACGCCAGACCGCCGCCGGCCGCACGAAGAGGGAGATCATCCGACTCCTGAAGCGAGCCATCGCCCGGGAGATATTCCGCTGCCTGACCACCACGGTCACCGTCCCCGCCATCGCCGATCTGAGACCTCTGCGGCAGTCCAAGAACATCACACTCACCGCCGCCGCACGCCACTTCGGCCTCTGGCCGGCCACCATCTCCACCCTCGAACGCGGAATCCGTCGAGACGACGGCCTCGCCCACGCCTACCGGGACTGGCTCACCGCTGCTTGACAGTCAATAGGAGCATCACCCACTCAGCCCAGCCGGCGGCCCGTCACGCCCGTCAGACCCGGCACAGGATCTCGGCGTTCAGGACCGAGAACCACGCGTCGGGGTCCGCGCCCCAGGCGTGCCAGGCTTCGGCGACGGCCGTCAGGTCCCCCGCCGTGGCGTGGCCGCCACCGGTGGCGACGGAGGCGTAGGCGGAGGCCTGCGTGCGGTCCGCCCACAGGGCCGACCACCAGGCGGTCTCCTCGGGAGTGGCGAAGCACCAGGCCGTCGCGGAGGAGGTCACGTCCGTGAAGCCGGCCTGCCGGGCCCAGGCCCGCAGGTGACGGCCGGCGTCCGGTTCGCCGCCGTTGGCGCGGGCCACCCGCCGGTACAGGTCCAGCCAGTCGTCCAGGCCCGGCACGGCCGGGTACCAGGTCATCGCGGCGTAGTCGGCGTCGCGGGCCGCCACGATCCCGCCCGGCCGGCACACCCGGCGCATCTCGCGCAGCGCCCTGACCGGGTCGCCCACGTGCTGCAGCACCTGGTGGGCGTGGACCACGTCGAAGGAGTCGTCCGGGAAGTCCAGCGCGTGGACGTCGGCGGTCGCGAAGGACACGGCGTCGCCCAGACCGCGTTCCTCCACGAACGTACGGGCCTGCTCCAGGACGTCCCCGGCGGCATCGACGGCGGTGACGTGCCCGCCCGGCGCGACCAGCCGCGCCAGGTCCGCGGTGATCGTGCCCGGGCCGCAGCCGACGTCCAGTACCCGCATTCCGGGGTGCAGCTCGCCGATCAGGTACGCGGCGGAGTTCTCGGCGGTGCGCCAGCGGTGTGAGCGCAGCACGGACTCGTGGTGGCCGTGCGTGTAGACGGCGGTCTCCCCGGCGGCGGTCTCCCCGGTTGCGGTCTCTCTGGCGGCGGCTTCCCGGGCGTCGGCTCCGCTGGTGGCGTTCATGCCGGACCCCTCCTCATCTCCTCGTCGAAGCGTCGTCCCCACCGTAGACGATCAGTTCGTCATCTGAGATCGGCGTTTTGACATGTGGACACACGTGTTGTGCGCCTAGGGGAACGGACGGGGCGGTGGCAGGCCCATGCGGGTGCGAGGAGAGTGGCTGCAGGGGGCACATCCCCATGGCGGAGGGCGGTGAGGGGCATGACGGACACGCTGCTCGAACGGCACGCCGAGGCGCTGAGGCTCTTCGGCGAGAGGGTGCGTGACGTACGCGGCGACCAGTGGGGAGAGCCGACCCCGTGCACGGAATGGAACGTGCGGGAGCTGGTCAACCACGTCACCGCGGAGCAGCTCTGGATCCCGCCGCTGGTCGCCGAAGGCCGCACCGTCGGGGAGCTGGGCGACAGCTTTTCAGGTGACGTGCTGGGTGACGACCCCGTCGCGGCCTGGGACCGGGCCTCGGCCGCCGCGCACGCCGCCTTCGCCGCGGCCGGCGCGATGGACCGGACCGTGCGCCTGTCGTACGGGCCCGCGCTCGGATCGGCGTACTGCTCGGAGCTGACCGCCGACTGCGTCGTGCACACCTGGGACCTCGCCCGGGGCATCGGCGCTCAGGACCGGCTGCCCGACGGCCTCGTCGAGTTCTCGATCAAGGAGATCATGCCGTACGCGGACGGACTCGCGGCCAGTGGCCAGTTCGCCGGTCCGGTGGAGGTGCCGGCGGGCGCGAACGCGCAGACCAGGCTCCTGGCGATGGTGGGGCGCACGGGCTGACGCGCCGGGGTCGGCAGCGCGCGGACGAGGGCGCGCACGGGCTGAGGTGCGCGGGCTGACGGCCCGGGGTTGACGGCCCGGGGCTGACGGCACGGGCCTGACACGCGGGTGGCGGGCATCCCGTGCACAACGGGCATCTAGCTCCAAATAGTCGTATAAAGGTCAGGTCTGGCGGGGATGCCGTGGGGTCCCGCGGTGCGTGGCGCTGCGCCGTGGGGCCCGGCGGGGCCCGGGCCGGCCCGGCAGGCGAGCGCGGAAGGCGGGAAGCGGTGGCGGGGATGCAGCGCACGGCGGCCGAGGGCCGCGGCCCGGTCCGGTACGGCCCGCCCGCCCCCCAGCCCGGCCTGCCCGTGCTCCCCGAACTGCTCACCGTTCTCGCCGCGGCCGCCGGACGCGCCGCCCCCGAGCCCCCGGGCGGCGGCCAGGCCGTACGGGAGGCCGCCTGCCGCCACTGGGGCAGGCGCGGGCTCGCCACCTCCCCCGAGAACGTGGCCGCGGGCCCCGGAGCCCCGGCGCTGCTCCTGGCCCTGCTCGGGGCGTACGGGGGAGACGTGATGCTGCCCCGGCCCTGTCCCGCCTGGTGGACCCCCCAGGTCCGGATGCTGGGCCGCCGGGCCTACCACGTCCCGACCCCGGCCGAGTGCGGCGGCGTACCCGACCCCTACGCCCTGCTGGAGACCGTCCGGCGGGTGCGCGCCGAGGGCGGCGACCCGCGCGTCCTGCTGCTGTCGGTCGCCGACGACCCCACCGCGACCGTGCCGCCGCCCGAGATGCTGCGCGAGGCCTGCGAGGCCGCCGAATCCGCCGGACTGTTCGTCGTCAGCGACGAAAGCTGGCGCGACACCGTCCACCGCCCCCACGAGACCCTGGTCCTGAGCCCCGCCGAGATGCTCCCCGAACAGGCAGCCGTCCTCGTCGACCTGTCCGGTGCGATGCTGCCTGCCGGGTGGCCCGCCGCCGTCGTCCGTTTCCCCGGCACCCCGCGTGGGACCTGGCTGCGCGCCCGTACCCTCGACGTCCTCACCGCCACCGGGGCGATGGTGGCCGGACCCGTCGCGGGGGCCGCCGCGCACGCCCTCGACGAACCCGACGCCGTCGCCGCGCGCGCGTACGCCGCCTCCGCCCTGCACGGGGTGGTGGCCGCCGCCGCGTACCGGCGGCTGCTGGAGGCCGGGGCGCTGGCCCGGCCCCCGCAGGCCGGCCGACACCTGTACGCCGACCTCACCCCCCTGCGCGCCGGACTCGCCCGGCACGGGGTCGGGGACGCGATGGAGCTGGAGGACTGGCTCGGCGGCCGGCTCGGCGCGCCCACCCCCGGCGGGCAGCGGTTCGCCGACGAACTGGGCGCGCTGCGCGTGCGGTTGTCCACCGGGCCGCTGCTGGGTGCCACCCCGCAGGAGCGGCTGGCCGCGCTCACCGCCCGCGATCCGCTCGCACTCCCGCACGTACGCGACTCCCTCGAACTCCTCGGATCAGTCCTGGCCGGGCTGGCCTGACCACCCGACCCCGGTGAACGGAGACTGCGTGATGAGGGACCGGACGGATGCCCCCGCCCCCGCGCCCGCCCCTGACGCCGCTGCCGGCCGCACCCCCGCGAGGCCGGGGCCGGGGCCGGACCGGGGGCCGGAGCAGGGGCCGGGGCCGGACCGGGGGCCGGAGCAGGGGCCGGAGCCGGCGTCGGTGCCGCGACCGCTCCGTGAACACCGCCACTGGCCCCGCTCGTTCGCGGACCGGCTGACCACCCCGCTCCCCGGGGTCCGGGGCTACGCCCGCCTCGCCCGCGAGGGTGCCTTCCGCCCCGGCACCGAAGGGCTGCGCGGCATTCCCGACCTGCCGTACGAGCCCGCTCCGCTGCCCCCCGTACACCCCGGCGGCGTCTGCGTCACCTGGGCCGGACACGCCAGCTGGGTCCTGCGGACCGGAGGGCTGACCGTGCTGACCGACCCGGTCTGGTCCCGGCGGATCCTCGGCACCCCGGCCCGGATGACCCCGGTCGGGGTGCGGTGGGAGGAGCTGCCACCGGTGGACGCGGTGGTGATCAGCCACAACCACTACGACCACCTCGACGCCCCCACCCTCAAGCGGCTGCCCCGGCACACGGACCTGTTCGTACCCGCGGGCCTGGCCGGCTGGTTCCGCCGCCGGGGCTTCACCCGGGTCACCGACCTCGACTGGTGGGAAGCGGCCGAACTGGGCGGCGTACGCTTCGAGTTCGTTCCCGCCCACCACTGGTCCAAGCGGTCGCTGCTCGACACCTGCCGGTCCCTGTGGGGCGGCTGGATCCTCACCGACACCCTGAGTGCGGCGCCGCGGAAGCTCTACTTCGCAGGGGACACCGGCTACGGGCACTGGTTCGGCGAGATCGGCCGCCGCCACCCCGGCATCGACCTCGCCCTCCTGCCCGTGGGCGCGTACGCCCCGCGCTGGTGGCTCGGCGACGTCCACGCCGACCCGGAGGAGGCCGTACAGGCCTGCCTCGACCTGGGAGCCCGCCGGATGGCTCCCATGCACTGGGCCGCCTTCGTCCTCTCCGCGGAGCCCGTCATGGAACCCCTGCACCGCACGCTGGCCGCCTGGCAGCGGGCCGGCCTGCCCCGCGAGGACCTCTGGGACCTGCCGATCGGCGCCTCCCGCGCACTGCCTGCGGAGGACGTCCGGACGACCGGGTGAGCGGCGCCGCCCGGACTCAGTCGTGCCGGGCCCGGCCACCCACGTTGTGGATGAACCGCTGGAGCACCCTGAGCGCGATCAGGTACTCCGCGTCGGAGATCCCCGCGTGCCGCTCGTCCCACAGGTCCTTCTGAAGGGCCGCGGCCCCGCCGAAGAACTCCCGCCCCTCAGGGCCCCAGCCCGGCGAGCGCGCCGCGGGTACGGCGCACGATCGCGTCGTAGGCGGCCCAGCTCCAGTAGCCGATGGGCTGGCGGATCAGTTCGGCGTCGTCGTGCGAGTACTCCATGGCGGATCGACTCCCCGTCGGTGGTGTGGTGCCGTGTGATGGACAGGACCCTACGAACTCAACCGCACTTGAGGTCCAGCCCGGCGGGCCCACCCACGCACCCGCGTGCGGCCCTCCGGCCCGCGGGCGGCACCCTTTCCACGGGATCACCGTCGCGCCGGGTCCGAGCCCGTTCCCCACGGCATCGGAGTGGCCGTCGGCCGCCGCGATGGCGTGGCTTCCGCTCCGGGGCCGCGCACTCCCTAGAGTCGGCGGGGGCGCGGCACCGGGCCGGCCGACCGTCCGGATCAGGTGGGTGAGTCGTGGAACGCATGACGGCCGAGTCACGAACGGGGACGTCCCCGGCCGCCCGGCGGTGGCCCCGGCGGCTGGCCGCCGCGGTGGCGCTGCTCATGCTCTGCGCGCTCCCCGCGGGCGCTGCGGGTGCCGCGCAGCCCGGCGGCGTACGGTCGCCCGCGGGCCCGCCGCTGTACGTGTCCGACTACGGCGGCAACCGGGTGGTGTCCCTGCCCCTGGACGGCGGCGAGCAGAGCACCGTCCCGTTCGACGGCCTGGTACGGCCGACCGGCATGGCCTGGGACGCCGCCGGCCGGCTCTACGTGTCCGACACGGGCAACAACCGGGTCCTCGTGCTGCCCCCGAACGGCGGGGAGCAGGCCGTCGTGCCCACCGCCGGCCTGTCGCGCCCGCTGGGACTCGCCGTCGACCCGGCCGGGAACCTCTACGTCGCCGACAGCTTCAACGACCGGATCGTGAAGGTCCCGGCCGGTGGCGGGGTCCAGACGACCGTCCCCACCACCGGGCTGCTGCATCCCTGGGGGCTGGCCTGGGCGCCCGGAGGGGAGCTGTACGTCTCCGACTTCGTCAACGACCGAGTCGTCAAGGTGGCCGTGGACGGCAGCGGCCAGACCACGGTGCCCACGACCGGGCTCTCCCAGCCGACCGGGCTGGCCCCGAACGCCGCCGGTGACCTGTACATCGCCGACAGCGGCAACAACCGGGTCGTGAAGGTGGCGGCGGGCAGCGGCGCGCAGAGCACGGTGCACACCACCGGCCTCAGCTCCCCGCTGGGCCTCGCGCTCGACGGCTCCGGCGGCCTGTACGTGGCCGACGGCTTCAACAACCGGGTGGTTCGGGTCCGCGAGACGGGCGGCGGGCAGGTCACGCTCGGCTTCACGGGCCTCAACACGCCGACCGGGCTCGCGTTCCCGCCGGCCGCCGCCCGCCCGGGACCCGACCGGGACCGGTAGGCGGTGCCACGGGCCGGCCGCGGCCGGTGCCGGGGCGCGGCCGGCTCATGGCCGCGGCCGCAGGCGGCGCCACAGCGAGGGCCCCGCGCTGAGTGCGAGGGCCAGGCCGACCGCGAGTGCCACCCCCTTCCAGGGCTCCGCGAAGAGGGTGCCGCCCAGGATGCCGATCAGAGCGTACGTCGCCGCCCAGGCCAGGCAGGCCGGGGCGTCGCCGCGGGCGAAGCGGCGCAACGGCAGCTGCGCCAGCAGGCAGGCCAGCATCACCGGGATCCGGCCCGCCGGGACCAGCCGGGACAGGACCAGGACCAGGACCCCGTGCTCGTCGAGCCTCGTCCGCGCCTGCTCCAGCCGCTCCGGTGTGGCCCGGCCGCGCAGCGCCTCCAGCCAGCGCGAGCCGCCCCGTGAGCGCACCCCGCGCTGCCCGAGCCAGTACAGCGTCATGTCCCCGGTGAACGCCGCCAGCGCCGACACCGCGAACACCAGCAGCACCCCGTAGGGCGGCGACTGGTGGTGGAAGGCCACCACGGCCGCCGAACTCACCAGCGCACCCGTCGGGATGACGGGCACCAGCGCGCCCAGGGCCACCAGCAGGAACAAGGCCGGGTACCCCACCGCCTGCTGGGTGCTCTCCGGCGGTACCTGCCCGGCGGCCGCCGCGAGCTCGCGCCATGTCACGGCAGCCGCACCCGCTCGCCGTGCTGCGGCACCCGTACGGCCACCTCGGGCGCCAGCTGCCGTGCGAGCCGCTCGAACTCCTCGCCGGGCGCGTGGAATTCGTGCGGCCGCACCGCGTCCAGCCCGACGGGCCAGTACGTCCCGTAGTGCACCGGGACCGCCGCCGCGGGTGCCAGCCGGGCCAGCGCCTGCGCCGCCCGCGCCGCGTCCAGGTGTCCGGGGCCGAGGTACGGACCCCAGCCGCCCACCGGCAGCAGGGCCACGTCCACCGGCCCGACCTCCTCGGCCATGGTGTCGAACAGCCCGGTGTCCCCGGCGAAGTAGGTCCGTGCCGCGCCGTGCACCACGTACCCGAGCGCCGGGCACAGGCGCGGCCCGAACGGCAGCCGCCGTCCGTCGTGCCGCGCGCCGACCGCCCGGACCCGTACCCCGTCCCGTACGGGGACCTCCTCGCCCGGTACCACCTCCGTCACGGCCAGCCCGCGCAGCCCGGCGACCCGCGCCAGCCCCGGCACGGCCCGGCGCGCGCCGCGCGGCACCAGCAGCCCGGTGCCGGGCGCGAGCCGCGCCAGCGACGGCAGGTGCAGGTGGTCGGCGTGCAGATGGGAGACCAGCACCACATCGGCCACCGCCGCCTGGGGCGGGGGCACCGCCCCGCGGCGCCGCCGCAGGTGCGCGAGCCGCCGCGCGAACAGCGGGTCCGTGAGCAGCCGGACCCCGGAGTCCTCGACGGTGCACGTGGCATGACCCCACCAGGTGATCTCCACCGGCACCCGGACCTCCCTCCCTCGTGCCTCGCTCACGAGCCTAGTGCTCTGACCGGAGCCTGCCCCGCGCGGCCGTGCGGAACCGGATCTCGGCCGCCCCCCTCCTCTACGGCGGAGTATCGGAGTAGGGTCCGGCGGCATGGAAGAGTTGCGCGTGGCCGCGATCACCAGCCTGGCCCCGCTCGAAGACCTCGACGCCGACCCCTTCGCCGTGGACACCCGCGGCCAGCACGCCATGTGCGCGCGCTGGGCCGCCGACCGCGGCTACGTCGTGACGAGGCAACTGCTGGTCTACGGCCTGCGCGCCGACCACTGCGGGCTCTGGTCCGACGTCGACACCGGGCAGGTCGACCTGTTCGTCGCCGCCAACGACCGGGTGCTGGCACGCGCGCTGCGCTCCGTCGAGGAGTTCACCGCGGAGTGCGAGCGGCGCGGCGTCCGGCTGGAGACCGCCGGGGGCGAGGAGCCCCGCTACACCTCCGCGATGAAGGCCGAGGTGCACCGCAGGCTGTCCATGCCGACCGCCGGCTACGACGGCACCTGACCGTCCCGCTCCGAACCGTCCTGCCCCGCCCCGTACCGCCCCGCCCTCAACCGGCCTGACCCGACCTCACGGGCCCGGCGCCGCCCGCCATACGCCCTTGTGCGCCGTCCGCTTCGCCCGACCGGGTGCGCCGGGCTGTGCGAGCCTGGAAGACGGAACGGGCGCGCGGGAGGTGGCGGCGTGGGGCGAGGACGGTGGCGGACCGCGGGCAGCGCCCTGGTGCGGGTGCTCCTCGTCTGGGCCGTGTCCACCCTCACGATGCTCGCCCTGGCCGGGATCCTGCCGGACTTCCGGCTCCAGTCGGACGACGGTGACAGCATCACGCAGATCGGGCTGACCGCCGCCTGGGCCGCTGGGGCCTTCGGCCTGCTGAGCGCGCTGGTCTGGCCGGTGCTCGTCCGGGCGCTGCTGCTGGTGCCCGCCCTGGTGCTCGGACTGCTCGTCTTCTTCCTCAACGGCTCGCTCCTGCTGATGGCGATCGCCCTGATCCCGGACGGCCGGAGCGAGGTGGCCCCCGATACCGCGGTGGTCGTCGCCGCCGTGATGTCCGCGGTGGCGTCGGCGACCTCCACCGCCCTGGCCGTGCGCGACGACGGTGCCTACCGGCGCAGGCTCTACCGGCTCGCCGACCGGCGCCGCCGCAGGCAGGGCAGGGCGGGCCCGACCCGGGCGGCCGAGGCACCGCCGGGCCTGCTCATGCTCCAGCTGGACGGGCTGGGGTACGAGGAGCTGCAGCACGCGTGCGGCAGCGGGCTGATGCCCACCGTCGCCCGCCTGCTGGAGGACGGCCACCGCGCCCGGTCCTGGCGTACGGACTGGTCGAGCCAGACGGGTGCCAGCCAGCTCGGGATCCTGCACGGCTCCAACTTCGACGTGCCGGCCTTCCGCTGGTACGAGAAGGAGACCGGCGAGGTGATGGTCTGCAACCGGCCGACCAGCGCGGCGGAGCTCCAGCGACGGGCCGTGGGGCGGACCGGGGACGGCGGACTGCTCACGCTGGACGGGGCGAGCCGGGGCAACCTGTTCAGCGGCGGCGCCGACCAGCTGGCCCTGGTGCTGTCGGTCTCGGCCCGGCGGGGGCGGGCCAACCGGTCCCGCGCGGGCTACTTCGCGTACTTCTCGGATCCGGCCAACGCCGTCCGCACGGCCGGGTCCTTCGTGGCCGAGGCGGCCCGGGAGATCGGCCAGTCGGTGCGGGCACGGATCCGCGGGGACCGGCCGCGGGTCCCGCGCGGCGGGCTGTACCCGCTGATCCGTGCCTTCGCGACCGTGGTCGAGCGGGACGTGGTCGTCGCGGCGGTGATCGGCGACATGCTCGCCGGGCGCTCCGCGGTCTACGCCGACCTGGTGGCCTACGACGAGGTCGCCCACCACTCGGGCCCGCGCGGCCGGGACACCGACCGGGTGCTGCAGCGCCTGGACCGCAGCCTCGCGCTGATCGCCCGGGTCGCCGAGCACGCGCCGCGCCGGTACCGGATCGTGCTGCTCTCCGATCACGGCCAGAGCCCGGGGGAGACCTTCCTCGGCCGGTACGGGCTGACCCTGGGGGACCTGGTCCGGGCGGGCTGCGGGCTTCCGGTCCCGCGGCGGGCCGGCCGCACCCGTAGCGGGGCCGAGGCCCGGGCCGCCGTGCTCGCGGCGCTGCACCGGCCGGTGGAGGAGGGCGAGGAGGCGAGCCCGGGGCCGGGCTCCGATCCGGTGGTGCTGGCCTCGGGCAACCTCGGACTGATCTCGTTCCCCGACATCCCCGGCCGGGCGTCGCGGGCACGCGTCGAGCGCGCGCACCCCGCCCTGCTGACCACGCTGGCGAACCATCCGGGGGTGGGATTCCTGCTGGTGGACGGGGTGGTGCTGGGCCGGGACGGACAGCAGGCCCGGCTGGACGTGCCGGGCGAGGCGGAGGAGCTGCTGGCTCCCTTCGGCCCGGGCGCGGCGCAGGCCGTCCGCCGGACCGACGCCTTCCCGCACGTGGCGGACGTCATGGTCAACTCGGCGTACGACCCGCGGACGGGCACGGTGCACGCCTTCGAGGAGCAGATCGGCTCGCACGGCGGGCTGGGCGGGGAGCAGGCGCGTCCGTTCCTGATGTGGCCCGCGGAGCTGTCGGACCCCGGCGAGGACCTGGCCGGCGCGGAGGCGGTGCACGCGGTGCTGCGGCGCTGGCTGCGGGAGGCGGACGGGCCGCAGGTGCCGGTGGCCGGGGCGGCGACCCGCACGGCGGGGTCCGGGTGGGCGCTGGCGGGGGATGCGGCGGAGCCGGCGTCGGTGGGCGAGCCCGTGGACCGGCCGGTGGAGGAAAGCCCGCCCGGGGGCGCAAATAGCGGAAGCCTTCCTTCCGTAGAGGCGCCCGCGCGGGACGAAATCCGTTGATTTTGTGGCGCTTTCCCCGGTGGTCAACCATGTGTGGACCTGCCCAGCATGTGAGACATCCCGAGGCGCACCACCGATGACCAGCACCGCAACCCTGCCCACCCCGGCCACCGCACCCGCCGGGGCCGCCGCACCCCCCGAGCAGGGCCGCGACCCCCACGCACGCCGCTTCGGCCTCCCCGTCGCGACCTGTCTGGTCATGGGCAACATCATCGGCGGCGGGATCTTCCTCCTCCCCGCCTCGGTGGCCCCCTTCGGCACCATCAGCCTCGTCGCCTTCGCCGTCCTCACCGCCGGCGCGATCGCCCTCGCCCTGGTCTTCGGCCGGCTCGCCGAACGCCACCCGCAGACCGGTGGCCCCTACGTCTACGCACGGGCCGCGTTCGGCGACTTCGCCGGCTTCCTCGCCGCCTGGAGCTACTGGATCACCGCCTGGGTCTCGAACGCGGCCCTGGCCGTCGCGGCCGTCGGCTACCTCACCGTGCTGTTCCCCGCGGCCGGCGAGCACAAGTGGTCCATGTGCCTGGCCGCCCTCGCCGTCCAGTGGCTCCCGGCGCTCGCCAACCTCGCGGGCACCCGCTACGTCGGCGCGGTGCAAGTCGTCGCGACCGTACTGAAGTTCGCCCCGCTGCTCCTGGTGGCCGTGGGCGGGCTGTTCTTCTTCGACCCCGCCAACCTCGGCCCCTTCCAGGCCACCGGCCAGAGCGCGGCCGGCGCCGTCTCCGCCTCCGCGGCGATCCTGCTCTTCAGCTACCTCGGAGTCGAGTCCGCCACCGTCAGCGCGGGCGAGGTCCGCGACCCGGCCCGCAACGTCGGCCGGGCCACGGTCCTGGGCACCGTGGGCGCCGCCACCGTCTACCTGCTCGGCACGGTCGCCGTCTTCGGCCTGGTCGCCCACGACCGGCTGGTCGCCTCCACCGCCCCCTTCACCGACGCGGTCAACGCCATGTTCGGCGGCACCTGGGGCGGCACCGTGGTCGCCTGCGCCGCCGTGATCTCGATGCTCGGCGCCCTCAACGGCTGGACCCTGCTCAGCGCGCAGACCCCGTACGCCGCGGCCAAGGACGGGCTCTTCCCGAAGGCCTTCGAGACGAAGAAGCGCGGCGTCCCCGTCGTCGGCGTGGTCGTCACCGTCGCGCTGGCCTCCGCCCTCACCGTCTACAACTACACGGCAGGCACCCAGGGCGTCTTCGAGAGTCTGGTCCTGATCACCACCTTCACGGCGACCGTCCCCTACCTGCTCGCGACCGCCGCGCAGATCTACTTCCTGCTCTCCGGGCAGCGCGAGCGCGTCCACCCCGGCCGCCTGGCCCGCGACGGCGTCCTCGCCGCCCTCGCCTTCGGCTTCTCCATGTGGCTGGTCGCCGGCTCCGGCTACGCGGCCGTCTACCAGGGCGTTCTCTTCCTCTTCGCGGGCGTCCTCGTCTACGCCGCCATGTCCGCGAGGAAGCACCGCGCCGCCGCGACACCCGCGGAGTAGCGTGGAAAGAAGGGGCCGCCCAGGGGGCGCCAAGGGGTCACCATGTCCGCATTCAGGAAGAGCATCGACATCGACCGCAGGCCCGAGGACGTCTACGCGTACCTGACGGATCCCACGCACCTGCCGGAGTGGCAGGACAGCGCCGTGTCCGCCGTCCCGGTCGGCAAACTGCCCGTGCACGTCGGTTCGCTGATCCTCGTCACCCGGCGGATCGGCCGCCGACGGGTCCCCACGACCATGGAGTTCGTGGAGCTCGACCCGCCGAGGAGCTGGCACGTGCACGGGGTCGACGGGCCGGTACGACCCGATGTGCGCGGCACCGTCGAACCCCTCGACGGCGGCGCCCGCTCCCGCGTCACCCTGGACGTCGACTTCGAGGGCCGCGGCCTGGGCCGGGCCCTCGTCCCCCTCGTGGTCCGGCCCATGGTCCGCAAGGAGATGCCCCGGGGCGAGGCGAAGCTCAAGCACCTCCTCGAAACCCCCTGAAGGCGCCCCACCGGGTAAAAACCGGATGCTCCGGGGTGTGTGGTGCGGCCACACTGGCCGCACCACACACCCGCCACACCCCCGAGGACATCCACGCCCGTGCAGGCCGCCGTCACCGTCACCCCCGCCCAGATCCCCGAACTGCTGCTCGGCCTCGCCACCGTCCGGCCGGTGTTCCTCTGGGGGGCTCCCGGCATCGGAAAGTCCTCGCTCGTCAGGAAGTTCGCCGACGCGCTGGGGCTGGAGTGCGTCAGCCTGCTCGGCACCCAGCTCGCCCCCGAGGACCTGATCGGCGTCCCGCAGATCCGGGGCGGCCGGTCCGTCTTCTGCCCGCCGGAGGCCATCGCCCGCGACGAGCCGTACTGCCTCTTCCTCGACGAGCTCAACGCCGCGAGCCCGGACGTCCAGAAGGCCTTCTACTCGCTGATCCTCGACCGCCGGATCGGCTCCTACGAGCTCCCGGCCGGCTCCATCGTCATCGGCGCGGGCAACCGGGCCACCGACAACGCGCTGGCCCGGCCGATCGCCTCCGCACTGGTCAACCGCCTCACCCACGTCCACCTCCAGGCGTCGGCGGGGGACTGGCTGGTCTGGGCCGGCGAGCACGGCATCCACCCCTGGGTCACGGACTACCTCACCGACCGCCCCGACCACCTCTGGTCGCAGCCGCCCAAGACGGAGGAGCCCTTCTCCACCCCGCGCTCCTGGCACATGCTCTCCGACGCCCTGCATTCCTTCGGGCCGGAACTGGACGAGCAGACCCTCAAGGTGGTCGCGCACGGCACCCTCACCCCCGCGCACGCCGTCTCCTTCTGCGGCTACGCCAAGATCGTGCGACACAGCTTCGGCATCGAGGCGATCATGAAGGGCGACGCCTCCTGGCCCACCCGCCCCGCCGACCGGGACCTGCTCTACTACCTCGCCGAGGCCTTCCGGGGCCGCCTGGTCAAGGAGCTGCCCGCGCAGCGCGAGCACGTCTCACCCGCCCTGCGCCAGACCGCCTACCGGGCCAAGGCACTGCTCGTCCAGCTCGCCGAGATCTCCGTGGAGGTGGCGCAGACCGTCATCGCCGACGACGCCGACGGCCTGCCCGTGCTGCCCTCCTGGTTCCTCGTGGAGGCCGCCCGCGACATGCCGCGCCTGGTCGAGGCCCGTCGGTGAGCATCTCGCGCCCCCGGCCCAAGAAGGCCGCCCCGCCCGATCCCGCCGCCCAGGCCTTCGCCGAGGGGCTCGCCCTGGTCAAGCGGAACCCGGCCCTCGCCGCCGTCGGCGGAAGCGTGTGCGAGCAGTCCAAATGCCCCGGGACCCCCGACGCGGGCCTGGTCGCCGTGGACTCCAACGGGGTCCTCCACGTCCGCTCCGGACTGCGCGTCGAGCCCCGGACCTGGGCCTGGGCCCTCGCCCACGCCCTGCTCCACCTCGGCTTCGGCCACGTCCCGGCCGCAGCGGCCGAGAAGCGCGTACAGCCCGACCGCTTCGACCTCGCCGCCCGCTGCGCCGTCGTCAACCGCTTCCTGCTGACCCAGCCGTCGCTGCGGCCCCCGGACGACCTCCCGGCCGAGTACCCCGGCGGTGACGAAGACCTGCTCGCGGCGCGCTGGCGCCGGGACGGCATCCCCGCCGCATACGAGCTCTGCGGCACCGCCGGCGACCACCCCGACCAGCTCCTGGTCACCTGGCGCGCATGGAACTCCACCCCGGTCCCCGACTGGGAGACCGCCTTCGCGCACGCCCTGACCCGCAGCGTCTCCGCCGCCATGGAGGTCGCCGGCGGGCGCCGCGACCGGGTCACGGGGGAGCGCGTGGCCCAGCGCCCGTGGGACCGGGCGCTGAACTGGTTCGTCTCCTCGTACCCGCTCCTCGGCGGCCTGGCCAGCGGCCTGAAGATCGTCGCCGACGCCGAGCTGGCCCGCGCCCAGGGCATCGACGTCGCCGCCGTCAGCTCCACCGCCGGGGAGATCTACGTCAACCCGCTGCGCACCTTCGAAGACGAGGAGTGGCGGTTCATCCTGGCCCACGAGATGCTGCACGCCGCCCTGCGCCACGGCGAGCGCCGCGGCGCCCGGGACCCGTACCTGCACAACGTGGCCGCCGACTACGTGGTCAACGGCTGGCTCGTCGAGATGGGCGTCGGTGACATGCCCGCCGGGCTGCTGTACGACGCGGAGCTGAAGGACCTCTCCGTCGAGGAGGTCTACGACCGGATCGCCACCGACCTGCGCCGTAAGCGCCGCCTCGCCACCCTGCGCGGCAAGGGCCGCGGGGACATCCTGGGCGACCCGCTGCCCCACCCGGGCAGCGCACCGTACACCGACCTGGACGAGTTCTACCGGCGCGGCCTGGTCCAGGGCTTCGACCTGCACACCCACGGGGAGCGCGGCCTGCTGCCCGCCGGGCTGATCCAGGAGATCAGGGCCCTGGCCCACCCGCCCGTGCCGTGGGACGCCCGGCTCGCCCGCTGGTTCGACGAGTACGTGCCGCGCCCCGAGCCCGTACGGAGCTTCGCGCGCCCGGCGCGCCGCCAGGCGTCGACCCCGGACATCCCGCGCGCGGGCCGCTGCTTCCCGCCCGAGGAGGTCGCCCGCTGCACCTTCGGCGTGGTGCTCGACACCTCGGGGTCGATGAACGCCGCCCTGCTCGGCAAGGCGCTGGGCGCGATCGCCTCGTACGCGGAGGCCCGCGACGTACCGGCGGCCCGCGTCGTCTTCTGCGACGCGGCGCCGTACGACGCGGGCTATCTGCACCCGACGGAGATCGCGGGCCGGGTACGGGTCCGCGGGCGCGGCGGGACGGAGCTGCAGCCGGGCATCGACCTGCTGCAGCGGGCGGAGGACTTCCCGCCCGGGGCCCCGGTCCTGGTGATCACGGACGGCTGGTGCGACACCCTGCGCATCCGGCGCGAGCACGCGTACCTGATCCCCCAGGGCGCGTCACTGCCGTTCACCCCCAGGGGTCCCGTCTTCCGCCTGACCTGACTGGCCCGACCTGACCCGACTTGACCTGACCTGACCTGACCTGACCTCGTCCGGTCCGGACCGGACGCAGAACGCCCCTGCCCCGCGGGTCCGCGGGGCAGGGGCGTTGCGGTGCAGACCGACTCAGTCGAGGTAGTCGCGCAGCACCTGCGAACGCGACGGGTGGCGCAGCTTCGACATGGTCTTGGACTCGATCTGGCGGATGCGCTCACGGGTCACCCCGTACACGCGGCCGATCTCGTCCAGCGTCTTCGGCTGGCCGTCGTTGAGGCCGTACCGCATGGAGACCACGCCCGCCTCGCGCTCCGAGAGCGTGCCCAGGATGGACTGGAGCTGCTCCTGGAGGAAGGTGAAGGAGACCGCGTCCGCCGGGACGACCGCCTCGGAGTCCTCGATGAGGTCACCGAACTCGCTGTCACCCTCCTCACCCAGGGGGGTGTGCAGGGAGATCGGCTCGCGGCCGTACTTCTGGACCTCGATGACCTTCTCGGGGGTCATGTCGAGTTCCTTGCCCAGCTCCTCCGGGGTGGGCTCGCGGCCCAGGTCCTGGAGCATCTGGCGCTGCACGCGGGCGAGCTTGTTGATGATCTCGACCATGTGCACCGGGATGCGGATGGTGCGGGACTGGTCGGCCATCGCGCGCGTGATCGCCTGGCGGATCCACCAGGTCGCGTACGTGGAGAACTTGAAGCCCTTGGTGTAGTCGAACTTCTCCACGGCGCGGATCAGGCCGACGTTGCCCTCCTGGATCAGGTCCAGGAAGAGCATGCCGCGGCCGGTGTAGCGCTTGGCGAGGGAGACCACGAGACGGAGGTTGGCCTCCAGCAGGTGGTTCTTCGCGCGGCGGCCGTCCTCGACCAGGATCTCCAGCTCGCGCTTGAAGGCGGGCTTGTGGTCCTCCTCCTCTTCGAGCTTGTACTCGGAGAACAGGCCCGCCTCGATGCGCTTGGCGAGCTCCACCTCCTGCTCGGCGTTGAGGAGCGGCACCTTGCCGATGAGCTTGAGGTAGTCCTTGACGGGGTCGGCGGTGGCGCCGGCCACCATGACCGTCTGCGCCGGGGCGTCGTCCTCGTCGTCGTCGGACAGGACGAAGCCCTGGGTGCCGCCGGCCTTGGGAGCCTCGTCCTCGGCCTCGTCCACGAGGTCCTCGGCAGCCCAGTCCTCGCCCTCGACGACGGGGGTCTCGCCCTCGTCGGCGTCCTTGGCGCTGGTCTTCTTCGCCGCGGTCTTCTTCACGGCGGTCTTCTTGGCGGCGGCGGTCTTCTTGACCGTGCGCTTCTTCGGTTCGGCGGCGGCCTCGGCCGACGTCTCGTCCCCGACGGCGGCGGCCGACGAAGCGGATATCGCCGTGGCGGTGGTGGTGACGGCCGTGGCCGCGGCGGTGGCCGCGGTCTTACGGGCGCCGATGGGGCGCGGCGCCGCGGTGGCCTTCTTGGTCACGGTGCGGGCCGGGGCGGCGGCAGCCTTGCGGGGCTTCTTGGCGGCAGCCTTGGTGGCGGGGGCCGCGCTGACGTGAAGGGCGACACCCTCCTCGTCCAGGACCTGGTTCAGGCTGCGCAGGACCCGCTTCCACTGGTCCACCGGGATGCGGCCGGCCTCGAAGGCCTGGCGCACGTCGTCACCGTTGATGTGACCCTGCTCGCGGCCGCGCTCGACGAGCGCGACGAGGGCCTCGGATTCGGCGATCTCCGGAGGGAACGTACGGGACGGGCTGAGCGACACAAGGAGCCTCTCGTTGCGAACAGATAAGGGTGGGCGGGACATCATCGCGCGAACTCGGGAAACAGACCCGAGGGGGGTCTGTATTCCGGGCCGCGCGAGGACACCTGTCGGTTCATCGCATGCCCGAGTCGATTCGTTACGCGCTGAATTGAGTGACCTGCGCCACGCTGTGGCCACGCAACCGATCCGGCGCAGATCCGTCCGCTCTTCGGATCAGCCCGTTTTGCGGGCTTCGATGAGGAAGCGGGCGGTGTGAGCGACGAACGGACCTTCGCGTTCGATCCGTTCGTGGAGCTCGCGCAGCCGGTCCCGGTACTGCCCGACCGTGAAGCCGGGCACCATCCAGATCACCTTCCGCAGAAAGTAGATCACGGCTCCGATGTCGTGGAACTCCGTGCGCAGACGTTCGGAGCGCAGATCGAGGACCTCGAGGCCGGCCGCGGTGGCGTCGGCGACCGCGTCGTCGGGGTGCCGGGCGCGCCGGACCTCCTCCGGCTGCGGGCCGAGGAAGTACTCGACGAGCTCGAAGACGCTCGCCGGACCGACCTGCTGCGAGAGGTAGCTGCCGCCGGGCGTCAGCACCCGCGCGATCTCCTCCCACCAGATGGTCACCGGGTGCCGGCTGGTCACCAGCTCGAAGGCCGCGTCACCGAAGGGCAGCGGCGGCTCGTCGGAGTCGGCGACCACCACCGCGCCCAGCGGGTGCAGCAGCCGCGTCGCCTTGTCGATGTTCGGCGGCCAGGACTCGGTGGCGACCGTCAGCGGCGGCAGCGGAGCGCACCCGGCCAGTACCTCACCGCCGCCGGTCTGGATGTCCAGCGCCGACCGGACCAGGGTCAGGCGCTCGGCCATCAGCTTCTGGTATCCCCAGGAGGGACGCTGCTCGGTGGCCCGGCCGTCGAGCCAGGAGAAGTCCCAGCCGTCCACGGAGACGGACTCGGCCTCGGCGACAAGATGGTCGAAAGTGCGCGTCATGCGTTGATCGTCCCAGGTCGGACGCCCGACGACCACCGGATATGTCGACTACAGTGGTCGGCGGGCCGTGACTGGCGTTCGGGTGGATCACCACCGGGGAGCGGCCCGGCGTACCCGTGGACCTCCGGTACGCCGACTGCCGCGCGCCTGGGCGAACCGCGATCCGCAGCGACGTTCAGGAGACCCCGTGACGACTGCCCAGACTGCCCCCGCCCCGGCCGCCGGCTCCGCCCGCCTGATGGACGGCACGGCCCTCGCCCGCCGCATCTCGGAGCAGACCGCCGCCTACGCGGCGAAGATCACCGAGCGCACCGGCACCGCGCCGTGCCTCGCAACCGTGCTGGTCGGCGAGGACCCGGCCTCCGTGACCTACGTCCGCATGAAGCAGAACCGCTGCGCCAAGGCGGGGATCACCTCCCGCCACGTCGAGCTGCCGGCCGAGACCACCACCGAGGAGCTGGTGGACACCCTCACCGCGCTGTCCGAGGACCCGGAGATCAGCGGCATCCTGCTCCAGCACCCCGTCCCGCACCACATCGACGAGCGCGCCGCCTTCGAGGCCATCGCCCCGGGCAAGGACGTCGACGGCGTCACGATGCACTCCTTCGCCGCCATGGGCTTCGGGCTGCCGGGCTTCGTCTCCTGCACCCCCGGCGGCATCATGCGCCTCCTCGCCGCCTACGACGTGGACCTGACCGGCAAGCACGCCGTCGTCGTCGGCCGCAGCGCGATCCTGGGCAAGCCGGCCGGGATGCTGCTGCTGGAGCAGAACGCCACGGTCACCTACTGCCACTCGCGCACCCAGGACCTGCCCTCGATCGTGCGCCAGGCGGACGTGCTGGTCGCCGCCGTCGGCAAGGCCGAGTTCATCCGGGGCGAGGACATCAAGCCGGGCGCGGTGGTCCTGGACGCCGGGTACAACGAGGGCAACGTCGGCGACGTGCACTTCGAGTCGGCCGCCGCCCGGGCCTCGCTGATCACCCCGGTGCCGGGTGGTGTCGGCCCGATGACCATCGCCGTACTGCTGGAGCAGACCGTGCAGGCGGCCGCCGCGCAGGCCGGGCTGGACCTCGCGGAGCTCTGACCCCGCCGCACGGGCCCCGCGCACGGCGCACGGGCTCGCGCACCCACGCCCCGGACCCCCGGTCCGGGGCGTCGCGCTTCCCCCTGAAGCCCCGCCGGACGCGCGGGACCCCCTCCCGGGCCTCCCGCCTCAGGCGCCGACCGGGTCGGGGTTCCGCTCCGCCGTGCCGGCGATGGCCGCGTCCCGGGCCGCGGCGACGATGTCCGAGGTGCGGAACGCGTGGGCCAGGGCGGTCAGGGGCCGCCGGCCCAGGCGGTAGGGCTCCGGGACCGCGGCCGGCTCCGGTACGGACCCGCGCGCGGCGGCGGCCTTGAGGCGGCACGCGGACGCCAGGACGGCCGCGTCCGCGATCGTCGCGGCCCGCGCCTCGCTCATGCCCCGGCCCCGGGCCGCCTCGTACGCGGCGCTGCGCACCCGGGGGTCGAACCAGCCCGCCAGCGCCAGGATGCCGTCGTCGATGACCGACTCGCGGTGGACGAGCCGGATCCCGAGCGGGGACCACCAGGCCAGCGGGACCGTCCGGCCCTGGGTCGCGGCGAACCCGCGCAGCGCCTTCCACAGCGGGCGCAGCCGCCGGTACTGGCCGAGGGCCACCCAGGTCGCCGACCCGCCGACCAGCGGTACGACGAACCCGGCACCGAGCAGCAGTCCGGCGGCCCCGGCCAGTGGCGGCGCCACGTCCGTGGACAGGTACACGAGGTCGTGGCCGGTCCAGCGGGCCACGACCGAGGCCCACTTGGCGGCCAGGTACGCCAGGTCCATCAGCCCGGCGACCACGATCAGGGCCAGCCCGGTGCGCAGCGGGCGCAGCGCGTGCTCCGCCCGCGTCAGCCACCTGGCGCACAGCCAGGTCAGCGCCGAGGTGCCCAGGGTGTGCGCCGCGAGGAAGCAGACGATCATCTCGCGGATCCAGGGCGTCGTCGCGTAGTACGTGTCCAGGTCCCGGAGCCGTTCGACCGGCGCGTCGCCGATCACGAACAGCACGACGATCGCCGCGGTCGCCGTGCCGAACAGCGCGGCGGTCAGCCGGGTGGCCCGGCGCACGGCCGCGGGCGGCCCGCCGCGCCACTGCAGGACCAGGACGACGCACAGCCCGGAGAACACCGTGCACAGGCCGAACACCAGGGGCGCGGAGAAGTTGACCACGCCGGTGCGGTGGTTGACCGCGGCGATGGTGGACGGTGTCGCCAGGAAGTTGATGGGAGCCCCGACGGCGAGCAGTCCGCACGCGGTCCGTTTCAGGGGCCGGCCCCGGTCCCGGCGCAGCGTCGGAACCTTGATCAGCAGCGCCAGGACCATCAGGGAGGCGGGCAGGAGCGGCAGCAGCCTGCCGCTCATCGGGCCTGTCCGACGGCGTCGGCGGGGCCGGCCGGGTCCGCCGTGCCGGGTGCCGGGTCGGGAGCCTGGTGGAGTCCGGCGACGGCCCGCTCGGCGGCGGTGAGCGGCGCCTCCTCCAGGGCGCCCCGGTCCGAGGCGCGCAGGACGTGCCAGACCACCGACGGGTGGAGCCAGTGGGTGGGCTCGGTGCTCATGGTCATGACCTTGAACAGGGCGGCCGTGAGCGCCTCGTCGGTGGTCGCCCCCGTCATCAGCCTGCCGACGTACCCGTTGAGCAGACCGGCGCCGGGGCGGGGCTTCATCCCGGTGGCTCCCGGGTAGAGGATGTCCTGCGACGTGGCGAGTTCCCAGGCGGTACTGACCTGCGGCGCGATGGCGCGCTGTGCCGCGCGGCCGATCCCGGGACCTTCCAGCCCCTTCGCCCGCAGCAGGGTGCGTACGGCCAGGAGACCCTGGGCCGCGACGGTCATGCCCTGCCCGTACAGCGGGTTGAAGGTGGCGACCGAGTCGCCGACGGCGAAGAAGCCGGCGGGCAGGTCGGCCTTCTCGAAGTAGACCCGGCGGTTGGCGGTGCCCTGGGTGACGGCGACGTCCGTCAGCGGCTTGCGGCCCTCCAGGAGTTCACCGACGATCGGGTCGCGCACGGACTTGGCGAACGGGACGAACGCGTCGGGATCACCGGTCGGCTGGCCGCCGCGGGTCCCGGAGAGGGTGGCCTGCCACTGGCCGTTCTCGATGGGCACGATCGTGGCCGTCCGGCCCGGGACGGGCTCCCGCGGGTCGGACTGGACGTTGACGATGGGGAAGCCCATCGCGTGGGCTCCGGCCGGGGCTTCGAAGATCCTCGTCGCGTAGACGAGGCCCGAGTCGACCTCGGCCTGCCGGATGCCGGTGACGCCGAGCGCCTGGAGCCAGGTCCGGGCGCGCGAGCCGCGGCCGCTCGCGTCGACCACCAGGTCGGCGGCCAGCCGCCGGCCGGCCTCCTCCGGGGTGTCGACGAGGACGCCGGTGACCCTGGAGGCGGTCCCCTCCAGGGCGCGTACCCGGCTCCGCTGGAGCGTGGAGACCCCCTTCAGGGCGGTCACCCTGGCGCGGACCACCGAGTCCAGGAGATCGCGGCTGCACGAGATGTTGAACTGCTTCTCCGCGCAGCGCGGAATCCATCCCTGGGCGGACATGGAGACCAGGTCGGTGGGCAGGCTGCGGCGGATGGCCCCCGCCTTCGTCCAGTCGTCGGTGATGCCGGGCAGGATCTGCTCGATGGCACGGGCACCGCCCGACCACAGGAGGTGGGTGTGCCGCGCCTGCGGAAGTCCACGGCGGGGGGCCGGACCCTCGGGCAGCGGGTCGGCGTCGACGACGGTGACCGTGGCGTGCTCGGCGAGGACAGCCGCCGCGAGGAGGCCGACCAGACTGCCGCCTATGACGACTGCGTGGCGGGGCGGAGTGGACTGGTTCATCGTGGCGAGCTCTCTGTCAGGGCCGTGCTGGGGGCATCGGCGTGAGGGATGCGGCGACCGGCTGGTGCGGGTCACGGCGCGGCACGGGGCTTCCCCAGCCGAGTGAGGACCGGATGCGCTCGATGTCTTCGGGGAGCTGCTGCTCCTCCCGGGGCGAGGGCAGGTAGGAGCGCAGGGCGGTGCCGAGGTGCAGGCCGAAGGTCTCGGCCCGGATCTCCGCCGGATCCCCGTGGTCGGCGCGTGCGGCGGCCTGCCGGACCACCGCGTCGAGCCCGGGGCCGGAGGTCAGCAGATCGGCGAGGCGGCCGGGGTGTCCCGCCAGCCGGGCGGCCACCAGCATGCCCGGACCGAGGGTGTCGCAGGTCCCCTCGTCCAGGTGCCACAACTCGTGGCAGGCGATGACGAGCTGGTGCTCGGGCCGGGTGTGCTGCTCGACGACGATCAGGTCGACGTCGTCCAGCTCCAGCCACAGCCCGCTCGCGGTGGCGGGCGGGAAGGAGGTGAAATGGACATCGACCTTCCGTTCCCCGCCGCGCCGCCTGGCGTAGGCGGCGCACAGCGATCCGATGATCTCCCCGGCGTCGGCCGCCGGCGAGAGGCGCGCGCCCTCCAGCAGCTCGGAGGCCAGCTTGCGCATGGCCCGTGTGGTCCTCATGGTGTTTCTCCCTCGGCGGCGGCGTCCTCGGCCGGCGCCCCGCTCCTCGTGCCCGGGACTCCGAGCTGCCCCTCGCGTGCGAGGAGGTCGTCCAAATGGTCGGCCAGTGACTTCCATCCCCGGGGCGACAGCCGGCCGGCCCGCGTGACGATGCTGCGTACGTCGTGCGCCCGCAGCACCGCCAGCATGGGGTTCTCCCGCTCCCGCACGACGGACTCCAACTCGGCCTCGATCAGGGCGAGGGCGCCGGCCAGCGCCTCGGTGTCGTCGGCCAGCAGGTAGCCCCCTTCGACGCCGTAGAAGCGCTGGATCCCGGCAGCCGCGGCGAGGTTCGGCAGGCCCTCTCCCCGGGCCAGCCGGGTCAGCGACTGCCCCGAGGCGTCGAAGGACCTGGCGATGGCGGTGAGCGAATGGGGCTGGCCGTCCTCCCGAACGCGGGTACGGCGCAGGTGCTCGAACCGCAGGTGCACCTGCTCCTTGAGCGGGAGCCGGGGCGGCCTTCCGTCGAGGGTGAGCCGGATGGCCCGCGGGGTCATACCGGTGAGGTACGAAAGGTGCTCCAGGTCGTCCCGGCCGTCCGGGACGGTGCCGGCGGACAGGGCGAGGGCCCGTTCCACGGCGCTCTTGCTGTCGGCCAGGAGGAATCCGGCATGGACGCCGAAGAACCGCTGCACACCGGCCGCGTGGCCCAGCCGGGGCAGCCCGGTACCGGCGTTGAGCGGCCCGAGGGAGGCGCCGGGGGCGTCGAAGTCCTCGGCGATGGCCGCCAGCGGCCACTCCCGGCCGTGCTTGTCGCGCCGGGTCGCGCGCAGCAGCAGGAACCGCTGGTGCACGCGCCGCTCCAGCGGCACCTCCACGGCGGTGCCCGCCACCACCTGGGGCACGCGCCCGGGTTCGACCCCGGACAGGCGGCTCAGCCGCTCCGCCGACAGCACCTCGGCCGGGTCCTGCCCGTGGTCCTGCGCCAGGGCCCGGATGCGCCGCCGGGCGGCGGCGAGATCGGGTCGGGCGGCGGCACGCACCGGCGGATTCTCCATATGTCGACAAGGCGTTCGAGTCATTCGGGCTCGGTGAAGCCTAGCCCCCGGCCCCCGGCCGAACCAGGGGACCCCCAACGTTTCCTGCCGTACGGCTCAAAAAGCGTTGGCATCCCCACCCCGCTCCCGAAACCGCACGCCAAGCTCCGCCCGGACGGCGGGCGTTGGACGGGAGCGCGGCCGTCGCAACGGACCGGTGCGGCGCGCAGCCGCTATCATCGGTCCATGACCTCACATCAGGCGGATGCCGCGTAGATCCCCGCGGACGCTGCGGGCCCCCGTGCCCGACCGGCGAAGCGACAGCAGGACGAGCACGCTGCTCATCGGCGCGTGCCCCGGGCCGCCCGTGTGCGCGGCCGTCCACACCTACCTCTTCGTCGACGGCCTCGACGTGGTGGCGCGCAGCGACAGCACGATGGCCGGACTCCACCCGCGGCAACTGCTCCGCCCGGGCGGGCCGCTCCATCCGACGGACACGCCGCGCAGCGCGGACGTGGCGGCGCGGGAGCCACCCGATCCGGGCCCGGACCGGCTGACCGTCCGGATCCGGCTCCGGGGCGACACGGTCATCTGGTCCGACCTCATGTACGCGGGCCGCGACGGCGCCGCCGTCGACGAGGTCCGCTTCCGTCTGGACCAGTACCTGGGCGAGATCGAGCGGGCCTGCGCGGCGCTGAACGACCGCTGCTGAGGCCGCCCGTTACCCCGGAGGTAATCGACCCTTCCGGCGGGCCCCGGCACAGTGGACGCGTCGGGTTCCGGGGCCGCGCACTCGGTTCCGGGATCCGGTCCCCCTGGCCGTTCGACCTCGATGGAGGCTGATTCCCATGTCCGCGACCCCGCTCGCCGGCTTCGCCCGCAACGGCGTCCCGCAGACCGCGCTGCGCCGGTTCCTCGCCCTCGACTCCGCCGTCACCACCGCCAACGGCCTGGCGTACGTGGCCTTCTCGGCCCCGCTCGGCCGGCTGCTCGGGGTCGGGCAGGGGCTGTTGCTCGGGCTCGGGATCCTCCTCGTCGCGTACGGGGGCGGTGTCGGATGGCTCGCCTCCCGGCGGCAGCCGCCCGTCCTTCCCGTGAAGCTCGTCATCGAGACGAACTACGCCTGGGCCGTCCTCAGCCTGGCGTCGATGGCCCTCTGGTTCGATCCCACCACGGCCGGACAGCTGTGGATCCCGGTGCAGGCGGCCACGGTGGCTGGCTTCGCCGTCCTCCAGCAGGTCGCCCTGCGCTCGGGCTCAGCCGCCCAGTGAGCGCAGGTACTTCACCGTCGCCGGGTCGGCCGGGAGCATCGTCTCGATGGCCAGTTCGGCGACGGTCACGTCCATCGGCGTGTTGAAGGTCGCGATGGACGAGACGAAGGACAGCAGGTGCCCGTCGTGCTCGATGACCAGCGGCAGCGCGATGTACGCGGTGGGCTCCTGCGGTTCGCCGTCGCCCGGGCGCCCGGCGACCGGGTAGGCCGCCACCTCCTCGTACAGGGCGCGCAGCGGCTCGGAGCGGGCCAGCGCGATCTGCCGTTCCATCTGCGCCAGCAGGTGCCCGCGCCACTCCCGGAGGTTGTGGATCCGCGGGGCCAGGCCCTCGGGGTGCAGGGTGATCCGCATGGCGTTCAGCGGCGGGGTCAGCAGGTGCTCCGGCAGTCCGTCCAGCAGCATGGCGATGCCCTGGTTGGCGGCGACGACGTTGTACGTGGCGTCCACGACCAGGGCGGGATAGGGCTCGTACCCCGTCAGCAGGCGGGCGATGCCCTCGCGCAGCGTCTCCATCGCCGGGTCGTCCAGTGCGGTGTGGGCGTAGCGCGGGGCGTAACCCGCCGCGAGGAGCAGTGCGTTGCGCTCCCGCATCGGTACGTCGAGACGGTCGGCGAGCCGCAGCACCATCTCCTCGCTGGGCCGGGACCGGCCGGTCTCGACGAAGCTGATGTGCCGGGACGAGGAGTCGGCGCGGCCCGCCAGCTCCAGCTGGCTGAAGCCGCGCCGTTCCCGCCAGGCGCGCAGCAGGGTGCCCACACTCGTCGTCGTCATGCGCACGACGTTAGCCGAGGAAGGGTCAGCCCAGGTCGAAGACGTTCCGCAGACCGAGACGGTAGCGCCACCGGTCGTGCCGTTTGGCGGGCTCCAGCTCGGGTGCCCGGTACATCGGATGGACCGTGCACCGCGGCGCGCCGGAACCGTCCCGGTCCAGCAGGGAGTTGACGGCCGCGCGCGCCGACGCGTTGGCCCCCTCCATCGTCGCGAGGTCGATGTCCACCGCCACGTAGTCCCCGCTGAGGAAGAAGTTCGGGATGCGGGTGCCTGCGCTCGGCCGGTCGTACAGGGTGCCGACCGGGTGGATCAGCAGCTCGTCCTGGTTGGTGGGGTGCGGGGTGCCGAGCCCGTCCACACCCGGGTCCAGGAACCACGAGTGCAGCGTGGAGTCCGTCAGCAGGGCCTTCCCGGTGTCGTTGAGGGAGGCCTTCAGCTGCGCCCACACCTCGCGCGCCACCTCCTCGCGCGTGCACTGCTTGGCCGTCTTCCCGTACAGGATCCCCGGCTTGTCCCACTCGGAGATGTCCACCGACAGGCAGTCGACCGCCCTCCCGTCTCCGTAGTCCGCCGGGAAGTCGCGGGACGGCCAGTGCTCGGCCTGCTGGATCGCCGTCAACGACCAGGGTGAGTCGATGCAGTTGAGATGGCCGTGCACCAGCTCAGCCCGCTCGGTCAGATAGAACTGGATGCCGGTCATCCAGTCCGTCTCCAGCTTGTCGCAGCGCCCCAGCATCGGATCGGCGGCCCGCAGCGCCGCGCTCCAGGTGCGGCGGGCGTGCTCGACGGGCAGCGCGCTCACGTAGTGGTCGGCGGTGACGGTCCGCGCGGTGCCGTCCGGCGCCTCGACGGCGACGCCGCTCACCCGGCCGCCCGCGTACCGCACCTCCCGTACGGTCCAGCCGATCCTGAACTCCACTCCCAGGGAGCGCAGATGGGCTTCCCAGGGGTCGATCCAGGCCTCGTTGGTCGGCAGGTTGAGGATCCGGTCGGGCGGGCCGTCCGCCCCGCGCCCCAGCAGGTTGAGGACGAAGGCCTCGCCGAGGGTGCCGACCGTACGGGTGGAGGCCTCCTCGGCCTTGGTCGCCACGATGTTGCGGGTGATGCCGACGGCGAGGATGCGCCGGTACTCGTTCGACATCCGCTCCGCCCGTACGAAGTCCCACCACGGCGTCCGCTCCCAGACCTCCTCGCGGCGTTCGTCGCAGCTGGTGAGGAAGACCAGCACGCGGTCGGCGAAGTACGCCGTCTCGTGTGGCGGGAGCCGGACCAGTGTCTGCAGGATGCCGGCGAGGGCGCGCCGGATCTCGTCGGGCGTCAGCTCGGCCGGTGAGTGCCCGGGCCAGGGGATCGGTCCGCGCAGGTCCTCGCGTCCGGCCGCCCGGGCGAACATCATCTCGCGCGGGGCGACGAGGTTGTCCCACACCCCGGCCGCGTTCCCGGGGAAGGGTATGCGCCGCATGGTGTCGGGCAGGTTGTGGTAGATGCCGGGTATGAAGCGGAAGCCGTGCTCGGCGGGCAGCGGCCGGCGCCCGCCCCGGGCGCTGCCGGGGACGTCCATGCTGCGCGCCTTGCCGCCGAGGGCCCGGCGCTCGTACACGGTCACGGCGTAGCCGCGCTCGGCGAGTTCGTGCGCCGCGGTCAGCCCCGCCACCCCGCCGCCGAGGACCGCGACGCTGCGGGCTCCGGGGGCCGGTGCTGCCCCGGCGGCCGTCGCGGGAGCGGCCGCGGCCCCGGCCCCGACCGTGCCGGCGGTGGCTGCCGCGCCCGCGCCCGCGATGAACGTACGCCGGGAACTTCCTGTGCCCGCCATGCCGGATACCCCCTCGTTACCGCCGGTAACAGCCTGTTCGGCGCAGGAGCATAGAGGGCGCCCGACGGACCCGGAAGGCGCAGGAGCACCCGGGCGCACTATGGCGGGAAAGGATTGGTCAGGCGTGCGCTGTGGGAACCTTGACTACACGTCACGGGGAAAAGGAGCCGGTGCATGCCGAGTGAGCCGCTGTCACAGAAGGAGATCGAGGACCGGTTGCGGGAACTCCCCGGCTGGGCCTTCGAGGACGACCGGATCTTCCGCACCTACCGGCTGGGCACGCACTTCGCCGCGAGCGCCCTCGTCGTGCACATCGCCACCGTCCAGGAGGAGTTGAACCACCACTCCGACCTGACCCTCGGCTACAACACGGTCCGGCTCTCCGTGAACAGCCACGACGCCGGCGGTGTGGTGACGGAGTCCGACTTCGCCCTCGCCGAACGCGTCGAAGCCCTCGCCCCGGCCCACGGCGCGAGCTGATGACCACGCACATACCGTCTGTGAGATTCCTGCTCGACTACGACGCCGAGGCCGAGGCCTACGACGCCACCCGCGGCGGCGTCCCGCGCGCCGAGGCGGCGGCCGCCGCGGTCCTCGGGCTGCTGCCCGCGGACGCGCGCACCCTCCTGGACCTCGGCTGCGGCACCGGCATCGTCACCAGCCGGCTCAGGCGCCCCGCCCTGCGTGTCCTGGGCGCGGACGCCTCCTACGGCATGGCCGCGATGGCGGCGCGGCGCGGCCTCCCCGTGACCCTCGCCGACGCGGCCCGGCTGCCGGTCCGGTCGCAGTCCCTGGACGCGGTCAGCGCGGTGTGGCTGCTGCACCTGCTGCGCGAGCCGGGACTGGTGCCGGCGGTGATCGCCGAGGCCGCCCGGGTGCTGCGGCCCGGCGGGGTGTTCCTCGCCACCGTGGACAAGGACTCGGCACACGACGTCGGCAGCGACATCGACGCCGTCTTCGCCGCGCACCTGACCCCGACGCCCTCGGACGCCTCCGGGGAGGTCGAGGCCTACGCGGCCCGGGCGGGGCTGCTCCCGGTCGGCGAGGCCCTCTTCACCGGCCACGGCCAGGGCCGCACCCCGCGCCGGTCCGCCGAGGACCTGCTCGCGGGCCGGTACGCCTCCCGGATCGTCCCGCGCGGTATCACCGCACAGGAGCTGGCGGCCCGGCTGGAACTGCTGCCCGACCAGGACGTGCCGCGCGCGGAGCCGACGTACCGCATACGGGGTTTCGTACGCGTCTGACCCGTACCCGTACCCGGGGCCGGGCCGGCTCCGCGCGGCCCGGTCACACGTCGAACTCGGCCGGGTCCGGCCCGATCCGGCGGCCCGCCGCGCCCGCGCCCAGGGCGTCCAGAGCGGCCATCTCGGCGGCGTCCAGCTCGAAGCCGAAGACGTCCAGGTTCTCCCGGATCCGGGCCGGGGTCACCGACTTGGGGATCACGACGTTCCCGTGCTGCAGGTGCCAGCGCAGCACCACCTGAGCGGCGCTGCGGCCGTGCGCGGCGGCGACGGCGGCCACCTCCGGGAGCGTCAGCAGCTCCTTGCCCTGGCCCAGCGGGGACCAGGCCTCGGTGGCGATCCCGCGCTCGGCGTGCACGGCGCGCAGCTCGGCCTGCGGGAAGAGCGGGTGCAGCTCGACCTGGTTCACGGCGGGGACGAGCTCGCTCTCGGCGGCGATCCGCTCCAGGTCGGCGGGGCGGAAGTTCGACACGCCGACCGCCTTGGCGCGGCCGCTCGCCGCGATCTCCTCGAAGGTCTTCCAGATGGCGACGAAGTCGTCGCGCATGGGGCGCGGCCAGTGGATCAGGTACAGGTCGACGTAGTCGAGGCGCAGCTTGGCCAGGGAGTCGTCGAAGGCGCGCAGCACCTGGTCCCGGCCCCACTTCTGCTTCGGGCCGTTCCACAGCTTGGTGGTGACGAACAGCTCCTCGCGGGCCAGCCCGGAAGCCGCGACCGCCTTGCCGGTACCCGCCTCGTTGCCGTAGACGGCGGCCGTGTCGACGCTGCGGTAGCCGGCCTCCAGCGCCGTCCCGACGGCGTGCTCCGCCTCGGAGTCCGGCACCTGCCAGACGCCGTAGCCGAGCTGGGGCATGTGCGTGCCGTTGTTGAGCTTGATGGCGGGGACCTGGTTCACGTCTGGTCGTTCCCTCACGTCGGTGCGGTGGTGGTGGAGCGTCGTACGAGGGGCGACAACCCGCCACCCGTACGACGTATTCCCGCCATCGGCTGCATGTGCGCCGTCATGCGGTCCCGAGGTACGCCTCCCGCACCAGCGGGTTCGCCCGTACCTCGGCCGCCGTGCCCTCGGCGAGCACCGTTCCGAGGTCCAGTACGACGACCCGCGCGCACAGCTCCATCACGAAGGCCACGTTGTGCTCGACCAGCAGCACCGCAGAGCCCTCCCGCTCCGCCAGCCGCCGAACGACCTCCGCGAGCCGGTCGCGCTCGTGAGCGGACATGCCGGAAGCCGGTTCGTCCAGCAGCAGCACGCGCGGCGGATCGGCCACCGCGCGGGCCAGCTCCACCATCCGGGCCCGTCCGACCGGCAGCCCGCCGGCGTACGAGGCCCCCAGCGCGCCGATCCCGCAGTCGGCCAGCACCCGCTCGCCCCGGGCCCGCCGCTCGCGCTCCCGGGCCCGCCGGGCCGGCAGGGCGAGGAGATCGGCGGCCGGCCCGCCCCCGCCGCCCCGCCACTCCTGCGCCACCAGCAGGTGGTCGGCCACGCTGAGCTGCCCGAACAGCTGCTGCCGCTGGAAGGTCCGGCGGATCCCGTGCCGGGCCCGCCACACGGGGGAGCGGCGGGTGACGTCCGTGCCGTCCAACAGCATCCGCCCCTGGTCGGGGCGGCGGATCCCGGACAGCACGTCGAACAGCGTGGTCTTCCCGGCGCCGTTCGGCCCGATGAGCCCGCACACCTCGCCCGCGCGGACCCCGAGATCCACCCCCGTCAGTGCCCGGACACCGCCGAAGCGCACGCCGACCCCACGGGCCTCCAGCACGTACCCGCCCGCGCTCATGTCGCCATCCCCAGGTAGGCCTCCGTGAGCCGGTCCGCCTCCACCTCGGCCCGGGGGCCGCACCAGGAGACCCGGCCCTGCGAGAGGTAGGCCACGGTGTCGGCGACGCCGAGGATCCCGGCCGCCTTCTCCTCCACCAGGAGCAGCGCCGTCCCGGCGTCGCGGAGCTCGGTGAGCAGCGCGTACACCTCCTCCACCACGCGCGGGGCGAGGCCGAGGGAGGGTTCGTCGGCGATCAGCACCGCGGGCGGCCGCTGGAGCAGCGGAGCCAGCGCGAGCATCTGCTGCTCGCCGCCCGAGAGAGCACCGGCGGGGACCGCGCGCCGCTCGGCGAGCCGCGGGAAGCGGGCGTAGACGCCGGCCCTGGCTGCGGCGTCCGGGAGGTACAGGGCCAGGTTCTCCTCGATGGTGAGCGCGGGGAAGATCCCGCGCCCTTCGGGGGCGAGCAGCACCCCGGCCCGCGACCGGCGGACGGCCCCGTCCCGGGTCGCGTCCCGCCCGCCCACGTACACCGCCCCGGCCGAGGCGGGCAGCAGCCCGGCGGCGACCCGGCAGGCGGTGCTCTTCCCGGCCCCGTTGGGCCCCAGTACGGCGAGGATCTCGCCCGCGCGGACGGTGAGGTCGACCCCGTGCAGCACGAGCCCCCCGTCGTACCCGGCGGTGACCCCGCGCAGTTCGAGTGCGCAGGCGGCTTCGCCGGGCAGGTCCGTCCCCGCCGGCGATCGGGGCGCGGGGTCCGGGGCGGAGCCCCGGGAGACGACGGCGCGCGGTGCCGCCGGCCCGGGCCCAGCGGGGATCCGGGCCGGTCGTCCGGCGGCGCGCCGCCGTGCGAGCCGCACCGGAACAGCCGCGCAGTACCCGTCGGGATCGTTGGCCAGGGCCAGTCCCGCCAGCCCGAACAGGATCACCGGCAGGTGTGCGGACCCGGTCACGTGGTCCGCCAGCAGCCGCGGGGCCACGGCGAACACCAGCCCCGCCACCACCGCGTACTGAGGTCTGCGCACACCCGCCGCCACGACCACCGCCAGCCACACCAGCCCGGTCATCGCCGTGAAGTCCGTCGCCGTGATGCGGGTGTTGTACGACGCGTACAGCACACCCCCGAACCCGGCCAGCCCCGCCGACAGCGTGAACAGCAGCAGCTTCGTGCGCAGGACGGAGACCCCCGAGGCGACCGCCGCGGCCGGCGCCGACCGGACCGCGAGCATCGCCCGCCCCGACGGGGAGTTCCGCAGCGCGGTCAGCCCGGCCGCCACCAGCGCGACCAGGACCACCAGGGCCACCCCCAGCGCCCGGTCGTCGGACAGGTCCACCGGTCCGAACACCGGCCGCGGGACCGGCCACCCGGCGTCGCCGTTGCGCAGCCAGCGCATCTGGAACAGCACCTGATCGGCGAGGAAGGCCAGCGCCAGGGTGGCCAGCGCCAGCGACCTGCCGCCCAGCCGCAGCGCCGGGAGCGCGACGAGCGCACCCAGCAGGGCGGCCACGCACGTGCCCACCGCCAGCGCGGCCGCGAACGGCCAGCCCCGGCTCATGAGCAGCCCGGCGACGAGCGCGGCGCCGGTCACGAACGTGCCCTGCGCCAGCGACACCATGGCCCCGAGCCCGGTCACCACCGTGAACGACATGAACACGAGCGCGATGGCCAGTCCCTGCGCGAGCAGGCCGCTCCAGAAGGGGGTGGTCACGGTGTAGAACGCCACGCACAGCGCCGCCGCGCCCGCGGCCCACACCCCCCACCGCCGCCCCCACGAGGCCCCGGCCAGGTGGTCGACCGGCGGCGCGTCCACGGCCGCGACCCCCGCCGTCCGCGCCGTGCGCGTCAGCACCAGCAGCCCGCCGAACAGGATCAGGAACGGCACGGCCGTGCGGAAGCCGGTGACGGACTCGGCGAAGGACGCGTACCCGGCCACCAGGTTCTGCAGCACCCCGAGCCCGAGGCCGCCCGCGAAGGCGAGCGGCACGGAGGCGAACCGTCCGATGACCGCCGCCGTGGCCGACACGAACAGGAACAGGGTGAAGTCGTGCGCCGACAGCCCCAGCAGCGGGGTCGCCAGCACCCCCGCGAGGCCCGCCAGGCCCGACGCGATCATCCAGGCCACCGACGACAGCCGGTCGGCACTGATGCCGCGCAGCTCGGTCAGCGAGCGGTTGTCGACGGCGGCCCGCAGCCGCAGCCCCAGCCGCGTGTGCCGCATCAGCACCCACAGAGCCACCGCCACCAGCGCCGTCACCACCCAGGTGATCAGCTGGTCGGAGTCGATGCCGACACCCTCCGCGAGCTGCCAGGACACCGCGGGGCTGGGCCCCACTCCCGGCAGCCCGAACTGGTTCTCCGCCGGCTTCACCGGCGCGCCCGCCTCCGCCAGCAGTTCCACCAGCCACAGCCCCGCGGCCGGCAGCGCCACCAGCAGCCCGATGGTGGCCACGATCTGCGCGGTCTCGCCGACGCGGGCGAGCTGCCGGAACATCAGCCGGTCCAGCCCCCAGCCGAGACCGGGGGCCAGGACGAGGACCACCAGCAGGGCGGCCGGGACGGCGGGCCAGCCCAGCCCCGAGTGCAGCTCGTAGAAGGTGAGCGCGCACAGGTAGGCGGTGGCCCCGTGCGCGAAGTTGAACAGTCCGGACGCCGAGTACGACAGCACCAGCCCGGTCGCGAGCAGTGCGTACAGGGCGCCGGAGACCAGGCCGCTCAGGACGAAGACGAGCAGATCCCCCATGCCGCGGCCCTACTTGAAGGGGACGGGTTCGTGGCACTTGAACGGGACCGAGACCTCGTAGGCACCGTTCTTCAGCTGTACGAGGGCCCCGCAGCCGAAGCTGTCCTTCTGCCCCTTGGGCTCCGCGCGGTCGCCGACGAGCGTGCCGGTGTCGGAGAAGCCCTGCGCGGCGGCCTGGAAGGACTCGACGGTCAGGTCCTTGCCGGCTTTCTGCGCGATGGAGAGGAAGAGGTCGGCCGACATGTATCCGGTGAGCATGTGCATGTTGAGCGGGACCTCCTGGCCGCCCGCGGCCGCCTTGATGTCGGCCTTGAACTGCGCCATCTTCGGGTCGTCCGACTCGAAGGGCTGGAACTGCAGCAGCACGTGCACCCCGTCGAGGGCCTGCTTGGTGGCGTCCTTGGCGAGCAGCCCGGGGTCGTAGTCGGTCGGGTCGGAGAGCAGCCCCTGGTAGCCGCTGCGCTTGAGGGCGGTGAACAGCCCGATGTTGTTCGGGGTCTGCATGACGGAGACGACGGCGTCCGGGGCCTTGCCGTCGCTGCCCGCGAGGATCTCCTTCACGTACGCGGACCAGTCGCTCGGGACGGCGGTGGCGGGCACGGAGGCCTTGGCGTAGGAGACCGTGAACCCGGCGCTGGCGAAGCCCTGCTGGAAGGTCCGGATGCCGAACTTGCCGGCGTCGCTGTCGTTGGCGATGATCGCGACCGATTTGCCCCGGGCCCCGCCGAGGATCGTGCCGATGCCCTCGGGCCAGGTCTGGTTGAGCGTGCCGCCGGGGGTGGGGACCAGGCAGCCGTTGAAACCGTAGATGTGCTTGGGCCCGCAGAAGGCGGGCAGGGTGCCCCAGCCGAAGGTGGGGACCTTCTCCTGCTCCAGGAAGTCCGCGCCGGAGAAGGTCACCGAGCTCATGGGGGAGACGGCGAAGACCTTGTCCTGCTGGACGAGTTTGCGGGCGGCCGCCAGGTTCTTGGCGGGGTCCTGGCCGTCGTCCTCCGCACCGAGGTAGTCGATCCTGCGTCCGTTGATCCCGCCCTCGGCGTTGGCCCGCAGATAGCGGGCCCTGGCGCCGAGGTCGGTGTCCTTCTTGCTGTAGCCACTGGCGCTGGTCATGGACACGATTCCGCCGACCTTGACCGCATCGGCGCTCACGCCCCGGGAGTTGCCCAGCGCGTCGCCCGGTTTTCCCGGAGAGGTTCCGTTGGTGGAGGCGGAGTTGCAGGCGGAGACGAGTGCGAGGGCTGCCGCGGCGGCGGCCAGGGTGCGGATCGGTCGCAACATGTCGGGAATCCCCTCCGTTGGAATGCCCGCATTCTGTGCGCGACCTGACGGATCGTCAATATTGCTGACACGTGGAAGTGACGATCCGTCAGTTCTGCTTCCCGGCAGCCGGGATACCGCGCGGGGCGCCCCGTCGTCGCATCCCCGGCCGGGCCCGTCTCACGAGGAGTACAGGGCCGCGACCTCCTTCGCGTACGCCTTCTCGATCGCCCGGCGCTTGAGCTTCAGGGAGGGGGTCAGCAGCCCCCGCTCCTCCGTGAACTGCTCACCCAGCACCCGGAACGTGCGGATCGCCTCCGCCTGCGAGACCAGGGTGTTGGCGGCCACCACCGCCCGGCGCACCTCCGCCGTCAGCTCGGGGTCGCCCACCAGCTGCGCCGCCGGCAGCTGCGGCCGGCCGCGCATCGACAGCCAGTGCGCGATCCCGTCCATGTCCAGCGTGAGCAGCGCCGCGATGTACGGCCGGTCGTTGCCCACCAGCACGCACTGCGACACCAGCGGATGCGAACGGACCCGCTCCTCCAGCGCGGCGGGCGCGACGCTCTTGCCGTTGGAGGTCACCAGGATGTCCTTCTTGCGCCCGGTGATGGTCAGGTACCCGTCCGCGTCCAGCCGGCCCAGGTCCCCGGTGGCCAGCCAGCCGCCGCGCAGCACCGCCTCCGTGGCGCGCGGGTCGTTGAGGTACCCGGAGAAGATGTGGCCGCCGTGCAGCCAGACCTCCCCGTCCTCGGCGATGTGCACCGTACTGCCCGGGATCGGCCGTCCCACCGTCCCGTACTTGGTCGCGCCGGGCGGGTTCGCGGTGGCCGCCGCGCACGACTCGGTCAGCCCGTACCCCTCGAACACCGTGATCCCGGCTCCGTCGAGGAACAGTCCCAGGCGGCGCGACATCGCCGACCCGCCCGACATGGCGTGCCGCACCCGGCCGCCCATCGCCTCGCGGACCTTCCCGTAGACGAGCCGGTCGAAGAGCTGGTGCTCCATGCGCAGGGCGGCCGAGGGGCCCGGCCCGGTGCCGAAGGCCTTGCGTTCACGCGCCTCCGCGTACCGTACGGCCGTCTCCACCGCCCGGTCGAAGGGGCCCGTACGCCCCTCCGCCTCCGCCTTGCGGCGGGCGGCCGCGAAGATCTTCTCGAAGACGTACGGGACGCCCAGCACGAACGTCGGCCGGAAGGCCGCGAGGTCCGGCAGCAACTCGGCCGCCGCCAGGACCGGCTGGTGGCCCAGCTTCACCCGCGCCCGGACGGCGGCCACCTCCACCATCCGCCCGAACACGTGCGCCAGCGGCAGGAACAGCAGGGTGGACGGCGCCTCGCCCTCCCGGGCCTGGAAGACCGACTCCCAGCGGCTGACCAGGGTGTCGCTCTCGTACATGAAGTTGGCGTGCGTGAGCACGCAGCCCTTCGGCCGGCCCGTCGTCCCGGAGGTGTAGATCACGGTCGCGGTCGCGTCGGGGGTCACGGCGCTCCGGTGGCGGTGCACGACGTCCTCGGCGACCCCGCGGCCGTCGGCGACGAGCCCGTCCACGGCACCGGCGTCGAGCTGCCACAGCCGGAGCAGGCGGGGGAGCCGGTCGATCACCGACCCCACCGTCATGGCCTGGTTCTCGTCCTCGACGACACAGGCCGTGCAGTCGGAGTCGAAGAGGATCCAGTGCACCTGCTCGGCGGAGGACGTCGGATACACCGGGACCGGCTGCGCGCCGATCGCC
This sequence comes from Streptomyces venezuelae, assembly GCF_008642275.1. Lineage (NCBI taxonomy): Bacteria > Bacillati > Actinomycetota > Actinomycetes > Kitasatosporales > Streptomycetaceae > Streptomyces > Streptomyces venezuelae. The sequence continues at coordinate 6,313,840 of NZ_CP029189.1, forward strand.
CACAGCGCGAAGTCGAAGAGGGTCCACTCGTACCGGGTGCGGGACATGACGGCGACCCGGTCACCGAAGCGCACCCCCTGGGCCAGCAGTCCCCGGGCGAGCGCGAGCACCTCGCAGGCCAGCTCCCCGGACGTCACGTCCCGCCAGACCCCGTCGGTCTTCCGGCCGAGAACCACCCGCTCCGGCTCCTCGCGAGCGTGCTGGAAAACGATGTCGGCAAGGCCGCCGACGGGTGTACCCGTGACGACGGGTGGGACGGTGATCTCGCGCAAGCCCCGCTCCTCTCCGCGCGCCGCGGTGAACGTACCGCACGGTCAACAGGGGGTGACCGGCCATCCGATACCTCCACAAGACCTCCCCAGTGATCACCGTGTTCACGCCGTTGACGTGCGACTGAGCCGGTCCGCGCCGGAGAGCACGGCCGCGGCCAGGGCCTCGGCCGCGGCCGGCGGACGCGGGCCGCGGAGCAGGGCGAACTCCACCGGCCCCAGCTCCGGCAGCCCGCCGACCCGCACCAGCCCCGGCGGGATCAGCCCCCGGACGTGCGCCATCACGCCGAGCCCGGCCCGGGCCGCCGCGATCAGGCCGCTCAGGCTGCCGCTCGTGCACGCGATCCGCCAGGCCCGCCCCTCCCGCTCCAGCACCTCCAGAGCCCGGGCCCGGGTGATGCCCGGAGGTGGGAAGACGATCAGCGGAACAGGGCGCTCCGGGTCCACCCGCAGCCCGTCCGCGCCGATCCACACCATGCGGTCCCGCCAGACGAGCCGGCCCCGCTCGTCCCCGGGCCCCCGCCGCTTCGCCAGCACCAGGTCCAGGCGCCCCGCGTCCAGCCGCTCGTGCAGGGTCCCGGACAGCTCCACCGACAGCTCCAGGTCCACCTCGGGGTGCTCGTGCCGGAAGCTTTCGAGGATCTCCGGGAGCCGCGTCAGCACGAAGTCCTCCGAGGCCCCGAACCGCAGCCGCCCGCGCAGCCGCGTCCCCGCGAAGAAGGCCGCCGCCCGCTCGTTCGCCTCCAGGATCGTCCGCGCGAAACCGAGCAGCGCCTCGCCGTCCTCCGTCAGCCCCACGCTGTGCGTGTCACGGACGAACAGCGGCCGTCCCGTCGCCTCCTCCAGCCGCCGCACGTGCTGGCTGACCGTGGACTGACCCACGCCGAGCCGCCCGGCGGCCTGCGTGAAGCTGAGCGTCTGGGCCACGGTGAGGAAGGTCCGCAACTGGACGGGGTCGTACATACCGCCACGTTAGCCGCTCATCGTGGATCGCGATGGCAGTGAGTGCGGTGTGCGGGTTTCCCGATGAACAGCCACCCCCGACCATGGAGGAAGCACCCCGAGCACCCCGGTCCCCGGGCACCTCGAACACCCCGATGACTCCGAACACCCCGCTCCCCGCGCATCCCGCCCCGGGCGAGCCGGAAAAGCCCCGACAGCAAGTGAGCACCCCGTATGCGCCGCCCGCACCTCCCCGCCCGGCTGCCCCTGGACCCGTACGTCCTGGCCCTGCTCGCCACCGTGGGCCTCGCCGCCCTGCTGCCCGCCCGCGGCCCGGCCGCCACCGCCACCGACCTCGCCTCCACCGCGGCCGTGGCCCTGCTGTTCTTCCTCTACGGCGCCCGGCTCTCCACCCGCGAGGCCCTCGACGGCCTGCGCCACTGGCGGCTCCACCTCACCGTGCTCGCCTGCACCTTCGTGCTCTTCCCGCTCCTCGGCCTCGCCGCCCGCGCCCTGGTCCCCGGCCTGCTCACCGCCCCGCTCTACGGCGGCCTGCTCTTCCTCTGCCTGGTCCCCTCGACCGTGCAGTCCTCCATCGCCTTCACCTCGATCGCCCGCGGCAACGTCCCCGCCGCCATCTGCGCGGGCTCCTTCTCCAGCCTGGCCGGCATCGTCCTCACCCCCCTCCTCGCCGCCGCCCTGCTCGGTGGCGACGCGGGCGGCTTCTCCCCCGACTCCCTCCTCAAGATCACCCTCCAGCTCCTGCTGCCCTTCCTCCTCGGCCAGGTCCTGCGGGCCAGGGTCGGCGGCTTCCTCGTCCGCCACAAGCAGGTCATCGGCCGCGTCGACCGCGGCTCGATCCTGCTCGTCGTCTACGCCGCCTTCAGCGCGGGCGTGGTCGCGGGCATCTGGCACCAGGTGAGCCTCCCGAGGCTCGCCGCCCTGATGCTGGTGGAGGCCGTACTCCTCGCCGTCATGCTCCTCGCCACCTGGTACGGCGCGGCCCGCCTCGGGTTCGCCCGCGAGGACCGCATCGCCATCCAGTTCGCCGGGTCGAAGAAGAGCCTGGCCGCCGGACTCCCCATGGCCGGCGTGCTGTTCGGGCCGCACGCCGCGCTCGCCGTGCTCCCGCTGATGCTCTTCCACCAGATGCAGCTGATGGTCTGCGCGGTCATCGCCCGGCGCCGCGCCCAGGACCCGGTGCCCGAACTCCCGCGCGCCCGTGTGGCGGAGGTCTCCCGCCCGGTCCCGCAGGGGGCCGCCCGGGCCCGCTAACGTTCGGTGGTGACCTGGATACGCCCGCTCGGCGCCCACGCCGAACGCCCCTGCACCCTGGTGGTCTGCCGCGGCTGCTGCTGCGGTGACCCCCGCAAGAACCCCGGCACCGACCACGCCGGCCAGCTCGCCCGGCTGCGCGAGGCCGCCGCCGCCTCCGGGGGCCGGCTGGCCGTCCGTACGAGCGAGTGCCTCGGCCCCTGCGCCCAGGCCAACGTCATCGTGGTCCAGCCCACCACCGAGGCCCGCCGCCGGGGCGCCCGCGCGACCTGGTTCGGCTGGGCCCTCGACGACACCGCGACCGACGAGATCATCGCCTGGGCCGTGTCCGGCGGCCCGGGCACCACCCCGCTCCCGCCCACCCTGGACCTCCACCGCATCGACCCCCCGGCCCCGAAGCCGGCCAAGTCCGCCTCCCGCCGGGGCCGCAGAGCCTGATGTCCGGCGGTGCGCGGGAGTCGCGCGAACCGGCCACGCCGGCCGGGTCCGACCGGTAACGTCACCACCAGTTGTTGCCGACGGGCCGACTCGCTCGCGCCTGATCGGCGTCTCTCGGGGTGCGGGCGTGGGGGTACGGATGCCGGACGTCAACGAATCAGCGGCGGACACTGCGGGGAACGGGAACGGGGACGGGGGCACGGAGACGGCCCGGGCGACCGAGGCGGCCCGGGCGATGGACGCCGTCGAACTGATAGACCAGGTCGTGCAGGTGCTGTCGCGGGCCCAGGACCTGGAACTCTCCTGGAGCGGGCACGTGGACGGCGAAGCGGGCGCCGTGGCCGCCATGCGCCAGGAATGGGAGGCCGTGCGCGGCGGGGAGCTCCGCATGTCGGTGGTCGCCCCCATGAAGGCCGGAAAGTCGACACTGGTCAACGCCATCGCCGGTTACGAGCTCCTGCCCGCCCGCGCGGCCGCGATGACCACGCTCCCCACACGGATCGTGCTCGACCGCTGCCTGACCGAGACGGAGCTCGCGGAGCAGGGCGCCGACGCGTTCCGGCCCGTACTGAAACTGCGCGAGCAGGACGCGGTCCGGTTCGACCTGCTGGTGAAGGCGATCCGCACCCACCTGGCCCCGTCCCAGGCCGAGCAGGAACAGGACCGCTATCCGCACCTCGTGCCCCTCATCCAGGACGTCCTCGCCGAGCGGTTAGCGCCGACGCGGGCCCGCTACGAGGGGCGCGCCGAGGTCCAGGAGGCCCTGACGCGGCTCAACGACCTGATGCGGCTGGCCGGCCGGGTCCTGCCCTCCGGGTGGCGGATCGAACTCTCGGACGTGCCCGTCGTGCACACCCCCTACTGGGCGCCCGCCGCGGGTGAGGACGACGGTCCGGGGCGCCTGGTCGTCGTGGACACGCCGGGCCCGGACGAACACGAGCTGTCGGAGATGCTCGGGAACGTCGTCAGCAGGCAGCTCAGCGAGAGCCACATCGTGCTGGTCGTCCTCGACTACACGAAGATGGGCGGACAGTCCGACGCGCGGATCCGCCAGCTGATGGAGCCCCTGCTGGCCGTCATCGGCCCCGACAAGCTCTTCGCGGTCGTCAACAAGATCGACCAGAAGCGCCACGAGACGGACCTCGGCAACGAGGGCATCGTCCGGTCGGTCACCGCCAACCTCGGACTGTCCGACGCCACCGCCGGCGAACGCATCTACACCACGTCGGCCGAGTGGGCGCTCGCCTCCGTCCGGACGCTGACCTCCCTCAAGGCCGCGCAGCACAACTTCCTCCCCGCCTCCGACGAGTCCGCAGCCCGGCTGCTCAAGCTCGTGTACCCGATGCACTGGGAGGAGGAACTGGAGGACATCCGGACCGAGACACTGACCCGGGTGGCCCAGCGGGCCTGGAAGTTCAGCCAGATCGAGCAGTTCCTCACCTCCGCCGTCGCCCACCTGCGCCACAGCGCCCTGAGCTTCGCCATCGGAGCGGCCCTCACCAAGGCCGTCTCCGAACTCGCGGATCTGGAGATCGCCACCGCGTCACGCCGGGACCTGATCGGCCGCAGGTCCCACGACCTGGCACGGGCGGTGGAACAGATCTCCGACGAGATGGCCGAGATCGCCGGATTCCGCAGCCGGGTCACCGAACCCGCGAAACTGGCCGGGCGTCTCGCCGCCGACATGCACAAGCAGCTGAAGAGCGCCAGGGACGAGGGGGACAAGGTCGTCAAGAGGTTCCACGGCGACCTTCAGGCGGCTGCGCGCTCCGGAGGCACCGGACTGATCGACCGGGCGCTGAAGACCGTCTTCCGCAAGGACGAGGACGCCCTGGAGTTCACCAGCGCCGAAGACGCCTGGGACTACATCCGCCTCCGGACCCTGGAGCCGAAACCACGCCTGGACGCCATCCTGGAGCGCAGCCGCAAGCGGATCGAATCGTCCATCGGGTCTTCCGCGCGGCGCCTGGTGCAGCAGGAGAGCGAGCTCGTACGGCCCGTCGTGGAGCGGGCCGCGGCCAGGGTCAAGGACGACTTCGACCTCGCCTTCACGGTGCCCGAACTGGACCTGGGCGGTTCCGGGTTGGCGGAGAGTCCGATCGTCCCGCAGGCCGAGACCCGGCAGACGACCGTCGAGGTCGAACGTGAGGTCTACGGACGCTCCTGGCGGACCCTGTGGATGTGGCGCACCACCTACTCCAGGACCGTCGAGGAAGTGACCGAGGAGCATGCGTACGTCGTCTCCGTGGACGCCCTCGCCGACAGCGTCCGGCAGTCCTTCCACACGTGCCTCCACGAGATCGAGGAGGCCCTGAGCAGCCACGTCAAGGAGATGGTCACCGTGCAGGTCGACCACTACTACGACGGGGTCGAGGCCTTCCTCCAGCGGTACCGGGGGATCCTCCAGCAGTCCGCCGAGGACAACGAGCTCGAAGAGCTGAAGCAGAACGAGCTGCGGGAGAACCTCAACGTCTTCCTGGCCGCGGTACGGGACCTCCGGGCCGAGGTGGAGCACGTCCGTGCCGTCTAGCAGGACCCCGGCCAGGACCCGTCCCGTACCGGCCCCCCTGCCGCAGCCCCTGTGCCGGATGCTCAGCGGGCTCAGCGCGGCAGCCGTACGCGCCCTCGGCACCCACGACCGCCGCCGCCCGGCGCTGCCCGAACCGACGGCGGGAGGGCTGAGGGCCCTGCTGCCCGACCTGTCCGAGGCGCCTTCGGGGCGCCTCGACTACCGGATCCCCCTCATCGCCCCGATGAAAGCAGGCAAATCCACCCTGCTCAACGCGATCGTCTGCCAGGAACTGCTGCCCTCGCGCGGCCCCGCGATGACGGTCCTGCCCACGCGTGTCGTCCCCGTCGCCCACCACGCCGCGCCCGGGCCGGTCCTCAGCCTCGCGCCCGAAACCGCCGCCCGCATCGACGGCCTCGCCGCCCGGCTCCGCGCCCCCGGGCGGCGCGCGGCGGTGGCCGCGGCGGTGAACCGCCATCCCCAGCTCGCCTCCGTCGCCCGGGACAGGCCCGGCCCGCCCGCCACCGGCGAGGTGGGCCACGAGGGAACGGCCACCGTCCGCAGGGCCCTCGCCGGCCTGAACGACCTGCTGCGGCTCGCGCTCCTGGCACTCCCCGAGGAGGTCGCGCTGCGCGAGGTGCTCGCCCTGCGCGCCCCCGAGGCCGTCGTTCCCGTGCCGTGGCTGGCCTCGGCCCCCGAAGGCGGCCGGCTGGTCCTCGTGGACACCCCCGGCCCGGACGAGGAGCTGCTGCCCGGCGTCCTCAACCACTTCGTGGCGCGCGAGGTCCACCACGCCCACGAGGTCCTCGTGGTCCGTGACGCGACGCGCCGCGGCAGCACGGCCGAGGCGTGCGTCGACCGGCTCCTCGCCGCAGCGGCCCCCGGCACCGGAGCCGCCCCCGCCTTCACGGTGCTGAACAGGGCGGACCTGGTCTCCGCCGACCAGGTCGCACAGGTCTCCGGCCCCGTGTCCGCCGCCGACGGCGCGCCGGGCCGTACCGGCCGAACCGCCGCCCGCCAGGCGCTCGCCGCGGCATCCGTGCTGTGGCCGCGGGCGGACAGCGGGCACGGCGACACGGCGCAGCACGCCGCGGTCGTCGAACTCCTGAGGGGCCTGTTCCCCCTCGACTGGAAGGACCGGGTGGACACCATGCTCACCCGCCAGACCCACGCGGTCGCCCGACGGGCCTGGGACCGCTCCGGCGTGCCCTCGGTGATGTCCTCGTTCGTCCACGACCGGGGCCGCGCCCCGGGCGGATGGGCGCTGGCCCGGCTGCTGGCCCGGCTCGCCCCGCTCACGGGTCCACCCCCGCCGACCGGGCGGTCCGCCGGCCCCCGCGCGCCCCTGGACGACCTGGCGGTCCTGGCCGACCGCCGCCAACGCGTGGCGGACGCAGCCCGGAGCCACTTCGCCGGCCTGGCGATCGAATGGAGGTGACACGGTGCCGGACGACCTGCGCAGCCTCGCCCTCGACGTACCGCTGCTGACCGACCGGGTGCTGCTCGAACTTGCCAACAGCCTGGTGGTGGCCGAGGACCTCACGACGTACCGGCGTGAACAGTCCTTCTCCGCCACCCTGCTCGCCCGGATCGTCGGCCGGGAACGGCAGCGCGAGCTGCTGACGACCCGGGCACTGGTCGACGGGCAGCGTTCCCTGGTCGACTGGGCCACGGAACTCTCCGGCCAGGCCCGCATATCCGACCTGGCACTGGCGCGGGTCGCCGCATGCCTGGGCGAGACACGACGCCGGGTCGAGGAGGTCGGCGGACAGTCGGCGGCGCGGCTGTCCGAACTCGCCGACGTGGTGGCCCGGATAGCCGAGGCGTGCGAGACCAGGTTCACGGAGGCGGAGAGCCGCCTCGCCGCCCTGGAGGAGCAGCAGGCGGCCACGGAGCTGGGGCTCCAGGCCGAGGACGCCCTCGCGATCTCGGTGGGGCGCTGGACGGCCGGCCAGTCGTACAGCGGACTCCCCTGGCCGGTGCAGGTGGTGATGCTGTCGGCCGAGATCGCCGCCGGCCCTGCCGGCGCCCACAGCTTCCGCTCGGGCCGCGACGCCTACGTCGAGCGGCTGATCCACGCCGTCATGAACGTCGTCCGACCGGGCACCCCGCAGGGCCGCTTCATCCTCGTGGACCTGCTCGACGAGGGCTGCTCCACGACGGCGCCGGACCGGCTGCGGCTGGCCGCCGAGATCCTGGGCAGCGGTCTGGCACCCTCCCTCGTCGCACCGGCCGGCCCGCTCAGCGCCGTCGCCGCAACGGCCGTCGAGCTCTGGACCCTGCCGGGCACCGCCCGCCCACCGCGCCCGACCGAGACCGCCGCCGCGCTCGTCCGGCGGCGGCACGGGTGGTGGACCCCGCGCACCGGTACGGCCGGACACTTCGTCGAACGGGTCGTCAAGGAGCAGGCCGCAGCCGCCCGCACCCTGCGCCAACGGGCGGCCCGCGCGGCCACCGAGCCGGTGCCGGCCGCGTACGCACCCGGGGCGGGCACCAGCCACGGCCCGGCCACGACACCTCAGGCACGGGCATGACCGGCCTCACGGACCTCGCGGCCGCCGCACGGCGGGCGGCGGCCGCCGGTCCGGACACCGGCCGGGCCGCCGACAGCGCGCCGAAGCGGGCGACGGCACCCGGCCGGGCCCCCGCGGAGGACCGGGCCCCCGCCCAACTGCCCAGGATCGGCCTGGTGCTGTCCGGCGGCGGCGCCAAGGGCGCCTACCACGTGGGGGTGGTGGAGTACCTGGCGTCGGTCGGCACCAGCGTCCACGCCATCGCCGGTGCCAGCATCGGAGCCCTCAACGGGGCGATCCTCGCCGCCGCCGGCACCCCCGCCGCAGGAGCGGCCGCGCTCACCGCCGTGTGGGAGGAGGTGGCGTGGCAGGCCGGATCCGCCCCACCGGCCGACGGGGCGGGCGGACCGCCCCCGGAGGAGACGACGTGGGAGCGGCTCGCCCGGATCCTGCCACGACTGTCCGCACCCGCCCTCCAGCCGGCGGCCCTGGAACAGCTCGTCGCCGACCACGTGGACCCGGACCGGCTCGGCTCCGGGATCCCGCTGTGGGTCTCCGCGTTCCCGGCACTGGAGGAGATCGACTCCCTGCGCGGCTGGAGCTGGACCCTCGACGTGGTGCGCTCCGGCCTGGGGGCGCGCGCCGAGTGGCTCCACGTCAACGATTTGCCGCGGCGGGAACGGCACCGGGCGGTGCTCGCCAGCGCCGCGCTCCCCGTCGTGCTGCCTCCCCGCCGCGTCGGCCGCAGCCTCTACCGGGACGGCGGGATGGCCGACAACACCCCGGCGGGTGCCCTCGCCCGGTACGCGAGGTGCGACATCGTGATCGTCGTCCACCTGAGCGACGGGGCGTTGTGGGACGCCCACGACCATCCCGCGCTGCGCGTCATCGAGATCCGCCCCCGCCACCGCATCCGCCCGCCCGGCCCGGCCGGCGGCGCGACGGCCCTGGTCGACCTCTCCCCGAAACGCCTCCGCCACCTGCGCCGCCAGGGCTTCGAGGACGCCCGGTGGACCATGGAGCCGCTGCGCGCCGCGCTGTCCGCGGTGGAGGGGGCGAGGACCGCACAGAGCCGGATGCTGGACGCCGTCGCCCGCCTGGACGACGAGGCGCGTCCGGACGACGAGGCCCGGCTGGACGACGAGGCCGGGGAGCCCGGCCTGCCGCCGGGCCTCAGCGGGTGATGCGCTCCTCGCCCGCGTAGATGTTCATGTCCGGGCCCCGCAGGAAGCCGACCAGGGTCATCCCCGAATCCAGGGCCAGGTCCACCGCCAGCGAGGACGGCGCCGACACGGCCGCCAGCACCGGGATGCCCGCCATCACCGCCTTCTGCACGAGCTCGAACGACGCCCGGCCCGACACCAGCAGGACCGCGCCCGCCAGGGGGAGCCGCCCGGACTGGTACGCCCGGCCCACGATCTTGTCCACCGCGTTGTGCCGGCCGACGTCCTCCCGCAGGTCGAGCAGCTCGCCCTGCGCCGTGAACAGCCCGGCCGCGTGCAGTCCGCCCGTACGGTCGAAGACCTTCTGGGCGGCGCGCAGCCGGTCCGGCATGGCGGACAGGACGTCCACGGGCACCCGTACCGGGTCGGCGTCGATCCCCGGGAAGCGGGTCGCCGTACGGACGGCGTCCAGGCTGGCCTTCCCGCACAGACCGCACGAGGAGGTGGTGTAGACGTTCCGCTCCAGCGTGATGTCCGGCACCGGGACCCCGGCGGCCAGCTGTACGTTCACCACGTTGTAGGTGTTCGACCCGTCCTCGGTCGCCCCCTCGCAGTAGGTCACGGCCTGCACGTCCGAGGCGGAGCCCAGCACCCCCTCGCTGACCAGGAAGCCCACCGCCAAGGCGAAGTCGTCGCCCGGCGTACGCATCGTGATCGCCAGCGGTTTGCCGTTCAGCCGTATCTCCAGCGGCTCCTCGGCCACCAGTGTGTCCGGCCGGACACCCGCCCCGCCGTTCCGGATCCGGACGACGCGACGGCGCTCGGTGACCCGTCCCATGGTGATCAGTCCACCCCTTCTGTTCTCGCCCTTGTTCCCGTCGGCTTCCGACGAGCTCATTGTCCCGGTTCCGCTTCCCGCGGCGCCCCCGGCAGGTGGATCCTCGGGAAGCTCCAAAATCCGGGGCCGGAATCCTGTCGGGTCACACGCACACGTACCCACCAGTAGCAGGCAAAGCTGGGTGATCCTGACTTCCGTACAAGGGGGGACCCCGCCCATGACCGGTTCACGCGTGGTGGCGCTAGGGCACTACCAGCCCGCGAAAGTGCTCACCAACGAGGACCTCGCGGCCATGGTCGACACCACCGACGAGTGGATCCGGTCCCGCGTCGGCATCCGCACGCGCCACATGGCTGGCCCGGACGAACCGGTGGACGAGCTGGCCTACCAGGCGGCGGGCAAGGCGCTGGCCGGTGCCGGCCTGACCCCGGACGACATCGACCTGGTGCTGGTCGCCACGTCGACCGCGATCGACCGTTCGCCGAACATGGCCGCGCGCGTCGCCGCCAAGCTGGGCATGGGCGGCGGCCCCGCCGTCATGGACATCAACGTCGTCTGCTCGGGCTTCACCCATGCCCTGGCCACCGCCGACCACGCCATCCGGGCCGGCTCCGCCACCCGCGCCCTGGTCATCGGGGCCGACAAGATGACCGAGATCACCGACTGGACCGACCGCACGACGTGCGTGCTCACCGGCGACGGGGCCGGCGCGGCCGTCGTCGAGGCCTGTGAGGAGCCGGGCATCGGCCCGGTCCTGTGGGGCTCGGTCCCGGAGATGGGCAACGCGGTCCGGATCGAGGGCTCGCCGCCGGTCTTCGCCCAGGAGGGGCAGTCCGTCTACCGCTGGACCACCAGCCAGCTCCCGCCGCTCGCCCGCAAGGTGTGCGAGAAGGCCGGAGTCACCCCGGAGGAACTGGCCGCGGTCGTCCTCCACCAGGCGAACCTGCGCATCATCGAGCCCCTCGCCGCGAAGATCGGCGCCGTCAACGCCGTCGTCGCCCGTGATGTCGTCGAGTCCGGCAACACCTCGGCCGCCAGCATCCCGATGGCCCTGTCGAAGCTGGTCCAGCGCGGCGAGATCCCCTCGGGCGCCCCGGTCCTCCTCTTCGGCTTCGGCGGCAACCTCTCCTACGCCGGCCAGGTCATCCACTGTCCGTGACGGCTGCCACGGCCGCTCCCTCCGCCGGTTCGGCGGGGGAGCGGCGGCCCTCGGCGGCCAGCGCCCCGACGAGGACGCACGCCAGGGCCACCAGCTGGCCGGCTCCCGCCCAGCCCGTCCCCACCGGGACGGTGGCGAGCGCGAGCACCAGGGCCACCGCGCGGTATCGGGCCGGTCCGATGCCGAGCGCGGCACGGAAGGCCAGGTCCCCGGCCAGGTAGAGGGCGACACCTCCCGCCAGCGCGACCGCCGGGCCGGTGTGCAGGTGCTCGCCGAGGTGGCCGATGGTCTTCTTCACACCCGCCGCGAAGACGGCGATGCCCAGGAGCATGGGCAGGAACGCGTAGTAGTAGGCGACCATCGCCAGCTTGAAACGGCGCTCCGGCGGGGTCTGCGCGAACACCTCCTCGGCCCGGCCCTCGTCGCGTACGAAGTACATCCACCACATCGCCGACGCGATCGCCAGGGCCAGGAACGCGCCGCCCGCGATGCCGGGGGACAGCGGCAGCGAGCCCACCCCGATGCCGATCGCGATCACGGACTCACCGAAGACGATGATCAGCAGCAGGCCGTGCCGCTCCACCAGGTGCGCCGCGTTCATTCCGCCGAGCTGGTCGCCGACCGTCGGCTGGGCCGCGTCGGCGGTCACGGCCGCCGCGGGCTCCGCCGCCCCGCTCGCCGTGACCCGCTGCACGACCACCGGCGTCACGAACTGCAGCAGCAGCGCGAGCATCCAGAGACCCCAGGCCGGCAGCCCGTCGAAGGATCCGGCTGCCGTCACCGACAGGGCGCACAGGACGTTGGGCAGCGCGAACCACAGCACCCCGCGCCCGTGCGCCTGCGTGAACAGGGCTCCGTGGACCAGTACGACCAGCAGGTACCCGAGGCCGAAGGCGGTACCGCCGGCTCCGAAGGCCGTCGGTACGGCCAGGGCGCACACCAAGAACGCCCCCATGGCCAGCATCAGCAGCACCCGCCGGACCGTCCGGTCCGGCGGCACCTGGTTGGTCAGGTGCGCGTAGCCCCCGTACATCCAGAACAGGACGGTGAAGATCAGCACCACCTGCCCCGCGCCCCGCAGGCTCAGGTCGTCCGCCAGAAGCACCGTCAACTGCGTGATGGTGAAGACGAAGACGAGGTCGAAGAACAGCTCCAGCGTGCTGACGCGGTGCTCGGATTCCATGCGCGGCTCCCCCCGGACGTGTGCGCAGCCATCCGACCGCCCGGCTCCCCCCGATGTCCAGCCGGTATCAGCATCCGGAAGTCCCCGTGCGGCCCCTCGCCCCGTCCGCCGCAGGGGAGCGGACCCCCTCCGACAGCGGCGAGACAGACCGTCTCGCTACGGCTGTCGACGCATGCGTGCAGGTCAGCCCGGCGTGGCGGAGGATCACCGCCCGGATAAGTGGTCGGAGCCCCGCCGATCCTTTGCTATTGTTGTCCATGTCGCCGCGGGAAACCGGGGCCGACCACCTGGTCCGGGTGGCGGAATGGCAGACGCGCTAGCTTGAGGTGCTAGTGCCCTTTATCGGGCGTGGGGGTTCAAGTCCCCCCTCGGACACCAGCTGAGACCCCACTTCGCGTGGGGTCTTCTGCTTTTCCGGGCGGTGGCGTGACCCGCCACGTGACCGATGGCCCTGCGCATCGTCCTGTCCGGTCACGTACCCAGCACCACCAGGCCCGTCGGGCTGGTCAGGCTGCCCGGGAGGACGGACGTGAAGGTGTGGGGCAGCGACAGGCTGGGCTGGTCGGTGTCCGACACGGCGTCGAAGAGGTAGGCCGCGGCAGCCGCGGTGTCACTGACCAGGTGCGGGCCGCCCGCCGCGACCGTGCCACCGGCGAGCGGGATGCGGAAGAGCCGCCGCAGGTGCCGCAGGGTCTCGGGAGTGACCGGTGTGACCGGAGTGACCGGGTCGGCCGGGGCAGGCATCGGTCGGGGCCGCCCGGCCGGAGTCTGCTCCGCGGCCGCCGCCGGGGCGTCCGGCGGGATCGCGCCCGTCAGCAGCAGGGCCAGGAGCACCGGGACGGCCTTGCGGCGCAGGGTCTCGGTGGCGGCTCCCAGCCGGTGCGCATGGCTCGCGGGCAGCGAGAGCGCGAGGCTCCCGGCGGCGTCCCCGGTGGCGATCGGGACCGCCGAGCAGACGACCCCGGGGGAGTACTCGCGCAGGTCGAACACGGGCGCTCCCGGAGCCACCGCGTCCAGGGCGCTGAACAGGACCCGGCTGTCGGTGATCGTCCGCGGGGTGAGCCGCGCGGGCCGGTGCCGGGCCACGTGGTCGGCGCGGCCGTCGTGGTCGAGCTGGGTCAGCAGGCACTTCCCGACCGCGCTCGCATGCGCGGCGGCCCGGAAGTCGACCCACTCCCGCACCGGCGGGGTCGCCGGCCCGTCCGCCATCTGCGTGATCCGGACCTCGCCCCCGGCGTACCGGCTGAGGTACACCGCGGCGCCCGTGCTGTCCCGCGCCAGGGCCAGGGTGCGCTGGAGCTGCCCGGCCAGGCCGTGCCAGCCGGGGGCGGCGAGCCGGTCCAGTGCGGGGCCGCGCCGGTACACCCCGGCGGCTGGACGCACCGCGTACTCCTCCTCGCACAGCATCGCCAGCAGGGGCCGCAGTTCCCCCTCGGCGAGGCCGGACTCCCGGGCGAGCTGGGCGGCCCGGACCCCCAACGGGCGCCGCTCCAGGACGCGTACGACCGCCAGGGCGCGGCGCGCCTCCGTCAGGGCCAGGCTCGTACCGGCCCGGGCGGCGCTCCCGCGGTTCGCCGCCGTCAGCGCGGGGTGGCGCAGTGGTCCGGCGGCCGGGCGCGGCGCGGCCGGCGGCCGCGCCGCCGAGGCCGACACGGTGACGGGCTGCGGCAGGAACGCGGCCAGCACCCCGGACAGCCCTGGCCTCGGCAGCGGCACCGGGCCCAGGTCGGGATCCTCGAACTGGTCGACGTGGCGCAGTACGGCCGCCTGCGTGCACAGCCGGACCTCGCGCAGATCCCGTCGGCCGCCCGGGCGGAAGCCGCGCCGGCCCAGCTCGCGCGCCCAGTGCCGGGCGTCGTGGTGCTCGCCGCGCCGGGAGTGGTCGAGGAAGAGGCAGTACGCGGCCGCCGAGGTCCGCGGGCTCCCGGACCCTGCGGCGAACTGCCACCAGAAGCGGGCTCCTTCGCGCAGCCCGGCCAGGTGCAGCAGACAGCCGAAGACCACCGCCCCGGCCAGGTCGGTGTGTCCGTCGTCGAGGAAGGAGTCGAGATGCGCCCGTGCCTTCGGCGCGCACGCGGAGGCGAGGCAGACGGCCTTCAGGTCGCGGCGGGCCCGTTCGGCGTCGAGCGGGCAGTCCCGGGCGGGGTCGCTCCAGCCGTGCAGCGACCGGCGCCGGGCGCGGTGTCCGGAAGCGGGCGCGTGCGGTGTGGTGCGCAGCAGCCGGGCCTCGGCGGCGCCGAGGTCGTAGTGCCGGTAGCGGTCGCGGACCCCCGCCCGGGCCAGGAACTCGGCCAGGGAACGGGGGACCGGGTCGCCGTCCTGCCGCTCCGGCCGCTCGTGGCGCCTCATGACCCGGCCGATTCGGCGGAGCCGGGCTGTGACGAGGAGTCCGGCTGTCCCACGGAGTCCGGCTGTGCCACGGAGTCTGGCGAAACCGCGGGGTCGGGCGGCACCGCGGGGTCCGGCGGTACCGCGGACGTGGAGAGCAGCCGGGCGAGCCGCCGGTGGGCCTGTCCGAGGTAGGAGCGGACCGTGGCCTCGTCGACGCCCATCACGGCCGCGGCCTCACCGGGGGTGCACTGGAGCCCGTACCGCAGCAGCACGCAGTCGCGCTGCCGCTCGGCGAGCCGCGAGACGGCGGAGTAGAAGCGGATGGTGTCGGTCAACACCTCGTACTGATCGGCGTGGGCCTCCTTCAGGGCAGCCTCGAAGGCGCTGATGTCCGTCGGCTCCGGGTGCTGCTGCCACGGATGGCGACGGCGCCGCGGGTCGACCAGGCAGTGCTTGAGGACGGTCCAGGCGTAGGCGTCGAGGCGGTCCATGTGGAGCATCCGCAGCCATTCACCCATGATCGAGTCGAAGGCGGCGTCCACCGCCTCCTCCGCCGCCGCGTCGGAGCCCAGCTGCAGATACGCGAAGCGCATGTACGCGGGCCGCCGATTGGCGTGGAAGGCCCAGTACGACAGGCGCGCCGTCGGATCCCACTGGCTCATGGGAGTCGGCCGCCGACGCCGGCTCGGTAGTCCCACGGCCCCACCGGACTCCTCCGGTCCGCCATCGTTCACCGCTCCACCTCATCCCCTGTGCGCTGAACAGGAAAGCAGCGCGGGCGCACTCGGAGGGCGCAGAGAAGAAACCTGGAAGCAATGCGTCGCGGATGATCGACCCGTGATCGATCTCGATCACGCGGGGCTCCAGCCGGCACGTATGCATATGCCCACCGCGAGTGCCGCCGCCTCTGCCAGCGCGAGTGCCGCCGCCGGTGCCGCAGCGAGTGCCCCTTCGGCGGCACCGCCCGTGCCGCCGTCACCGCTCCCGCCGACGCCCCGGCCGTCGTGGCCCGGGCGCCGGTGGGGTGCGCCGCGGTGCGGCTGTAACATGGGCCCGATCGCGAGGGCCGTGACGGAGAGGTCACTGCCCTCGCTTTTGCTTTACGTCCACCCATGAACAAATGCGGCGCGTGGCTTCGCGGCGGTTCGATACGATGAACCGCGTTCACAATCCGTCACGTCACGTCGTACCGCACAGAGGAAATGGAGCATCCGAGGATGGCTCGACACCTGATCACCAGCGCGCTTCCCTACATCAACGGGATCAAGCACCTGGGCAACATGGTCGGGTCGATGCTTCCGGCGGATGTGTACTCCCGGTACCTCCGCCAGCGCGGCCACGACGTCCTCTACATCTGCGCCACCGACGAGCACGGCACCCCCGCCGAACTCGCCGCCAAGGAGGCCGGCATCTCGGTCGCCGAGTTCTGCGCGCAGGCCCACGACGCCCAGAAGGCGGTCTACGACGGCTTCGAGCTGTCCTTCGACTACTTCGGCCGCAGCTCCTCCGCGCAGAACCGCGAGATCACCCAGCACTTCGCGCGCAAGCTGCAGGAGAACGGGTTCATCGAGGAGCGCGCGATCCGGCAGGTGTACTCGCCGGTCGACGGCCGCTTCCTCCCGGACCGCTACGTCGAGGGCACCTGCCCGCACTGCGGCTACGACAAGGCCCGCGGCGACCAGTGCGAGAACTGCACCCGCGTCCTGGACCCCACGGACCTGATCGAGCCCCGCTCGGCCATCTCCGGCTCCACCGAGCTGGAGGTCCGCGAGACCAAGCACCTCTTCCTGCTGCAGTCCAAGCTCCAGCACGAGGTCGAGGCCTGGGTCGCCGAGCACGAGGAGGAGTGGCCGCAGCTCGCCTCCTCCATCGCCCGCAAGTGGCTGACCGAGGGCCTGCACGACCGCGCCATCACCCGCGACCTCGACTGGGGCGTCCCGGTCCCGGCCGACACCTGGCCCGAGCTCGCCGCCGAGGGCAAGGTCTTCTACGTCTGGTTCGACGCCCCGATCGAGTACATCGGCGCCACCAAGGAGTGGTCCGACCTGGACCCGGCGAACCGCGACTACAAGTCGTGGTGGTACGAGGCCGAGGACGTCCGCTACACCCAGTTCATGGCCAAGGACAACGTCCCGTTCCACACGGTGATGTTCCCCGCCACCGAACTGGCCACCCGCGAGCCGTGGAAGAAGGTCGACTACGTCAAGGCCTTCAACTGGCTGACGTACTACGGCGGCAAGTTCTCCACCTCGCAGAAGCGCGGCGTCTTCACCGACCAGGCGCTGCAGATCCTCCCGGCCGACTTCTGGCGCTACTTCCTCATCGCCAACGCGCCCGAGTCCGACGACTCGTCCTTCACGTGGGAGCACTTCCAGGCCACGGTCAACAAGGACCTCGGCGGCACCCTCGGCAACTTCGTGAACCGCGTACTGACCTTCTCCCGCAAGAAGTTCGGTGACGACGTCCCCGCCGGCAGCCCCGCGGGCGAGGCCGAGGCCAAGCTGGGCGAGCAGATCGCCGAGCTGCTGGCCGAGTACGAGGGCCACATGGACACCCTCCAGTACCGCAAGGCCGCGGCCGCGCTGCGCGCCCTGTGGTCGGCCGGAAACGCGTACCTGGACGAGAAGGCCCCCTGGCTGGAGGTCAAGACCGACCTGGAGGGCGCGGCGCTCACCCTGCGCACGGCGATGAACCTGATCCACCTCTACTCGGTGGTCTCCGAGCCGTTCATCCCGGCCTCGGCGCGCGCCATGCGCTCCTCGTTCGCGCTCGCCGACGACACGGCCACCTGGATCACCCCGGAGCAGGCCCGCTCCCTGGACGCGGTGCCGGCCGGTACCCCGTTCACCGTGCCGCCCGTGCTGTTCGCCCGCGTCACCGAGGAGGACCTGGAGTCCTACCGCGAGCGGTTCGGCGGCAACCCGGAGGCCTGAGGCATCCGCAGGGCCCGGTGACAACCGGTCGAGGGGCACGACCCGACGGGTCGTGCCCCTCACGCATGCCCCGGGGGAGGGCGGGCGGGCGAGGGGGAAGGTAGGGAAAACCCCACCGCGGACCGTCCACCTGGCTGTGCAGACCCGGCCGGGCCGCGCGGCTGGAATGGACCCATGACCCTTTCCCCTACCGCCCGGTGGACCACCGGCTGGCTGCTCGCCGCCGCGTGGGCGCTGTCCTTCCCGCTGTTCTCCTCGCTGGCACCGCACCGGCTGTGGGGCTGGTGCGCCGCAGCCGGATACCTCGCGGCCGCCACGGCCACCGCACTCGGCCGCCGTCGCGCCGCGCTCGCCGCCGCCCTGCTGGGGGCCGTCGCCGTACCGCTGCTGTGGCTGGTCCTGACCGGCCAGGGGCAGTCGGAGGTGACGGTCGTCGAACGCTCGGGCCGGCTCCTGCTGGAGTCCGGCCGGCTCTACGTCGACCGGCCCGCGCACGTCGAGGAGTACACCCCCTACCTGCCGGGCATGGCGCTGCTCGGCATACCGCGGGCGCTGCTCGGAGGAGACGGCGACGGGGCCGGCTGGGCGGCGCGGCTGCTGGGGGACGCCCGGATCTGGTGCGCGGCCGTGCTGTTCGGCTGCCTGTGGGCGGCCCGGCGGCTGCTGCACGGCGGGACGACCGTGCGCGGGCCGGGCGGTGGTCCCGGGCGTGGGCCGGGTGTCGGCACCGGACGTGGGCCGGGCCGGCTGCTGCCCGTGCTGGTGGCCTCGCCGGTGGTGGCCCTGCCCCTGGCGGTGAGCGGGGTGGACCTGCCGCTCGCCGGACTCTGCTGCCTGGCGCTGGCGGCCGCGGCCGCCGGGCGGCCCGTCCTCACCGGGGCGGCCCTCGCAGGGGCCTGCGCGCTCAAGTGGACGGCGCTGCCCGCGGTCGCGGTGGCCGTCGCCCTGCTCGCGGTCTGCCGGGGCGGGTGGCCGGCGGTGCGCTGCGCTCTGGTCGCGGCCGGCGGCACGGCCCTGGTGGTGCTGCCGGCCGTGCTGCTCCAGCCGGCGGAGGTGGGACGCCAGGTGTTCGCCTTCCCCACCGGGCGGGCGGCGGTGCCGACCCCGGCGAGCAGTCCGCTGCCCGGTCGACTGCTGGCCGAACTGGGCCCCTGGGGCTGGTACCTGACGGTGGGCCTGCTCCTGGCGGGAGGTCTCGCGGTGGCCGGCTCCCTGCTCGCCAGGCCGCCGCGTACGGTGGCGGCCGCCGCGGACCGCCTCGCCCTCGGCCTCACCCTGGCGTTCCTCCTGGCCCCGGCGGGCCGCTTCGGCTATCTGGCGCTGCCGGTCCTGCTGTCGGTCTGGGCCCGCTCGGTGACCGTACCGGGTGTCTCGCGCGTGGTGACGGGATCGGGCCGGCCCTGGCCCCGGCCGTCGGGCCGGCGGCCGGGGGCGCAGCGGAGCGAGCGGACGGGAGGGCATTTCGCCTGATGACCCCCGCACATTGGATAGTTGCACTATCCTTCCGTCCGTGGATCAGCTGACCGCCGAAGACCCGAACCGTATCGGACCGTACCGCCTGATCGCCCGGCTGGGCGCGGGTGGCATGGGACTGGTCTACCTGGGCCGCTCCGAAGCCGGGCGTACCGTCGCCGTGAAGGTGGTCCAGGCGGAGTACGCCGGGAACCCCGAATTCCGCAAGAGGTTCGCCCGCGAGGTGGCCGCCGCGCGACGGGTGGGCGGCAGCTGGACGGCAGCCGTGCTCGACGCCGACACCGAGGCCGCCGTGCCCTGGGTGGCGACCCAGTACATCCCGGGGCCCGACCTGCAGACCGTGGTCGCCCGGCAGTTCGGTCCGCTGCCCGAGGACTCCGTACGGACCCTCGCCAACCGGCTCGCCCTCGCCCTGCGGGCCGTGCACGAGGCGGGTCTGATCCACCGCGACCTGAAGCCCTCCAACGTGCTCGTCACCGTCGACGGGCCCCGTGTCATCGACTTCGGCATCGCGCGGGCGATGGACAGCCTGACCGGGGACAGCCTGCACACCCGCACCGGCATGCTGATCGGCTCGCCGGGGTTCATGTCCCCGGAACAGGTCCGCGGTCTCGAACTGACCCCCGCCAGCGACGTCTTCTGCCTCGGTGCGGTCCTCGTGTACGCCGCCACGGGACGCATGCTCTTCGGCGCCAAGGACACCGGCCTGAACGCCCACCTCTTCCGGATCGCCGAGGAGGAGGCGGACCTGACCGGGGTGCCGGAGTCACTGGCCGGCCTCGTCGGTGCGTGCCTGCACAAGGACGCGGCCCGGCGGCCGACCCCCGAGGAGGTGGCGGAGCGTACGGCGGCGGACGCCGCCGGGGAGTGGCTCCCGGGCGCGGTGCTGGCCCAGCTGGGGCGCCACGCCGCACGGTTGCTGGACTACGCCCCGGCGTCTCACGCCGGAGCCGGCGGTGGCGGGGCCGGCATGGGTGGGGCCGGAGCCGGCGGCGGGGTCGTGACCGAGAAGGGCCCCGCCGAGCAGGCGCCGGACCCCCGCCTCGTGCCCGCGCAGTCCCGGCAGGACGCCTCCCCGTACGGAACACCGCCCCCGCCTCCCGCGTACGCGCCCACGACCCCCGGCCACTTCGGCCCCGCGGACGGCTTCGGGCCGCCCCCGGGTTCGCTCCCCGCGGACCAGTCCGTCCCCGCGCCCCCGCATCCCCGGCGGTGGTGGGGGCTCGCGGTGCTCGCCCTGACACAGCTGCTGGTGCTGGTCGAAGCAGCGCAGTTCAGCCTGCTGGGGCCGCAGATACACGCCGATCTCGGCATCGACCACCTGGGCGCCGTATTCACCGCCCACCTGGTCGCCCTCGCCGGACTGCTGCTGCTGGGCGGGCATCTCGCCGACCTGTTCGGAGCCCGGCGGATGCTGGTGGCCGGCCTGATCGGATTCGCGGCGGCCGCCGCGTTCGGCGGCGCGGCCGCCGGCACCGGGCCGCTGATCGCCGCCCGCGTCCTGCAGGGCGCCTCTGCGGCCCTGCTCGTCCCGGCCGCGCTGTCCCTGGTGGCCACCGGATTCACCGACCCCAAGGAACGCGGCAGGGCCTTCGGGATCTACGCGGCGGTCGCCGCGGGCGGCGGTGCGCTCGGCGTGTTCACGGGCGGGTGGCTCGCGGAGACCCTGGACTGGCGCTGGGCCCTGTGGTCGGTGGTCCCGCTCGCCGTGCTCGCCCTGATCGGCACGCTCACCCTGCTGCCCGGCCGCCCCGGCCGCACCGGAGCCCGGTTCGACGGACTCGGCGTGCTCCTCGGCACGGCGGGATCCGCCATCCTGGCCTGTGGCCTCGCCGAGGCCCCGGACTGGGGCGTCGTCCAGACCCTGGTCGTTGTCGCGGGCGGCCTCGCGCTGCTCGCCGCGTTCCTGTGGTGGCAGAGGCGAACCTCCGGCCCGCTGCTCCCCGCGTACGTCCTCGCGGACCGGAGCCGCCTCGGCTCCCTCCTGGCCGTTCTCGTCACCGGTTTCGCCGTGGTCGCCCTCCTCCCCGCCCTGGGCTTCTTCGCCCAGCAGATCCGCGGCGAGGGCCCGGGTGCGACCGGGACCGCCCACCTGCCGCTGGCCGCCGCGGCGCTCGTGGCCGCCACCCAGGTCTCCGCACGCCTGCTGCCCCGCGTCGCCCCGCGGGCCCTGCTCCTGCCGGGCCTGGCGGTCACGGCCCTCGGGCTGGCCCTGCTGGCGGGTGTCGGCGGAGCGGCCACGTATGCGACCGGGGTGCTGCCCGGCATGCTGCTCACCGGATTCGGCCTGGGCCTGGCCCTCGTCCCGCTCTACGCCATCGGGACCGCCGGGGTGGCGCCGCACCACGCGGGTGCGGCCTCGGGAGCCCTCGGGGCGGCCCAGTACCTGGGTCAGGCGATCGGCGGGGCGGTGCTCGGCGCCGTCCTGACGAGCCGCCTGCGGCAGATCTCGGAAGACACCGACGTGTTCGCCCGGCTGCTCGACTCCTACACCACCACCCTCTGGTGCGCGGCCGGGGCCGTCCTGCTGGCGGCCCTGCCGGCCGTCCTGCTGATCAGCGCCCCGCGGCGGAACACGGGCGCGGCCTGAGGGCCGTCGCCCGGCTGCCTCCCACCGGACGTGCCGTTTGCCCCGCGGCGGTTGACCCGTTGCCGGCCGCCAGAACGGGGTCAGGGGCCGATGAGGGGGATGAGGCGAGTGAAGCGGTGCCATCCGGCGGTGAGGATGCCGGCGACCGCGGCGGCGCCGGC
The DNA here is from genome assembly GCF_008642275.1 of Streptomyces venezuelae. Lineage (NCBI taxonomy): Bacteria > Bacillati > Actinomycetota > Actinomycetes > Kitasatosporales > Streptomycetaceae > Streptomyces > Streptomyces venezuelae. The sequence continues at coordinate 6,335,617 of NZ_CP029189.1, forward strand.
GATCAGCCAGAGGTGCAGGTCCTTGGGGACGAAACCCAGCTTGGGCAGGACTGCCGCGGTGGCGACGGCCGCGAGGATCGCGGCAAGGATGGCACCGGCGACGTGCAGGGATTCACGGAAGGCCGCGAGAAAGGGAGACGGGAGCGGGACGTCGGCGAGCTTCGCTTCGGGGAGCAGACCTGCCACCTTGCCCTGGGCGTAGTTCTCGCTGATCTCGGCGACCATGACGGCGTAGTCGTGGGCTCCTTGGCGCGGGTCGACGTCGATCCGCATGAGCTGTCGGCGAAGTGCCGCGGCCACGTGCCGGCCGTGCTGCCGCGCAACCGTTCGCCGGGGTGACCGTCGCGGGATGACCCGGGACTCGCGGTACACCTTGAGGACACGTTCCTCCAGCCTGCGCGCATGGTGGTCGAGCTCGTGCAAGGCCTGGAGACGGCCGGTGGGGACCGTGTCGTAGACGTCCGCGCACAGGGCGAGGGCGCGCGCCGAGCGGCCGATGAGGGTGTACGGCATGTCGGGTGCGCGGTTGCGGATCGGCTCGGACAGCAGCGTGACCAGGGCGACGGAGACCGCGTAGACAGTGCCCGCAACGAGGGCGATGGCCACGAGGATCGGGCCGACGGGCTGGCCCTCCCAATCGCTGAACGCCTGCTTCCTGTCCATGAGCGTCTGCGCGTGTCCGGCGAACTCGTCCGAGGTGACCTGGCTCAGAAGATCGATCTCGTAGGGGAAGAGCAGCGCGGCGACACAGAAGCCGACGCTGAAACAGAAAACGACGGTCAACACCGCGTGGAACGCCCTGACATGGGGGAGCGAGTGCCACAACACCAGGCCGACGCGCGTGTGGGGCAGGCTGCCCGAGGGGAACCCGAGGCGGTCGACGGCCCGGTCCAGGCCCTGGAGGGCACACACGGCAGCGGTGCGCCGTGCTCGTCGCTGCCGGAGCCGGTGCTGCGCGCGGGCGCGGATCACGGTCGAGCGGGTTCGGGCTAAGGTGCCGGACACTGGCATGCGTCTGTCATTCCCCCGGGCTGGTGGTGTGTGCTGATTATCAGGGCAGAGCGGGTGGACCTGTCGGGCATCGGTGAAACCGTTCGACGACGTCCTCGCGTCCGGCGCCCGTGCGGTGGGGCCGTCGGGACGCCCGTCCCGAACGCCCTCGTCCTCCCGAGCGCTCCCGGTGATCACCAACGCCTACGCTGTACGCCGTCCGAGTGACTGGAACGGGGTGGGGATCCGCATGACGGAAACGACGAACGGTGACGCGGCAGAGCGGTCGAGACCGCAGGGCGCAAGGCGGTCCTGGCTCGGCGGCCTGATCGCCGTCGCTGTGGTGCTGGCGATCGTCGTCGGCCTCGGCTGGGCGTTCCTGGGCACCTCGGGCTACTGGCCCGGATCGTCGTTGACGACGGCCTGGGAGACCCCCGGCGACAGCCGGGCCCCGGAGGACGGCACCCACCAGGCCTGGATCGTGGACGACACCCTCGTCCGCACCCGGCACGACGCCGTCACGGGATTCGATGCCGGAACCGGCAAGAAGGTCTGGGAGTTCGTCCCGCCCGGCCGCACCGAGATCTGCGCCGCCAGCACCACCGCCGACGGCGCGCACGTGCTGATCGCGTACGACGAGAACACCAGGAGCGCCGCCGAGGGCTGCGCCACCGTCGCCGCGCTGGACCTCGCCGACGGCCGCGAACTGTGGCGCACCGCCCTCGCACCGGCGGGCGGCGACACCGCCGACCGCGTCCGCGCGCTCGCCGTCGGCAGCGGGCTCGGCGTGGTCCTCGACGCCACTGGCAAGGGCGCGCCCGCCGTCCGCGCCGTCGACCTCCGCACCGGCTCCCCCCGCTGGACCGCCGCGGTCCAGGAGGGCTGCACCCCGGACGGCACGGCCACCGCGCCCCGGGAGGTCCTCGCCGTCCTGGCCTGCGGCGAGGAGATGCGGCTGGCCGCCTTCGACCCGGCCGACGGCAGGCAGCTGTGGATCACACCCCTCGACGCCCGCCGGGGGGTCGCCGCCGGCGCGAGCGTCACCTTCACGGCCACCGAGCCCGTCGTGCTGCGCGTCGACGAGGGCGACCGGGGCGTCGACGCCTTCCTCACCTTCGGGCCCGGTGGCCGCCCCGGAGCCCGGATCCAGGCCACCGGCGACGGCCACGGCTCGATCGGCAGCCATGTGACCGTCTCCGACGGACGGCTCTTCGCGCTCACCGACGGCGGCAAGTGGGGGCTGCTCGTCGCCTTCGACCTGACGACCGGCGGCAGGCTCTGGAAGGAGGCCCTCGGCGGCGCCGCCTACGTCGTCCAGGGGCTGCACGCGCAGGACGGCCTGGTCACGGCCGTGAAGGGGTCGACCAGGTACGGCGACAGCCTCTACGCGTACGACGCCGCCACGGGCGACGAGGAGGAGCACCGTGCCTTCCGCGACGACGCCGGCTCCGTCGACGACCTGATCCCGTACAAGGACAGGCTCATCGCCGTGCGTTCGGGCAGCCACGTGAGGCCCTTCACCGCGTTCGAACGCTGGTGACGGCCGGGTCCTGGCGGTCCTGGCCCGACAGGTGGGCCAGGACCGCCAGGACCCGGCGGTTGCCCTCGGTGGCGTCCAGGTCGAGCTTCATGAAGATGCTGGAGGCGTGTTTGACGACGGCGGCCTCGGTGATGAACAGCCGTGCCGCCAGGGCCTGGTTGTTGAGGCCGGAGGCCATCAGCGTCAGCACCTCCCGCTCGCGCGGGGTCAGCCGGGCCAGCGGCCGTTCCTCGGACTGCCGGCTGAGGAGGACCCGCACCACCTCCGGGTCGATGACCGTACGGCCCTCGGCGACCTGCTGGAGGGCGTCGAGGAACTCGGCCACCTCGCCGACCCGGTCCTTGAGGAGATAGCCCAGCCCCGCCGCCGAGGCACCCGTCAGCAACTGGGTGGCGTAGGCCGTGGCCACGTACTGCGAGAGCACGAGCACGGGCAACGCGGCGTCGCGGGAGCGGAGTTCGAGTACGGCCCGCAGGCCTTCGTCGCGGAAGCCGGGCGGCATCCGCACATCCGTCACGACGACGTCCGGCCGCTGCGCCTCCACCGCCCGTACCAGCTCCTCGGCGCTGCCGACGGCGGCGAGGACCTGGTGCCCGCCGCGGGTGAGGAGTTCGGTCAGCCCGGCGCGCAGCAGTACGGAGTCCTCGGCGAGGATCAGCCGGAGCACGGGACCTCCACCCTGAGTCGGGTCGGTCCGCCCACCGGACTGGACACCACCAGCCTGCCCTTCAACATCGCCACCCTGTCCGCGAGTCCTGCCAGGCCCGCTCCCGCGCCGGGATCGGCGCCGCCGCGGCCGTCGTCGGTGACGGTGAGAGTGAGCCGGTCACCCACGACCTTACCGACGACGTGGACGTGCGAGGCGCCGCTGTGCTTGGCCGCGTTGGCGAGGGCCTCGGTGACGGTGAAGTAGGCCGTGACTTCCACCGGTTCGGTCAGCCGGGGCACGTCGAGGTCCACCGTCACCGGTACGGGATGACGCAGGGCCACCTCGGCGACGGCCGCCGCCAGCCCGTGGTCGGTGAGGACCTGCGGATGGATTCCCCGTACGAGGTCGCGCAGTTGCTCCAGGGCGACCCTGGCCTCCCCCCGCCCCCGGGCCACCAGCGCGGCGGCCCCGGCCGCCTGCGGGAGCCCGCGCAGTTCCAGCTCGGCGAGGCCCAGCGTCATGCTGAGGGCGACCAGCTGCTGCTGCGCCCCGTCGTGCAAGTCCCGCTCGATGCGCCGCCGTTCGGCTTCGAAGGCGTCCACCAGGCGGACCCGGGAGCGAGTGAGCTCCAGGATCCGGTCCGCCTCCACCCGTGGCCCGAGCAGCAGCCGGGCCGCCTTCACCTGGGCCCCGGCGAGCAGCGCGCCCGCGTACGCCGCCACCGTCGTCCCGGCCAGCCCGACGGCCGTGCCGCCCAGGGCCTCGACCGGCCCGGAGACCGCCCGGCCGGGGATCAGCATCACCGTGTCCGGTGCGATGGCCCACACGATCACCGGTGTCGCGACGAGGATCAGGGCGAAGGCCAGCAGCGTGATCACGGCGAACCCGGCGGCCCCGAAGACCGGTCCGAGCAGGGCGGCGTACGCGAACTCCCGCCAGGTGGCCCGCTCCCGCAGCCGGGTCCGCAGCCAGGCCGCGGGCCCGGCACCGGCGAGCGAGGTGTGCGGGTCCGGCACGGGCCCGGGCTCCACCCACCGCAGCCGCCACCGCTCCAGCGCCCCCAGCGGCACCCCGGCGACGACGGCGCCCAGCAGGAGCAGCAGGCCGATCCCGACGACCGCCAGCGCCAGCCCGAACCCGAGGAGCAGGACGAGGACGACCAGAACCGGATAGCCGAGGAGGAACCCGCTGGCCAGATACGCCCAGCACCGCCAGGGCCACCACGAGCCGAGGAACCGCAGCGGCCGGCGCATCGCGGCCAGGACGGTGACCGGAGCGAATCCGGCCGGTTCGGGGAGGGGCGTGGAGTCGGACATGTCCCCCCACCCTAAGGGGTGTCCGGCCATGACCCTCGCGGCGGACGTGACGGCCCGTCACATGGCGTGCGCCCAGGGCCAGGAAGCCGCAGATCAGCACGGGCCAGGCGTACGGGGCCGCCCGGATCGGCGGGGCCGGGGGAGCCGTGTCCCCCCGATCATGGAGCGCGGCGGCGGGTGCCGTGGTGGGCTGCGCCTGGCGGGTGAAGCGGCCTGTGGCTGCGGCTGTCAGTCCCCGGTACGCACGAAGGTCCGCACCGCCGTGTCGAAGTAGCCCCGGGCCTCTTCGGCCTGGCGGACCGGCGAGGACACCCACACGTCGTACAGGCGGCCGTCCTCCTCCCAGCACAGGTCGCGGGTGTGCCGGGGACCCTCGGCCGGCGAAAAACCGTCCCAGGTGAACAGCCACAGGGCGGCCTGCAGGCCGTTCTGCGCGGTGGTCGCGACCTCGGCGTCACGGTAACCGGGGTTGGTCCCCGGCCCCTTGGCGTGGGCACGCTGATGGACGGCGAGGGGGCCGCCCGACTCGGGTTCGGCCACCTTGATGCCGATGCGGAAGGTCTCACCGGGTGACATGTAGAAGATCCGCGGACCTTCCACCTTGCGGGTGAAGCCGAGCGGCACCGCGAGTGAAAAACCCTCCGGGTCGGTGACGACGCGGTAGCCCGCGGGCGCGGGCCGGTCGTCGGACGAGGGGGAGACCGTGTCGGTCCGCTCGCCGGTGGCGGCGGAGGAGGCGGGCGTGCTCGCCTGGCCGGCCGCCCCGCTCGTGGACGTCCGCCCTCCCCGCCCGCCGTCGCTCGTGAGCAGCGCGGCGGACACGCCGGCACCGGTGATCGCGGCCAGCAGCAGCCCGGCGATCAGCGCCGCCGCCGGCCGCCGCCTCCCCGGGGCGTGCGGGGGCCCGGGCGCGGGTACCGGGGCCGACAGGGGCGTCGGCGCCGACGCCGGGACCGCCCCGGCCCGTGCCGGACCGTGAGCGGCCGGGGTCTGCGGGACGCTCGGGATCAGCGGGACGTCCGGGGTCCGGGGGACGTCCGGGGTCTGCGGTACCGCCGTGGCCTGCGGGCCGCCCGGGGGTTGCGGCGAGGCGTCCTGCGGGGCCGGAGCGGACTGCGCCGGGTCGTGCAGGGCCGGGGTGTACCGCGTCGGGGTGTACTGCCCCGCCGACTGCGCGCAGTCCCGCAGCATCCGCTCGGCCCGCTCCGCGCCGATCCGCTCGGCCGGATCGCGCTCCAGCAGTCCCCGCACCACCGGCAGCAGCGGGCCACAGGCCTCGGGCGGCCGGATCTCGTCGAAGACCACCGCGTGCAGGATCCCGCCGAGCGAATCCCGCCGGAAGGGGGAGGCGCCGCTGAGGGCCGCGCACAGCAGGGCGCCCAGCGACCACAGATCGGCCTCGGGCCCGGCCGGCGTCCGCCCCGACATCCGCTCGGGCGCGGTGTACTCGGGGGAACCGACGAAGGACCCGGTGGTCGTCAGCGTCGTGGCGCCCGACACCTGCGCGATGCCGAAGTCGGTGAGCACGGGCCGCCCGCCCGGCGCCTCCAGCAGGACGTTCGCCGGCTTGATGTCCCGGTGCAGTACCCCGGCCGCGTGCGCCGTACGCAGCGCTCCGACCAGCGCGGCCCCGATCCGGGCCGCTTCGGCGACGTCCACGGGACCGGTCCGGGAGAGCCGGTCGGCGAGGGAACCGCCCTCGACCAGCTCCATGACGATGTACGGGAGTTCGCCGTCCTCGACGATGTCGTGCACCACGATGATGTGGGGGTGCTTGAGCTGCGCCGCCGCCCGTGCCTCGCGGAGCGTCCGCTCACGCTGCTGGCGGGCCTCCTCCTCGGACAGCGCGGGGTCGAGCGCGACCTCCTTGACGGCGACGTTCCGCCCGAGCAACTGGTCCGTGGCGCGCCACACGATGCCCATGCCGCCGCGTCCGAGCTTGGCGTCCAGCCGGTAGCGCCCTGCGATCACGCGGGCGTTCGCCCCCTCGGTCCCCATGGCGCCATCATGCCGCATCGCGGATCAGCACCCGTTCGCGGCGTGTCGAAGCCGCCCCTTGATCGTTTCTTCAGCGGTGGCCCTTACTTCTGCTGCGGATTTCGGGAGGCGCGCGGTGACCGCTTGGCAGTACTTCGCCGGGGCGGGCCTGGTGGCGGCACTCTGCCCGCTGCACGGCCACGTGGCGGTCGCGGGCGAGGACGACGGCGACGGCTACGGAGCCCGCGTCGACCTGTGCGTGCCGGCCGGGCAGCCGGAGAGGCCGGTCTTCCGGCCGCCGTCCGGGCTGCCCTCGGTCCGGGTGGCCGTGCCCGGCACCGGCCGGCCGACCGTGCGTCACCCGGGGCGGCCCGCGGGGGCCCAAACTGCCACAGCGCGTCCCGTGCGGCCGGCCGAGCCCGCGCGGCCGCGTCCGCCCGGCGCGGTGGTGGAGCCTTCGGCGGAGGCAAGGGCCGAGGGGCCGGAGCCGCGGGAGCCCGCGGCGGGTCCCGGGGGCCGGGACGAGGCGGCCGCGGCCGGCGCACCCGCCCCGCCCGCGGCCAGGGCCGCCGCCGCGCGGGTGAGCGCCTTCCACGTGCGTCCGTACCGTTCGGTGGCCGTCGAGCGGCGCGGCCCGGGCGGGATGTCCACCCTCACGCTCATGGTCGTCGTCACCACCCCTGCCGTACTGGCCGCCGCCGCCCTGCGTCCCCGTTCCAAGAGCCGGGGCTGACCGCCGCGGCCCCTTCCCACCCGTGTCCGCCGACTCACCGATCCACCGATCCACACCGGGAGAATCCACGTGTCCGAATGGCTGGTCCTGGCCATCGCCATGGCGCTCGTCTGCGCCCTCGTCCTCGCCATCACCGCGATCCGGCACCGCCGGGCCGCGGAAGACGAGGACACCAGCGAAACCCCCGACGTCATCGAGTACATGACGATGATGGTGGGCGTGGTCTACGCGATCGTGCTGGGCCTGGCCATCGCGGGCGTCTGGGAGGCGCGCGGCGCCGCCGAGGACAGCGTGCGCCGTGAGGCCCAGGCCCTGTACGAGGTGACGCAGCGGGCCGACGTCTACCCGGCAGCCGTCCGCGACCGGATCCGTGGCGAGGTGGACGCGTACGTCGCCCACACCGTCGCCGTGGACTGGCCGCTGCTGACCTCCGGCGACAGCGCCTCGGCCGAGGGCGCCGCACTGCTCGGCAAGCTGCGCACCGACGTCACGCACCAGAGCCCGGCCAACGAGCTCCAGGCGCAGGCCTACCAGCCGCTGCTGGACCACATCGCCGCGGCCGACGACGCGCGCCACTCGCGGACGCAGAGCGCGGAGTCCACGCTGCCGGGCGTGGTGTGGTTCGGGCTGCTGGTCGGCGGCCTGGTCACGGTGGGGCTGATCTTCACCCTGCAGATCCGCCGCTCCGGACGGGAGTTGCTGCTCGCCGGACTGTTCAGCGCGCTGATCGTGTTCCTGCTGTTCATGGTGTGGAGCTTCGACGCCCCGTACGGGCGGGAGGGGATCGACTCGGCCGCACCGTTCCAGGACCTGTTCCCGGCCACGGCTGCGGCGTCGGTCGCCAGCCGCTGACGGGTTCCGGCAGAGGCCTCGGCCTCGGCAGGATCCGGAAGGGGCGGCTCAGACGGTCGCCTCGCGCCGGACCGCCTGCACCACCGGCGAGTGCCGCAGCGCGTCGGAGATCCGCAGCAGGTCGCGCGGACCGTCGGCGGTGTCGAGGACGGTCTGTTCGTCCTCTCCGGTGGTCCGTCCGTCGGGGTCGGCGGAGCGGGCCCGTACGGCGGCCGCGACCATGGCGGCCTCGGCGACGGCGCGGGCCGTCTCCTCGTCGGCGCCCCCGGCGACGGCGCGCTCGTAGGCGCCGTCGCCGAGGCCCTTGTCGAAGTACGGTCCGAGGTGCAGGAAGCCGTCGTGGATGTCCGACTCGCGCTGGATCACCCGCAGTTCCGCCGCGGACCACCAGGCCATCGGCACGGACGGCGTGCCGCTGGGCGCGGAGATCTGCACCTCGTGCCAGAGCGGGCCGAGCCGGCGGTACGTCGCCCAGGTCAGCCAGTGGTCCGACAGGCGCTGGCAGACGAGCGGGACCACGAAGCCCATCGCGCTGACGAGCGCCCCGAGGGAGGCGAGCGGCGGAGCGACGAAGGTGCTGAGGTCGTCCAGGTCGTGACCGGACCAGCGGGCGACGACCGCGGTCATCTTGGTCGCGTCGTAGGCGAGGTTGAAGACGTAGCCGATGACGATGATCACCAGGCCGATCCGCAGCCAGCCGCGGACCTGGAGCGACCAGCGCCAGCACAGGACCACCATCACGAAAGCCGCCACGCAGTGCGCCAGCAGGTAGAGGGCGATCAGGTGGCCGATGTACGGGGTGTTGGCGTAGTAGGTGTCGAAGTCGCGCAGCCGCTCCACCGGGGTCTCCCCGAGGGCGAAGAGCACGATCAGGACGACGATGACCAGGCTGTAGCCCAGGATCCAGCGGCGCGAGACACGTCGGGTCCGTTCGGGCGGGCCGCCCCGCCAGTTGACCATCAGGACCAGGCAGGAGGCGCTGAACGCGGTGATCAGGCAGTAGACCAGGGGGGCCGAGACGTTCACGATCCCGGTCCAGCGGTTGACCGCCGCGATGGTCGGCGGGGCGGCGAAGGTGAACACCGCTCCGGCCAGGGTCAGCAGGGCGACGACCGACCGGAGGAGCGGGTCCCGCCAGTTGTGCCGCAGGGCCGGCAGCTTGAAGGCGAGTGAGACCGCCATCGCGGCCGCCGGTATGTAGTAGTCCTGGCCGTTCAACGCTCGTTCCTGTGCCCCCGGTAGCCCAGCGAAGCCTCGATCCGGCCCGCCAGTTGATCGCGCTGGACCGGAGCGCGGTGGCCCGCCGATCCGGCGAGCCAGTTCCGACACCGACTACCCAGCAGTAAGCCGAAGGATTCGGCTTCCGTCTCCTCCTGCACGTCGGCGCGTGTGCGCGCGGCGACGCGCCGTACGGTCTCGCCGATGTCGGCCTCGTCGGACAGCAGCCGTGCGGCGACGGCGGCGCCGTCGACGTGGTGACTGCAGTGACCGGCCTTCATGTGCCACAGCTCGTGTCCCAGGATCACCAGTTGGTGGTCCGGCGCGGTGCGTTCCTCGATGACCACGAGATCACGGTCCGCCATGTCGAGCCACAGGCCGCTGGCCGTCCGGGGCGGGAACGAGGCCATCCGGAAGTCCACCCGGCGGCCGCGGTGTCTGCTCATGCCCTCGCAGAGGGCAGCGTAGAGGTCCACGGGTTCCACGGGGGCGTTCAGCCGGATACCGGCCACCAGCTCCCCGCACAACCGCCGCTGCTCTCTGCCTATGCTCACCGTTCTCCCCGTCGGCGCGGATCCGGATCAGGACTCAAGGATCAGACCCAGACTTTCGACTGGGTCAGGATTCATTCGGTTTGACGCTTTCGAGGAGCAGGTCCAGCCATTCGGTCACCTTGTCCCGGTGCTTGTCGCTGGGCAGTTGGGCGGCGCGCCAGGCGATGCCCCGTACGCCGTGGTTCTGCAGGAGTCTTGCCAGCGGATCGCCCGCCGATGCGGCCGGGGCCGGAACGGTTTCGCGCGCCCGCCCCGCGAAGTCCTGGAGCAGCTGTTGCTCGGTCCGCTGGAGCGCGTCGGTGAGGGCGTCGGAGTCGTGCGCCGTGAGGAACCCCGCGTGCACTCCGAAGAACCGCTGGATCGCGTCGCAGTGTTCCATGGTGGGGCGCCGGTCGCCGTTGATCAGTGCTCCGGCCTGCTGCCGGGACATGCCGGCGCCGTCCGCGATCTCCTGCTGCGTGTAGCGGCGGCCGTTCGGTTTGACGCGGGTCCGCCGGAGCAGGTCGAGGCGCTGCAGGAACCGGGTCTGCAGATCGGGCTCGCCGGCCGGCCGGCCGTCGAGCAGGGTCCTGACCACGTCCGTGGGTACGCCGGAGGCCTCGGAGAGCCGCCGCAGGTCGAAGACCTGGTTCAAGTCGCGGCCCATCTTGCCCGCGAGTTCGGCGACACGCGTGATGGTGGCTGCCATGGGTGCGTGGGCCACCGCGACGGGAGCCGGGAAGCCGTCTGTCACCAGTGGTTCTCCTAGATCGCGCGAAGTCGGTATGGGCACATGGTCGGCTTCTGGAATCTAGCCGCTCTCGCCCGTAAGGGCTAGAACGTGCCACAGCTGTGGCGGGAATGAGCTGTCAAGAGGCTGGAATTGCCACAATAGTTGACACTCGAATGAAGTCGGTAGCAGGATCGCCACACGGAAATGAAGATCCAGACCGGAGGAGGGGGAGCTCTCAGTGCCACATCTCGCAGCGGTGGGCCCGTCCGATGGACTCGCCCGAGCCGTTGAAGAGCGCCTGGCGGGCGAAGAACCCGCCCGCGGTGCCGTGCGGTCGGAGCGACGCAAGGAGATTTTGCGCCAGCGCCGCGAGGAGCTGGGCCTGAGCCAGGAAGACCTCGCCGCCCGGCTGCGCATCAGCGTGCGCGCGTACGGGAACTGGGAAAGAGGTCTCGTCAAGGAGTGGACGGACCGTAAACTCCTCGCCCTGGCCGAGGCCTTGGAGATGAGCGAGCGCCAGTGCTTCTGGCTGTTCCGCGTCATGGTCGACCGCGACCCGCCGCCCACGTGGCGGGCCGCCGAGGAGAACCGGCTGCCCGAGGATCCGGCGCAGCGCGACTACCTGTGCGACTACGCGGCCCTCATGGAGTCCGTGCCGTACCCGAGCTTCCTGGTGGACCACCGCTGGGACGTCGCCCTGACCAATTCGGCATTCGACCAGCTCTTCCAGACGGTGAGACCGCACCCGACGGCCCTGCCGGACGACAACTTCCTGCGGTTCGTGCTGTTCCACCCGGACGCGGCGGCGGTGCTGGAGGACCACGAACCGGCCTGGTGCGTACCGCTGCTGGCCCAGTTCGCGACCGCGCTGGCCGGGGCCCCCGAGGACGAGGGGCTGCGCAGCATCCGCCAAGAGGTGGCCCGCGACCCGTTCATGGAGGCGGCCTACCGGTACGGCGTGCCGCACTGGCTGAGCACCCACGGGACCGACGCCGCCGAGCTCGACGGGGCGGTGCGCACGGTACGCCACCCCGACCCGCGGTGGGGCCTGGTGCGGTGCCGGATGGTGGCCGAGACCAGTCGGATGCTGGGCGAGATGGGACTGACCCGGATCACCCTGATCCTCTCCACGCCCACGGGCGCACCGAGGAGCCCGGTCCGCGGCGGCGGAGGCTTCACACAGCATCAGGGCGCCAGGCTGCGCGCCGTGCCGTCGCCGGTGGAGTGACCCGCCGGGGCAGACTGGTGCCGGCGGGCGTGAGCCGTGGCGTCCGCGTCACCGGCCGTGTCGCCGATCGTGGCATCGGCCGCCACGACGGCGCCGGCCACGGGAACTGCACGGGCGAAAGGCGGTAGGGGCGTGCGGCTGACGATCCTCGGCGGGGGCGGCTTCCGGGTCCCGCTCGTCTACGGGGCCCTGCTCGGCGACCGAGCCGAAGGCCGGGTGTCCCATGTGACGCTGTACGACGAGGACCCGGCGCGGCTCACCGCCATGGCCCGCGTCCTCCGCGACCAGGCCGCAGCCGCTCCGGCGGCCGATCCGGCGGTGGACGCCCCGGAGGTCACGGTCACCACGGACCTCGACGAGGCCCTGCGCGGGGCCGATTTCGTGTTCTCCGCCATCCGCGTCGGCGGCCTCGAAGGGCGCGCCGCGGACGAGCGGATCGCCTTGGCCGAGGGGGTCCTGGGCCAGGAGACGGTGGGCGCGGGCGGGATCGCGTACGGCCTGCGGACCGTGCCGGTGGCGCGCGCGATCGCCCGCAGGATCGCCCGTACCGCCCCCGACGCGTGGGTCATCAACTTCACCAACCCGGCCGGGCTGGTCACCGAGGCCATGGCCGAGGAGCTCGGCGACCGGGTGATCGGCATCTGCGATTCCCCCGTGGGCCTCGGCCGGCGCATCGCCCGGCTGCTGGGCGCCCGCCCGCAGGAGGCCTGGATCGACTACGTCGGCCTCAACCACCTGGGCTGGGTGCGCGGGCTGCGCATCGGCGGCCGCGACGAGCTCCCCCGGCTGCTCGCCGATACCGAGGCCCTGGAGTCCTTCGAGGAGGGCCGGCTCTTCGGGGCCGAATGGCTGCGCTCGCTCGGCGCGATCCCCAACGAGTACCTGCACTACTACTACTTCAACCGCGACACGGTACGCGCGTACCAGGAGGCCGGGCAGACGCGCGGGGCCTTCCTGCGCGACCAGCAGCGCGGCTTCTACGCCGAGGCCGGCCGGGCGGGCACGCCGCCCGGGGCGGCGCTGGCCGCCTGGGACCGTACCCGGGCCGAGCGCGAGGCCACGTACATGGCCGAGAACCGCGAGGCGGCGGGCGCCCCGGAGCGCGAGGAGAGCGACCTCGAATCCGGGGGCTACGAGCAGGTCGCGCTCGCACTGATGCGGGCCATCGCCCGCGACGAGCGGACCACGCTGATCCTGAACGTGCCCAACCGCTCCACGCTGTCCGTCCTCGACGCCGAGGCCGTCATCGAGGTGCCCTGCCTGGTCGACGCGAACGGCGCCCACCCGGTGGGCGTCGCACCGCTGCCCCTGCACGCCGTGGGGCTGGTGACGGCGGTCAAGGCCGTCGAACGGGAGGTCCTGGCGGCGGCCGCGAGCGGATCGCGGGCCGACGCGGTCAAGGCCTTCGCGCTCCATCCGCTGGTCGACTCGGTGGGCGTGGCCCGGCGGCTGCTCGACGGGTACGCGGCAGAGCATCCGGGCCTCGGCTACCTGCGCTGATCCCGCTGCACGCGTCCCCGCCCGGCGGGGCGCGCGCGTCCCCCGTTCGGCTCGGCGCGGCATGCGGCCGGGCGGGCGCGCTGTGACAGTGCGAGGGTGACCACTGCCCCCGCCGCGGCTGCCGCGCCCCCCGTGATCGACCGGCGGCGGCGCAACGTCATCTTCGGCACGATCATGCTCGGCGTGCTGCTGGCGGCGCTCGACCAGACGATCGTCGGCACCGCTCTGCCCACGATCGTGGGGGACCTGGGCGGCGGCGACCACATGTCGTGGGTGGTGACCTCCTACCTGCTCGCCGAGACCGTGGCCACCGTCCTGGTCGGCAAGTTCGGCGACCTCTTCGGCCGGAAACTGATCTTCCAGATCTCCGCCATCGTCTTCATCAGCGGCTCGTTCCTGTGCGGTCTCTCCGGCAACATGACCTTCCTGATCGTGTGGCGGGGCGTCCAGGGCATCGGGGCCGGCGGCCTGATGGTCACCGCGATGGCGCTGATCGCCGACGTGGTGCCCCTGCGTGAACGCGGCAAGTACCAGGGCATGATCGGCGCGGTCTTCGGGGTCGCCACCGTGATCGGCCCGCTCCTCGGCGGGTTCTTCACCGACCAGCTGACCTGGCGGTGGTGCTTCTACGTCAACGTCCCGATCGCGATCCTCGTCGTCATCGCGGCGGCCAGGACGATCCCGGCGGTCCGGGCCTCGGGCAAGCCGGTCATCGACTACCTGGGCATCGCGCTGGTCGCCGCCGGCGCCAGCGCGCTGATCCTGGCCACCAGCTGGGGCGGCAACGAGTACGCCTGGACCTCGCCGGTCATCATCGGCCTGTTCGCGGGCGGCGCGGTCGCGCTGGCGCTGTTCTGCCTGGCCGAGACCCGCGCCGTGGAACCGATGCTGCCGATGCGGCTCTTCCGCAATCCGGTCTTCTCCGTCTGCTCCGTCCTGAGCTTCGTCGTCGGGTTCGCGATGCTCGGCGCGATGACCTTCCTGCCGACCTACCTCCAGTACGTGGACGGGGACTCGGCCACGATCTCGGGCGTCCGGACCCTGCCCATGGTCATCGGCCTGCTGATCGCCTCGGTCTTCAGCGGCAACGTCGTGAGCAAGACCGGCCAGTACCGGATCTTCCCGATCGTCGGCAACGCGGTCATGGGCATCGGCCTGTACCTGCTGTCGCGGATGGGGCCGGGGACCAGCACCCTGCTGGAATCGCTGTACATGTTCGTGCTCGGGGTGGGCATCGGCCTGTCCATGCAGGTGCTGACCATCGCCGTGCAGAACACCGTCGACTACGCCGACCTGGGTACGGCCACCTCCGGCGTCACCTTCTTCCGTACGCTCGGCAGCGCCTTCGGGACGGCGGTCTTCGGCACGATCTACGCGAACCACCTGGGGCCCGCGCTGGAGGAGGCGTACGCGGAGGCGGCACGGCTCGCCGGGCAGGATCCGCAGCAGCTGGCCAGGGCCGCCTCCACCCCGGAAGGGGTGCACCGGCTCGACGCGGCGGTCGCGGCCCCGGTGATCGAGGCGTACGCGCAGGCCCTGCAGACGGTGTTCCTGTACACCGTTCCGGTCGCCGTGTTCGGTTTCGTGGTGGCGCTCTTCCTCAAGCAGGTGCGGCTGCGCGACAGCGCCCGCGCCGGGTCCACGGACATGGGAGACGGGTTCGGCTCACCGGCCACGGCCTCGGGCGATTCGGCCAAGCTGCTGGAACTGGCCGTCGGCAAGCTCGTACGGAACATGGGCGCGGACACGGCGCGGGGGATCGTCGAGGGCTCCGACACCCGGCTGGACATCGCGGGTGCCTGGGCGGTGATGCAGGTGGAGCTGATGACCCGGACCATCGGCCACGCCAGCCTCGGGCTGATCGCCGGCCGCCGGTCCCTGCCGCCGGAGGTGCTGGTCCCGGTCTACGAGCGGATGGCGGACGAGGGCTTCCTCAGCCGCCAGGACAGCTTCCTCACCCTCACCGCGGCGGGGCAGCGGGAGGCCGACGTCATCTCGAAGGCGTGGGCCCAGTGGCTCGGGGACCAGCTGGAGAAGGACCGGGGGCGGCCGCGGAGCGCCGAGCTGCGGGTGGCCGCGGACGCGATCGCCAAACGGCTGCTCGCGGAGGACCTGGGGGAGGGGAACTTCGCGCCAAAGGTGGTCGTGCGGAGGTAGACCCGGCCCCGGAACGGAACCTCGCGAGCCGGTCGGTCGTCATCCCCTACGAGGCAGTAGGACAGCCGGACCGACCGGGCGGTAGGGCGGCCGGACCGGCGGACAGGACGATGGGGGAGCCGCACATGATGATCACACTGGCCGAGGAGATCATGCTGCTGTCCCTGGACGACGAGTCCGGGGCGGCGCGGCAGCGGCAGGCGGCGGGCTGGGCCGTGGCGGGCGCACTCCTGCTCGAACTCGTCATGGCGGAGCGGGTGTCGGTGTCGGGCAAGTACCTGGAGCTCAGGAACACCGAGCCCACCGGCGAGGAACTGCTGGACGGCCGCATCCGGTTGATGGAGGCCTGGATGCGCGGCCGCGACAAGCGCCGCGTGACCGACTGGCTGACGAAGGACCAGCCCAAGGCGGTCGGCGCCACCCTGGAGCGCATGGGCGAGCGCGGACTGGTGGTGGCACAGGTCCACAAGGTGTTCGGGGTGTTCCCGCAGCGCCGCTACCCGGAGGCGGACGGCACGGTCGAGCGCGCCCTGCGCGAACGGCTCCGCGAGGCCGTCCTCGGCGGGGCCGAGCCGGACCAGCGCACGGCGGGCCTCATCGCCCTGATCCACTCGGCCAAGCTGCACCAGCTCGCCTTCCCGGACCGGCCGGCCGGCGAGGTGACCGCGAGGACGGCGGAGATCGCCGCCGGCCAGTGGGCCGCCGAGAGCGTCCGGGTGGCCATCCGGGACATGCAGGCCGCGATGGTGGCGGTGACCGCGGTGACGGTCCTGACGGCCACCAGCTGAGGACCGTGCGCCGCGCGCCGTGACCGGGAGGCTCGGCGCGTCGCCGCGGCATCCGGTACAGGGGCCCCGCGGGGCGTACGGCGGATGGGTCAGGTGCCGTGCGCCGGGCCCGAGGTCGGGTAGTCGAACGAGGGGACGCGCGGCAGCGCGGTGAGATCCGGACGCCACGCGTGCAGCAC
The DNA here is from genome assembly GCF_008642275.1 of Streptomyces venezuelae. NCBI lineage: Bacteria > Bacillati > Actinomycetota > Actinomycetes > Kitasatosporales > Streptomycetaceae > Streptomyces > Streptomyces venezuelae. The sequence goes on from NZ_CP029189.1 coordinate 6,352,010, forward strand.
GCCCGCCGACGGGGCGAAGAGGGCCGACGGGATCTCGCCGGGCTCGAACCACTGCCAGCGGGCGATCTTGTGGGGCTCGGTGACGGCCGGGACGCCCTCCGCCGAGGCGGTGACGGCGGCTGCCGTCAGCCGGGTCAGGCCGGCCTGCGAGTCGATCTGCACGGAGAGGACCTGGATGTCCTCCGGGGCGGCCCGCAGGGCCGTCTCCTCGGCGAGCTCCCGGGCGGCGGCCTGCTCGAAGCCCTCCCCGGGGTCGACCTTGCCGCCGGGCAGCTCCCAGCGGCCGTCGTGCGCCTGGCCCAGCAGCACCCGGCCGTCCGCCGCCAGGACGACCAGCCCGACGCCGACGACGGCGTGGGGCCGTGGTGCGGCCCGCTCGGTGCGCTCGTGGAGGGTGCTCATGGACGTCCTTCCGGTGGAGGGGTGGGCCGGGCCCGGACATGGATCCGCTCGCCCTGGGGGCCGAAGAGGCTGAGGAACTCCGCCGGCTGCGGACCCGCGTTGAAGAACGCGTGCGGGGTACGCGTGTCGAACTCGGCGGCCTCGCCGGGACCGAGGACGAGATCGTGCCCGCCGAGCAGCAGCCGGATGCGTCCGGAGAGCACGTACAGCCACTCGTACCCCTCGTGCACCTGCAGTTCGGGCTCGGGCGGCGGACCCTGGAGGGGCGGGAGGATCTGCTTGAAGGCGTGCACCCCGCTGAACTTCCGGGTCAGCGGCACATAGGTGCTGCCGTGCCGGACGAAGGGACGCGGCCGGACCCGGGGGTCCCCGGTCTCCGGAGCGCCGACCAGTTCGTCGAGTGCCACCCGGTGCGCCCGGGCCAGCGGAAGCAGCAGCTCCAGCGTCGGCCTGCGCTGCCCGGACTCCAGCCGGGAGAGCGTCGAGAGCGAGATGCCGGTGGTCTCGCTGAGCTGCGCCAGCGTGGTGCCGCGCTGTCGGCGCAGGGCGCGCAGCCGCGGGCCGACCGCGGTGAGCACGCCGGCGAGTTCCTCGTCCTGCTCCTCGGTGGCCATGGATCCATTTGCCGCTTCGGCAACAACATTTGTCAAGCGGGCAGCAGGAGCGGACCCTCGCAGGTATGGACGAGGCAAGGGACAGCGACAACTCCTTCGACGTGGTGGTCGTGGGCGGCGGGGCCGCCGGGCTGGCCGGGGCACTCACCCTGGTCCGGGCCCGCCGTTCGGTACTGGTCATCGACTCCGGCAGCCCGCGCAACGCCCCGGCCGCGCACATGCACGGGTACCTGGGGCAGGACGGCGAGAGCCCCGCCGCCCTGCTGGCCAGGGGGCGCGCGGAGGTGACCGGCTACGGCGGGGAGGTCCGGCCGGGCACGGCCCTCGCCGCGGACCGGCTGCCCGACGGCGGTTTCCTGGTCCACTGCGGGGACGGCAGGACCGTACGGGCGCTCCGGCTGCTGATCGCCACCGGCCTGGTGGACGAGCTTCCCGCGGTGCCGGGCCTCGGCGCGCGCTGGGGGCGGGACGTGCTGCACTGCCCGTACTGCCACGGCTGGGAGGTCCGGGACCAGCCGGTCGCCGTGCTGGCCGACGGGCCCCTCGCCGTGCACCAGGCCCAGCTCTGGCGGCAGTGGAGCGAGCGGACCACCCTGCTCGCGCACACCTGGCCGCTCACCGCCGGGGACCGGGAACTGCTGGCCGCGCTCGGTGTCCGGGTCGTCGAGGGCGAGGTGACCGGACTCGCGGTCCAGGACGACCGGCTGACCGGGGTGACCCTGGCGGGCGGCACGGTGGTGGAGTGCCGGGCCCTGGTGGTCGCCCCGCGGTTCACCGCACGTTCGGGTGTCCTGACCAGCCTCGGCCTGCCCACGGTGGTGGTGGAGCGGGACGGCAGTGCGATCGGCACGTGCGTCGAGTCGGATCCGGCCACCGGAGCCACCGTCCTGGACGGGGTCTGGGTCGCGGGCAATGTGACCTCGCCGCAGGAGAAGGTACCGGGCACGGCCGCGCAGGGGGTGCGGGCGGCGATGGCCGTCAACGCCGACCTGATCGAGGCGGAGAGCCGGCGGGCCCTGCGGACCCTCCGCGCGCGTGCCGACGCGTGAGCCGGGGCTCGGCACGGGGCGGGGCGGGGGGCGTGGGGGTGTCCCGTGGTGCCGGGAGGTGTGGGGCGCGTCGAGGTCGGCGAGGGCCGGTGCCGGAGCGATTTCGGACATCCGTGCGGGTTTCGGTCGGCTTCAGTCCGTGCAGGCTCTGGGCGGTGTGATCGTCGTACGGTCCAACGGCTCGGGGGGACGCTCCATGGCACATGTGCTGGTCATCGGCGGAGGCGTCGCGGGGGCCGCCACCGCGCTGCTCGCGGCGCGGCACGGACACACGGCGGAGGTCTTCGAACGCGACACCCGGGCCCCGGGCACGGCACTCGACCGTGACTTCTTCGGCTGGCGGCGGCCGACCGTACCGCAGGCGGCCCAGCCGCACGTGCTGCTCGGTGCCGCCCGCAGCGTCCTGCGCGGTGATCTGCCCGACGTCCACGAGGAGATGCTCCGGCTCGGCGCCCGTGAACGGCACGAGCTGGACTGGTTCGACGTCCGTCCGCCCGCACGGCCGGGCGACGACGACCTCGTGATGCTGCAGGCCCGGCGCATCGTGCTGGAGAGCGCGCTGGCCACGGCGCTGCGCGCGGAGCCGGGAGTCGTCGTCCGGTACGGGGAGCCGGTCACCGGGCTGATCACGGCTCCGGGCCCGTCCGAGGGAACCGGGGTGCAAGTGACCGGAGTGACCACCGAGTCCGGAAGTCACCCGGGGGACCTCGTCGTGGACGCCGGCGGGCGGCGCGGGGGCACCGAGCGCAGGCTGGCCGAGGCGGGCTGCCGCCCGCCCGTCGTGGAACGGCACCGCACCGGGCTCGCGTACTTCTGCCGCTGGTACCGGCTGCCGGCGGGCATGGACGAGGGGCCGCGCCGGCCGTGGGCGGTGACCGGCGGGCCGTTCGCCGGTTGCGCCGTCTTCCCGGCGGACAACCGGATGTTCGCCGTGACGCTGTTCGTGCACACCGCCGACTCCACGCGCTCGGCGCTGCGCGACCCCGCCGTCTTCGAGGCGGCGGCGCGCGCCTTCCCGCCCGGCGCGGCCTGGCTGGGGCTGGGCGCCGAGCCGCTGTCGGGCGTCCTGGCCACGGCGAGCCTGGACAACCGGTGGAGCGCGCTGGTCGACGAGGAGGGTCCGGTGGTGACCGGGCTGGTGCCGGTCGGGGATTCGATCGCGCACACCAATCCGACCCTCGGGCAGGGCACCTCGCTCGCGCTGTGGGCCGCGCGCAGGGTGGCCCGTACGGCGGACCGGGACCCGGGATCGGCGCGGTACGCCGCCGATCACCATGCCTGGGCGGTGAAGACCCTGAAGCCGTGGTTCGACTTCCAGGTCGTCGCGGACGCCGCCGTCGGGGAGCGCTTCGCGACGCGGGCGGTGCGCGGCGGGACGGCGCGCGAGGTGTCCGCACTGTTCGAATGCGCGCTGGAGGATCCGGAGGTGATGCGGGCGCGGTCGAGGGTCCGGCACCTGGCGGACCCGCCGGGGCGGGCCTACGCGGACCCGGAGATCCGTGCCCGGGTGGCCCGGTGGCTGGCGGATCGGCCGCACTACGTGCCGAACGCGGTGGGGCCGGACCGGGAGGAGTGGGAGAAGCTGACGGCGGGCTGAGGCGGGGCGGTGGCGGCCCGGGGTGGGGCGGTGGCCTGAGGCGGGGCGGTGGCCCGGGGCGGGGAGATGGCCCGGGGCGGGGCGGGGCGGTGGCCCGGGGCGGGGCGGTGGGGCCGGTCGGTGGGGGTGGTGACGGCCGGTCAGCCGGAGTGGTGGTGGCCGGTCAGCCGGGCCCGTCGGCGGCGGTGGGGCCGAGCACCTCGGCGAGGTCGTAGCCGACGACCTCCTCCAGCTGGGCGTAGGTACAGCTCTCGGGGGTCCGGTCGGTCCGCCAGCGGCGGAACTGGGCGGTGTGCCGGAAACGGTCGCCCTCCATGTGGTCGTACTTCACCTCGACGACCCGCTCGGGTCGCAGCGGCACCCAGGACAGGTCCTTCTTGCCGGTCCAGCGGCTCTGCGCGCCGGGCAGCCGGGCACTCTCGTGAGCGGACTCCTCGGCCCAGGCGGCCCACGGGTGGCCGGTCGGGTCGGGCATCCGCAGGGGTTCGAGTTCCTCCACCAGCTCGGCGCGGCGCTTCATGGGGAAGGCGGCGCACACGCCCACGTGCTGGAGGGTGCCGTCGGCGTCGAACAGGCCGAGCAGCAGCGATCCGACAATCGGACCGCTCTTGTGGAAACGGAATCCTGCGACGACGACGTCGGCGGTACGTTCGTGTTTGACCTTGAACATGAGGCGGGCATCGGGCCGGTAGAGGAGATCGAGCGGTTTGGCGATCACCCCGTCGAGCCCGGCGCCTTCGAATCGCTCGAACCACTCCTGCGCGAGCGCGGGATCGGTGGTCGCGGGCGCGAGATGGACGGGGGGCCGAGCGGTGGAGAGGGAACGGGCAAGGGCGGCACGGCGGTCGGCGAGCGGGGTGTCGAGCAATGCGTCGTCGCCCAGGGCGAGCAGGTCGAAGGCGACGAAGCTGGCGGGGGTCGTCTCGGCCAGCAGGGTGACGCGGGACTGCGCGGGATGGATCCGCTCGGTCAGCCGGTCGAAATCGAGGCGCCCGCCATGAACGATGACGATCTCGCCGTCCACGACGCAACGGCTCGGCAGATTGTTCTTCAGGGCCGTCACCAGCTCGGGGAAGTACCTGGTCAGAGACTTGCCCGTGCGGCTTCCGAGTTCGATCTCATCGCCGTCGCGATGCACGATGGCCCGGAAGCCGTCCCATTTGGCCTCGTACTGCATCCCCGGCGGGATCTTCGCGACGGATTTGGCGAGCATCGGTTTCACGGGCGGCATCACTGGCAGATCCATGCCCTTGATTCTGCGGTGGTACGTCCGGACCTGCCCGGTATGCGCAGGTAACCGCCTCCGCCTACCGTGGCGCACATGGGTGCTGCCGGTAATGCGATCGAGCTGGACGTGGGCGGGCGGACGGTACGGCTGTCCAGTCCGGACAAGGTGTACTTCCCGGAGCGCGGCCTCACGAAGCGGCACGTGGCCGAGTACTACCTGGCGGTCGCACCCGGCATCACACGCGCCCTGCGCAACCGGCCGACGACCCTGGAGCGCTTCCCGGACGGGGTGGAAGGCGAGTCCTTCTTCCAGAAGCGGGCACCCAAGAACCTTCCCGACTGGATCCCCACCGCCCACATCGCCTTCCCGAGCGGCCGCACGGCCGACGAGATCTGCCCGACCGAGCCGGCCGCCGTCCTGTGGGCGGCCAATCTGGGGTGCCTCACCTTCCATCCCTGGCCGGTGCGGCGCGAGGACACCGACCACCCCGACGAGCTCCGGATCGACCTGGACCCGCAGCCGGGCACCGACTACCACCACGCGGTGGCGGCCGCCCATGAACTGCGAGCACTGCTGGAGGAGTTGGGACTGCGCGGCTGGCCCAAGACCTCGGGCGGCCGCGGACTGCACGTCTTCGTGCCGATCGAGCCGCGCTGGACCTTCACCGAGGTCCGGCGGTGCGCCATCACCCTCGGCCGGGAACTGGAACGCCGCATGCCGGGCAAGGTCACGACGGCCTGGTGGAAGGAGGAGCGCGGCGAGCGGATCTTCGTCGACTACAACCAGACGGCGCGCGACCGCACGATCGCCTCCGCCTACTCCGTCCGCCCCCGCCCGCACGCTCCGGTGTCGGCGCCGCTGCGCTGGGACGAGGTGGACGACGCGGAACCCCGCGACTTCGACATCGTGACGATGCCGGCGCGCTTCGCCGAACTGGGTGATCTGCACGCGGACATGGACGAGCACGCCTTCGCCCTGGACGCCGTACTGGAACTCGCGGCCCGCGACGAACACGAACACGGCCTGGGGGACATGCCCTACCCCCCGGACTACCCGAAAATGCCGGGCGAGCCCAAGCGCGTCCAGCCCAGCCGGGCGAAGCACGAGGACTGACGGCAGTCGCCGACGTCCTGCCCCGGGAAGGAGACGAGCCCGGGCTCGGTGGCGGACGGCGCCGGCAAACGTGCACTGCACCAGCCAGGTGCAGGCCCCCGCTGACGCAGCGATGTCCTCCTTGGCGCTCCGGACCGCGGCCTCGCCGCCTGAACCTACTGGCCGACGCGCCGGTCGAGCCAGGACTTCTCCAGTTCCGACAGCGGTGGCGGTGGCACCGGTCCGGCGTCGTCGTAGAAGGCGATGGGATCGTCCGGATCGGACCACGACCCGACCGTCACCGGCCGGTACACGAACGCGCCGCTGTCTGGAAGCGAAGCCGTCATCGTCACGGGCGCGGGCGGGCCGGGGATGCAGCGGCCGGCGTCCTCGCCATACGGTCCACCGCCGAAGACGGCGTGCATCCAGCCGTTCGGCAGTCGTCCAGTCAGACATCACGTCCGGCCGGACAGCTCCTCGCCGCGCCTCAGCAGGCGCTCTCCACATCGGTGGCAAGGCCGCGTCGGCGGGGCCCGCCTCCCCCGGGTGAACCGGGGTGCGGCCGGCAGGTACCAGTCGGCCACGACACGTTGCTCTGCGGACGGTCAGCCGTGACGGCGTACGGGCTCAAACCGAGGCCCCACCCTGGGCCCGCACCCCACCGATCAGACGCCTCGTTCTGCCTCGTCCCTCACCAGAGCGCTGATCGCCCGGCGACGCCAACGCGTGGCGGCCACAACGGAGATCACACCACCCAGCAGAGCCACCAGCGGAACACCCCAGGCCGCGGCAGCGAACAGACTCCCCAGCGATTCCATGACACCCCCTCATGCGGGAGCGTACTGGACCGCACCGGCGCCCTCCGCCCAGCGGGTTCTCGGTTCGGCGGAGGACGATCGCACGGCGCCGCGCAGACATCCTCGGGCACGGTTCGCGGTCATGGCCGGCGCGCCCGCACGGGGCGTATGACGTGGTGTTGATCAGTCGTTGATCGGACGTCCATCGACGGCAGTCAGGATCTCCGGCATGTCGATCAATACCACTGCCGCAACCACTGACACCGCTTGGTACGACCTTGCCCTGTGCGCCCAGACGGGCCCCGGCTTCTTCTTCCCGGAGCCCGGCTCCTCGCTGCGCGACGCGAAGCGGCTGTGCGGGGCCTGCGAGGGGAGGGCGGCGTGCCTGGAGTACGCCCTGGCCAATGACGAGCGCTTCGGGGTCTGGGGCGGCCTCTCGGAGGCCGAGCGCCTGGCCCTGCGTTCCCGCCGCCGCTGATCAGGTGCGCGTCCCCTTCCCGCTCGCCCGCACCAGCCCCACCCGCCGCGCGAGGTCGAACCCCTCGCCACCGCACTCCTCCCTGCGCGGCGTGTGGGGCACGACGCGCACGGGATAGTGCCCCCCGACGGGAGACACCACCCCACCGAACCGGGGGTCCCCCGCGAACCAGATCCGATCCGGGTGGTCGTCCTCCATGATCGCCACCGGGACCGGGAAGGGGATGACCCGGAACATGGCCGTGAAGTCCTCCCGGAACGGGATGGCGATGGTCGCGGGGCTTCCTGGGGGCCTGCGTGGGTGTCGGCACGGCCACTCCTGCCAGCGGTAGGCCTTGAGCACGGTGGCGACCCGGCGGCGCCGGAAGTACGTGACGATCACCCAGGGCAAGTAGGGCGCGACAGCGATGATCATGAGGATGAAGGCCCATGCCGCGCGGCGGCTGAATCCGGAGCAGGACAGGGCGACCAGGGGAGGGACGCCAAGACTGAGCACCCAGATGAGCCGACGGGTGACCAGCTTCTTGTACCCGACCACTGTCGGAGGGTGGTCCCAGGCCGCCTTGGTGAGGGTGACGCTCACAGGAGTACCTCCAGGATGCGTGAGGTCCCCGGGACCGTCGGTTCGTGCGCAGCGGGGTCGGGGTCGGAGAAGTTGAGGGTGTGCGTGACCGCTTCGAGGATGTCCGTGTAGGCACTGGCGTGCTGGGTGGACGCACTGGTCAGGTCGAGGACGAGCAGGTGGAGTCCGTCCGGATGCGCGGTCACGGCCCTGGCCTGAAAGGGGCATTGGTCCGCGTCAGGAAGGGACATCGTCCCGGCGACGAGACAGCAGGGAAGAGCGGACGGCAGCTCGATGAACCTGCGGTCGGTGCTGGTCCACAGGGGGGATTGGGCCATCGCCAGGGCGGCTCGTGCCACGGCGAGCCGGGGGTTGGGCTGCTCGATCCGCCGTATGGTCAGGGAGAACAGTGACGTGGCGACGCCGGCCTGCTCCTCGGGGTGAAGCCCGATCGCGGTGTGCACGACCGCGTGGTCTGCCAGCCCTTCGAGCCCGTCCATGAGCGTGGACAGCTGCCGCTGGGCTTCGGGGCCGCCGAGGACGTCGGAGAAAGCGTCCAGGGCCGCTCTGTCCTCGGGGCCGATGTCGTAGAAGCCTGGAGGAAGGCGGAACCACACGGTCGGCAGGCTGCTCTGATGCGTCATGGCCGCAACACCGACAGGACATGGCCCGACTTCCTGATGGCCGAGGGCCCGTCGTCCAGCACCCCTCGGGTGCCGTCCACTGCCGTCGAGCCCTGATCGAGCGTCTCACTATCCGAGGCGTAGTCCCCTCCAGCGGTGACCGCGCCAGTCGTTGCCACCGCCACGCCTACGCGATCCCTCGCGTCCTGAGACGACGACCGCATGGCCCATCCGGTCAACGGACTGTCCAGCTGACGCAGGTCGTCCGAGGTGCTCCAGGCCGCTTGCCTGAACGCGCTGGCTCCGGGGGCGAGTCCCACGACCGCGCTGCCCTCCGGCGCCGCCGCCATCGCCGCTCGGGCGGCTGCCGTGCCGGCCTTGGCGCCGGAGGCCACCGCGGCGACGCCTGGGACGGCGCCGGCGGTGTCTCCGAGGAGCGTCACGCTGCTCTTCCAGAAGTCCGCGTCGAACTGGCCCTTCGTAAAACCGTCGGACAGGGACTTGCGGAACTTCGGGTCCGAGGTGTGCATCGCCAGGGCGGCCAAGGACAGGCCGCTTCCGACGAGCATGATCGCGAGGCCCGCCGGCGGGAAGACCAGTGCGATGCCTGCGCCGATCGCGCCCAGGATCGCCGACGCGTTCGACATCGCATCCGCCGGATCCTCGACGATCTTGTTCCAGATGGAGCCCAGCAGGCCCGGTTCCTTCGGGGCCAGTCGGTCCGTCGCCGCGTTCAGGGTCCTGGCCACCCGGCGGGCCGCCGTGCCGTGCTCGGTGGCGAGTTCGCGGGCCAGGCCGCGGGCGTCCGCGAGGGCCTCGGCCGTCTTCGCCGCCGCGGCCTGGGTCTCGTACCGGGCGGCCAGTGCGCGGTGCGAGACCAGGGTGTCGTGCCACCCCGTCAGCCGGCGGGCCGCCTCCGCGAGGGAGGTGTGGGCCGCGCCGAGGTAGCGGGGGAGGTCCTTCGACAGGGAGGCGCGGAAGGCGGTGGCGGCCTCGCCCTGCCAGGCCGAGCTGTGCGCGACCAGGTCCTTCATCACCCGGGAGGCCTCCCCGAGGGAGGCGGCCGAGGCGCTGAGCTTCTTGGCCAGGGCCAGGACCGTCGCGGGGTTTCCGGGGGCGGGGTCGAAGCCCAGCGCCGCGTACTCAGTCACGCGCGGCCACCCGGAGGAAGGCCGCGCGCACGGCCTGGTCCAGCTCCGCGTACTCCGCGGCGCTGCGGTCCACGCCCTCCCGGACGTCCTTGACCCGTTTGGTCAGCTCCCGCGTGCCGTGGGCCCAGCGTTCCTGGAAGCCGTCACACGCCGCGTCGAGGTCCGCCGTGCCCAGCTGGTCGGGCCGTACGTGGTCCAGTGCGCGCCGGGCCTCCCGCAGGGAGACCAGCGAGGAGTCCAGGACGCGGGTCAGACGGGTCAGCTGGTCGATGTCCACCTGGAGCGAGGTCATGACGCGAAACCCTGGCAGAGCACGGCTCTGCCAGGGCAATCGGCATCACTCGCCCGAGCGAGCGGAAATCGGTCAGCCCTTGCGGGCGGCGAGACGGGCCGCGCGGGCGGCCAGCTTCTCGTCGAACTTGCGGGCCTCGGAGTCCAGACCGTTCATGAACAGCCCGAGCTCCTCCTGGGCCTTGTGGCCCTCGGGGCCGAGGCCGTCGATGTCCATGATCTTGAGGAAGCGGATCACGGGGCTCAGTACGTCGTCGTGGTGGATCCGGAGGTTGTAGACCCCGCCGATGGCCATCTGCGCGGCCATCCGCTCGAAGCCGGGCATGCCGTGTCCGGGCATCCGGAAGTTGACGACGACGTCCCGCACGGCCTGCATGGTGAGGTCCGGGGCGATCTCGAAGGCCGCGCCCAGCAGGTTGCGGTAGAAGATCATGTGCAGGTTCTCGTCCTGCGCGATGCGGGCCAGCATCCGGTCGCAGACCGGGTCGCCGGACTGGTGGCCGGTGTTGCGGTGCGAGATGCGGGTCGCGAGCTCCTGGAAGGCCACGTAGGCCACCGAGTGCAGCATGGAGTGGCGGTTGTCGGACTCGAACCCCTCCGACATGTGCTGCATGCGGAAGGCTTCCAGCTTGTCCGGGTCCACGGCGCGCGAGGCCAGCAGGTAGTCGCGCATCACGATGCCGTGGCGGCCCTCCTCGGCGGTCCAGCGGTGCACCCACGTGCCCCAGGCGCCGTTGCGGCCGAAGAGCGTCGCGATCTCGTGGTGGTAGCTGGGGAGGTTGTCCTCGGTCAGCAGGTTCACGACCAGCGCGATCTTGCCGATGTCGGTGACCTTGGACTGCTGCGGGTCCCAGGCTTCGCCGTCCTCGAAGAATCCGGGGAAGTTCCGGCCCTCGCTCCACGGGACGTACTCGTGGGGCATCCAGTCCTTGGTGACCTTCAGGTGGCGGTTGAGTTCCTTTTCGACCACTTCTTCCAGCGCGAACAGCAGCTTGGCGTCCGTCCACGCCTCCGAGCTGCCGAGGTGGGGAGAGGTGATCGTCACGGGTACTCCTGGGTGTAAAGCGAACTACCTACGGTTCCGTAGCCTACGGAGTCGTAGGTTAAGCGCGGCATCAAGGCGAGCCAACCCCCGACCAGGTGTATGTCCGGTTACATCCAGTTATCTGTGCAGTTTATAGAGGGCCTGAGCAGGGTTTGAGGGGCCAAAATCACGCCGACAGGTGGTTTGCCGCGTCCCGCTTTGACGAAAAAAATCGGTTCCGCTTCTTCTGGGGCCGCGCTGCCGCAGCCCGGGCGCAGACCGGTGACGACACCGGCGGCGGGTCCGGAACCGGACCCGCCGCCGACTGTGCTCACTCACCCGACCACAAGGTCTCCCGGACCTCCTCGGCCGTCGTCGGCAGCAGCTCGCCGTCCAGCAGGAGCCATCGCGTGATGCCGATCGACTCCAGGAACGGCACGTCGTGGCTCGCCACCACGAGCGCGCCCTCGTACGACTCCAGGGCGTCGGTCAGCTGCCGCACGCTCGACAGGTCCAGGTTGTTCGTCGGCTCGTCCAGCATCAGCAACTGCGGAGCCGGCTCCGCCAGCAGCAGGGCCGCCAGCGCCGCCCGGAAGCGTTCGCCGCCCGACAGCGTGCCGGCCGGGCGGTCCGCCCGGGCGCCCCGGAACAGGAAGTGCGCGAGCCGGGCCCGGATCAGGTTGTTCGTGGCCTGCGGGGCGAAGCGCGCCACGTTCTCCACGACCGAACGGCTCTCGTCCAGCACGTCGAGCCGCTGCGGCAGGAACCGCGTCGTCACATGCGCCACCACCTCCCCGGACACCGCCGGGAGCTGCCCCGCGATCGTGCGCAGCAGCGTGGTCTTGCCCGAGCCGTTGCGGCCCACCAGGGCGATCCGCTCCGGTCCCCGCAGTTCCCACTCACCCGGTACGGCGGCCCCGTGGGCCAGGCGCAGATCGCTCAGGGTCAGCACCTGCCGCCCGGGTGGGACCTGGGTGGCGGGCAGCTGGATCCGGATCTCGTCGTCGTCGCGCACCGCCTCCACGGCCTGGTCCAGGCGTTCCTTCGCCTGCGCCAGTTTCTCCGTGTGCATGATCCGGTGCTTGCCCGCCGACTCCTGGGCGGCGCGCTTGCGCGCACCCATCACGATCTTCGGCTCGCGCTTGTTGTCGTACATCTTCTGCCCGTACCGCTTGCGCCGGGCCAATTTGACCTGTGCGTCCGCCAGTTCGCGCTTCTGCCGCTGTACGTCGGCCTCGGCGACGCGGACCATCCGCTCGGCCGACTCCTGCTCGGCGGCGAGCAGGTCCTCGTAGTCCGTGAAGTTGCCTCCGTACCAGCGGACTTCGCCGTCGCGCAGGTCGGCGATCTGGTCGACCCGCTCCAGCAGCTCCCGGTCGTGGCTGACCAGCAGCATCACTCCGGACCAGGACTCGACCGCCGCGTACAGGCGGCTGCGGGCCCGCAGGTCCAGGTTGTTGGTCGGTTCGTCCAGCAGCAGGACGTCGGGGCGGGCGAGCAGCAGGGCGGCCAGCCGCAGCAGCACGGACTCGCCGCCCGAGAGCTCGCCGACGGTGCGGTCCAGGCCGATCTGCCCGAGGCCGAGCTGGTCGAGCGTGGCGAGGGCGCGCTCCTCCACGTCCCAGTCGTCGCCGACGGCGGTGAAATTCGCCTCGGTGGCCTCGCCGGCCTCGATGGCGTGGAGTGCGGCGCGGGTGGCGTGGATGCCGAGCGCCTCGTCCACGCGCAGCGCGGTGTCGAGGGTGACGTTCTGCGGGAGGTAGCCGACCGAGCCGGCGACGGAGGACTGGCCCTCGGCCGGGGCCAGTTCGCCGGCGATCAGCTTCAGCAGGGTGGATTTCCCGCAGCCGTTGAGCCCGATCAGGCCGGTACGGCCGGGGCCCACGGTGAGCTGGAACCCGTCGAAGACGGGAGTGCCGTCGGGCCAGGCGAAGGAAAGGGCGGAGCAGGTGATGAAAGCAGGGGCGTGACTCATGGAGGCCTCCAGGTTGCGTGAGTGGTACGTGCAACTCGGGGAGACAGCCGACGGTTCAGCCGCGGGGCGTGGTGGTCGGTGTCTCGAACCTCAGAAGAGCAATGTCCTGCTCCGTTTCGACGGGGATGGGCCGTCATCGAAGCTACGGACGGCTGCGGCCGTCCGCAAACCAATTAACTCAGGCGGTGTCGCGCATCAGCTCGGCCAGGCTGTGGTCCATGTCCAGGTAGAGGTGTTCCAGGCCGGGCGGCACCACGGCCGCCGCCCGCTCCAGGAAGCGGTGCAGCTCGGCCGTCAGCATCAGCACGATCGCGACGCCCTCCGCCGCGTGGAACTCGATGGTGGTCCGGTCGCCGTCGTACGGGCGCACGCGTACGTCGCCACAGCCCGACGGGCGGTCCAGCCCGGACTCCAGCAGTTCGCGCGAGAACGTCCACGAGACCTCGACGCCCTCCAGCGTGGCCGGGGCCGGGAACGCCATGCGCACGGCGAACGGATCCGCACGGTCGTAGCAGAGGGTGACCGGCACGGTCTCGACCTTCGGCGCGGTGGCGACCAGACGGGCCTGTGCGGCCTGCTCGATGACAGTGATCAAGGCTCACTCCCTTGCGGCGGATCTGCTGCCGGACTCTGGTGTGGAGCCCGGCAACCCGATAGACGCCGGAATCGGCAAATCCGTGCATGGGCCGTTGCGTGAGCTGTGTCACCGATTGGCTTGAACCAATCCGTGCGATCGCACAGAGTGACCGGACGGCGGATGTGCCCGAAGGCGGCTCCCGTCCGCGGCGGCTCCGGGGAGCCTCGGAGAAGGGCTGGTAACCGATCACTCCACAGGCGTAAGGGTCCGCGTCAAGGCTGCGTAGAGGGCTGCGGAGACGGCCATGCCGACCGGCAGGGAGAGGTCGATCCCGCCCAGGGCCGCGGCGATCGGCCCGGTGTAGAGCGTGTCGACGCAGAGGGCGGCCGCGCCCACTCCCGCGGCGAGGGCGAGGGCGCCCGCCGGATTGACGCCGCCGGTGTACCAGAAGGGGCTGCCGGGGGTCTCGTCCGCGAGCGCCCGGCCGTCGTAGTGGAACCGGCGCAGCAGGATGTCGGCGGCGTAGATCGCCATGACCGGCCCGATCAGGACGACGATCAGCTGGAGGGAGTTGCTGACGGTGTCCAGGAGATTGGAGACGAGCAGGCCGTAGAGGGTCAGGGCGACGGCGACGGCCCCGTCGAACAGGACGCTGACGGAGCGCCGGACGGGGACGCCGACGGCCTGCAGGGCGAGCCCGGCGCTGTAGGCCGTCAGGGCGTTGACGGAGATCGTGCCGAGGATCAGGGCGAGCAGGAAGACCGGGTGGAACCACCCGGGCAGGATCTCCTGCAGGGCTGCCTGGGGGTCGCTCATGTCGACGGCGGTCGCGGCGAACGCGCCCAGGGAGCAGACGGCGACGCTGGGCAGGAAGGCTCCGAGGGCGGTCCAGCCGATGATCGCCTTCCGCGGGGACGTGCGGGGCAGGTAGCGGGAGAAGTCGGCGCTGGTGGTGTACGAGAGCGGGCCCGAGGCGACGAGGGTGGTGCCGGCGAGCAGCGCCGCCCACAGTCCGGAGCCGTTCAGCGGTGGGGCGGGCCGGTAGGAGAAGTCCGTGTGGCCGAGCACGCAGAAGCCGACGACGGTGAAGGCGGCGCCGAGGACGAGGGTCATCGGGAGGTAGAGCTTCATGATCATCGAGTGGCCGTAGACGCTGATGCCCAGGGTGAGCGCGGCGATGGCCACGATGACGACGGCCTTGATCCCGGTGGTCGCCGTGATGCCGGCCTGCTCCACGAGGGCGAACGCGGCGGCCGCGGCGGCGGCCAGGTTGAGGGCGAAGTAGCAGACGGAGACCAGCCAGCCGCCGACCGCGTTCATCGCGCGGTTGCCGATCACCCCGTACATGGCCCGGGTGATCACCTCACTGGGTGCGCCGGCGGCCGGTCCGGAGGTGGCGAGCAGGCCGGTGAGCAGCCAGAAGAGGTTGCCGGCGACGATCACGGCGACGGACTGCCACAGGCTCAGCCCCATGAGGACCAGCGCGCCGCCGATCACCAGGCTGAGGTAGTTGACGTTCGCCGCCGCCCAGACGGAGAAGAGGTCCCGGGGCCGGCCGTGGCGCTCGGAGTCCGGGATGTGGTCGATGCCGTGGGCTTCGATGCGGGTGGCCCGTTCCGGGGCGGGCGCGGCCTGTCCGGGCGTCCCGGGGGCGGAGGTCGGGCCGGGGGCCGGGTGCGCGAAAGATACCGGGTGCGATTCGGGTGCCGGCTGGGAATCGGGGGCCGGGTTCGAGCCGGGCGCCGGGTGCGAGCCGGGGGCCGGGTCGGGGATCGGGGACGCCATGCGGGACCTCCGGATGCTGGGCGTGTCCGCCTCGCTTGCTTATTGGTCGCACACTCAATAGCATCCCCGGTATGTCGTCAAGCGTCCAGCGCAAGCGGATCCGCAAGTCCCCCGAGGCCCGCCGGGCCGAGATCGTCGACACGGCCGCAGCCGTCGCCCTGGCCGAAGGGCTCGAATGCCTCACGCTGCGCCGGATCGCCGAAGAACTGGCTGTCCGGCCGGGTCTGATCAGCCACTACTTCCCCTCCGTGGAGGACCTCGTCGCCGAGGCGTTCGGGACGGCCGCCGGAGCCGAACTGGAGGTCCTGCTGCCCGGAGCCGAAGGCCCGCCCGGCGCGGACAAGGACGCGGACAAGGACGGGGACGGGGACGGGGACGGCCCGACTCCGGCCGGGCGGCTGGCGCGGTTCTTCGCCCGCACGTCCGGCGAGGACTACGACGCGATCAGCCGGCTCTGGATCAACGCCCGCCACCTCAGCCGCTACCGGCCCCTCCTGCGCGACCGGGTCGCCGAACAGGAGGCTGCCTGGCGCGGCCGCCTGCACGACCTGATCCGGGAAGGCGCCGCGTGCGGCGAGTTCCGCACGGAGGACCCGTACGTGACCGCCATCCAGATCCTCGTCGTCCTCGACGGCCTCGGCGCCCACGCCAACACCGAGGACCGCGGCCGCCCCGAGGCGGTGACCCGGATGGCGGTCACCACCGCGGAACGCGAACTCGGCCTGCCCCGCGGCGCCCTCACCGTCGAAGCCTGACCGTCCCCCCGCCCGACGCTCCCCACCCCGCCCCGCTGGAGGCTCCGTGCGCACCCCGCTCGTCCTGCTCAACGCCCGCCTGCTCGACCCGGCCACAGGCGCCTTCCTGCCGGACACCGCCCTGGCCGCGTCCGGCGGGCGGATCACCGCACTGGGCGACGACAGCCGCGTCCGGGCGCTCGCCGACGCCTCGGCCACGGTGGTCGACCTCAAGGGGGCGGTCGTGACCCCCGGGCTGGTCGACGGCCACATCCACCCCGTCTCCGGCGCCGAACTGACCCACGGACTGGACCTGTCGGGCTGCACCGACCTGGCACAGGTACGCGAGACACTCGCCGCCGGCGTACGCGACCTCGCGCCCGGTGCCTGGCTGACCGGCTGGGGCCTGGACCCGAACGCCTTCGGGGACCGGCCCGTCGGGACCGCCCCCTTCGACTCCGTACTCGACGGAGTGCCCGCCACCCTCCTCCTCTTCGACGCCCACTCCATGCTGGCCAGCCGGCGCGCCCTCGAACTCGCGGGCATCGACGGGCCCCGGACCTTCGGCCAGGCCTCCGCCGAAGTGGTCTGCGACACCGACGGCCGGCCCACCGGCCTGCTCCTGGAGGACGCCGCCTGCGAACTCGTCGAACGCATCGCCCCGCGGCCCACCCGCGAGGAGCGCCGCGACCGGCTCGCCGCCGCCCTGCGAAGGATGGCCGCCGCCGGGCTGACCGGCGGCCACGCCATGGACGCGAACGGGGACAGCCTCGCCTTCTACGCCGAACTCGACGAGGCCGGACGACTGCCGCTGCGCCTGCGCGTCGCACCCTGGTGCCAGCCGGGCACCGACGCCGACGCCCTCCGCGCGCTCATCGCCGGGCAGGGTGCCGGCGGCAGGCTCTGGCGAACCGAGGGCGTGAAGATGTTCATGGACGGCACGATCGACAACGGCACCGCCTGGCTCGAACACCCGGACCGCAACGGCGAGTCCACCCACGCCTTCTGGCCCGACCCCGAGGTCTACACGGCGATCGTCGGAGAGTTCCACCGCGCCGGGGTGCCCACCGCCACCCACGCCATCGGTGACGCCGCCGTACGGCACGTGCTCGACGCCGTCGCCCGGGCCCAGGCCTCCGGCGGGCCCGGGCCCCGGGTGCGCCACCGGGTCGAGCACATCGAGACGGTCCCCGACGACACCCTGCGGCGCTTCGCCGAGCTCGACGTCATCGCCTCCGTACAGCCCACCCACTGCTGCGACTTCACCCGCGCCGACCACACCGACAACTGGTCCCGCCGACTCGGCGAGGAGCGGGCCGCACGAGCCTGGCGCTGCCGCGACCTGTGGGACTCGGGAGCCACCGTGGTCCTCGGATCGGACTGGCCGATCGCCCCGTACCCGCCGCTCGGCGTCATGGCGGGAGCCCGCCACCGCCGCCCCGGCCGCGACCTCACCCAGGCCCCGCACGGCCCCGAGCAGGCCCTCACCGCGCTCCAGGCCCTCCAGGGCATGACCGTAAACGCCGCCCGTGCGGCGGGCGAGGAGCACCTGGCGGGCCGGATCGCCCCCGGGTACCGCGCCGACCTGACGGTACTGGCCGACGACCCGCTCACCGTCCCCGCCACCGAACTGCCGGACCTGCCCGTCCTCCTCACCGCCGTCGACGGCGGCGTGACCCACCGCGATCCGGGCCTGTGACCGGGCGGCGAGGCCGCCAGCCGGGGCCGGGAGGCACTCTGGACGGCGTATCGGGGGTGCGTTAGCTTCCGGCGCCATGAGACTTCTGGAACTCGGAACCGGCATCTGCGCGGCAGCCCTGGCCGTGGGGGTGCTCGCCGCCCCCGCCCGGGCCGACGCGGCACCGGCCCCCGACCCGGCCCCGGTGGCGCAGGACTTACGCGGCGCCGGCTGGGCCCTGAAGGACACCGGGAAGGACGCGCGCTTGCGCGGTCTCGCGGCGCTCAGCCGGACCACCGCCTGGGTGGCCGGCTCCAAGGGGACCGTGCTGCGCACGGTGGACGGCGGCCGCAGCTGGCGTGACGTCTCCCCGCCCGGAGCGGTCGCGGAGGCCCTGGAGTTCCGCGACATCGAGGCCTTCGACGCGCGGCGGGCGGTGGCCCTGTCCATCGGGGAGGGCGAGGCCTCCAGGGTGCTGCGCACCGAGGACGGCGGCGCCACCTGGACCGAGACCTTCCGCAACCCCGACCCGCGTGCCTTCTACGACTGCCTCACCTTCTCCGACGCCCGGCACGGCCTGGCGATGAGCGATCCGGTGGACGGCAGGTTCCGCATCCTGGCCACCGACGACGGCGGGCGGAACTGGCGGGTGCTGCCGGGCGGGGGCATGCCCGAGGCACTGCCGGGCGAGGCGGGCTTCGCCGCGAGCGGCCAGTGCCTCGTGAGCTCCGGCCCGCGCGACGTCTGGCTGGCCACCGGCGGCGGCGCCCGCGCCCGGGTGCTGCACTCCGCGGACCGCGGTCTGACCTGGCGGGTCGCCGAATCCACGGTCCCGGCGGGCGACCCGGCGCGCGGGGTCTTCGCCCTCGCCTTCCGCGACCGTACGAGGGGACTCGCGGTCGGCGGTGACTACCGCACCGGGCAGGCCTCGCCGCAGGCCGCGGCCCGGTCCGCCGACGGGGGACGCAGCTGGAGCCAGGCGGCGACACCGCCGCCGGCCTATCGCTCGGGCGTGGCCTGGTTCCCGTACGGCGGGGGCACGGCCCTCGCGGTGGGACCCACCGGCACGGACGTGACGACGGACGGGGGCCGCGGCTGGCGCTCCCTGGACGCGGGATCCTTCGACACGGTCGACTGCGCGGGGGACGGGGGATGCTGGGCGGCCGGGGAGAAGGGACGGGTGGCGCGGCTGGAACGGCGTCGCTGATCAGCTCGCGGGAGCGGGCGGGACGGCCGGGGGAGCCGGGGGGACCGGGGGCGCCAGGGCGGTGAAGAGGTCCATGCCCGGGTAGTGCCCGGTGGTGAAGCCCGCGGCCCGGTAGACGGGCTCGCCGTCGGAGCTGGCGTGCAGCTGGACGTAATGGACGCCGATGCCGTCGAGCCAGCCGACCAGCGCGTCGACGATCCGGCGGCCGTGGCCCCGCCCGCGGGCCGACGCGTCGGTGACGATCCCGTCGAGGTAGCCGCGCCGGCCGTCGGTCCACCGGGGGCTGGGCAGGTGGTGGGTGACCCAGGCCATGCCGGTGGCCAGCAGCGGTTCGCCGGGGGCTCCACCGACCACCAGGCAGCGCATGCCGGGGCGTTCGCCGACGCGGTCGAGGAACCAGGTGCGGGCCACCTGCCGCCAGGCGGCGTCGGCGGGCCCGGGGTCGACCCCCAGGGCTGCGAGGGCGACGGCACGCAGGCGTATGAGCTCGGGAACGTCGGCGGGAACGGCGAGGCGGGGCTGCATGGACACTCCGGCGGTCAGGGCTGTCGAGGGGGCGAAGGCGGCGGGCCGAATCGGCCGAACAGAGCTGTCGAGGAGGCGGAAGGCGGCGAGCCGAGCCTGCCGAACCCGCCGGCCGAGGGGGCGGAGGAGGGCGGGGCGAGTCGGCCGAACAGGTCGGACGAGGGACGGAAGGTGGCGGGCCGAGCCGGTCGGACGGGCCGGACGACGGGTGAAGTGGCGGGCCGTCGGGGCCTGCGCCGTCTCCCGCGCGGTTGGTTCCGTGGCCGGAAGGGGTTGCCGGGTCGTGGCGCCCCGGTGGTGCGGTGCGGTGTGTCGTACCCCGCCACCGGCGGCAGGTTCTCCGGAGGGAGTACCGGGGCGGGGCGGCGGCGTCACCCGTCGACCCGCGCCGGTCACGCCGCTACGCGACCGGGTTCTCCCGGACCGTCGACAGGTCCGACGAGGTCTTCGTGGCGAGGAACTCCGTGATGGTGTAGGCACAGACGCCCGCCACCGCGAAGGGGTCCTCGGCCGCGATCCGCTCGACCTCCGCCCGGGACACCCCGCCGGCCAGGATCACGCCCCCGTCGCGCGGGACCTTGCGTCCCGAAGCCAGGAAGACGCCGGCGGCGTAGTAGCCGTCCAGCCAGGCGATGTGAGCGTCCATCTGTTCTTCGACGGACTCGATGGGGGCGGTGTAGGTGAGCTCCATGACGAACATGATCGCCAGGCTACTCTCGCTCCATCATGACGAGTGCGAAGACCCCCGCCGACGAGGCCGAGGCCCGGGCGATACAAGACGAACTACGCCATCAGGTCGTGCTCACCGAGCCCGGCCCACCCCCCGGCCGCGGCCTCGTCGCGGGAGTGGACGTCGCCTACGACGACGCCCGCGACCTGGTCGCCGCCGCGGCCGTGGTGCTCGACGCCGCCACCCTGGAGGTCGTGGAGGAGGCCACCGCCGTGGGACACGTCAGCTTCCCCTACGTGCCCGGGCTGCTCGCCTTCCGCGAGCTGCCGACCGTACTGGCCGCCCTCGACTCCCTGAAGGCCCGGCCCGGCCTCGTCGTCTGCGACGGCTACGGTCTCGCGCACCCCCGGGGGTTCGGCCTGGCCTGCCACCTCGGGGTGGTCACCGGGCTCCCGGCCATCGGCGTCGCGAAGAACCCGTTCACCTTCACCTACGAGGAACCGGGCGCCCGCCGGGGCGACGCGGCCGCCCTGCTCGCGGCCGACGGGGCCGAGGTGGGGCGGGCGCTGCGCACGCAGGACGGGATCAAGCCGGTCTACGTCTCCGTCGGGCACCGGGTCTCGCTCGACAATGCCTGCGCGCACGCCCTGGCCCTGAGTCCCCGCTTCCGGATCCCCGAGACCACCCGCCACGCCGACTCCCTGTGCCGCAGGGCGCTGCGGGAAGCCTCCTGAGGCACCCGGCCGACGGTCCCGCCCGCCCGGCCGACGGTCCCGCCCGCCCGGACGACGGCCGCGCCCGCCCGACGGCCGCGCCCCGTCAGCGGGCGTCCGCCACCCGGAAGGTGATCCCCGCCTTCTGGAGGCGGGCGATCAGCGCGTCGCCCATGGCCACGGCCGTCGTCAGCTGGCCGGCCGTCTCCGGCAGGGTGTCGTGCGCCAGGCAGAGCGCCGACTCGGCCAGCATCTTCGCCGTCTCGCCGTAGCCGGGGTCACCGCCCGCCACCTCGGTGAGCACGCGCCGGCCGCCGCCCTCGCCCACGAACCGCACGGTGAACCAGCTGCGGGCACGGCGTTCCGCGTCCGGTCCCCGGCCCGGCTCCCAGCGGTTCATCAGCCACCGCCGGGCCGGCGGCACCTGGGCCAGCGCGACCGTCGCGCCGAGCGCCGCGGTACCGCCCACCGCGACGGGCAGGTGCCTGACGGAGGCGTAGTGCCGGTAGCGGAAGTCCGGGCCGTACCGCTCCAGCGCGGCCGCCGACCGGGCCACGATCCGCGGGTCCAGCGTGGGCAGCGGCATCGCCCAGGTCCCGGTCTCCCGGCTGAACCGCGGCGCCCCCACCGGCCCGCGCGCCCGCCGCCCCAGCAGCCGGGGCTCGTGCAGCCGGCGGGCCTGCGCGGCGGCCAGGGTCTGGGGGCCACGGCTCAGCGCGGTCAGCGCGGAGGCCAGGGTGCCGCCGGAGAAGAGGGCGTTGGACCGCATGAACCCGTCGACCGTCAGCGGGACCCCCTGCGGCAGCTGCCGGACCGTGAAGTACGCCCCCAGGTCGGCCGGGATCGAGTCGAAGCCGCAGGCGTGCACGATCCGGGCCCCGGTCTCCCGGGCCCGCGCGTCGTGCTCGACGTACATGCGGTCCACGAACTCCG
Organism: Streptomyces venezuelae; assembly: GCF_008642275.1. NCBI lineage: Bacteria > Bacillati > Actinomycetota > Actinomycetes > Kitasatosporales > Streptomycetaceae > Streptomyces > Streptomyces venezuelae. The sequence goes on from NZ_CP029189.1 coordinate 6,373,714, forward strand.
GCTCGCCGGTGAGGTCCACGTAGTCCGTGCCCGCCTCGGCGCAGGCGGCCACGAGCTCCGCCCCGTACCAGATGTACGGACCCACGGTCGTGGCCAGCACCCGGGTGGACGCGGCCAGCTCGCGCACGGCCCCGGGGTCCTGGGCGTCGGCCCGCAGCAGGGGCAGCCGCGCGCACGCCGGATCGATCGAGGTCAGCCGTTCGCGCAGCCGCTCCAGCTTCGCGGTGTCCCGGCCCGCGAGGGCCCACCGGCAGCCGGCGGGCGCGTGTGCGGCGAGGTACTCGGCCGTGAGCGCGCCCACGAACCCGGTCGCGCCGAACAGCACGACGTCGTAGGCGCGTTCCGGCCGGTCGTGCGGGACAGTTGCGTTCATGAACGGCTCCTCCCAGGGGGTTTCGGTGGCCGAGGCTAGCGTGATGCTCGACCGTCAGTGCGATCGGGTACGGCGCGCCGGGCCGGGGGAGAACCCCGCCCCGCACGATCATGCGGAGCCGGACCCCGGCACCCGGACGATCCGGCCGGAGCCCCGCCCGGGGGCTTGTGTTCGATGGAACACGTTCCTAGCATCGCTGGTGTTACATCAGTTGTGTCACATAGCCGCACACCACGCACACCATGCACACCAGAGCCGCTGGGGGCCCGATGGCAGTGACAGGGAACGGGAACCGGGACGCGAGCGGGCCCGGCCCGCTCGCCGGGGTGCGCGTCGTCGAACTGGCGGGCATCGGCCCCGGACCGTTCGCCGCCATGCTCCTCGCCGACCTGGGCGCCGACGTCGTACGGGTGGACCGGCCCGGCGGCGGCGCCCTCGCGGTCGATCCGGCCTACGACATCACCAATCGCGGCAAGCGCTCCGTCCTGCTCGACCTCAAGTCCGCCGACGGGCCCGCCCGCGTCCTGGACCTGGTCGAGCGGGCCGACGTACTCGTCGAGGGATTCCGGCCCGGGGTCGCCGAGCGCCTCGGCGTCGGACCCGCCGAGTGCCACGCCCGCAACCCGGAGCTCGTCTACGGCCGGATGACCGGCTGGGGCCAGGACGGGCCGCTCGCCGAGACCGCCGGGCACGACATCGCGTACATCGCCGTCACCGGCGCCCTCGGCATGATCGGGAAGCCGGGCGAGCCGCCGGCCGTCCCCGCGAACCTGGTCGGGGACTACGCGGGCGGCTCGCTCTACCTGGTCGTCGGTATCCTCGCCGCCCTGCACCACGCCCGCGCCACCGGCACCGGCCAGGTCGTCGACGCGGCCATCGTCGACGGCACCGCCCACCTGACCGCCATGATCCACGGAATGATGGCGGCGGGCGGCTGGCAGGACCGCCGCGGGGCCAACCTCCTCGACGGAGGCTGCCCCTTCTACGGCACCTACGAGACCTCCGACGGCCGGTACATGGCGGTCGGCGCGCTGGAGCAGCAGTTCTACGACACCTTCGTGCAGCTCCTCGGCATCGAGGACCAGGCCCCGGCCCGCAAGGACCTCGCCCGCTGGGGTGAGCTGCGCGAGGCCGTCGCCGCGCGCTTCCGCACCCGTACGCGGGAGGAGTGGACGGCCGTCTTCGAGGGGAGCGACGCGTGCGTGGCGCCCGTGCTCTCGCTGGGCGAGGCCCCGCACCATCCGCACCTCGCCGCCCGCGGGACCTTCACCGACTTCGGCGGGATCGTCCAGCCCGCGCCCGCGCCGCGCTTCTCGGCGACCCCGGGAGCCGTCACCGCGGGCCCGGCGCGGCCCGGCGCGCACGCGGTGTCGGTGGCGGCCGACTGGGACGTGCCGGCCCTGCTCGGGAAGGAAGAGGAGAACTGATGGAACTGTCCATGATGCTCGACTACGCCGGCGACCCGCGCCGGGCCGCCGACCAGGCCGCCGCGCTGGAGTCGGCCGGGCTCGACGCCGTGTGGGTGGCCGAGGCCTGGGGGTTCGACTCCCCGACGATCATGGGCTATCTCGCCGCCCGCACCGAGCGGCTGAAGATCGGCTCGGCCATCCTCAACGTCTACTCGCGCACCCCCGGCCTCATCGCCCAGACGGCCGCCGGCCTGGACGCGCTCTCGGGCGGCCGGGCGCTGCTCGGCCTCGGCGCCTCCGGCCCGCAGGTCGTCGAGGGCTGGCACGGGATGCCGTACGACAAGCCGCTCGGCCGCACGCGCGAGACGGTCGAGCTGTGCCGGCGCATCTGGCGCCGCGAGACCCTCGACCACCACGGCATCACCGACATGCCGCTGCCGCCGGAGCGCGGCACCGGGCTGGGCAAGCCGCTGAAGATCCTCACCCGTCCGGTCCGCCCCGCGATCCCCGTCTACATCGCCTCGCTCGGCCCGGCCAACGTCCGGATGACCGCCGAGATCGCGGACGGCTGGCTGCCCACGCTCTTCATCCCGGAGAAGGCCGACGCGGTGTGGGGCGGCCCGCTCGCCGAGGGGACGGCCAAGCGGTCGCCGGACCTCGGCCCGCTGCAGACCGTCGCGGGCGGCCTGCTCGCCATCGGCGACGACGCGGCCGCCGTACGGGACCTCGCGCGCCCGCAGATCGCCCTGTACGTCGGCGGCATGGGCGCCGTCGGCAAGAACTTCTACAACGACCTGGCCGTCGCCTACGGCTACGGGGAAGAGGCCCGCCGGATCCAGGAGCTGTACCTCGCCGGGCGCAAACGAGACGCGGCCGCGGCCGTCCCGGACGAGTTCTGCGAGCTGATGACGCTCTGCGGGCCCGAGGGCTACGTACGCGAGCGCGTCGAGGCCTTCCGCGAGGCGGGCGTCACCATGCTCAACGTCACACCGGTCGGCCCCGACCCGGCCAGGCTGATCGACACCGTCAAGAGCTGGCTCTGAGCGGCCCGGGGGAGTGCCAGGACTCCGTCCTCGGCCCGCTTCCCCACCCACCCGGAACCGACCCGACCCGCTGAGAGGGGCCCCGATGCAACGACGCATCTTCGACGCCGACCACGAGGCGTTCCGCGAGACCGTACGCACCTTCCTGAGCAAGGAGGTGCTGCCGCACTACGAGCAGTGGGAGCAGGACGGCATCGTCAGCCGCGAGGCCTGGCGGGCCGCCGGCCGGCAGGGACTGCTGGGCCTCGCCGTGCCCGAGGAGTACGGGGGCGGCGGGAACACGGACTTCCGCTACGCCGCCGTGATCGCCGAGGAGTTCACCCGCGCGGGCGCCCCCGGGCTCGCCATCGGCCTGCACAACGACATCATCGGCCCCTACCTGACCTCGCTCGCCACCGAGGAGCAGAAGCGCCGCTGGCTGCCCGGCTTCTGCTCCGGGGAGACCATCACCGCCATCGCGATGACCGAGCCGGGCGCGGGCTCCGACCTCCAGGGGATCCGGACCACCGCCGAGGACCACGGCGACCACTGGGTGCTGAACGGCTCCAAGACCTTCATCTCCAACGGCATCCTCGCCGACCTGGTGATCGTGGTCGCGAAGACCACCCCCGAGGGCGGGGCGCACGGCCTGTCGCTGCTGGTCGTCGAGCGGGGCGCGGAGGGCTTCGAGCGCGGCCGCAACCTCGACAAGATCGGCCAGAAGTCCCAGGACACCGCCGAACTGTTCTTCAACGACGTACGCGTCCCGAAGGAGAACCTGCTCGGCGAGCTGAACGGCGCCTTCGTCCATCTGATGACCAATCTCGCGCAGGAGCGGATGGGCATCGCGATGGCGGGCATCGCCGCCGCCGAGCACCTGCTGGAGATCACCACCCAGTACGTGAAGGAGCGCGAGGCCTTCGGCCGTCCGCTGGCCAAGCTGCAGCACATCCGGTTCGAGATAGCGGAGATGGCCACCGAGGTCGCCGTCACCCGGACCTTCCTCGACCGCTGCATCACGGACCACTCGAACGGCGAACTGGACCACGTGCACGCCTCCATGGCCAAGTGGTGGGCCACCGAGCTGCAGAAACGCGTCGCCGACCGCTGCCTGCAACTCCACGGCGGCTACGGCTACATGACCGAGTACCGGGTCGCCCGGGCCTTCACCGACGGTCGCATCCAGACCATCTACGGCGGCACGACCGAGATCATGAAGGAGATCATCGGCCGTTCGCTGCTCGGCTGAACTCCCCTTCCGCCCCCCTGGACACCTCCCCTTGGACACCTCCGAAAGGCTTGACCAGTGAGCACCGAAGCTTACGTATACGACGCGATCCGCACCCCGCGCGGCCGCGGCAAGGCCAATGGCGCCCTGCACGGCACCAAGCCGATCGACCTGGTCGTCGGACTCATCGACGCCCTGCGCGAGCGCAACCCCGGCCTGGACCCGGCCACCATCGACGACATCGTGCTCGGCGTCGTCGGCCCGGTCGGCGACCAGGGCTCCGACATCGCCCGCATCGCGGCCATTGCCGCCGGGCTCCCGGACACCGTCGCCGGCGTCCAGGAGAACCGCTTCTGCGCCTCGGGCCTGGAAGCCGTCAACCTGGCCGCCGCGAAGGTCCGCTCCGGCTGGGAGGACCTGGTCCTCGCAGGCGGCGTGGAGTCGATGTCCCGCGTCCCGATGGCCTCCGACGGCGGCGCCTGGTTCGCCGACCCGATGACCAACTGGGACACCGGCTTCGTCCCGCAGGGCATCGGCGCCGACCTGATCGCCACCATCGAGGGCTTCTCCCGGCGCGACGTCGACGAGTACGCGGCCCTCTCCCAGGAGCGGGCGGCCGCCGCCATCAAGGACGGCCGCTTCGCGAAGTCCGTGGTTCCCGTCACCGACCGCAACGGCCTGATCGTCCTGGACCACGACGAGTTCGTCCGCCCCGGCACCACCGCCGACACCCTCGCCAAGCTGAAGCCCTCCTTCGCCGACATCGGCGAGCTCGGCGGCTTCGACGCCGTCGCGCTGCAGAAGTACCACTGGGTCGAGAAGATCGACCACGTCCACCACGCGGGCAACTCCTCCGGCATCGTCGACGGCGCCTCGCTCGTCGCCATCGGCTCCCGCGAGGCGGGCGAGCGCAACGGCCTGACCCCGCGCGCCCGGATCGTCTCGGCGGCCGTCTCCGGCTCCGAGCCCACCATCATGCTCACCGGCCCCGCCCCGGCCACCCGCAAGGCCCTCGCCAAGGCCGGCCTGACCATCGACGACATCGACCTCGTCGAGATCAACGAGGCCTTCGCCGGCGTCGTCCTGCGCTTCGTCAAGGACATGGACCTGTCCCTCGACAAGGTCAACGTCAACGGCGGTGCCATCGCGCTCGGCCACCCGCTCGGCGCCACCGGCGCGATGATCCTCGGCACGATCGTCGACGAGCTGGAGCGCCAGGACAAGCGCTACGGGCTCGTCACCCTCTGCGTCGGCGGCGGCATGGGCGTCGCGACCATCGTCGAACGCCTCTGACCGTCCTGTTCCCCCTGCCCACCGGACCTTCCGAAACGAAAGCAGTGACCATGAGCGAGTCCACCACGATCCGCTGGGAACAGGACGAGACCGGCGTCGTCACCCTGATCCTCGACGACCCCAGTCAGTCCGCCAACACGATGAACCAGGCCTTCAAGGACTCCATCGCCGCGATCGCCGACCGCGCCGAGGCCGAGAAGGACTCCATCCGCGGCATCGTCTTCACCTCCGCCAAGAAGACCTTCTTCGCGGGCGGCGACCTCAAGGACATGATCCGGCTCCGCCCCGAGCACGCGCAGATCGCCTTCGACACCGGCACCGAGATCAAGCGCTCCCTGCGCCGGATCGAGACCCTCGGCAAGCCCGTCGTCGCCGCGATCAACGGCGCTGCCCTCGGCGGCGGTTACGAGATCGCCCTCGCCTGCCACCACCGGGTCGCCCTCGACGCGCCCGGCTCCAAGATCGGCCTGCCCGAGGTCACCCTCGGCCTGCTCCCGGCCGGTGGCGGTGTCACCCGTACGGTGCGCCTGATGGGCATCGCCGACGCGCTGCTCAAGGTGCTGCTCCAGGGCACCCAGTACACCCCGCAGCGCGCCCTCGACAACGGCCTCGTCCACGAACTGGCCGCCACCCCCGAGGAGATGCTGGCCAAGGCCCGCGCCTTCATCGACGCCAACCCCGAGTCGCAGCAGCCCTGGGACGTCCCCGGCTACCGCATCCCGGGCGGCACGCCGTCGAACCCGAAGTTCGCCGCCAACCTCCCGGCGTTCCCGGCCAACCTGAAGAAGCAGCTGAACGGGGCCCCGTACCCGGCCCCGCGCAACATCCTGGCCTGCGCCGTCGAGGGTGCCCAGGTGGACTTCGAGACCGCGCAGACCATCGAGGCCCGCTACTTCACCGAGCTGGTCACCGGCCAGACGGCCAAGAACATGATCCAGGCGTTCTTCTTCGACCTGCAGGCCGTCAACGCGGGCCGCAGCCGCCCGCAGGGCGTCGAGCCGCGCAAGGTCCGCAAGGTCGCCGTCCTCGGCGCCGGCATGATGGGCGCCGGCATCGCCTACTCCTGCGCCCGCGCGGGCATCGAGGTGGTGCTGAAGGACGTCTCGCTCGATGCCGCCGCCAAGGGCAAGGCGTACTCCGAGAAGCTGCTCGACAAGGCGCTCGCCCGCGGCCGGACCACCGAGGCGGGGCGCGCCGAGCTGCTCGCCCGGATCACCCCGACCGCGGAGGCGGCCGACCTCGCGGGCTGCGACGCCGTGATCGAGGCGGTCTTCGAGGACACCGCCCTCAAGCACAGGGTGTTCCAGGAGATCCAGGACGTCATCGCACCGGACGCGCTGCTGTGCTCCAACACCTCCACGCTGCCGATCTCCGGACTCGCGGAGGGAGTGAAGCGCCCGGCAGACTTCATCGGGCTGCACTTCTTCTCGCCCGTGGACAAGATGCCGCTGGTGGAGATCATCAAGGGGGAGCGGACCGGCGACGAGGCCATCGCCCGCGCCTTCGACCTGGTCCGCCAGATCAACAAGACGCCGATCGTGGTCAACGACTCGCGCGGCTTCTTCACCTCCCGTGTCATCGGCCAGTTCATCAACGAGGGCGTCGCGATGATCGGCGAGGGCGCCGAGCCCGCCTCGGTCGAGCAGGCGGCGGCCCAGGCCGGCTACCCGGCCAAGGTGCTCTCGCTGATGGACGAGCTCACCCTCACCCTGCCGCGCAAGATCCGCAACGAGAGCCGCAAGGCCTTCGAGGCCGAGGGCAAGCCGTGGACGGAGCACCCCGCCGACGCGGTCATCGACCGCATGGTGGACGAGTTCGGCCGCCCCGGGCGCAGCGGCGGGGCCGGCTTCTACGAGTACGACGAGTCCGGCAAGCGCTCCCGCATCTGGCCGGGCCTGCGTGAGCACTTCGCCAAGCCCGGGTACGAGATCCCGTTCGAGGACATGAAGGAGCGGATGCTCTTCTCGGAGGCCCTGGACACCGTCCGCTGCCTCGACGAGGGCGTCCTCACCTCGATCGCCGACGCCAACATCGGCTCCGTCATGGGCATCGGCTTCCCGGCCTGGACGGGCGGCGTGATCCAGTACATCAACGGCTACGAGGGCGGCCTGCCCGGCTTCGTGGCCCGTGCCCGCGAGCTCGCCGACACGTACGGCGAGCGCTTCATCCCGCCGGCCTCGCTGGTCGCGAAGGCGGAGCGCGGCGAGACCTACGCGGACTGATCCCGCAACGGCCCCCGGGCCGCCCCGGGCCCGCCCGTGAGCGGCCCGGGGCGGTCCTTCCGTTCCTGCCGGTTCCGGTTCCTGCCGTTCCTGCCGGTTCCTTCCGGTTCTTTCGGGTCAGCCCTCGGACGGGGCGAGGCGGGCGAACAGCCCGTGTCGCGGAGCCCCGTCCGGGGCGGACCAGCCGGCCAGCACCCGTCGCCCCGGGCCGTCTCCGGCGGGAGCGGGACCGTCGTGCAGGACGCGGCACACGGTCAGGGCCGCCCCCGGGCCTTCCCGGCCCGCCGGGCCCACGGTGACCAGGCTCGCGTCGGCGGTGTCCGTCACGGTCCCGGGGCCGGACAGGTCCTGCGGCAGCCCGGCCCCCTCGGTACGGACCTCGACCGCCGGGTCGGGGACGCCGCTCTCGTTCTGGTCCTGGGCCGTCGTACGCCCCGCCAGCAGGGCCAGCAACTGCTCGACCAGGACCACGTCGTGGGTCCCGTCGTAGACCCAGCGACGGCCCAGCACACCGTGCTCGGAGGTGCCGATCAGGCCGTCCTCGGCCCCTTCCAGCGGAGCCCCGCGGTAGGTCAGCGGGACCAGGTAGGTCACCGGCCCGTCCCCGGCGGCATCGGTGACCACCATGAACTCGATGCCCACCTCGCCCTCGGGGTCGTCGAGCCGGAAACCGCCGGCCTTGGCGAGCTGCGGGGCACCGGCGCCGCCCCGGTACCAGGGGCGCCGGGGCAGCCAGGCGGCCAGGAGTTCGAGCTTGCCGGGCGACATGGTGGTGCGGTGGATGACAGCCATGATCCACAAACTACCCGGGCGGCCGCGGTGCCGACCGTTCGCGCGACCCGCCGCCGGCTTCCGGTTCCGAGGCGAAGGCCGCCCTCAGTTCCTCCCGAAGCGACCGCTGGAAGGCCGTCACCAGCGCCTGGACCACCATCGGCTGCATGTGCGCCGACAGCGCCTTCATCGACTCCACCCGCTCCGGATCGCTCTCGCCCTCCGTGAACGGCCCCCACACCTCGTCCCGGAACAGCGCCGTCAGCTCGTGCGCCGCCGACCTGGCGTGCTCCATCAGCACCCTGCGCGCCGCCAGGATCGTCTCGTGGGCGATCGGCACGTCGAGCAGCGCGACCCCGAGCCGCAGCAGCCCCACGTCCACCCGGAACCCGTCCCCCGAGGCGGCGAGCACGTTCATCGCCTTCAGCCGCCGCACGTCGGTGTCCGACAGGCTCCGCCCCGCCCGCTTCTCCAGCTCCTCCCGCGACACCTCCCGGGCCGCGTCCGGAGCCCAACTGGCGACCATCGCCCGGTGGATGGCCAGGTCATGGGCGCTCAGGTCGTCGGGCAGCGCGTCCAGGTAGCGCTCGATCGCGGACAGGGTCATGCCCTGGTGCTGCAGCTCCTCGATCAGCGCGAGCCGGGACAGGTGTTCCGGCCCGTAGTGCCCCACCCGACGAGGGCCGATCACGGGAGGGGGCAAAAGTCCGCGGGTGCTGTAGAAACGAACGGTGCGCACGGTGACGCCCGCCCTGGCCGCCAGCTCGTCGACGGTGAGCATCGGCTCGGGTGCCTGGTCGGCCATCGTCTGCGCCTCGCTCTCTGCTCCACAGCTTGGGTTCAACAGTATTGCTGTCGCACCAACGATGTGAAACGGCCAGGAGCTGCCCATGACCACGAACCTGCGACTGCCCGGACGACCCGAAGAGATCACCCTGCCGGCCCTGCTGTCCCGCAACGCCGCCGAGTACGCGGAGCTGCCCGCCCTCTCCTGGCGGGACGGCCCCGACGCCGACGGGTGGACGACCCTCACCTGGGGCGAGGTGCGCCGCAAGGTCGCCGTCCTCGCCTCCGGATACGCCGCCCTCGGCGTCGAGCGCGGCGAGCACGTGCTGATGATGATGGGCAACCGCCCCGAGCACTGGCTCAGCGACCTCGCCCTCGTCCACCTCGGTGCCGTGCCCGTCACCGTGTACGGGACCTCCGCACCCGAGCAGATCGCGCACATCGCCCGCCACAGCCGGGCCCGGGTCGCCGTCGTCGAGGGCGCGCGCGAACTCCTGCGGTGGGAACCGCTGCTGGCCGACCCGGCGGTGCCGCTGGAGCGTCTCGTCGTGGCGGAGGCCGCCGAGGCGGGCGGGCACTCCACCTACGGCTCCCTGTACTCCGGCGGGGCCCGGTTCCACCGAGCCGAGGCCTTCGAGAAGGCCTGGCGGGAGACCCGCTCCGAGGACCCGCTGACCGTCGTCTACACCTCGGGCACCACCGGCGACCCCAAGGGCGTCCGGCTGACCCACCGCAACCTCATGCTCCAGGCGATCCGCCTCGACCGGCACGTGGACCTGCCCGAGCACGCCGAGCACATCTGCTACCTGCCCTTCGCGCACATCGCCGAGCGGGTCCTCGGGATCTACCTGCCCCTGCTGCGGGCCTCGCACGTCATGCTGTGCGCCGACCCCACCGCCGTGTCGGCGGCCGTCCGCGAACTGCGGCCGGTGCAGTTCTTCGGCGTGCCCCGGGTGTGGGAGAAGCTCGCCGCCTCGGTGCGCGCGGTCCTCGCCCAGCTGCCCGAGGCGCAGCGCACCGCCATCGAGGCCGCCAACGACCTGGCCCGCGCCCGGGCCGGCCACCGGGAGCGCGGCGAGGAGGTGCCGGCCGCGCTCGAAGCCTCGTACGCGGGGGCCAAGGAGCAGGTGCTGGACCCGCTGCTGCGGCTCGCCGGGATGGACCGGCTGATGTGGACGGCCAGCGCCACCGCGCCGATGCCAATCGACGTGGTCCGCTTCTGGGCAGGCTGGGGCATCACCATCATGGACGCCTGGGGGCTCACCGAGACCTCGGGTGTGTGCACGGTCAACAGCCCGGACGCCTTCCGGCTCGGCTCGGTGGGCCGCCCGATCGAGGGGCTGGAACTGAGGCTGGCCGAGGACGGGGAGATCCTCACCCGCGGGGCGACCGTCTTCGGCGGCTACCTGCGGCCGGACGGCTCGGTGGAGAGCGCCGCGGACACCGAGGGCTGGTTCCCGACCGGGGACATCGGCCGGGTCGACGAGGACGGGTTCCTCTGGCTGACCGACCGCAAGAAGGAACTGATCATCACCTCGAACGGCAAGAACGTCTCTCCCGCCCTGGTGGAGAACACGGTCAAGGAGCACCCGCTGATCGGCCAGGCGCTCGTGCACGGTGACGGCCGCTCCTACCTCGTCGCCCTGCTGGTCCTGGACCCGGAGCTGGCCCCGGTCTGGGCGGCCGCCCGCGGCGTCGAGTCCGCCTCCCTGTCCGAACTCGCCGCGCACCCGGCCGTCCGGGACGAGATCGCCCGCGCGGTGGAGGCGGCCAACGCCCGGCTCAACCGGACCGAACAGATCAAGCGGTACCGGCTGCTGACCGAGGAATGGGGCCCCGAGACCGGGGAACTCACGCCTTCGCTCAAGCTCCGCCGCCGGGTGGTCCGCGACAAGTACGGCGCCCTGATCGACGGCCTGTACGAGGACCCGTACGAGACCGCCTGATCAGGCGTGCCCGGTGCGGTGAGCGGGACCCCACCCACCGCACCGGGCCCGCGTCCGGCGGACCTCGCCAGTCACGGCGCTAGGGGGTGTCACGGTGTGCGCTTCGGCGTGAGTTCCGATGGTGCGGTGGGCCCGTTCCGGGCGTCCGACGCGGGGTTTGCCGGGCGTGCAGGGGCGGGAGTCGTGCGTGCTGCCGACGGCGGGGCAGGAACGGGGCTACGTCATCCCCCCGCCCGACGGCAGCGGCTCGGCGCCGCAGCAGTCGCAGGGGGCGGGCTCCCGCGTGTTCGTCCGCTGCCAGGTGATCCCATCAGTAGTCACAGCGCGGCCACGATGTTGGTAGCGGCCGTGGTGTGTTCCCGTCCGCCCTGCGGCCGACGGATGTAGGCGATCTCCGCCCAGACGCTACCGTCGCCGACGGCGACGTTCTCCTTGACGACAGCCATCAGGATTCCCTCGACGCCGGACGCGATGTCCCGGACCGGTCTGCGGAGCAGGGCGTGAGGCAGGTGTTCGTGGGCGTCGTGAGGGGTGGCCATGCCGGGCTCCCATGCCGTCGTGAGCGGGTGGAGTGGCCTCGTACGCCTGCGGAGTTCCGGGCCACAGGAGGATGATGGGCCGGCACGCACGTGGGCGGACAGGCCATCGCGTGGCCATGCGTGGCCACGCGATGGCCACGGCCGGGGACAGACACGATGACACCTCTCACCGGGGCCACGAGCCCCCGCAACGACGCGCTCCGGGCCGCTCGGCTCCGGGTCGGATGGCGCACGATGGAGCAAGCCGCAGTGGCACTCACCGCCCACGGTCAAGCGCTATTGGACGACATGCACTTCAGCGTCTCACCGCGTACCTGGCGAAGGTGGGAAGGCCGGGAAAGAGACCGCGGTTGGCCACTGGAGGAGACGGCGCAGGTCCTGCATGATGCGCTCAGCCGGTGGCCGGAAGAGCTCGGATTCGCTCCGCCTTCCGGCTGGATCCGTCCCGAGGCACACCATGGGGAAGACATGTGGCGCACTTTCGCATCCGTCACTGCGGCCGCGCTGATGCCCGGGCCCGTCGCCACACAGCATGTCGACCCCGCCCTGATCGACTACTTTCAGCAGCAGCTCGAAGGCCACTACAGGGCCGACATGTTTCTGGGGCCGCACGACCTCATCGGGACCGTGTCCGCCCAGTACCAGCTGATCGACAAGCTCGTCCGCTCCGCAAAGGGCGAGACCCGTCGAGGCCTACTGCGTGCCGGTGCGGCCTACGCCGCACTCGTCGGCTGGCTCTACCAGGACGCCGGGGACCTCGGAGCCGCTGCGTTCTGGCGGGGGGTGACGCAGGAGATAGCGGTCCGGTCCCGGGACTCCCACCTCATCGGCTACTCCCTCGTCAACCAGGCCCAAGTCCGAACCGACCTCGGCGACGGCCACGGCGTCATCGACCTGTGTGAGGCAGCGCTCACCGACGCGGACCTCCTCGTGCCCAAAGTGCGGATCATGGCCCTGCAGCAGCAGGCACACGGTGCCAGCCTCACCGGCGACCGCGACGCAGTCGACCGCCTCATCGACACCGCAGACGGGCTGCTACCGCGCGTCGACGACGATCTGCCATGGGGCAACGCCTGCCGACGGACTCCGGGTTACCTAGAGGTGCAGCGGGCAACCTGCTACGGCCGGCTCGGCCTCGGCGTGGAAGCCGACCGGCTGTGGACTCAGGTCCTGGCCGCGGTGCCCGCCACCGCGCGCCGGGACCGCGGCGTGTACCTTGCCCGGCACGCCACCGCAGCGGCCGTCTCGCGGGATCCGGACCACGCGGTCGAGATCGCGCGCGAGGCGGTGGTGATTGCGCTTGAGACCCGGTCGGTGCGGATGCTGCGCGAACTCGGGACGCTGGAGCGGGTCATGCGGCCGTGGCACGATGCCCCGGTAGGCCGGGACCTCGCAGAGGTTCTGGGGCCCGTGAACGAGGGGAGCTGACGTGGGCGTGGTGAAGCCGTTGACGCACGAGGAGATCGCCGAACACCTGGCAGTGCTGCCGGGGTGGGAGCAGGTGGGCGACGAGATCACCCGGACCTACCCGATCCGCTACCACGCGGCCGTGGCCGCGATCGTGACGATCGCGGACCGGTCCCGGCGGATCCAGCACCATGCCGACCTCGACCTGCGGATCGACCACCTGCGCGTCGGCATCACCACGCACGACGCCGGGAACCGGCTCACCGCGGCCGACTTCGACCTCGCCCGGCGCATCGACGCAATCGTCGCGGCGCACCAGGCCCTGCCGCTGGACTGACCCCGGGCGCACGAGAGCGCCCCCTCCCGCCCGCAGGCGGGAGGGGGCGTTGTTCTGTGCCGGAGCCCGTTTCCGGCTGATCCGGGCCCGCGGGCTAGCGGCCGATCAGCGGGTAGTGGTCGCTGAGGTTGGTGTAGGTGTAGGACGTGCCCCAGCTGGAGACCGTCCAGGGGGCCGACTGCTCCTTGACCACGTTGTTCTCCCAGCCCGCCGGGCGGGCGTTGCCCTTGCGGTAGAGGACGTAGTCCAGGTCCTCGCGCGGGTCGGTCGGGTAGCGGTAGTTCGCTATCGAGTTCAGCGCCGTGTCGAAGGAGTACGGGTGCCCCGTGCGGCGGTCGGAGTCCGCCAGGTCGGCGTTGGCGAGCAGGCTCGCGTACTCGGGGGTGCGCGAGTCGACGTTGAGGTCGCCCGCCACGATGACCTGCTCGTTCGCCGGGATGTTCTTCCCGTCGAGGAAGGCGTCCACGGCCCGGAACTGACGGGCCCGCATCTCCGCGGCCTCGCCCGCGCCGCAGCCCGGGTCGGTGGACTGGGCGTGCGTGCCGACGACGTGCACCTTGGTGCCGTTCACGTTCAGGACGACGTAGGCGAAGCCCTTGTTGGACCACCAGTCGGCGCCGCAGGCGTCCTTGTAGACGACCTGCTCCTTGCGGAGGATCGGCCACTTGCTGAGGATCGTGACGCCGCCGTCCTCCGGGGTGGTGGAGGAGTAGGCGCCGCCCGTGGCGTCCCAGCCGCTCTTGCTGCGGCCGACGACGGGGGTCTGGTACGGGTACTGGGCGGCGGAGTTCGCCTTCAGCGCGTCCGAGGAGCTGTTGTCGAAGGCCTCCTGGAGCACGACCACGTCGTGGCCCTGGTAGAAGGAGGTCCTGGGGATCTCCGCGGCCCGGTGGTCCTGGCCCCAGTTCGGGTAGAGGTTCTTGCTCATCAGGAACACGTTGTACGACAGGACGCTGAGCCGGGGGGCGGCGGCGTTCTCCGCGGCCGAGGCGGCGGGCGCGGTGGTGGCGGCCAGTGCGCCTGCGGCGACCGCGGCGACGGCCGTGGCGGCGGCGCGGCGCGAGCGGGTCGTGGAAAGCAGCATGAAGGTCTCCGTCATTCCTGCGGGGGAAGATCGACGCCGTCATACAAGCAGCAGCAGTTACCTCTGGGTAACACCCGTGCAGAGACTTTCTGTCCGTGAGACGGCCGTCCGGTGCTCGCATACTTGTCATATGACGAAGACGGACTCGGCACACCCCACCGGACCTGCGGGCACGCGCCGCACCGACCCCGAGCCGCCCCCGCCGGGCGGGGTGCTGTGGACCATCGCAGGCGACGTCCGCGCGCTGCTGATGCTGCCCGCCGCCTTCACGATGCAGGTCGCGCACCCCGCCATCGCGGCCGGAGTCGACGAGTACTCCGTCTTCCGCACCGACCCCTGGGGCCGCGGTGAGCGCTCCCTGCGCTCGGTCCAGTTGTGGGTGTACGGCGGGGAGGCGGCGGCCGAGGAGGGCCGCCGCGTGCGCCGCCTGCACAAGGACATCCAGGGCACCGACACCCGCGGCCGCCGCTACCACTCCCTCGACCCCGCCTGCTACGCCTGGGTGCACGCCACCGGCTTCCCGGTCTACCTCTACGCCGGGCGCTACCTGCTGCGCCGCTTCACCCCGGCCCAGGAGCGGCAGCTCTACCAGGAGTGGCTCCAGGTGGGACGGATCCTGGGCCTCCGCGACCGCGACATGCCGCAGAGCATCGAGGAGTACTGGCCCTACTGGAAGCGGATGCTGGCCGAGGAGATCGAGCCGACCGCCGTCGCCCGCGAGCTGGTATCCACCGAGGTGCGGCTGCCCCGGCCGGAGGCCGGGTCGCCCGTCGTGCGCCTGCTGCTGCGGCTCACCTGGCCGGTGCTGCGGGCCGCGTTCCTGCGCCTGCGCGCCTTCGTCACCGTCGGCTACATGCCGCCCGAGGCCCGCGCCGCGATCGGCCTGGACTGGAGCCCGGCCCAGGAGCGCAGGCTCCGGCGGTTCAGCACGGCCGTACGGATCCTCGTACCGCTGCTGCCGGAACGGCTGCGGTACCTGCCGATCGCCCATCGGGCGCGGGCCGCGTGGCGTGAGGGCCGCCGCTGACGGCTCCCGGTGCGCACGCGGCGCGGTGCGCCCGCCGCCCCCGCCTGGTGCGGGGGCGGCGGGCGGTGCGGCCTCAGTGCCGGTGACCGGGCCCGGAGCCGTGCTCGGTGTCGTGCCCGGTGTCGTGGATCGTGTTGGTCTCCGCGATCTTCTTCCAGGACTTGGGCTCCGCGGCGGGCTTCGCCGGGGCGGCCTGCTCCAGCGAGCGCGCCGAGGGCTTGACCGCCGAGGGCTTGGCCGCCGACGGGTTGAGCGCCGAGGCCTCCGGCTTGCCCGGGGTGTAGAGCCAGGTCTCGAAGAGCTGCGCGAGGGGCTTCTTCGAAACCTTCTCGGCGTACCGGACGAAGTCCCCGACCCTGGCGTTGCCGTAGGCCCGCTCGGCCGGCCACCCCTTGAGGATCTCGAAGAACCTCTCGTCGCCGATCTCGTTGCGCAGCGCCTGCAGGGCGATGGCGCCACGGTCGTAGACGGCCCCGTGGAACTGGTTGTCCGGCCCCGGGTCACCCGGCTTGACCTGCCAGAACGCGTCCTCGGCGGGGCGCAGGGCGTAGGCCCAGTCGGCCAGTTCCTGCGCCGTGCCCTCACCCTCCTTCTCCGACCACAGCCACTGGCTGTAGCGGGCGAAGCCCTCGTTGATCCAGATGTCCTTCCAGCCGTCGACGGAGACGCTGTCGCCGTACCACTGGTGCGCGAGTTCGTGCACGACCACCGAGACGTTGGCCCCGTTCCGGAACGTCCCCGGCCCGTAGAACGGCCGCGTCTGGGTCTCCAGGGCGAAGCCGGCGGTCACGTTCGGCACGTAGCCGCCCAGCGCGTTGAAGGGGTACGGCCCGAAGACCCCCTCCAGCCACTCGGCGACCTCGCCGGTCCGCTCCACACTGGCCCGTGCCGCGCCCGCGTTGTCGCCGAGGTCCTTGCTGTACGCGTTGAGGATCGGCAGCCCGCCCGCCGTCTTGTCGGTGGTGATGTCGAACTTGCCGACGGCGAGGGTGGCGAGGTAGGTCGCCTGCGGCTTGTTGGAACGCCAGTTGTACCGGGTCCAGCCGAGCCGCGAGCTCTGTGACTGCAGCACGCCGTTGCTGATCGCCTGGGTGCCGTCGGGGACGTTGACGGACACGTCGAAGGTGGCCTTGTCCAGCGGGTGGTCGTTGCTCGGGAACCACCAGACCGCCGAGTCGGGCTCCTGCGCCGCGACCCCGCCGTCGGGCGTGCGGTGCCAGGCCGTCCAGCCGTCCACCTTCAGCTCCGAGGGCTTTCCGGCGTACTTCACGACGACGGACAGCGGCGCGTTGCGCGCCAGCGGCTTCGCCGGGGTGACCTCCAGCTCGTGGGAGCCGGACGTGGCGAACTTCGCCTTGACCCCGTTGACGCGGATCTCGCTGACCTGGAGGCCGAAGTCCAGGTTGAAGCGGGACAGGTCCTGCTTGGCGGTGGCCAGCAGGGTGGCCGTGCCTTCCAGCAGGTCCGTCTTCGGCTGGTACTGCAGGCGCAGGTCGTAGTGCGACACGTCGTATCCGCCGTTGCCGCTGGCCGGGTAGTAGGGATCGCCGATACCCGGGGCACCCGAACCCGAACCCGCCGCCGACGCCGGGATCACCAGCAGGAGGGAAGCGGCGAGCACGCTCGGGGCGATGACTTTGCGGTGCACGAATGGCTCCAAGTGGTAGGGGAGACAGATCGGTTCACAGAGTGGTCCAAGGCCTTGTCGCTCGACCGTATTCACCCTTGACCGCTCAGGTCATGTCCATGGCCCCTGCTGTCACACGATCGCCATTCGGCCGTCACGGGCCGACCGGCGCCGCGGCGGCGGCGCCGCGTGCGCCGAGCGCCGGACCACTGCCGCCGGCGGCCCGGTCCCGCCCGGCCGGGCCCGTGGCCTGCGGCGCAGCCACCGGCTCAGGGCCCCGCGGGCGCGGGCGCGGGCGCCGCGGGGGAGGTCCGCAGGGCGGGGAACGCCGTGCCCGGCCGTCGCGCCGGGGCGTGCGGATCGGCCGGATCGGGCCGGAACGGCCCGGCGCGCAGGGCCCGTCGCCGGCCGCCGGGGTACGTCGTCCTCAGGGTGAGACCCGCACCACCGACCCCGGCCCTACCGGGCATACCAAGCAGTCGGTAACCTGCCGTGCATGACGCTTCCCCTGCTCGCCGCCCGTCGCTGTTGGCACGCTGCGATCAACCCGCTGCACGCGACGATCTACTTCTCGCCGGACCTCGGCAAGGAGCTCGCCACCCTCGGGATCAAGGACCCGGTCGCCGTCAACCTCGCCAGCCGCTCCGCCGCCATGGGCGCGGTCGGCCCCGGCACGGTGACCGCCACCTTCTACAACTACCGCCACGACCTGATCGCCCGGCACCTGCCGGCCGTGTGGGACACCGCCACGCCCGAGCAGGTCCTCGCCGCCCGGCTGCGCGCCGCCGACAGCACCCTGCGCCGGCTCCTCGGGCCCGAGACCATCGGGTCGCCCGAGATCGCCGAGGCCGCCGACCTGGCCATGCTCGCCACCGAGGGCTGCACCCGGCACGCCCGCACGCTCTACGCCGCCCATGCCGACCTCCCCGTACCGGACGCGCCGCACCTGCGCCTGTGGCACGCCACCACCCTGCTGCGCGAGCACCGCGGGGACGGCCACCTCGCGGCCCTGCTGCTCGCAGGCCTGGACCCGGTGGAGGCCCTGATCAGCCACACCGCCACCGGCCGCGGCATGTCCGCGAAGTGGATCAAGGCGATCCGCGGCTGGGAGCAGGCCGACCTGGACGCCGCGACCGAGCGGCTGCGCGAGCGCGGCATCCTCGACGCCGACGGCGAGCTCACCGACGAGGGCAAGGCCGTGCGCGAGCGCCTGGAGACGGACACCGACCGCCTCGACGCTGCCCCGTACGAGCACCTGGGCGAGGAGGGCCTGGCCCGGCTCGCCGAACTCGGGAGCGCCTTCGTCACCAAGGCGATCGGCGCCGGGGCCTTCCCGCGCGACCTCTTCGGCAGGGCCTGACCGGCGGGGCGGGCAGGGTTCCCGCCGTCCGCCACCGCCACCTGCCACAATTGGCAGCCTTCCAGTGCAAACGAAGGCAGGCGGGACCCGATCGTGACGACGTCCATCGAAGGCAGGATCGCCGAGGAGCTCGGCGTACGGGAGCGGCAGGTCAAGGCCGCCGTCGAGCTGCTCGACGGCGGCTCCACCGTGCCGTTCATCGCGCGCTACCGCAAGGAAGCGACCGAGATGCTCGACGACGCCCAGCTGCGCACCCTCGAGGAGCGGCTGCGGTATCTGCGGGAGCTGGAGGACCGCCGCGCGGCGGTCCTGGACTCCGTACGGGAGCAGGGCAAGCTCACCGACGAACTGGCGGCGCGGATCGCCGAGGCCGACACCAAGGCCCGGCTGGAGGACATCTACCTGCCCTTCAAGCCCAAGCGGCGCACCAAGGCGCAGATCGCCCGCGAGGCCGGTCTGGAGCCGCTCGCCGAGGGCCTGCTGGCCGACCCGTCCGTGGAACCAGCCGCCGCCGCGGCCGCGTTCGTCGACGCCGACAAGGGCGTCGCCGACCCCGCGGCCGCCCTGGAGGGCGCCCGGGCCATCCTCACCGAGCGGTTCGGCGAGGACGCGGACCTGATCGGCGAGCTGCGCGAGCGCATGTGGGGCCGTGGCCGGCTCGCGGCGAAGGTCCGCGAGGGCAAGGAGGAGGCGGGCGCCAAGTTCGCCGACTACTTCGACTTCGCCGAGCCCTTCACCGCGCTGCCCTCGCACCGCGTCCTCGCCATGCTGCGCGGTGAGAAGGAGGACGTCCTCGACCTCACCCTGGAGCCGGAGGAGCCGAGCGAGGTCCCCGGCCCGTCCACGTACGAGGGCATGATCGCCCGCCGCTTCGGGGTGAACGACCGCGGCCGCCCCGGCGACAAGTGGCTCGCCGACACGGTCCGCTGGGCCTGGCGTACGAAGATCCAGGTGCACCTCGGCATCGACCTGCGGACGCGGCTGCGCCAGGCCGCCGAGGACGAGGCGGTACGGGTCTTCGCGTCGAACCTGCGCGACCTGCTGCTCGCGGCGCCCGCCGGCACCCGGGCGACGCTCGGCCTCGACCCGGGCTTCCGCACCGGCGTGAAGGTCGCCGTCGTGGACGCGACCGGCAAGGTCGTGGCCACGGACGTGATCTACCCGCACGTGCCCGCCAACAAGTGGGACGAGTCCCTCGCCAAGCTCGCCCGCCTGGCGAAGGAGCACGCCGTCGAGCTGGTCGCCATCGGCAACGGCACGGCCTCCCGCGAGACCGACAAGCTGGCCGGAGACCTCATCGCGCGCCACCCCGAGCTGAAGCTCACCAAGGTGATGGTCTCGGAGGCGGGCGCCTCCGTGTACTCGGCGTCCGCCTTCGCCTCGCAGGAACTGCCGGACATGGACGTGTCGCTGCGCGGCGCGGTGTCCATCGCGCGCCGTCTGCAGGACCCGCTCGCCGAGCTCGTCAAGATCGACCCGAAGTCGATCGGCGTCGGCCAGTACCAGCACGACCTGTCCGAAGTGAAGCTCTCGCGCTCGCTCGACGCGGTCGTCGAGGACTGCGTGAACGGCGTCGGCGTGGACGTCAACACCGCCTCCGCGCCGCTGCTGTCGCGGGTCTCGGGCATCAGCGGCGGCCTCGCCGAGAACATCGTGGCCCACCGCGACGCCAACGGCCCCTTCCGCAGCCGCAAGGGCCTCAAGGACGTGGCCCGGCTCGGCCCGAAGGCGTACGAGCAGTGCGCGGGCTTCCTGCGGATCCGCGGCGGGGACGACCCGCTGGACTTCTCCAGCGTGCACCCCGAGGCGTACCCGGTGGTCCGGGGCATGGCCAAGACGGCCGGCAGCGAGGTGGCGGCCCTGATCGGCAACTCCGGCGTGCTGCGCTCGCTGCGGCCCGAGCAGTTCGTCACCGAGGCCTTCGGTCTTCCCACCGTCACGGACATCCTGCGCGAGCTGGAGAAGCCGGGCCGCGACCCGCGCCCCGCCTTCAAGACGGCCACCTTCAAGGAGGGCGTCGAGAAGATCGGCGACCTGACCCCGGGGATGGTCCTGGAAGGCGTGGTCACCAACGTGGCCGCCTTCGGCGCCTTCATCGACATCGGCGTCCACCAGGACGGACTGGCGCACGTCTCGGCGCTGTCGAAGACCTTCGTCAAGGACCCCCGGGACGTGGTCAAGCCGGGCGACATCGTCCGCGTGAAGGTCATGGACGTGGACATCCCGCGCAAGCGGATCTCGCTGACCCTGCGCCTGGAGGACGAGGCCGGGGCGGAGCGCGGCGCGGGCGCTCCCCGGCAGCGCGAGGACCGGCGGGCCGGCGGCGGTGGCGGCGGCCGTCCGCCGCAGCAGCGCGGGTCCGGCACCCGCGAGGGCGGCCGCAACCAGGGCCAGGGCGACCGCGGTCAGGGCCGCCGGCAGGGCGGCGGCAACGCCCCCGGCCCCGCCAACAGCGCGATGGCCGACGCCCTGCGCCGTGCGGGTCTCACCGCCCCCGAGGAGCGCCGCAAGAAGTAGCCGCCGTCAAGGGTGCCTTGAAGCCACCCGGCGCGTGTGGATCCTCGTACGCAGTGGCCGAAAGCCTTCCCCACCTGGGGACTTGCCTTGCCAACTCCCGTACAAGATCTGTAGGCATGGTGGAACGCCCGTTCGTCACTCGGCGGACGGGCTTCCGTCTTTTCCCCTCAGGACCGTATTCCCCGAGGCCGCCTCGAAGGCACAGGACGCCATGCCCATGCCCACACACGCCTATCACCGTTGCCCCGGAAAGGGTCCGAAGAGGGATCACATGCCCCACCGGCAACTCAGCATCCGCAAGAGGTGTGAGCAGATTCTCGGCCATCTGGATCTGACCCACCCCTTCTCCCTCGACGACCTGTGCCGACGGATAGCCGAGCGGCGCGGCCGCCCCATCCGGCTCCATCCGCTCCCCAAGGAGGCGGCGGAGTCCGGGGTCTGCGGGCTGTGGGTGGGCACGGCCAGCGTCGACTACGTCTTCTACGAGGCGCAGACCACCCCGCTGCACCGCGAGCACATCGTCCTCCACGAGCTGGGCCACATCCTCTTCGGCCACCACTCCCTGGAAGGGGAGGAGACCGACGGGACCGCCCCCGTCGTCCTCGGGCGCACCAACTACACCACCCGGCAGGAGCAGGAGGCGGAGATGCTCGCCAGCATGATCCGCATCCGCACCGCGAACGCCGGCCCCCGGTCCGTGAACGGCGCGGGCGGCACCCTCGCCCGGCTGGAGTCCGCCATGGGGTACGAGCGGGGCAACGATGGCAGCTGACCTGACCGACTTCGGCAACTGGCTCGCTGTCCCCAGCGTGGTGTGCCTGTGGCTCGCCGTCCTGCTCCGCGCCCCCGGAGCCCTGCGCTCCCCCCAGCAGCGCGGCCTGTGGCTGGCCGTCGCCACCGCCGCCGCCGCGATGACCCTCAACCTCCCCGAGGTCGTCTCGTACGCCCTGAGCAGGGGCCCGGGCTACGCCCACACCATCGGCCTCGTCCGCAACCTCATCGGGGTGCTGTCGGCCGGCGCCGTCCTCTACTTCGTCGCCGCCACCACCCGCGGCCGCCGCCTCCAGCTCACCGCCTGTGTCGCCACCGTGGCCTGGCTCGGCGCCCTCCTCGCCCTGGACGCGGCCGCGCCCGGCCACGGCACGCACGCCATGCCGCCGACCGGTGACCCGGTTCCCTCCCTCGCGTACTGGCTGGTCCTGATCTCCGCGCACGTGACCGCCAACATCGTCTGCGTGGCCCTCTGCTCGCGCTACAGCCGCCGCACCGAGAGCCGGGGACTGGCCGCCGGGCTGCGGCTGTTCGGCCTCGGCACCGCGCTCGCCGGACTGTTCTGGCTCGCGTACCTGCTCAAGGCCCTGACCGGCAGCACCTGGGCGATGCCCGCCCTCCCGCTGCTCATGAACGTGCACGGCCTGCTGCGCGCCGCAGCGATCCTCGTACCCACCCTCTTCACGCTCCGCCGCGCCTGCGCCGACATCGCCACGACCTGGCGGCTGTGGCCGCTGTGGCGCGACCTGGTCGAAGCGGTGCCGCACGTGGCCCTCAACAAGCCGCGCGCCTGGCGGGTGTCGGAGTTGCTGTGGCCGCCGGTCCCGCGGAACCTGCTCGTCTACCGCAAGGTCATCGAGACCCGCGACGCGATCCTGATCCTGGGCGAGTACGTGGCCCCCGGCGCCCTGGAAGAGGCCCGCGGCCAGGTCACCGGGGACGGGGTCCCCGAGCAGCGGGCCACCGCCGCCGCGCTGGCCCGCGTGCTGAAGGAGGCACGGCAGGCCAAGCTCGACGGAGTGCCCGGGCAGCCGGGCGAGGCGGCCGCGCTGGAACTGCCCGCCGCTATCCACACCTCGCAGGAGGGCGGTGACCTGGCGGACGAGGCCCGCTTCCTCGTCGACGTCGCCCAGGCGTACGCCGCGCCCGCCACCCCAGGGAAGTGACCCCGACGTGACCACCGTACTGATCACCGGCGCCAGTGCCGGACTGGGCGCGGCCTTCGCCCGGGGCTTCGCCGCCAAGGGCTGCGACCTGGTCCTCGTCGCCCGCGACAAGGACCGGCTCGACGCCGTCGCCGCCGAACTGGCCCGGGAATACGGCACCGCGTCCGAGGTGCTGCCCGCCGACCTGCTGGACCCGGCGGACTGCGCGGTCGTCGCCGAGCGGCTCGCCGCGACGGCCCGGCCCGTGGACGTCCTGGTCAACAACGCGGGCTTCGGGCTGCCCGCACCCTTCCCCTACAGCCCGGTCGAGGACGAGGAGCGGATGCTCGACCTGCTGGTCAAGGTCCCGCTCCGGCTCACCCACGCCGTGCTGCCGGGCCTGCGCGCCCGCCGCCGGGGCGCGGTCCTCAACGTCTCCTCGGTGGCGGGACTCCTGCCGACCGGCACCTACGGGGCCGCCAAGGCCTGGATCACCGCCTTCAGCGAGTCCCTCCGGGTGGACATGGCGCCGTACGGGGTCCGGGTGCTGGCCGTGGTCCCCGGCTTCACCCGCACCGAGTTCCAGGAGCGGGCCGGCATGGACGTCAGCGCGCTGCGCGACGCGGTCTGGCTGGAGCCGGAGGCCGTGGTCGCGCAGGCCCTGAAGGACCTCGCCCTGCGCCGCCCGGTCAGCATCACCGGCCACCGCTACCGCGCCTACGCCCTCGCCGTCCGGCACCTTCCGCGTACGTTCGTGGCCGCCAGGATGGCCCGCAAGCGCCGGGCCCCGGCGGACCCGACCGCATGAGCGCGACCGTGGAACGGGCCCGCGAGGCCCTGGCGTCGGGGCTGCCGCCCGTCGAGGTGTACGCCGCACTCGCGGTCGGTGCCGACTTCCAGGACACCGCCCTGGCGATGTGCGACGCGCTCGACATCCCGCGCGCCGACGTGGAGCAGCGGCTGCGCGGCGCCGAGGAACTGTGGGGCGACTTCGCCCCCGGGGACGAGGAGCTCCTCGGGGAACTCCTCGACCTCATCGGAGTGTTCGACGTCCACGTGGCGTTGGACGAGCCCGGTGAGCGGGTCCGCCGGCTCCTGGGCCGGTCCATGGGCGCACTGGGCGGCATCGCGAGCGGGGCGGCCTTCAGCATCGGCCGGAAGCTGGACACCGGCCGCCTGCCCGAGGCGTACACCGTCCTCGTCGGCCTGCCGGTCCGCGAGCGCGGGGACGCGGCCCGCTACCGGGCGGAGCTGATCGCGGCCGGCGAGCTGCTGGCCGCCTGGCTGCCGCCCGACGACCAGGAGGCCGCCGGGCGGGTGCGCGAGGCGCGCGAACGCTGCGCGCGGCGCGACGCCTCGGGCGGTCGCCCTACAGCTCGGTGACCTTGCCGTCCGCGACCTCCAGGCGGCGGGTCACGTGCACCGCGTCCAGCATCCGGCGGTCGTGCGTGACCAGCAGGAGGGTGCCCTCGTAGGCGTCGAGGGCCGACTCCAGCTGCTCGATCGCCGGAAGGTCGAGGTGGTTGGTCGGCTCGTCCAGGACCAGCAGGTTCACCCCGCGGCCCTGCAGCAGCGCCAGCGCGGCCCGGGTGCGCTCGCCCGGGGAGAGCGTGGCCGCCGGGCGCAGGACGTGGGCCGCCTTGAGGCCGAACTTGGCCAGCAGGGTGCGGACCTCGGCCGGCTCCGTCTCGGGGATCGCCGCGCAGAAGGCCTCCAGCAGCGGCTCGTCGCCGAGGAACAGGCCGCGGGCCTGGTCCACCTCGCCGACCAGGACGCCGGAGCCGAGGGTGGCGGCGCCGGAGTCCGGGGCCAGCCGGCCCAGCAGGACGGCGAGCAGGGTGGACTTGCCGGCGCCGTTGGCCCCGGTGATCGCCACCCGGTCCGCCCAGTCGATCTGCAGGCTCGCCGGCCCGAAGGAGAAGTCCCCGCGCCGGACCGAGGCCTCGCGCAGGGTGGCCACCACGGAGCCGGAGCGCGGGGCCGCCGCGATCTCCATGCGCAGCTCCCACTCCTTGCGGGGCTCCTCGACGACCTCCAGCCGCTCGATCGCCCGCGCCGTCTGGCGGGCCTTGGCGGCCTGCTTCTCGCTGGACTCGCCGCGCAGGTTCTTGCCGATCTTGTCGTTGTCGGAAGCCTTGCGGCGGGCGTTGCGCACGCCCTTGTCCATCCAGTTGCGCTGCATCTGGGCGCGGCCTTCGAGGGCCGACTTCTTGCCCGCGTACTCCTCGAACTCCTCGCGGGCGTGGTTGCGGGCCCGCTCGCGCTCCTCCAGGTAGGAGTCGTAGCCGCCGCCGTAGAGGTTGATCTGCTGCTGGGCGAGGTCGAGTTCGAGGACCTTGGTGACCGTGCGGGTCAGGAACTCGCGGTCGTGGCTGATCACCACCGTGCCGGCGCGCAGCCCCTTGACGAACCGCTCCAGCCGCTCCAGACCGTCCAGGTCCAGGTCGTTGGTGGGCTCGTCGAGCAGGAACACGTCGTAGCGGGAGAGCAGCAGCGAGGCGAGGCCCGCGCGGGCCGCCTGACCGCCGGAGAGGGCCGTCATGGGCAGGTCGAGACCGACGGCGAGGCCGAGCTCGTCGGCGACCTCCTGGGCCCGTTCGTCGAGGTCGGCGCCGCCGAGGTCCAGCCACGTGTCCAGCGCGGTCGCGTACGCGTCGTCCGCGCCCGGCGTCCCGTCCACCAGGCCCTGCGTCGCGGCGTCGAGCTCGGCCTGCGCGGCCGCCACGCCCGTACGGCGGGCCAGGAACTCCCGCACCGACTCCTCGGGCCGCCGCTCCGGCTCCTGCGGGAGGTGGCCGACGGCGGCGCCGGGCGGGGAGAGCCGCAGCTCCCCGGTCTCGGGGGTGTCCAGCCCGGCGAGCAGCCGCAGCAGGGTGGACTTCCCGGCGCCGTTCACGCCGACGAGGCCGATGACGTCGCCGGGGGCGACGACGAGGTCGAGATCGGCGAAGAGGGTGCGCTCACCGTGCGCGGCGGTGAGCTTCTTGGCGACGAGGGTTGCAGTCATGATGTGCCGATCCTATCCGCGCGCCGGCCCGGCCCGGCATGGCCGGATAGGTGGGAAGCACGTCATTGCGGCCATCGTGGCGGCGGAACACCATGAAGCCATGCCGTCAACGCCGCGCAACGTCCTCGTCCTCCTCTACGACGGGGTCCAGAGCCTGGACGTGACCGGGCCGGTGGAGGTGTTCGCCGCGCTCGCCCACTTCCCGGAACGGGCCGCGTACACGATCCGGACCGTCTCGCCCGAGGGCGCGCCCGTCCGCACCGGCAGCGGCCTGACGCTGGTCCCGGACGGGGACCTGGCGCGGGCCCGGCCCGGACCCGGGACCACGCTCCTGGTGCCCGGGGGACGGTTCACGGGGGACTTCGAGCCCAGGCTCACCGACTGGCTCCGTACCCACGGGGCCGGCGCGGAGAGACTGGTCTCGGTCTGTACGGGCGGGCTGCTGCTGGCCGAGGCGGGCCTCCTGGACGGGCGGCGGGCGACGACGCACTGGAACGCCTGCGAGGGGATGGCGCGGGACTACCCGGCCGTCGCCGTCGAACCGGACCCGATCTACGTACGGGACGGACCGGTGGCCACCTCGGCCGGGGTCACGGCGGGGATCGACCTCGCCCTGGCGCTGGTGGAGGAGGACCACGGGCAGGACGTCGCCCTGACCATCGCCCGGCACCTGGTGGTGTTCCTGCGCAGGCCCGGGAACCAGGCGCAGTTCAGCGCGCAGCTGGCCGCCCAGACGGCCCGCCGGGATCCGCTGCGGGACGTGCAGCAGTGGATCACCGAACACCCGGAGGAGGAGCTGGGCGTCGAGCACCTCGCCGCCCGGGCCAGGCTGTCGCCGCGGCACTTCGCACGGGCGTTCCAGGCGGAGACCGGGGTCACGCCCGGGCGGTACGTCGAACGGGTCCGGGTGGACCACGCGCGGCGACTGCTGGAGGAGAGCGGGGAAGGGATCGCACAGATCGCCCGGGCCTGCGGGTACGGGAACCCGGAGGCGCTGCGCCGGGCGTTCGTGCGCACCCTCGGCCAGCCGCCCGCCGAGTACCGCCGCCGGTTCGGGACGTCGCGCCCCTGACGGCCAGGCCGGCTTCGAGGAGCCGCCCCGAAGCGGGGCGGCGTCATGTTCAGACCAACGCATTCGGAGTAGCCATGCAGATCGCCGTACTTCTCTACGACCACTTCACCGCCCTCGACGCCGTCGGGCCCTTCGACACCCTCGGCCGGCTGTCCGACGCCGAGGTCCTCTTCGTCTCGGAGCGGCCGGGGCCCGTCCGGACCGACAACGGGTCGCTCGCACTCGTCGCCGACAAGAGGCTCGACGAGGTCACCCGGCCCGACATCGTCATCGTGCCCGGCGGTCCGCATCCCGAGCGGGAGATGGCCAACCCCGTCGTCATGGACTGGCTGCGCACGGTCGACGCCACGACCACCTGGACCACCTCGGTGTGCACCGGGTCCCTGCTGCTGGGCGCCGCCGGGCTGCTCGACGGCCGTCGGGCCACCAGCCACTGGCTCTACCTGGACCAGCTGCCGAAGCTCGGGGCCGAGCCCACCGGCGAGCGCGTGGTGTTCGACGGGAAGTACGTCACCGCCGCGGGCGTCTCCTCCGGGATCGACATGGGACTCACCCTGCTCGGCCGGATCGCCGGCGACGACTTCGCCCGGGCCGTGCAGCTGATGACCGAGTACGACCCCCAGCCGCCCTACGACGCCGGTTCGCCCGACAAGGCCCCGGCCGCCCTCGTCGAGATGATGCGGTCCAACAACATGCCCGGCTGAGGAGCGGGCCCGGGCCGGGGCCTTCAGGGGGCCCAGGTGAAGCGCGGAGTGCGGCGTTCCAGGAAGGCGGCGACGCCCTCCGCGGTGTCCTTGCTTCCGGCGGCCTGGTCCTCCCAGTAGGCGTCCCGGTCGGTGCGGCCGTCCGCGAACTCCTTGGCCGCCGCCTGCGTCAGCTGCGAGCGCGAGGCCAGGATCCGGGTGAACCCGGCCACCCGTTCGTCCAGCCGGCCGGCCGGGAGCAGCTCGTTCAGGAACCCGGCCCGCAGCGCCGTCTCCGCGTCGATGAGCTCCGCGGAGTAGAGGAGGTACTTGGCCCAGCCCGGGCCGACCAGGGACGTGAGCCTGCGGGTGGAGGACGCCGGATAGACGATGCCCAGCCTGGCCGGGGTCACGCCGAAGGAGGCCCCTTCCTCGGCGAAGCGCAGGTCGCAGGCGGCGGCCAGCTGGCTGCCGCCGCCCACGCAGAAACCGCGGATCGCGGCCAGGGTGGGCTTGGGGAAGGCGGCCAGGGCCTCCTCCGCCGTCACGGCCAGGGCCCGCGGGTCCTGGCCGCCGGCGTCCTCGGCGTCCCCGGTCAGAGAGGAGATGTCGGCGCCCGCGCAGAAGGTCGCCCCGGCTCCGGTCAGGACGAGGGCCCGTACCGCCCGGTCGGCGGCGAGGCCGCTCAGCAGCTCCGGCAGGGCCCGCCACATGGCGGTGGTCATGGCGTTGCGCCGCGCGGGGTGGGAGATGACGACGGTGGCCACCCCGTCGGCGACCGTGTGCCGGAGGGTTGCGTCCATGGCAGCGTCCATGCGCCGGATGCTATCCCGGGCGGTCGTACCTATGATCAAGGGAGTCCGTCGGGGGTGCGAGGAGGTGGCACGTCCATGGGCGCAGACCGCGCGGACCGTACCGGGGCGAAGCTCGGCGGCCCCGAACCACAGCGGGAGAAGAAGAAGCTCAGCCGCAGTTTCGCGCTGATGACGGGGCTCGGGGTGGTCCTCGTGCTGGCCGGGCTGGTCGGCCTCGTCTACACCGGCCTGGCCACGCTCACCTCGATGTTCCTCTTCGGATGGCTGCTGCTGATCGGCGGTGTGGTGGGCCTGCTGCTGGCCGTGCAGTCGCGCAGGAGCAACTACTTCTGGCTGGCCGTGGTCGTCGCCGCGATCAACCTCGCCGCGGGTTTCGTGATCCTGCGCCGCCCCGAGGCCAGTGCCGAGGCACTGACGATGTTCGCCGCCCTGCTCTTCCTCGTGGGCGGGGTGTTCCGGCTGGTCGGTGCTCTGGTGGTGCGGGGATCCCACTTCGGGCTGGCGATCGTGCAGGGCGCCTTCGGGGTCCTGCTGGGCTTCCTGATCCTCGCCGGCTGGCCGGGAAACAGTCTGTACGTGATCGGAGCGTTCTTCTCGCTCGCCCTGCTGTTCGACGGGCTGAGCCTGGTGGCCATGGGCATGGGATCCCGGCGCATCCTGGGCTTGGTCAGGGACGACGAGCCGTCGGCGGAGGCCGCCGCGGCGGGTGGGACGGCGGACCGGCCGGGCGAGGCGGCCGGGAAGCGTCCGGCAGAAGATCAGGAATAGTCGAACAACTGACGCTGTCATACGCCAGTGGTCAGAAAGTGTCCGATAGGCGCTGACTTATGGTCAGCAGTCCGGTCCGGACCAGCCTGTTCCCCACTCTTGTCGCGTGGAGACGATCGAGCGTGAAGACGGGGGACGGAACATGGACGTCAGCGGGAGCGTCCCGCCGGCCAAGGCGGGTGAGGCGGAGGCTCCGGCCGACCCCCTCGCCTACGAAGGGGTCTGGAGGTTCACCGCTCCGGCGGTTGAAGAATCCGTTCCGCAGGCCCGCCGCGCGGTCCGGGACCTGCTCGGGCGCCAGGGGGTGCCGGCCCATCAGGACCTCGTGTACTCCCTGCTCCTGATCGTCTCCGAGCTGGTGACGAACTCGGTCCGGCACGCCGCCCTGCTCTCGCCCGAGGTCGCGGTCGAGGTCGCGATCGGGCGGGAGTGGGTGCGGGTGGCCGTCGAGGACAACCATCCCTACCGCCCCAAGGCCCTCGAAGCCGACTTCGGCCAGACCGGTGGCCGCGGCCTGCTCCTGGTCCGTGAGGTCACCCGGGAGGCCGGCGGGGTGTGCGACGTCGAGCACACCTCGACCGGCGGCAAGGTGATCTGGGCGGCCCTGCCGCTCACCGCCCCGCCGGCCGTCGGCTGAGCGGCGGCCGGCGAAGCGGCGGACAGCGGCAGGTCGGGACGGCGTACGGGCTACCAGCCCGCCGCGTCGCCGGTCAGCTCGCGGATCGCGGGCCGCGCCGCGTCCAGCACGGTCATGAACCAGGCCGAGAACGGGACCTCGGCGTGCCGCTTCGCCAGCTCCCCGGCGGTGACGAAGGCGGTGTCCTCGACCTCCTCCGGATCCGGCCGCACGACGGCCTGCGCGAGTCCCACGAACAGGTGATTGAACTCCTGCTCCACGAGACCCGAAGCGGGGTCCGGGTGGTTGTAGCGCACCGTCCCCGCCTGCGCGAGCAGCGAGGGCGACAGACCCAGCTCCTCATGGGTCCGCCGGGCCGCGGCCGCGAACGGCGACTCCCCGGGATAGGGGTGACCGCAACAGGTGTTCGACCAGACGCCGGGGGAGTGGTACTTCCCGAGGGCCCGCTGCTGGAGCAGCAGACGGCCCTGCTCGTCGAAGAGGAACACCGAGAACGCCCGGTGCAACTGCCCGGGCGCCTGATGGGCGGAGAGCTTCTCCGCCGTGCCGATGGTGTTGCCGGCCTCGTCGACCAGTTCGAGCATGATCGGTTCTTGAGTACCGGTGCCGTTGGACGCGCTGTTCGCGGCGGTGGCTGGTGTGGTCGGCATACCCATCCTTCGCTTCGGACTTCGGCCTTCAGTCTGCCGTACAAAAGCGGCTTGTCCCCACTTCGGAGATCCACGCATGTCCGCCCCCCGTCGCGTGCTAGACGACGGGGGGGCGGACCCGGGCGGACCCGGGGCGTACGTGGGGCGGACGACCTCGTGCGTCAACCACGAGATCGCGGGCGCGTCAGACCCCGAAGGGATCCGGATACCGGATCGTGCCCGACGGCACCGGCCGGGAGTCGTCCAGGACGAGCGCCATCAGGGCCTCGTCGGGGACCTCGAAGGGGGCCCGGATCCCGAAGTGCGACGCCGGGACGAAACCGAAGCGCGGATAGTACGACGGGTGCCCCAGGACGAGGACCAGTGACTCCCCGCGCTCCCGCGCCGCATCGAGCACGGCCCGTACGACCGAGCTGCCCGCGCCCGAGCGCTGCAGCGCGGGATCGGCCGCCACCGGGGCGAGCGCGAGCGCCGGGGCGCCGCCGACCTGGCACCGGGTCAGCAGGGCATGCGCCGCCACCGACCCGTCCGGGGCCTGCGCCACGAACGACAGCCCGGGCAGCCAGGAGCCGTCGGCGCGCAGCGCGTCCACGAGGTCGGCCTCCAGCGGAGTCCCGAAGGCGGCCAGATTGATCTCCCGTACGGCGGCCGCGTCGGCCGCGGACTCCGGCCGGGCGGGCCAGGCGTCGCCGCCGCCGGCGGTCACCGGGCGCAGGACGTAGCCCGTGTACCCGTACTCGTGACCGTGACGGGCCCGTACGTCGAGCTCCTCGCGCGTCGCGGCCAGGGCCCCGGCCATCGCCGGTCCGCCGCCGGCCCCGGACAGGGCACGGACCCGCTCGGCGAGCGGGCCGTAGTACTCCGCCCAGTCGGAGTCGGGCAGCTTGTGCACGCCGAGCACCTGGTACCCGGCGGCCTGGGCGGCCGCGAGGTTCCCGGCGGTGGTGCGCAGCGCGTAGTGCGGATCCCAGAAGGCGCGGGCGCCCGAGGACGGCCCGGGGACCGACCACTCGCACTCGGTCAGGACGAGGGTGCCGCCCGGGGCGAGCAGCCGCCGCCACCGCGCGAGCGCGGCGTCGAAGCCGAGGACGTAGGCGGAGCCCTCCGCCCAGACGAGGTCGAAGGAACCGTCCTCGAAGTCCGCCTGCGGCAGTGCGCCCATGTCGGCCTCGACGGTGGTCACCCGGTCGGCGAGACCGCGGGCCGCGGCGGACCTGCGGAGCTCGTCGAGGAAGGGGGCGTGCAGGTCGACGGCGGTCACCTCGGCGCCCCCGCCCGCCTCCGCCGCGAGCAGCAGCGCGCTGCGGCCCGGGCCGCAGCCCAGGTCGAGGACGCGCGGCCGCTCGGGCAGCGGTCCGCACAGGGACAACAGGTGGCGGGTGCTCGCGTCGGAGCCCGGAGCCTGCCGGGGCAGGCCGTGGTGCAGGGTGAAGAAGGCGTGCGTGAAGTCGTCGACGCCGCGGGGACCGGAGGTGTCGTCGGAATTGTTGCTGTCGGTCAACGTGAACCCTTGGAACGGGGGCTCCGGCCGACGAGGCCCAACTGTGTGATCAGGCCCGGCCGGAAACCCGGAAGGAACGGGGGATGGACCGGAGTTCGCAGCGCACGGCCGCGACCACTGCGACGGTCATCAACCCACCTCATTCCACTCGGCACGTTCAGGGGCGCGTCCACCGTAACATCCGGGCCGTTTGTGGTACCGCGCCGTGATCGTCAATGATGATCGGAACCCGGCCCGGGGCCCGGATATTCGGCTTATCAGGGCGTAAACGGGTGGTGAACCCCTGCTTCCATTCATCCGATAGCCTCTGCCGACGTGCCGCCGCCCCCTGAGGGCGCGCGTTCGGAATCCGTTACAAGGAGTGAGTTCGTCTGCCGACCGTCATCCTCACCGGCCTGCCGGTCCCCGGATCACCGCTCGCGGACGAGCTGCGCTCCCTCGGCTTCGACGTCCGCCCGGCCGCCGGTCCCCAGGACGCCGCCGCCGCGCTCGCGGACGTACCCGCCGACCAGCGGGTGGCCGTCGTGGACAGTGCCTTCGTCGGGCACGTACACGCGCTGCGCCTCGCCCTGACCGACCCGCGCTTCGACGCCTGCGCCGTCACCGGCGCCCTCGCCGTCCAGGCCGGGGCCCGCGGGGCCCTCGACAAGGCGGCCGCCGAGGCCGCCGGCGCGGGCACCGGCGGGGCGCTCCCGTACCCGGACCGGCTCGCCGCCGCCGTCGAGGCCGCCGGGACCGCCGTCCAGCGCCCCGAACTCGGCACGCTCGTCGCCGCGGTCCCGGCCGGACCGGCGGAGCGCGACGCGGCGACCGCCGCCGTCGCCGCCGTCGACGACGAGGCCGTACGCCTGCGGACCGCCGTGAAGTCCCGCGACGGCTTCTTCACCACCTTCTGCATCAGCCCGTACTCGCGCTACATCGCCCGCTGGTGCGCGCGCCGCGGCCTGACCCCGAACCAGGTCACCACCGCCTCGCTGATCACCGCGCTCGTCGCGGCCGGCTGCGCCGCCACGGGCGAGCGCTGGGGCTACGTGGCGGCCGGCGTGCTGCTCCTCGTCTCCTTCGTGCTGGACTGCACCGACGGGCAGCTCGCCCGCTACTCGCTCCAGTACTCGACGATGGGCGCCTGGCTCGACGCCACCTTCGACCGTGCGAAGGAGTACTCCTTCTACGCGGGCCTCGCGCTCGGCGCGGCCCGGGGCGGCGACGACGTCTGGGCCCTGGCCGTCGGGTCCATGATCCTCATGACCTGCCGGCACGTCGTGGACTTCTCGTTCAACGAGGCCAACCACGACGCCACCGCGAACACGAGCCCCACGGCGGCCCTCTCCGGCCGGCTCGACAGCGTCGGCTGGACCGTGTGGGTCCGCCGGATGATCATTCTGCCGATCGGTGAGCGCTGGGCGATGATCGCGGTCCTGACCGCCTTCACCACCCCCCGCATCGTCTTCTACGCCCTGCTGGTCGGCTGCGCCTTCGGCGCGCTGTACACCACCGCCGGGCGCGTCCTGCGCTCCCTGACGCGCAAGGCCACCCGCACCGACCGGGCGGCCCGGGCGCTGGCCGACCTCACCGACTCGGGCCCGCTCGCCGAGCTCCAGGCCCGGCTGCTGCGCGGCCGCGCCGGATCCTTCGGTTCCGTGTACGTGGCGGCCCTCGGCACGCTGCTGATGATCGCGGGCGCCGTGTTCCTGCCCTTCGGCGACCCCCGGCTGACCGCAGTCGCGGTGATCTATGTCATGGCGGCCGGGCTCGCCGTCGCCGCGCCCCTCAAGGGCGCCCTGGACTGGCTGATCCCGCCGCTGTTCCGGGCCGCCGAGTACACCACCGTGCTGGTCCTCGCCATGAAGGCGGACGTCCCCGGGGCCCTCCCGGCGGCATTCGGCCTGATCGCGGCGGTCGCCTACCATCACTACGACACGGTGT
Organism: Streptomyces venezuelae; assembly: GCF_008642275.1. Classification (NCBI taxonomy): domain Bacteria; kingdom Bacillati; phylum Actinomycetota; class Actinomycetes; order Kitasatosporales; family Streptomycetaceae; genus Streptomyces; species Streptomyces venezuelae. Next base: position 6,407,637 of record NZ_CP029189.1, read on the forward strand.
ACCGCATCCGCGGCGGCACCGGCGCGCCCCCGCACTGGCTGGTGCGGACGATCGGCGGCCACGAAGGCCGGGTCCTGCTGATCACGGCCCTGGCGGCCGTCCTCGTATCGCGCGAAGCGGACTTCCCCGTCGCGCTCACGGTCATGGCCGTGTTCGTGGCACTCGTGGTGCTCGTGGAGAGCATCCGGTTCTGGGTCTCCTCCGGAGCACCCGCCGTACATGACGAAGGAGAACCAGCATGATCGGCCTTGTACTCGCTGCCGGTGCCGGACGCCGTCTGCGTCCCTACACCGACACCCTGCCCAAGGCGCTCGTGCCGGTCGGCCCCGAGGGCGACGAGGAGAGCCTGACGGTCCTCGACCTCACCCTGGGCAACTTCGCCGAGGTCGGTCTGACCGAGGTCGCCATCGTCGTCGGCTACCGCAAGGAGGCCGTGTACGCCCGTCGTGAGGCCCTTGAGGCCAAGTACGGCGTCAAGATCACGCTGATCGACAACGACAAGGCCGAGGAGTGGAACAACGCCTACTCCCTGTGGTGCGCGCGTGAGGTCCTGAAGCAGGGTGTGATCCTCGCCAACGGCGACACCGTCCACCCGGTCTCGGTCGAGCGCACCCTGCTCGCCGCCCGCGGCAACGGTCAGAAGATCATCCTCGCCCTCGACACGGTCAAGAACCTGGCCGACGAGGAGATGAAGGTCGTCACCGCCGAAGGGAAGGGCGTCCAGAAGATCACCAAGCTGATGGACCCCGCCGACGCCACCGGCGAGTACATCGGTGTCACCCTCATCGAGCCCGAGGCCGCCGAGCAGCTGGCCGAGGCCCTGAAGACCACCTTCGAGCGCGACCCCGACCTCTACTACGAGGACGGCTACCAGCAGCTCGTGGGCGACGGCTTCACCATCGACGTGGCCCCCATCGGCGACGTCAAGTGGGTCGAGATCGACAACCACGACGACCTCGCCAAGGGCCGGACGATCGCATGCCAGTACTGACGAGGCTCATCCCCTCGCCCGTCGTCGTCGACGTCAGTCGCGGGGCGATGGACGACCTGGCCGGCCTCCTGGCCGACCAGCGGATCTCCGCCTCCGGCAAGCTCGCCATCGCGATCAGCGGCGGCTCCGGCGTGGCGCTGCGCGCCAAGCTGGAGCCGGTGCTGCCGCACGCCGACTGGTACCCGGTCGTCGACGGCACCATCGACTCCGCGGTCAAGCTGGCCGACGACATAAAGGGCCGCCGCTACGACGCCGTCGTGGGCCTGGGCGGCGGCAAGATCATCGACGTGGCCAAGTACGCCGCGGCGCGGGTCGGGCTGCCCATGGTGGCCGTCGCCACCAACCTCTCGCACGACGGCATCTGCTCGCCGGTGTCCATCCTGGACAACGACAACGGCCGCGGTTCCTACGGTGTGCCCACGCCGATCGCCATGGTGATCGACCTCGACGTGATCAAGGAAGCGCCGGTCCGGTTCATCCGCGCCGGCATCGGCGACGCGATCTCCAACATCTCGGCGATCGCCGACTGGGAGCTCTCGCACAAGATCACCGGCGAGCCCGTGGACGGCCTGGCCGCCGCCATGGCCCGTACCGCCGGCGAGTCCGTGCTGCGCCACCCCGGCGGATGCGGTGACGACGAGTTCCTCACCGTGCTCTCCGAGGCACTGGTGCTCTCCGGGATCGCCATGTCGATCAGCGGGGACTCCCGCCCGTCGTCCGGCGCCTGCCACGAGATCAGCCACGCCTTCGACCTGCTCCACCCCGGGCGCTCCGCGCTCCACGGCGAGCAGGTCGGCATCGGCGCCGCCTTCGCGATGCACCTGCGCGGGGCCACCGAGCAGTCCGGCCTCTTCGTCGAGGTGCTGCGCCGGCACGGCCTGCCGGCCGGGCCCGAGGAGATCGGCTTCAGCGTCGACGAGTTCGTCGCGGCCGTCGAGTACGCCCCCCAGACCCGCCCGGGACGCTTCACGATCCTGGAGCACCTCAACCTGTCCGCCGCCGAGATCAGGGACGCTTACGCCGACTATGTCAAGACCATCCGTAGCTGAACTGCGGCCCGTCGTCCACCCCGCGGGCGTCAAGGACCGGGTCAGCGGCGAGCACTGGGGCGGGCGCCTCTACATGCGCGAGATCTCCCTGCGCATCACCCGCTTCCTGGTCACCACCAAGGTCACGCCGAACCAGCTGACCTACCTGATGACCCTCGCCGGCGTGCTCGCCCTCCCGGCCCTGCTGGTGCCGGGCATCCCCGGCGCCGTCCTCGGCGTGGTCGCCGTCCAGATGTACCTGCTGCTCGACTGCGTCGACGGCGAGGTCGCCCGCTGGAAGAAGCAGTTCTCGCTCTCCGGCGTGTACCTGGACCGGGTCGGCGCCTACCTGTGCGACGCCGCGGTCCTGGTCGGCTTCGGCCTGCGTGCCGCCGACCTGTGGGGCCCCGGCGGCGCCGACTGGCTGTGGGCCTTCCTGGGCACCCTGGCCGCGCTGGGCGCCATCCTGATCAAGGCCGAGACCGACCTCGTCGGTGTCGCCCGCCACCAGGCCGGCAAGCCCGTGGTCAAGGACGCGGCCGCCGAGCCGCGCGCGAAGGGCATGGCGCTCGCCCGCCGGGCCGCCGCCGCGCTCAAGTTCCACCGCCTGATCCTCGGTATCGAGGCCTCGCTGCTCATCCTGGTGCTGGCCGTCGTGGACCAGATCCAGGGCGACCTGTACTGGTCGCGGGTCGGGGTCGCCGTGCTGGCCGCCATCGCGATGCTCCAGACCGTGCTGCACCTGGTGTCCATCCTCGCCTCCAGCAGGCTCAAGTGAGCGCCCCGCCGCGGCTGGGCGCCGTGATCATCACCATGGGCAACCGGCCCGACGAGCTCAAGGCGCTCCTCGACTCGGTGGCCCGCCAGGACGGCGCCCCGATCGACGTGGTCGTCGTGGGCCAGGGCGTGCAGGTCACCGGCCTGCCCGAGGGGGTCCGCAGCATCGACCTCCCCGAGAACCTGGGCATCCCGGGCGGGCGCAACGTCGGCATCGAGGCCTTCGGCCCCGGCGGCAGCGACGTCGACGTACTGCTCTTCCTGGACGACGACGGTCTGCTGGAGCGCACCGACACCGCCGAACTGTGCCGGCAGGCCTTCACCGAGGATCCCGCACTCGGGATCATCAGCTTCCGGATCGCCGATCCGGAGACGGGTGTGACCCAGCGCCGGCACGTGCCGCGGCTGCGCGCCTCCGACCCGATGCGCTCCTCCCGCGTGACCACCTTCCTGGGTGGCGCCAACGCCGTCCGCACGAAGGTGTTCCAGCAGGTCGGAGCGCTGCCGGGGGAGTTCTTCTACGCGCACGAGGAAACCGACCTGGCCTGGCGGGCGCTCGACGCAGGGTGGCTGATCGACTACCGGTCGGACATGGTGCTGCTGCACCCGACGACCGCCCCCTCCCGGCACGCGGTCTACCACCGTATGGTGGCTCGTAACCGGGTGTGGCTCGCCCGCCGCAACCTGCCCGCCCCGCTGGTCCCGGTCTACCTGGGCGTCTGGCTCCTGCTGACGCTCGTACGCAGGCCGTCGGCACCGGCGCTCAAGGCCTGGTTCGGTGGTTTTCGGGAGGGATGGACCACTCCCTGCGGACCCCGCCGCCCGATGAGATGGGGAACGGTCTGGCGGTTGACCCGGCTGGGCCGACCTCCTGTCATCTGACCAGCCCGCGTCTGGGAACATGACGCGATCACGGGCCTCGCGCCACCAGCCTGATGCCCACCTGGCCGCATCTTGAAGACGAAAGTTTCAACTTGTGAGTGACACAACCCACGACGGCGCCCTCGCCACGAGCAGGCCGCTGTCCGACGACGCGGGGCTGAGCCCCGCGGAGCTCGCCAGGAAGTACGGCCTCTCGGTCAGCGGCGCCCGGCCTGGGCTGGGTGAGTACGTACGGCAGCTCTGGGGCCGGCGCCACTTCATCATGGCCTTCTCCAGGGCCAAGCTGGTCGCGCAGTACAGCCAGGCGAAGCTCGGCCAGGTCTGGCAGGTGGCCACCCCGCTGCTGAACGCGGCCGTCTACTGGCTGATCTTCGGCCTGATCCTCGGCGCGGGCCGGGAGATGCCCAAGGGCGTCTACGTCCCCTTCCTGATGATGGGCATCTTCGTCTTCACCTTCACCCAGAGCTCGCTGATGGCGGGCGTCCGGGCGATCTCGGGCAACCTCGGACTGGTCCGGGCGCTGCACTTCCCGCGCGCATCCCTGCCGGTGTCCTTCTCGCTGCAGCAGCTCCAGCAGCTGCTGTACTCGATGATCGTCGTCTTCGTGATCGCCGTCGCCTTCGGCAACTACCCGCGGCTTTCCTGGCTGCTGGTCGTCCCGACCCTGGCGTTGCAGTTCGTCTTCAACACCGGCCTCGCCATGATCTTCGCGCGGGCGGGCTCCAAGACCCCCGACCTGGCGCAGCTGATGCCGTTCGTGATGCGTACCTGGATGTACGCCTCCGGCGTCATGTTCCCGATCGGGGTCTACCTCAAGGACCAGCCGCAGTGGATCAGTGACCTGCTGCTGTGGAACCCGATCGCGATCTACATGGACCTCATCCGGTTCGCGCTGATCGACGACTACGGCAGCAGCAACCTGCCTCCGCACGTGTGGGCCTTCGCGGTGGGCTGGGCCGTGGTGATCGGCATCGGCGGCTTCGTGTACTTCTGGAAGTCTGAGGAGCGTTACGGCCGTGGCTGACAACACCCAGGGGCGCGTCCCCACCGTGATCGCGGACGGCGTCCACATCGTCTACCGGGTCAACACCGGCAGTTCCGGCAAGGGCGCGGCCACCGCCGCACTCAGCAAGATCGTGCGCCGGAAGAAGGGCGACGCCCCGGGCGTGCGTCGCGTCCACGCCGTGCGCGGTGTCTCCTTCACCGCGTACCGCGGCGAGGCCATCGGGCTCATCGGTTCCAACGGCTCCGGCAAGTCGACCCTGCTGCGTGCCATCGCCGGCCTGCTGCCCTGCGAGGAGGGCAAGGTCTACACCGACGGCCAGCCCTCGCTGCTGGGTGTCAACGCGGCCCTGATGAACGACCTCACCGGCGAGCGGAACGTCGTTCTCGGCGGTCTCGCGATGGGTATGAGCCGCGAGCAGATCAAGCAGCGATACCAGAGCATCGTCGACTTCTCGGGCATCAACGAGAAGGGCGACTTCATCTCCCTGCCGATGCGTACCTATTCCTCCGGCATGGCGGCGCGTCTGCGCTTCTCCATCGCGGCGGCCAAGGACCACGACGTTCTGATGATCGACGAGGCACTGGCCACCGGTGACCGCAGCTTCCAGGTGCGTTCCGAGGACCGGATCCGCGAACTGCGGCAGAAGGCCGGCACGGTCTTCCTGGTGAGCCACAACAACAAGTCCATCCGTGACACCTGTGACCGGGTGCTGTGGCTGGAGAAGGGCGAGCTCCTGATGGACGGGCCCACCGAAGAGGTCGTCTCGGCATACGAGAAGGCCACCAACGGCTGACCTCCGGGTCGCGCGGCGCCCTCTTACGGCGCTATTCCGCTTCACCCGAAGGCCCCCGCCGCTCAGCGCGGCGGGGGCCTCAATCGTGTTCTCGTATTTCGCGGCGACATTCGGTGGCGGAGCGAATACCCGAGCGGGCCCGGCGAGGTTCTACAGCGTAAGCTGAGGCGGTCCTCAATCGCGGCAAGAGGGGACGATTCCCCGCAGGTGAAGGGCCTTGGGGCAGCCCGGGCAATCCCCCGGCGGCGTGTCCGAAATAGGATGTAATGGGTCGGCAGTGTAGAACGGGAGATGTGACGGCAATGGCTACGGGAATTCTCCGGCCCCCAGGCACGACGGCCGTCCCCGCCCCGGGCGGCGGGCGGTGAACCCGGGGCACGGCATCCGGCCCCCGGCCGACCCGGTCCACGTGAGCGCCACCCTCGACAAGGCGGCGGCGGAGAACTTCCCCGTCGCGCCCGTCTTCCTGCCCCGCGCCTGGCGCGACGGGCTGACGGCCGTCTACGGCTACGCCCGCCTCGTCGACGACATCGGCGACGGCGACCTCGCCCCCGGCGGGCACGACGCGGTACTCCTCGGTCTCGACCCCGCCGCGGTCGACGACCGGCTCGCCATGCTCGACGCCCTCGAAGCCGACCTGCACCGTGTCTTCAACCGCTCCGCCGCCACGGACGGCTCCCCGCGGCACCCGCTGCTGCAGGCCCTGCAGCCCGTCGTCCGCGCCCACGGCCTGACCCCCGAGCCGTTCCTCGGGCTGATCGAGGCCAACCGCCAGGACCAGCGGGTCACGCGCTACGAGACGTACGCCGACCTGGCCGGCTACTGCGAGCTGTCCGCGAACCCGGTCGGCCGCCTCGTGCTCTCCCTCACCGGCACCAGCACCCCCGAACGGATCCGCCGTTCCGACGCCGTCTGCACCGCCCTGCAGATCGTCGAACACATCCAGGACGTCGCCGAGGACCTCGGCCGCGACCGGATCTACCTGCCCGCCGAGGACATGCGCCGCTTCCACGTGACCGAGCCGGACCTCAAGGCCCCGTCGGCCGGCGCGGCCGTACGCTCCCTGGTCGCCTTCGAGACCGAGCGCGCCCGCGCACTGCTGGACGAGGGCACCCCGCTCGTCGGCAGCGTGCACGGCAGGCTCCGGCTGCTGCTCGCGGGCTTCGTCGGAGGGGGGCGAGCGGCCCTGCGGGCCGTCACCGCGGCCGGTTTCGACGTACTCCCCGGCCCGCCGAAGCCCACCAAGAGCGGCCTGCTCCGCGAGGTGGCCGCCGTCCTGCGCACAGCGCCGAGAAAGGGGTGAGCCCGACCGTGGAGGGCCCCACGCACGTGTCCGCACCGGTCCAGGCCGCCTACAGCTACTGCGAGGCCGTCACCGGTTCCCAGGCACGCAACTTCGCCTACGGCATCCGGCTGCTGCCGAACGACAAGCGGCAGGCGATGTCCGCGCTCTACGCCTTCTCGCGGCGGGTCGACGACATCGGCGACGGCACGCTGGCGCCCGAGGCCAAGTTCGTCCGGCTGGAGGAGACCCGAGCCCTGCTCGCCAGGATCCGCGCCGGGGAGGTGGACGAGGACGACACCGACCCGGTCGCCGTCGCCCTCACGCACGCCGCGCGCCGCTTCCCGATCCCGCTCGGAGGCCTCGACGAGCTCATCGACGGGGTCCTGATGGACGTCCGCGGCGAGACCTACGAGACCTGGGACGACCTCAGGACCTACTGCCGCTGCGTGGCCGGGGCCATCGGGCGGCTCTCGCTCGGCGTCTTCGGCACGGTGAACGGCTCGGGCCTCGCGGCGGACGACGCCGCGCGCGCCGGGGACTACGCCGACACCCTCGGCCTCGCCCTGCAACTCACCAACATCCTCCGGGACGTCCGCGAGGACGCCGGCAACGGGCGCACCTACCTGCCCGCCGAGGACCTCGCCAAGTTCGGCTGCTCGGAAGGCTTCCACAGCGACCGGATGCCCGCCGGCGCCGACTTCGCCGGACTCGTCCACCACGAAGTCCGGCGTGCCCGCGCGCTGTTCGCCGAGGGCTACCGGCTGCTGCCGATGCTCGACCGGCGCAGCGGTGCCTGCGTGGCCGCCATGGCCGGCATCTACCGCCGCCTGCTGGACCGCATCGAACGCGAGCCGGAGGCGGTGCTGCGGGGCCGGGTGTCGCTGCCACCGCACGAGAAGGCGTACGTCGCCGTGCGCGGCCTGTCCGGTCTCGACGCGCGGACCGTCTCCCGCCAGTACACCCGGAGGCGATCCTGATGGCCGCGATCACCCGGTTCCCGCAGGCGCCGGCCGCCGTGGCCGCGGAACGCACGGAGGTGTCCGTCACCCCGCGCGGCGCGACCACCGGCGCGCTCTGCGCCCCGGGCGCACCACCGGCGCGCGCCGCCATGCCGCGCACGCCGGGCGGTGCCGGCCGGTACGGCCACCGGGCAACCGCCCCGGCGGCAGCCGCGTCTTCTGGGGCGGAATCCGGCCGGGCCGGCCGGGCCGCCGCACGCCGGCCGGCCCCGCCCGCACCGGCCCGGACCGCCGGCCCGGAGGGCCACCGCATCACGGGGGAGGACGCATGACCGGCTTCGAACAGCACGCCGTCGTCGTGGGCGGCGGACTCGCCGGAGTCACCACCGCCCTCGAACTCGCCGACGCCGGGCTGCGCGTGACCCTGCTGGAGGGCCGCCCCCGGCTCGGCGGGCTGGCGTTCTCCTTCAAGCGCGGCGACCTTGAGGTCGACAACGGCCAGCACGTCTACCTGCGCTGCTGCACCGCCTACCGGTGGTTCCTCGACCGCGTCGACGGCGCCGCCCTCGCACCCCTGCAGGACCGGCTCGACGTACCCGTCCTGGACGTCGCCCGCCCCGGCGGACCGCGCCTGGGCCGGCTGCGCCGCAGCGCCCTGCCCGTGCCGCTGCACCTGGCCGGATCGCTCGCCCGCTACCGGCACCTCTCCCTCGCCGAACGACTGGGCGTCGGCCGCGCCGCCCTCGCCCTGCGCCGGCTGGACCCCGCCGACCCGGCCCTGGACGGCCTCGACTTCGCGACCTGGCTCGGCCGCTACGGGCAGTCCCCGCGCACGATCGAGGCCCTGTGGGACCTGGTCGGCATCGCCACCCTGAACGCCACCGCCGAGCAGTCCTCGCTGGGTCTGGCCGCCATGGTCTTCAAGACCGGCCTGCTCTCCGAGAACGGCGCCGCCGACATCGGCTGGGCCCGCGTACCGCTGGGCGAACTCCACGACACCCTCGCCCGCAAGGCGCTCGACGCGGCCGGAGTCCGGACCGAACTGCGCTCCCGCGTGACGGACATCTCCCGTATGCCCGAGGGGGCCTGGCGGATCGACACTGAGGAGGAGTCCCTGGAGGCGGGCACCGTCGTCCTCGCCGTCCCGCAGCGCGAGGCGCACGGACTGCTGCCCGCCGGAGCCCTCCCCGACCCCGACAAGCTCCTGGACATCGGCACCGCGCCCATCCTCAACGTCCACGTGGTCTACGACCGCAAGGTGCTCAAGCAGCCCTTCTTCGCCGCCCTCGGCTCCCCGGTCCAGTGGGTCTTCGACCGCACCGAATCCTCCGGGCTCCCCGACGGCGGCCAGTACCTGGCCCTGTCCCAGTCCGTCGCCCAGGACGACATCGACGAGCCCGTCTCGGTCCTGCGCGCCAAGTACCTGCCGGAGCTGGAGCGGCTGCTGCCCGCCGCGCGCGGCGCCAAGGTACGGGACTTCTTCGTCACCCGGGAGCGCACGGCCACCTTCGCGCCCACCCCCGGCGTCGGCCGGCTGCGCCCCGGGGCGCGCACCGACACGCCGGGGCTCTACCTCGCCGGTGCGTGGACTGCCACGGGCTGGCCCGCGACCATGGAGAGCGCCGTCCGGAGCGGACTGAGCGCGGCGCACGCCGCACTCGCCGCGCTCGGCCGCCACCGCGAACACCCTCTGCAGGAGGCGGCATGACGAGCACCATCAGCAGCACCAGCACCACGAGCACAGCACGTACAGGAACAAGAGGAGAGCCAGTGAACCCGGGCAACCCGGCTGTCGAGAACACGGATGCCACTGTGGGCACAGCCGGAGGGGGCGTGGAGAAGGCGGACACGATCGCGCTCCTGGAACGCGGCCGTACGCTCTCGACCCCCGCGCTCCGCGCCGCCGTCGACCGGCTCGCGGCGCCCATGGACACCGTCGCCGCCTACCACTTCGGCTGGATCGACGCCCAGGGCAACGTGGCGGACGGCGACGGCGGCAAGGCCGTGCGTCCCGCGCTCGCGCTGCTCTCCGCCGAGGCCGCGGGCGCCGCGGCCGAGGTCGGCATCCCCGGAGCCGTCGCGGTCGAGCTCGTGCACAACTTCTCGCTGCTGCACGACGACCTGATGGACGGCGACGAGCAGCGCCGCCACCGCGACACGGTGTGGAAGGTGCACGGACCGGCCCTCGCGATCCTGGTCGGCGACGCCCTGTTCGCCCTCGCCAACGAGGTGCTGCTGGAGCTCGGCACCGTGGAGGCGGGCCGTGCGACCCGCCGGCTGACCACCGCCAGCCGCAAGCTCATCGACGGTCAGGCGCAGGACATCTCCTACGAGCACCGCGAACGCGTCAGCGTCGAGGAGTGCCTGGAGATGGAGGGCAACAAGACCGGCGCGCTCCTCGCCTGCGCGGTCTCCATCGGCGCGGTGCTCGGCGGCGCGGACGACCGTACCGCCGACAAGCTGGAGGAGTACGGCTACCACCTGGGCCTCGCCTTCCAGGCCGTCGACGACCTGCTCGGCATCTGGGGCGACCCGGAGGCGACCGGCAAGCAGACCTGGAGCGACCTGCGCCAGCGCAAGAAGTCCCTGCCGGTGGTCGCCGCCCTCGCGGCCGGCGGCGAGGCTTCCGAGGAACTCGCGCGGCTCCTCGCCGAGGACGCCAAGAGCAGCGACTTCGAGAACTTCTCCGAGGCCGAGTTCGCTCACCGCGCCGCGCTCATCGAGGCGGCCGGCGGCCGCGGATGGACCGCCGACGAGGCGCGCCGCCAGCACGCCGTCGCGATCCGTGCCCTGGACGACGTCGACATGCCGCAGCGCGTGCGCGACCAGCTCGTGGCCCTCGCGGACTTCGTCGTCGTGCGCAAGAGGTGATCGCCACCCGACAGCGGATATGAATCGCGAGTCGCCGGCCGGCGCCGCCACCTGAGCGTGGCGCGCACCGGCCGACGGCAGACCCCAGCACAGCAGAGGACACTGTTCTAAGGGGAAGCCATGACAGCGACGACCGACGGCAGCGCCGAGAGCGCCGGCGCCGGCAGCGAATCCACCCCGGGCGCACCACCGCCCGGCACCGCGGGCCTGACCGCCGGGCCCGCGGCGCCGACGCCCGCCTGGCCCGGCCGGGCGGGCCCGCGCGCCGAGTACGCCCCACCGGGCCTGCCCGGTCCGCTCGGCCGCCCCTGGCGCCCCGGGACGGGGCGGCCCACGGCCCGCGAGACGGAACGGGACCCGGCCCGGGACACGATCCGGGACACGGTCCGGGAGACCGGCCGGAGCACCGCGGACCTGCCCCGGCCCCCGGCCGGGACCCGGCCGGGGGTGTACGAGGCCGCGGCGCGCGCCACCAGGAACCTGCTGGACCGCCAGGACCCCGAGGGCTGGTGGAAGGGCGACCTGGAGACCAACGTCACCATGGACGCGGAGGACCTGCTGCTGCGGCAGTTCCTCGGTATCCGGGACGAGGCCACCACCCGGGCCGCGGCCCTCTTCATCCGGGGCGAACAGCGGGAGGACGGCACCTGGGCCACCTTCCACGGCGGACCGCCCGAACTGTCCGCCACCATCGAGGCCTACGTCGCGCTGCGCCTCGCCGGGGACGCGCCGGACGCCCCGCACATGACCCGCGCCTCGGCCTGGATCCGGGCCCACGGCGGAATCGCCGCCGCCCGCGTCTTCACCAGGATCTGGCTCGCCCTCTTCGGCTGGTGGAACTGGGACCACCTGCCCGAACTCCCGCCCGAGCTGGTCTTCCTGCCGGCCTGGGTGCCCCTGAACATCTACGACTTCGGCTGCTGGGCCCGCCAGACCATCGTGCCGCTCACCGTGGTCTCGGCGCTCCGCCCGGTCCGCCCGGCCCCCTTCACCCTCGACGAGCTGCACACCGATGCGCGGACCCCCCGCCCCGCAGGCAGACTCGCCCCGCTGACCAGCTGGGACGGTGCCTTCCAGCGGATGGACAAGGCCCTCCACGTCTACCGGCGGTTCGCGCCGCGCAGGCTGCGCAAGGCGGCGATGGCCACCGCCGGCCGCTGGATCGTCGAACGCCAGGAGAACGACGGCTGCTGGGGCGGGATCCAGCCGCCCGCCGTGTACTCGGTCATCGCCCTGCACCTGCTCGGCTACGACCTCGGGCATCCGGTGATGCGTGCCGGACTGGAGTCCCTGGAGCGGTTCGCGGTGTGGCGCGCGGACGGCGCCCGGATGATCGAGGCCTGTCAGTCCCCGGTCTGGGACACCTGCCTCGCCGCCATCGCCCTGGCCGACGCGGGCCTGCGCCCCGACCACCCCGCGCTGGTCAAGGCGGCCGACTGGATGCTCGGAGAGGAGATCGTCCGCACGGGCGACTGGGCCGTGCGCCGGCCCGGGCTCGCCCCCGGCGGCTGGGCGTTCGAGTTCCACAACGACACCTACCCCGACATCGACGACACCGCCGAGGTGGTCCTCGCCCTGCGCCGGATCAAGCACCCGGACCCGGCCCGGGTCGAGGGGGCCATCGCCCGCGGGGTGTCCTGGACCCTCGGCATGCAGTCGAGGAACGGGGCGTGGGGAGCCTTCGACGCCGACAACACCAGCCCCCTGCCCAACAGACTGCCCTTCTGCGACTTCGGCGAGGTCATCGACCCGCCCTCGGCCGACGTCACCGCCCACGTGGTGGAGATGCTCGCCTTCGAGGGCCGCGCGGGAGACGCCCGGACCCGGCGCGGCATCGCCTGGCTGCTCGCCGAACAGGAGGCGGGCGGCGGCTGGTTCGGCCGCTGGGGCACCAACTACGTCTACGGGACCGGGTCGGTGGTCCCGGCCCTCACCGCCGCCGGGTTCTCCCCCGGGCATCCCGCGATCCGGCGGGCCGTGCGCTGGCTGGAGTCCGTACAGAACGAGGACGGCGGGTGGGGCGAGGACCAGCGCTCCTACAAGGACCCGTCCTGGGCCGGGAAGGGCGCCTCCACCCCCTCGCAGACCGCCTGGGCGCTCATGGCCCTGCTGTCGGCGGGAGAGCGCGAGGGCAAGGCCGTGGAGCGGGGCATCGCCCACCTGGTGGAGACCCAGAAGGAGGACGGCACCTGGGACGAGCCGTACTTCACCGGCACCGGCTTCCCCTGGGACTTCTCCATCAACTACCACCTGTACCGGCAGGTGTTCCCGCTGACCGCGCTCGGCCGCTACCTGTACGGGGAACCGTTCGCCGCGGCCGGAGCGCACCCGGCAGCGGCCGGGGGAGCGTGATGTCCGCCGCCGGCGGGGACCGGGCCCGCGAGCCCGGCCCGCTGCTGGTGGCCTGTGCGCTGCGCATCGAGCAGGCGGCGCTGCGCAGCGCCTGCCGCGGTCCGGCCGGCGGGCACGTCCTGCTGCGCACCGGCATGGGCCCGCGCGCGGCCGAGCGGGCCGTCGGCCGGGCACTGGACCGGCCCGGAACGGACCTCGCCGCCGTCCTCGCGACGGGGTTCTGCGCCGGGCTGGTCCCCGGCATGCACCCCGGGGACCTGGTCGTCGCCGAGGAGACCCGGGACCCGCGGGCAACCGTCGCCTGCACCGGCAGCACCCTGCTCGCCGAGGCCCTCGCCCGGGCCGCACCGGGCCGCACCGTGCACACCGGTGCGCTGACCGGATCCGACCACGTCGTCCGCGGCCAGGAGCGCGCGCAGCTGCGCGCCACCGGCGCCATCGCCGTCGACATGGAGTCCGCGGCCACCCTGTGGACCGCCACCCGGGGCGGTGACCGCCCGGTTGCGGCCGTCCGGGTGATCGTGGACGCTCCGGAGCACGAGCTCGTCCGTATCGGCACGGTTCGCGGGGGAATATCGGCCTTCCGTGTCCTGCGTGCCGTACTGCCCGCGTTTCATGAATGGCACCGTTCGTTGCTGCTCCCCAGGAGGTGAGCCAGATGGCCATGCCGCTGCGCCAGTCCATCAGGGTCGGGACGTATCTTCTCGAACAGAAGCTCCGCAAGCGCGAGAAGTTCCCCCTGATCGTCGAACTGGAACCGCTCTACGCCTGCAACCTCGCCTGTGAGGGGTGCGGGAAGATCCAGCATCCGGCCGGGGTGCTCAAGCAGCGCATGCCGGTCGCCCAGGCGGTCGGCGCCGTACTGGAGTCCGGTGCGCCCATGGTGTCCATCGCGGGCGGCGAGCCCTTGATGCACCCGCAGATCCACGAGATCGTCCGGCAGTTGGTGGCGAGGCGGAAGTACGTTTTCCTCTGCACCAACGCGATGCTGCTGCGCAAGAAGATTGAGAAGTTCACCCCTTCCCCGTATTTCGCCTTCGCCGTGCACATCGACGGTCTGCGCGAACGCCACGACGAGTCGGTGGCCAAGGAAGGCGTCTTCGACGAGGCGGTCGCCGCCATGAAGGAGGCGAAGAGGCGCGGCTTCCGGGTGACCACCAACTCCACCTTCTTCAACACCGACACCCCACAGACGATCATCGAGGTACTCAACTACCTCAATGACGACCTGCAGGTCGACGAAATGATGATCTCGCCCGCCTACGCCTACGAAAAGGCACCCGACCAGGAGCACTTCCTGGGCGTCGAACAGACCCGGGAGCTCTTCAGGAAGGCCTTCGCAGGCGGCAACCGGCGGCGCTGGCGGCTCAACCACTCCCCGCTCTTCCTGGACTTCCTGGAAGGAAAGGCCGACTTCCCCTGCACGGCCTGGGCCATTCCGAATTACTCCCTCTTCGGCTGGCAGCGCCCCTGCTATCTGATGAGCGACGGATACGTACCGACGTACCGCGAGCTCGTCAACGACACCGACTGGGACAAGTACGGCCGCGGAAAGGACCCGCGCTGCGCGAACTGCATGGCGCACTGCGGCTACGAGCCCACCGCCGTCCTCGCCACCATGGGCTCCCTCAAGGAATCCCTGCGCGCGGCCCGGGAAGCGGTCGCCGGCAACCGGGACACGTCGGCATGACCGGGCGGTCACGGGAGGAAGGGGGCGGCCGGGGCTTCGACCTCGGCGCCCTGCTGGCCGAGCGCGGGGCCGAGCGGTACGAGCTGCACGCCCGGCACCTCAACCACCAGCTGCCCCGCATGCTGCACACCATCGGCTTCGACAAGGTCTACGAGCGGGCCGAGGGCGCCCACTTCTGGGACGCCGAGGGGAACGACTACCTGGACATGCTGGCAGGGTTCGGGGTGATGGGCCTCGGCCGGCACCACCCGGTCGTCCGCCGGGCCCTGCACGACGTCCTGGACGCCCAGCTCGCCGACCTCACCCGCTTCGACTGCCAGCCGCTGCCCGGACTGCTGGCCGAGAAACTGCTCTCGTACAGCCCGCACCTGGACCGGGTCTTCTTCGGCAACAGCGGCACCGAGGCCGTGGAGACGGCCCTGAAGTTCGCCCGGTACGCCACCGGGCGCCCCAGGATCCTCTACTGCGACCACGCCTTCCACGGGCTGACCACCGGCTCGCTGTCGGTGAACGGGGAAGGCGGCTTCCGCGACGGCTTCGCACCGCTGCTCCCCGACACGAAGATCGCACTCGGGGACCTCGCGGCCCTGGAGCGGGAGCTGAAGCGCGGGGACGTGGCCGCCCTCGTGGTCGAGCCGGTCCAGGGCAAGGGGGTCCTGGCCGCCCCGCCCGGATTCCTGCTCGCCGCGCAGGAGATGCTGCACCGGCGCGGGGCGCTGCTGATCGCGGACGAGGTGCAGACCGGACTGGGGCGTACCGGGGACTTCTACGCGTACCAGCACGAGCCGGGCGTCGAGCCGGACCTGGTGTGCGTGGCGAAGGCACTGTCGGGTGGATACGTCCCGGTCGGTGCGACCCTGGGCAAGGACTGGATCTTCAAGAAGGTCTATTCGTCGATGGACCGGGTGCTCGTGCACTCCGCGAGCTTCGGTTCCAACGCCCAGGCCATGGCGGCGGGCCTCGCGGTCCTGTCCGTCATGGAGGACGAGGGAGTCGTGGCGAACGCCCGGGCCATGGGCGACCTGCTGCGCGGGCGCCTCGCGGCTCTGGTGGACGAGTACGAGCTGCTGCACGAGGTGCGGGGGCGCGGGCTGATGATCGGCATCGAGTTCGGCCGGCCGTCCTCGCTGGGCCTGCGCAGCCGGTGGACCATGCTGCAGGCGGCCCGCAAGGGCCTCTTCGCGCAGATGGTCGTGGTGCCCC
The DNA here is from genome assembly GCF_008642275.1 of Streptomyces venezuelae. NCBI lineage: Bacteria > Bacillati > Actinomycetota > Actinomycetes > Kitasatosporales > Streptomycetaceae > Streptomyces > Streptomyces venezuelae. The sequence goes on from NZ_CP029189.1 coordinate 6,423,474, forward strand.
TGCTGCAGAAGCACCGGATCCTCACCCAGGTCTCCGGGGACCACCTGGAGGTGATCAAGCTGATCCCGCCGCTGATCGTGGACGAGGGGGACGTGGACCGGTTCGTCGGGGCCTTCCGTGAGGTCATGGACGAGGCGCACGGCGGGTCCGGGCTGATCTGGGACTTCGGCAGGACGCTGGTGAAGCAGGCCGTCGCCACGCGCTGACGGCCCGCCCACCCGGTGGGGGAACCGGTCGGCCGGTTCCCGCCCGCGTCAGACGAGGAGCCGGTCCCGCAGCCGGTCGAGGGTCTCGGGCGCCAGCCCGAGGCCCTCCGCCAGGTAGCGGTTCACCCCGCCCCAGATCTCGTCGATCGTCTCGAAGGCGGCCGTCAGGTATTCGGCGCGGGCGTCGAAGAGCGGCGCGAGCAGCTCCATGACCTCGGGGGAGCGGGCGTCCGCCGACTCGTCGGTGCGGCGCACGCGGTAGCGGCGGTGCGGGGCGTTCGACTCCAGGTAGTCCGCCACGATCGCCTCGCGCCCGACGCCCAGGGCGAGCAGGGTGACGGCGATCGACAGTCCGGCCCGGTCCTTGCCGGCCGCGCAGTGCATCAGCGCGGGGACGCTGTCCTCGGCGAGCGCGTGCACGACCCGGCTGTGCTCGGCGGTGCGCAGGCGGATGATCCCGCGGTACGAATGCGACATCCGGGCCGCCGCCTTGCCGTCACCCAGGAGCTCGCGCAGCTGGACGAGGTCGCCGTCGCGGACCAGTCGCCAGAACTCCCGTCCGTCGGCCGGGTCCGAGAGCGGGATGTTGACGTTCCGCACGCCCGGCAGCTCGACGTCGGGCCCCTCCAGCGCGTGGTCGGCGCCGTTGCGGAAGTCGAAGATGGTGTGGAGGCCGAGCGAGGCGAGGAACTCTGCATCGCTTTCGGTGGCATGTGCGAGATGTCCGCTTCGGAACAGTCGTCCCGTCCTGACCGTTCGGCCGTCAGAGGTCGGCAATCCGCCCACATCACGGAAATTGCGCACTCCCGACAGCTCCGGCTCCTGTATCTGCTGGGTCAAAGCAACTCCTCCGCCTCATCGTGGGCCTTCTGTCCGAATTACACTACTTGGCTCCAACTTGCCATATCCGGAGGCGAGATCGGGCACGTCCCCGTGAGCCAGATCATACGGTGACCGTGAGTGCCTGATCACCAAAGGCGAATCGCCCCGCCGGAGCGGCTGTTGGCGGCGCGGAATGGACGGAGGGTGACGGTAATTCCGGCGGTCCCTCATACCTGTGATTCCGTCAGGGAATTCACGGCTTGTTCCGTGCCGCCACGAGGGATTACCTTCGCGATCGATCCGGGTGGACCGCCAAATCCTGCCGCCTCCCGGAAACCGCATCCGACCTAATTCGCGCGGCAGGAGCGGGGGAACCAGGTAAGCCGCCGTCCCGGAGATCCATTCGCCGGAACGGCTCGGGGTGAAGCCGTTCATGTCCCGTACATGTTCGGCCGGACATCTCCAGTCCGAACCCGACAGCTCACCTCGCAGGCGCCGGAGAGGAATTCGTCATGCCTGCAAAGGGTAAGCACCGCCGCCCCAAGTCCCTTTCCCTTTCGCGCGGTTTCGCCGTCGCCGGAACCGGTGGCGCCGCCCTGGCACTGCCGCTGATCGGTGCCGCCGGTGCCCACGCGGCCGGTACCCCCGCCGCCGCCCCCGCGGTGACCCCCGCGGTGGCGCCGCAGGCCCCCGTCGCCCTGCAGGCCGCACCCGCCGCCGCCGTGGCGGCTGCGCCGACCGTCTACACCGTGGTGCCGGGCGACTACCTCTCCAAGATCGCCGCCGAGCGCCACCTGTCCGGCGGCTGGGAGCAGCTGTACGCCGACAACCGCGAGGCCGTCGGCGGCAACCCCTCGCTGATCCACCCGGGCCTGAAGCTGAACCTCGGAGGCTCCGGCGAGGCGACTCCGGCCGAGGCCGAGGCGGTCCCGGCCCCCGAGGCCGACGCCGAGCCGGCCGAGCAGGCCCAGCCGAAGCCGGCCCGGGGCCAGGCCCGGCCGGCCGCCCCGGCACAGCGGGAAGCCGCCGCGGAGCCCCGGGCCGAGGCCCCCGCCGCCGCGCCGCAGTCGGCCACGGGCTTCGTGGCCCCGGTCGGCGGCGGCATCTCCACCCAGTACAAGGTCGCCGGCGCCATGTGGTCCTCCGGCTACCACACCGGCGTCGACTTCATCGCGAGCATGGGCACCACCGTCAAGGCCGTCGGCGCGGGCACCGTGGTCTCCGCCGGCTGGAGCGGCTCGTACGGCAACGAGGTCGTCATCCGCCACGCCGACGGCAAGTACTCCCAGTACGCCCACCTCTCCCAGCTCTCCGTCTCCTCCGGCCAGAGCGTCACCGCCGGGCAGACCATCGGCCTCTCCGGCTCCACCGGCAACTCGACCGGCCCGCACCTGCACTTCGAGATCCGTACGACCCCGTCCTACGGCTCGGACATGGACCCGATCGCCTACCTCCGCTCCAAGGGCGCGAGCCTCTGACGGCACCCGCCGCCGGAGCACCGACACGCGTGAGGCCGGGACCCGAGGGGGGTCCCGGCCTCACGTGTACTTATTCCTTATCTCTCGCGTGGTATAGATCACGGTCCGTCAACCCCTCATTACGTTGGCGTAGGTTGCTTGCGGGAGTGAAGTATGGGTTCTCGTGGCAGCGACGACGACGAAACTCAAGACCATCGGCTCGTACGCGGCGATCGGGGACAGCTTCACCGAAGGCGTGGGGGACCCGGGACCCGGGGATTCCTATCTCGGCTGGGCGGACCGGCTCGCCGTGCTCCTGGCCGACCAGCGCGAAGAGCACGACTTCCGGTACGCGAATCTGGCGGTGCGGGGGAAGCTCCTCGACCAGATCGTGGCCGACCAGCTTCCGAGGGCCAAGGCCCTCGCACCGGACCTCGTGACCTTCTGCGCGGGCGGCAACGACATCATCCGGCCGGGCACCGACCCGGACGACGTGGCGGAGCGCTTCGAGGCGGCCGTGGCCGACCTCACCGGCGCCGTGGGCCAGGTCATGATCACCACGGGCTTCGACACCCGGGGCGTACCGGTGCTCAAGCACCTCCGCGGCAAGGTGGCGACGTACAGCGCGCACGTCCGCGCCATCGCCGACCGCTACGACTGCCCGGTGCTCGACCTCTGGTCGCTGAAGTCCGTACAGGACCGGCGGGCCTGGGACACGGACCGGCTGCACCTCTCGCCCGAGGGGCACACGCGGGTCGCGCTGCGCGCCGCGCAGGTGCTGGGGCTGGACGTGCCGGCCGACCCCGACCAGCCGTGGCCCCCGCAGCGGCCGCGCGGCTCGGTCGACGTGACCCGGGACAACATCCAGTGGGCGCGCGACCACCTCGTGCCGTGGATCGGACGGCGGCTGCGCGGGGAGTCCTCCGGGGACCACGTGGAGGCGAAGCGGCCTGACCTGCTGCCGCTCTAGGCGGTGCCGGGCGTCGCGGGGCGGGCGGTACTTCGCGGACACGCCCCGGTGCTGTGAGCCGGAAGCGGAATCCTTCGGGGCCGGTGTGCGTTGGGATGGTCGTAGAGCGACGACCATCCTGACCCCATCCTCCCTGGAGGCGCTTTGACCGGCTCCCGTCCCTTGCGTCCGCGGCTGCGTGCCCTGCGGCCCGAAGCCTTCGGTGCGGACCCGTCCGGTGCCCGGCTGGAGCGGATCCAGCGCTCGCCGAACTTCGCCGACGGCGTCTTCCAGAACCCGGTCGGGGCCCGGAACCGGCCCTCGGGCTCGATGGCGGAGTTCGCCAAGATCTACTTCCACCGGGAGCAGCGGGTCCGGCGCAGCCCCGCCGCCCCGATCCCGGTCCACCCCACGACCCTCGCGGACCTGGCGAAGCCGCCCGCGAGCGGCCTGCGGCTGACCTGGATGGGCCACTCCAGCGTGCTCGCGGAGATCGACGGGCACCGGGTGCTGTTCGACCCGGTATGGGGCGAGCGGTGCTCTCCCTTCCCCTTCGCGGGCCCCAAGCGGCTGCACCCGGTACCGGTGCCGCTGGCCTCGCTGGGCGCGGTCGACGTCGTGGTCATCTCGCACGACCACTACGACCACCTCGACCTGCCGACGATCAAGGCGCTGGCCGGCACGGACACGGTCTTCGCCGTCCCGCTGGGCGTCGGCGCGCACCTGGAGCGCTGGGGCGTACCGGCCGAGCGGCTGCGCGAGCTGGACTGGAACGAGAGCACCAGGATCGGCGCCCTCACGCTCACGGCCACCCCGGCCCGGCACTTCTGCGGCCGCGGCCTGCGCAACCAGCAGCACACCCTGTGGGCGTCCTGGGTCGTCGCGGGTGCGGAGCACCGGATCTACCACAGCGGGGACACCGGCTACTTCCCGGGCTTCGAGGAGATCGGCGCCCAGCACGGTCCCTTCGACGCCACCATGATCCAGATCGGCGCCTACTCCGAGTACTGGCCCGACATCCACATGACGCCCGAGGAGGGCATGCGGGCCCACCTCGACCTGCAGGGCGGCGTCCCGCGCGGGACCATGCTGCCGATCCACTGGGGCACCTTCAACCTGGCCCTGCACCCGTGGGACGAGCCGGGCGAAGGCACGCTGAGCGCGGCCGAGGGGGCCGGGGCGGCCGTCGCGCTGCCCATCCCGGGCCAGCCGTTCGAGCCCGGCACCGCCGGCGCCCCGCACACGCCGTGGTGGCGTCCGTTCGTCGCCGGGGCAGCGGCCGGCGGCAGGGTCGACGGCCCGTCGTCCGTGCCCGCGCTCGGAGCCGGATCGGTGGCGGGGACGGCGGCGCGGGTGGGATCCGCGGCCGCCGGCGGACAGGAGAAGCCGGAGTCCGTCGGCTCGTAGCCGGGCGCCGGCCGCCCCCCGGCCGGCGCCCGCGGGCACGGGAATGCGCGACCGCCCCCGGCGGTGCGCCCTCCTGCGGCACGATGGGCAGCTGTGGCCGGTAAGGGGCCGGTCGGAGCGGGACCGGGGGGCGCGGAATGTGGCAAGCCGTGACGAGGGGCGGCCCATGGACGGTGGCGGTGGTGTGCGCCGCCTACCTGGCCATCGTCTTCATCACCACCAGGGGGCTGATCGCGGCCCCTCGCTACCGGCAGTTCCAGGGACGCCTCGGCGACGCCCGGACCCGGGCCCGGATCCTCGCGGCCGGGAGCTGTGACGACCCCGTACGGGCGGCGGAGCTGGCGGCGGTCACCTCGCGCCTCGACGACCTGGAGAACAACGGCACGGTGGCCTGGCGGATCCTGCCCCGTTCCTGGGCCGTCGCCATCCCGCTGTCCAAGCTGGCCGCCGCCTGGCGGGTCCTGCACGGCATCGAACGCCGGCTGCTGCGTCTGCAGAGGCCCGAGGAGAAGCGCGAGCAGCTCCGGGCGCTCCAGCTGCGCCTGGAGGGCTCCGCGCTTCCCGGCGACGAACGGCTCGCCGCCGAACTCGCCCGGCACCCCGCGGACGGCCCGGAGGCGGACACCCTCCTGCTCGCCGTCGCCGAGCACCTCCACGACCGGGAGGACACCGCGTCCGAGCAGGAGTACGAGCAGCAGCGCACCGCCCTGTGGCTGGCGACGACCGGCCTCGGCGTCGCCCTCCTGATCGGGGTCGCGTTCGACCACCGGCTGCCGATGCTGCTCGGGGCCCTCGGAGGCTTCCTGTCCCCGCTGATCGGGGTGATGCGCTCCCAGCGCCCGGCCTCCTGGGGCGTCCTGGTCCTCGCCCCGGTCGGCGGCGCGCTCGCCGCGGTCGCCGGGCTGCTCCTGGTCCGCATGCTCGCCGACCCCGAGCTGAGCGTCCTCGGACACGTGTTCCTCGACAACGCGTGGACCGCCTCCACGCGCCCCGTGGCCCTCGCCGTCGCCCTGCTCTTCGGGTTCTCGGGCACCCTCTTCTCACGCCTCGCCCTGACGGCCACCGGACAGCTCGTCTCCACTCCTCCCGCCACCGGACAGCAGCCGTGAGACCGGGAGGGCCGGATCGGGCCCCGGGGGGCCGGGGGACCGGGAGGGGCCCCGGGCCGGGTCCGACCGGCGCATTCGGGCTGCTGTGCGAGCGCTCCACCGGGAGCGGGAAGCACCCCCGCGAAGTTCACCAACTGGCGTTCCGGGGTGCTGCGATGGGGTCTAGCGTGGGTATTCGGTGATCAACACCGGGCCCCGGGAACGCTGGGGGCCGGGCCCCACGTACCGAGGACGCAGATGTCCGGACTCCGCGCCGCCCGCCATGCCCCGTCGAGACACGCCGTCACCGGTCCGGGGCGGCAGATAAGGCCTCAGCTGCTGCGCGCCACCGTACTGCCCACACTCGCCGCCGGCCTCAGCGGCGCGGCCGCGGTGATCTTCACCCTCCAGCTCGGCGGGGGAGCGGGCGACCGCGACGCCCGGCTGTGGCCGGTGCTCGCCGGCTGCGCCCTCCTCATGGCCGGCGCACTCGCCGCGGCCCTGCTCGGTGCCCAGCGTGCCGCCAAGGCCGTACGGGACCGGTGCGAGGCGCTGCGCCGCTCCAGCGTGCGCGGCCGGGGCGAGCTGAGCACCGCCGCCGACCGGCTGGAGCGGGGCGAGACCCCGGCCCGCCCGGTGCGCGGGGGGCCGAGCTCGCCGCTGCCCGGGGCGGATCCGGCGGGGATGGACGAGTTCTGGCTGCTCTCCCAGGAGCTCCGGGGCGCCCGCGAACAGGCGCACACGACCCTCCTGCGACTGGCCGGACCGGCCGCACCGACCGACAGCGAGCGCAAGGTCGAGGTCTTCGTCAACCTCGCGCGCCGGCTCCAGTCCCTCGTGCACCGCGAGATCTCGCTGCTGGACGAGCTGGAGGACACGGTCGAGGACCCGGACCTGCTCAAGGAGCTCTTCCACGTCGACCACCTCGCCACCCGCATCCGGCGGCACGCCGAGAACCTCGCCGTGCTGGGCGGCGCCGCGTCCCGCCGCCAGTGGACCAGGCCCATCGACCTGAGCGAGGTGCTCCGCTCCGCGGTCGCGGAGGTCGAGCAGTACACCCGGGTCAAGGTCGTGCCCCCGGCCGGCGGCAGCGTCCGCGGGCACGCCGTCGCGGACGTGGTGCACCTGCTGGCCGAACTCGTCGAGAACGCCACGGTCTTCTCCGCCCCCGACACCGACGTGGTGCTGCGGGCCGAACGGGTCACCGCCGGGATCGCGGTCGAGGTGGAGGACCGGGGACTCGGCATGCCGGCCGAGGAGCAGCACCGGATGAACGCCCTGCTCGGCGACCCCGACCAGATCAGCGTCCGGCACCTGCTGGCTGACGGCCGGATCGGCCTGTTCGTCGTGTCGGCGCTGGCCCGCCGGCACGGGATCGCCGTCGAGCTCAAGTCGAACATCTACGGCGGGGTGCTGGCCGTGCTGGTGCTGCCGCAGGAACTGCTGGGGGCGGAGGCTCCGTCCGCGGCCGACGCGGCGGGCGGCTCGCGGGCCACCTTGTGGGGGACCGGCCAGGGGTCGGCGATGCCGCCGCTGGAGCCGGTACGGATGCCCCGGCCGACGCCCCGGACGGAGGTCTGGCAGTCCTCCGGCGGCCCGGGTGGCCCGGCCGCGCACGACCCCGGGCCGCACCCCGTACCCCCGTCCCCGTCCCCGAACTCGACCCCGAACTCGTCCCCGTCCCCGTCCCCGTCCCCGTCCCCGTCTCCGTCCTCGTCTCCGGCCGCCTCCGCGCCCCCGGCAGGCGCAGGCTCCCGGCCCGGGCCCGGCGCGGCGAACCCGTCGGAAACCGGGTCCCGGCCCGTGCCCCGGCCCCGGCCGGAGCCCCGGCCCCAGCCCCGTCCCGCGTCGCTGCCCGCGCCCCGGTCCGGGGCGACGGACGGGCCCGGGGCGGTGTCCTGGTCTGCGCCCGCGGCCGATCCCCGGGTCGGACCCGCGCCTGGTCCGCCAACGGCGGCGGTGGCCTGGTCGGTGCCCGCGCCCGAGCCGGTGCCCGAGGCCGGTCCCGTACCCGCCGCGCCCGTCGAACCCGCCGCGGGCGACCGGCCGCGTCTGCCCCGGCGCCGCGCCCAGGAGCACCTCGCGCCCCAGCTGCGCGAGGCTCCCGCCCCCCGGCGGGCCGCCGATCCCGAGCAGCCGCTGCACGATCCGGGCCTGATGGCCGCCTTCCAACGGGGCTTCGGCCTGGCCCAGTCGGAGAACCAGGTATGACCCAGACCTCTCACCCCATCAGCAAGGAGCGCACCCCCATGGGCGGCGAAGTGGCGACGACGACCGGCAGTCGGCTCTCCGACCTCGACTGGCTGCTCAGCGGCCTGGTGCAGCGCGTGCCGTACACGCGGAGCGCCGTACTCCTCACCGCCGACGGGCTCGTGACCTGCGTCCACGGGCTGGACGCCGACAGCGCCGACCACCTCGCAGCCCTCGCCTCGGGGCTGTACTCCCTGGGCCGCAGCGCGGGCTCCCGCTTCGCGGACGGCGCCGAGGTGCGCCAGGTCGTGGTCGAGCTCGACAGCGCGCTCGTCTTCGTCTCCGCGGCCGGATCCGGCACCTGCCTGGCCGTGCTCGCCGACCGGGAGGCCGACGCCGGCGTGCTCGGCTACGAGATGGCGATGCTGGTCAAGAGCGTGCGTCCGTATCTCGCGGCCCCGCCGCGGCGGCCCGTCGCCGACGTGGAGCGATGAGGTCCGGCGGGACGGGGGCGTACGCGAAGGGGCGGGACACACCATGGCTCGACGACTCCGCGGGCCGCGTGATGCGCCCGTACACCGCCAGCGGGGGGCGGACCAGGCCGGGCTTCACGCTCGACCTGCTCTCCCTGGTGACCGCGACGGGCGTGCGGCCGCACGTACCGCTCGGGGCGGAGCACACGCTGGCCCTGCGGATGTGCGCGGGTGCCACCAGCGTCACCGTGGCCGAGGTGGCCGGGCAGCTGCGGCTGCCCGCCGTCGTGGTGAAGGTGCTGCTGTCCGATCTGATGGAACACGGGGCCGTCATGGCGCGGGCACCGCGGTTCCCGGGCGGGAGCTCGTTCGCCGCCGACGACCGGTCCCTGCTCCTGGCGGTGCTCGATGGCCTGCGTAGACGACTGTGACGCCCCCGTGGCCCTTCCCGACCCGGCCCCCGACCCGGCCGTCGCGGCTCCGCCCGCGACCTTGAAGATCCTGGTCGCGGGCGGGTTCGGGGCGGGCAAGACCACGTTCGTGGGCGCGGTGAGCGAGATCGAACCGCTCAGCACGGAGGAAGTCCTCAGCGGACTCGGCGGGGCCTGCGACCCGCTCGGGGGTGTCGAGGAGAAGACCACGACGACCGTCGCGCTCGACTTCGGCCGGATCACCCTGGACGAGCGCCACGTCCTCTACCTCTTCGGCACGCCGGGGCAGCACCGCTTCTGGTTCCTGTGGGAGGAGCTGTGCGCGGGCGCGCTCGGGGCGGTGGTGCTCGCCGACACCCGCCGCCTGGCCGACTGCTTCCCCGCCGTGGACTTCTTCGAGCGGCGCGGGATCGCCTTCGTCGTCGCCGTCAACGAGTTCGACGGCGGTCACCGCTACGGACCCGAAGAGGTCCGCGAGGCGGTGGGGCTCGGGCCCGAGGTACCCGTCGTACGGTGCGACGCGCGCCTCGCGAGCTCGGGGACGGGGACGCTGGCCGCCCTCGTCCGCCACCTGCTCTGCATGTCCACAGCCAGCTCTTCGTCTTCGGAGTCGGGGGAACCGTCATGACGTACTACGAATCGACCGGACACCTGCTGCTCACACCGCTGGACCGGGAGGCACCCGCACGCGCCGTCCGGCTGCGCGAGCTGGGCCTGGGGGAGCGTACGGACACCGAGCTGGACGCCTTCGCGCGGCGCGTCGCCGACGTGCTCGGAGCGCCGTACGCGGGGGTCAACTTCATCGGCGAGGAACGGCAGTTCTTCGCGGGACTGCACCACGCCGCAGAGGCCCCGGCGAGCGGGTACCCGGCGCGGGTGCTGGCCCGCGACCACGGCTACTGCCCCCACGTGGTGGTGCGGCGGCGGGCACTGGTGCTGGAGGACGTACGGGACTTCGCGCGCTTCGCGGGCAACGCCGTGGTGGACGAGAGCGGGGTGCGCTCGTACGTGGGTGCGCCGCTGACGGACCGGCGCGGGATCGTCCTGGGAACGGTGTGCGCGGTGGACGTGGTGCCGCGGAAGTGGGGGACCGGTGGGCTCGCGACCGTGAAGGAGCTGGCCGCGGAGCTGGTGGCACTGGTGCACGCGCGGGAGGACCGGGGGCAGGTACCCGGCACGGCCGCGGGGGAGGACCGGCGGGGGTGAGCGGGACGGCCGGTGGCGGGCGCTACGGTCACCGGAGAAGGGTTCACCGCTGCCTGGAGAGGAGTCCCTGGGATGGCCACCACCGCGCAGGACGTCCGCCTGATCGCGCTGTCGCTCCCGGACAGCACGGAGAAGCCCGCCTGGGGCATGCCGACCTTCCGGGTCGGCGGGAAGATCTTCGTCTCGCTGGCCGACGACGACACCACGATCGGGGTGAAGTGCCCGAAGGAGGAACGGGCCGAGCTGATCGAGGCGGAGCCGGACAAGTTCTTCCTGCGCGCCGGCCACGACGACAACTACGCCTGGATCCGGGTTCGCCTGGAGGCGCTGCGGGACGCGGACGAGCTGCGCTCGATCCTGATCGACTCCTGGCTCCAGGCGGCGCCCAAGCGCCTGGCCGCCGCTCACCCGGAGCTGACCGACCGCGCGGGCTGAGCGGGCGGGCCGGGCGGGCGAAACCGACGGACCCGACGGACCCGACGGATCCGTGCTCGGAGCGGTCGTGGCGCCGTGCCGGGCGCCGGTGGAAGGGGTCGGCGCGCGGCCCTCACCGGAAAAGGTGGGCGCGACCACCCCACGAAGTGCGGTATCGTTCTCCTGCGCGTTCAACCAGGGGAAACCCCAGGTCAGCGCGCATCGGGACGTGGCGCAGCTTGGTAGCGCACTTGACTGGGGGTCAAGGGGTCGCAGGTTCAAATCCTGTCGTCCCGACTAGGGAATCTTCCCGTAGTCGCAGATGAGGGCCTTGTTTCACTTCGGTGAGGCAAGGCCTTTGATCGTTTCTCTGGGCTGTCGTGTCAGAAATCGTCACAGACGCTGTCGATCACGCCGCACCGGCCAGCAGCTCGCCCAGCTTGTCCGAGCCCGCCTCGAGGCGGGGGTCAGGGTGAACATAAACCCGCTTGGTGAACGACAGGTCACTGTGACCGGCCCAGGCGGAGACGACGGTATCGGGTACGCCGTTGTTGGCCATCCACGAGAGACATGCATGGCGGGCGTCGTAGAGACGGACCCTGCGCACGCCGGCCTGGGCCATGAGCCGATGGACCTCCCGGCGGAGCCTGTCCGTCTTGAAGGGGCGCCCCAGCTCGTCGACAACGACGTAGCCGCTTGCCTCGTAGGCCTGCCGGGCCGCGAGTCGCTCCTGGGCCTGACGAGCACGCAGCGCGAGACTGTCGAGCGCCTGCCGAGCTCGTGCGATGGCTCGATGTGCAGCAGACAAGAAGGACCGCAGGCGGAGGTGCAGCGCGATGTCTTCGGCCTCTTCGAGATCAATGGCTATCTGGGGTGGGTTTCCAAGGCGGGCGCTGCGGCGGGCCAAGAGGCGCTGTCAGACGGGCAGCACGTAGACGCGGGCGAAGTGTGTGCCGACGTGAGCCTCGTGGAGGTGTCCGGTGACGCCTTGGTCACCTTCGATGCCCATGACGGCATGGATGTGGGCGAATCCGTTCTTGATCTCGCCGGTGCCGGTCATCTCGGCGGGCTGGTTGTAGGCGGTGATGATGTCGGCGAGGGCGTCACCCTTGGGCATCGTGGAGACGCTGAAGGAGTCCACGGCCCCGATCAAGGACACGATGGCCGCGTTCTCGACGCCAGCTTCGGCCGCCTGTCGGTTGACCGACTCCATGAGGTCCTCGTTCAGCACCTCGAACACGATCACGTCTGGCTCCATCCGATCAAGGAGGACAACTCCTGCAGCATGACGGATGAGCACCAACGGGCGCCAGCATCCCGGGGATTCAGCGCTTCAGCGGAGAAGCGCGAGGCGAGGAAGTGTGCCTGCTGGACGTAGGCGGACGGGGTGCGGACGACCCGGCCGGCACTCGTCCAGTCGAGCGCGCATACCCGCGAGGTCACTGCTGTCATGTACAGCGTGCGCACTTCCTCGTCGTGCTCCAGGACGCGGGCGACCTCGAAGGCCTGGTCCTGGCCGGGCTGCTTGGCCAGGATGCCGGCCGCGTTCACTCGTAGGATCGGCGCCTCGCCATCGTGCATCCACCGACGCAAGTTCATGGTGGACGCCTTGTCGGTCCACGACGCGATGACGATGTCCGTGCCGTGCGTGGTCTGTACCGCCATCAGCGGGCCCGGATCGCGCATGGCCACGCTAGAGACCAACTCACCCGCGAGTGTTCCGTGAGCGGCCACCAGAGTGCCGAGAGCGAGAAAGGATCGTCTCTTCACGTCACTGAGCCTAGCCTCGGCTTCGAGCTGGGCGAGGGGGATCGCGAACACTCTCGCGCGGCGGGAAAGCCATACGGACCGGGGATCACCTGCTCCCGCTCCCACCGCTTGACCATGTCCGCAGTGGGGGAACCATCGGCCCTACCTGCAGATTCGCCTAATTTGCGGGCGAGCCCGACCTGTGTTCACTGCTGTGCCTTCCGCATGTCGCGGATCGACGCGCCGATCGGCACGGGGGACATCATGCCCCCCTGGATGCCCCCGCGTGACCCCTGGGATGCCTTCGCCGTCAGCCCCGACGTGTCCGCGATGTACGGCCAGCCGTCCGCTGCCCTGATCACGAGGGCGAGGCAGGGGTGGCAGAAGATCGAGCCCCTCCGCGTCCGCACCGGCGAAGACGGCATCCAGTGATCAGGCGCCCGGACTGACTCTTCGAGGGAGCTCGCGTCCTCGACCCTGCCCAGGGCCGCGAAGGCATCGTCCGGTTCATCGGCGACTACGAGGACCCCCAGACCCGCCGTTTCACCCCCGAGGCCGTCTTCCTCCGGCCCGAGGACGGCGGGGTGGAGTGGATCGTGGCCAACCCCACCAAGCCCTGCGCCGGGTATCCGGGCCGGTGACCAACAGCTCCCACCCGAGCCGCGCGAAGCACGGCCGAGGTGGGGAACGATCCCGCGCCGAAGCGGTGCAGGCTGACCTTCAGCGAAAGGGGGGGATCTCCCATGTCCGACGAGACCCAGGTCAACAACCAGACGCGACGCCTGGACCAGGGGTCGCAGGTTCAAATCCTGTCGTCCCGACTCGTGAGAGTCGTGAGTCGAAGGGCCGCTTCGGAGCAATCCGAAGCGGCCCTTCGATCGTTCCCCGGCCTTCCCGGGTGTTCCGGCGGTGTTCCGGCCGAGGTCAGACGGTCGTGCCCGCATCGGCCTCGCGTTGCATGCCCGCACACAGCGCCCAGACCACGAACAGGTTGACGGCGATCAGGATCACGGCCCACCACGGGTAGTACGGCAGCCACAGGAAATTGGCGATCGCTCCGAGTCCGGCGATGGCCACGCCGAAGAAGCGCGCCCACAGGGCTCCGGTGAACACGGCGCAGCCGGCGAGGACGAGGGCGATGCCCACGATCAGGTGGACCCACCCCCAGCCCGTCACGCTGAACTCGAACACGTAGTGCCGGGTCACGACGAACAGGTCGTCCCTGGCGAGGGCCGCGATCCCCTCGAAGATCGCCATGGCACCCGCGAAGACCATCAGGGCGCCTGCCGTGATGGTCGTACCCGATACGGGCGCGTGCCAGGCGCCGGGCTGCGACGGACTGGTCCCGGGCCTGCTGGCGTCACTGGCCATGTCGGTCTCCTCGGTGGCAGAGCCGACCCGGCGCACCGGGATCGGCGGTCCCCCGATTCAGCGTGGCACGATCACCCTCCGTCGGCACTCCGGCCGCTGGAGGGAGCCGCTCCGGAGGGATCCGCTCCAGAGGGATCCGCTACGGCGGGAGCCGCTACGCCGGGATCCGGTACGGCGGGATCCGGTACGGCGGGATCCGGAACGGCCCTCGCTGCCCGGGCGCCCGCCAGGACGGGTCGGCGGCGGCCGCCCCGGCCCCGGGGGCCCCGGCGGGTTGATGCGGCTAGCCTGGAACCGCGGTGTCCCCGCGCGATCGGAGGTCGCCGTGGCACGCGCCGACTGGCTGCTGGCCCCCGCCGAGCGGGGCAACCCGGCGACGCGCCTGGACAGCCGCCGACCGGACGGCGCGGCCTGGGCCCGGGGCAACCGGGCACGGCCGCTGGTCCACGGCGCCACGTACTTCGCGGAGCTGCTGGCGGCCGTCCGCGCGATGGGCCCGGGCGACCTGCTCCTGTTCACCGACTGGCGCGGCGACCGCGAGGAGCGGCTCGACGGACCGGGCACCGAGATCGGCACCGTCCTGTGCCGGGCGGCCGAGCGCGGGGTCGTCGTCAAGGGCCTGCTGTGGCGCTCCCACCTGGACGGCATTCACTTCAGCCAAGAGGAGAACCTCCGCTTCGGCGAGGAACTCGCGGACGCCGGAGCGGAGTGCCTGCTGGACATGAGGGTCCGGCCGGGCGGCTCCCACCACCAGAAACTCGTGGTGCTCCGCCACCGAGGCCGCCCCGAGCTGGACGTCGCCTACGTCGGCGGCATCGACCTCTGTCGCAACCGCAACGACGACGCGACGCACGCCGGCGACCGCCAGTCGCTGGCCCTGGCCCCCGCCTACGGGCCGCACCCGCCGTGGCACGACCTCCAGCTCGCCCTGCGCGGCCCGGTCGTGGGCGATGTGGAGGCCGTCTTCCGCGAACGGTGGGAGGACCCGGCTCCGCTGAGCCGGAGCCCGCTCACCCGGCTGCGGGAGCGCATGCACCGCGAGGACGTCAGTGCGGACCCGCTGCCGCCGCAGACCCCCGACCCGGCGCGGTGCGGCACGCACACCGTCCAGCTGCTGCGGACCTACCCGAACCGGCTGCTGCGCGGCTACCCCTTCGCCCCGGACGGCGAGCGCAGCATCGCCCGGGGGTACACCAAGGCGCTGCGGCGGGCCCGGGTCCTGATCTACCTGGAGGACCAGTACCTGTGGTCGCCCCGGGTGGTGGACTGCTTCGCCCGGGCGTTGCGCGGGCATCCGGGGCTGCGCCTGATCGGGGTCGTCCCCACGGTCCCGGAGCAGACCGGTCCGCTCACCCTGCCGATGAACCTGATCGGGCGGATCAAGGCCCTGGACGAGCTGCGCAGGGCCGGCGGCGACCGGGTAGCGGTGTACGGACTGGAGAACCGGGCCGGAACCCCCGTCTACGTCCACGCCAAGGCCTGCGTGATCGACGACGTGTGGGCCTCCGTCGGCTCGGACAACATCAACCTCCGCTCCTGGACCCATGATTCCGAGCTCAGCTGCGTCGTCTACGACGAGCGCACCGACCCGCGGAGCCCGGCCGACCCGGGCGGTCTCGGCGACGGGGCGCGGGTCTTCGCCCGGGAGCTGCGCCTGGAACTCATGACCGAGCACACCGGTGCCGGGGAGGCGGACGCACTGTGCGACCCTGTGTCCGCTTTCGATCTCTTCGCGGAGAGCGCCGCCGCGCTCGACGCCTGGTACGAGGGCGGCCGGCACGGTCCGCGGCCCCCGGGCCGGCTGCGCCGGTACGTCCCGCAGGAGCTCGGGACGGCGCGGCGGATGCTCGCCACCCCGCTGCACCGGGTGCTGGTGGACCCCGACGGCCGGCCGATCGGGATGAGGTTCCGCCGGAGGTTCTGAGACACCTTCTGGCGGCAAACCATTGCTAAAACGTACAAATTGATGTCACATAGTGCCCGTTCCCGGCACGGTGGGTACTGCCTAAGTGACCAAAACGGCGGCGGGTTAGCATATGAGCACCGCCTAGCTCGAAAGATAATCCTGTGACTGTCAATGAGGACTCGTTCACCAGCTGGAAGAACCGCGAGGAGATCGCGGAGTCGATGATCCCGATCATCGGGAAGCTGCACCGGGAGCGGGACGTCACGATCCTGCTCCACAGCCGCTCCCTGGTGAACAAGTCGGTGGTCAGCATCCTCAAGACCCACCGATTCGCCCGCCAGATCGCCGGTGAGGAGCTCTCGGTCACCGAGACGCTGCCGTTCCTGCAGGTTCTGACCACGCTCGATCTCGGCCCGTCCCAGATCGACATCGGCATGCTCGCCGCTGAGTACAAGAGCGACGACCGCGGCCTCTCGGTCGCCGAGTTCACCGCCGACGCCGTCGCCGGCGCCACCGGCCCGAACAAGATCGAGCGCGGCGACGGCCGCGACGTCGTCCTGTACGGCTTCGGCCGCATCGGCCGCCTCGTCGCCCGCCTGCTGATCGAGAAGGCCGGCTCCGGCAACGGCCTGCGCCTGCGCGCCATCGTCGTCCGCCAGGGCGGCGACCAGGACATCGTCAAGCGCGCCTCGCTGCTGCGCCGCGACTCGATCCACGGCCAGTTCCAGGGCACGATCACCGTCGACGAGGCGAACAGCACGATCATCGCCAACGGCAACGCCATCAAGGTGATCTACGCGAACGACCCGTCCGAGGTGGACTACACCGAGCACGGCATCAAGGACGCCATCCTCATCGACAACACGGGCAAGTGGCGCGACCGCGAGGGCCTCTCCAAGCACCTGCGCCCCGGCATCGACAAGGTCGTGCTGACCGCCCCGGGCAAGGGCGACGTCCCGAACATCGTCCACGGCGTCAACCACGACACCATCAAGCCGGACGAGCAGATCCTGTCCTGCGCCTCCTGCACCACCAACGCGATCGTCCCGCCGCTCAAGGCCATGGACGACGAATACGGTGTCCTGCGCGGTCACGTGGAGACCGTCCACTCGTTCACGAACGACCAGAACCTGCTGGACAACTACCACAAGGCCGACCGTCGTGGCCGCTCCGCGCCGCTGAACATGGTCATCACCGAGACCGGCGCCGCCTCCGCGGTCGCCAAGGCGCTGCCGGACCTCAAGGCGCCGATCACCGGCAGCTCGATCCGCGTCCCCGTCCCGGACGTCTCGATCGCGATCCTCAGCCTGCGCCTGGGCCGTGAGACCACCCGCGAAGAGGTCCTCGACTACCTCCGCGACGTCTCGCTGCACTCGCCGCTCAAGCGCCAGATCGACTTCACCACGGCTCCCGACGCGGTCTCCATGGACTTCGTCGGTTCGCGCCACTCCTCGATCGTCGACGCGGGCGCCACCAAGGTGGACGGCGACAACGCCATCCTCTACCTCTGGTACGACAACGAGTTCGGCTACTCCTGCCAGGTCATCCGTGTGGTCCAGCACGTGTCCGGCGTCGAGTACCCGACCTACCCGGTCCCGGCGGTCTGATCCGTCAGAACGCTCGCCGTCCGGCCGGCTGCTCCGACAGGCGGGGTGACGGTGGGAGGGCGACCGGTGCCGACGCGCACCGGTCGCCCGGCCCGCCGTCCCCCGCCTGTCGTGCGTCCCGCCCCCGACCACGCGGCGCCACCGGACGGCGGGCCAGCGCGATCCCGGCCAGCACGGCCACGAGCACGCACACACCCGGCCAGCCGGCCCCGCCGTAGATCCGCACGCCCAGCCAGGACCCGCCACTGCCGCCCAGGTACGCGCAGGTCATGTAGGCGGTGTTGAGCCGGCTGCGGGCATCGGGGCGCAGGGCGTACATCCGGGCCTGGTTGGCGAGCATGCCGGACTGCATCGAGACGTCGAGCAGCAGCCAGCCGGCCGCCAGCGCGGCCGCAGCCCGTGCCTCAGGCGTGGGCCCGTGCGGGTCGGCGGAGCAGGTAGCCGGCCGCGGCCACGACCAGTACGGCCATGCAGGCGATGAACACCAGCCCGGCACCCTCCAGACCGATCGGGCCCACCAGCAGCCCCACTCCGATCACCGGCAGCGAGATGCCCGTGTACGCCACCACGAACAGCATCGAGATCACCGCCGCGCGCCGGTCCGGAGGTGAGGCCGCGGCCACCGCGGACAGCGCCCCGCGGAACGCGAGGCCCTGTCCGGCGCCGCCGGCGACGGCGCTCGCCACCACCAGCGCCAGCAGGTCCCACCACAGCGCGCCCGCGAGCAGCGCCAGCCCGGCGAGCAGCCCCGCGCAGCCCAGCGGCAGCGACCGGGCCACCCCGACCCGGCCGACCGCCAGTTGCCCGGCGGTCGAGGCGAAGAACGCCAGTGCGACGATCAGCCCGCTCACCGCGTGGTTGTGCACGTCCAGGGACTCGGCGAGGAAGGCCGGACTCACCGAGGTGAACACCCCGAACAGTGCGAAGCCCGCGAAGGAGGCGATCGCCGCGGGCACGAACACCGACCGCACCCGGGCGGGCAGGGCGGGCCGCTGCGGCCGTACGGTACGCAGCGGCCGCCGGTCGCGTACGGTCTCGGGGAGCCGGGCCAGGACGACGGCCGAGCCGGCCACCAGCGCGAGGTGCACGGCGAACGGCAGGTACAGCGGCCAGGCGGCGTACTGCGCGAGCACTCCGGCGAGCAGCGGGCCGCAGCCCAGCCCGCCCATGTTGGCGGCCGTCGCCACGAAGGTGGCCCGTGCGGCGCCGCCGCTCGGCGCCAGTTCCATCACGTAGGCGGTGGCGGCCCCGGTGAACAGCCCGGCGGACAGCCCCGACAGCAGCCGGCCCGCGTACAGCCAGCCCATGCCGGTGGCGCACAGGAAACAGACGGCACTGGCCGCCGAGAAGGCCAGGCCGGCCAGCAGGACCGGCCGTCGGCCGACGGTGTCCGAGGCGTTGCCCGCCAGCAGGAGTACGCCGATCACCCCGAAGGCGTACACGGCGTACACGACGGTCACCACCAGCTCGGAGAACCCGAACTTCTCCTGGTAGAGCCCGTAGAGGGGGGTGGGCAGCGTGGTGCCCGCCATGCACACGGCGAACACCGCCCCGCCGAGCAAGCACTGGCGCCACCGTCGGCGATCACCGTCCATGGCGCCGACGGTAACCCGGCCGCCGCGGCCCGGCGCGGCGGCGGCCGGGCCCGCCGGTCAGGGGCGGCCCGCGTGGAGTTCCAGCGGGCCGGTGCCCGCGGCCCGGGCGGCCAGGCACGCGGTGATCTGGCGCCGCAGGGCGGGTTTGACCAGGCCGGGGAGTTCCGCGGACGTGACGGTGCGCCACTGGAGCAGTTCGGTCCGGTCCAGCCGGATCCGGGCGAGGGTGGGGGCGTCGAGGACACCGCCGTCGTAGAGGAACCGGATGCGGGCCGGACGGCCGGGCTTGTGGGCCCAGTTCACGGCGAGCAGCCGGCCCGGGGCGAGGTCCAGGCCCAGCTCCTCGTGGACCTCCCGCCGGGCGGCGGCGCGCGGGATCTCGCCGAGGTCGCTGTCGATGCCGCCGCCGGGCAGGTTCCAGCGGTCGGACCTGCCGTACGCGGGCTGCACCAGCAGGATCCGCCCGTCGGGGCCGGTGAACAGCACGCTCGCCGCTGTCACGGCCTTGGGGCGGCTGGCCCGGTGGCTGGCCGGGTCCAGGGTGCCCGAGTGCTCCAGGGCCACGCGCCGGGCCGGGTCCAGCCCGGCCGGGGAGCCCGCCTGGGGGACCCCGTCGACGAGGTGCGCGAACGAGCCGGTGTGCAGGGCGGCCAGCGCGGCCCGCAGCCGGGACGCGGTGCGGGCGGGCAGCAGCGCACAGGCCGCCTCCGGTGGGAGCCAGCGCGCCTCGGTCGTCGTCGCGGCGGTGAGCGAGACCGCTTCGGCCTCCGGTGGCGGGAGCGGGCCGACGAGGTGCAGGTGCACGATCACCGAGCGGTCGGGCGCGCCGACCGGGTCCGGCGGCCGGGAGTCCACGGCCAGCAGCCGTCCGGCCGGGCGGTCGAGGCGCAGTCCGTCCCGCAGCGCGCGGGCCAGCCCCTCCTCCGGGGTCTCGGTGTGCCGCACCGCGCCGCCCGGAAGCTCCGGGTCCGTCCGGCCCGGGGTTGCCAGTACGAGGACCCGGCCGTGCGTGTCCAGCACGACCCCGGTGGCGGCCATGAGCGGGGAGGGACGGTCGGGCACGGCGGGCTCCTGGGGTTCGGGTCGGCGGCACCAGCACTATGCCCCGGCCGCGGCGGCCGCCCGGCGCCGACATGCGGGCTCAGGCGCGGGCCAGCAGGAGGCCGCCCATGGTGACCATGGTTGCCGCGACGAGCCCGTCCAGGACCCGCCAGGCGGCCGGGCGGGCGAGCAGTCCGCTCAGCAGCCGGGCTCCGTAGCCCAGAGCGGCGAACCAGGTCAGGCTGGCGAGGGCGGCCCCGATGGCGAAGGCCCAGCGCAGGTCGCCGCGGTCGGCGGCGAGCGATCCGAGGAGCAGCACGGTGTCCAGGTAGACGTGCGGGTTGAGCCAGGTCATGGCGAGGGCGGTCAGCACGGCCCGGCGGGCGGACCCGCTCGTCGCCCCGTCGGTGGTGAGGGCGGCGCCGGGGTCGGGGCGCAGCACCCGGCGGGCGGCGAGGACTCCGTAGCAGACCAGGAACCCGCCACCGGCGAGCCCGACGACCGTCAGGGCGGCCGGCCAGGCGGTGACGAAGGCGCCGACGCCGGCGACGCCGAGGGTGATCAGGAGCGCGTCGGAGACGGCGCAGATGGCGACCACGGCGAGAACCGCGTGCCGGCGCGCGCCCTGGCGGAGGACGAAGGCGTTCTGCGCGCCGATGGCGACGATGAGGGAGAGTCCGCTGCCGAAACCGGCCAGGGCCGCGGTGACGATGCCGTAGTTCATGACCCCGACGGTAGGTAGCTCGATCTGTTCAGTACAGCTAAAGATTTTTACGTACCATTAGCGCTCGTGATGGACGAACTTCCGCTGGACCAGGTACGCACGCTGCTCGCCGTGGTGGACGAGGGCACCTTCGACGCGGCCGCGGCCGCCCTGCACGTGACCCCCTCCGCGGTCAGCCAGCGGGTCAAGGCACTGGAGCAGCGGACCGGGCGGGTGCTGCTGATGCGGACGAAGCCGGTGCGGGCGACCGAATCCGGGGAGGTGGTGGTCCGCTTCGCCCGGCAACTGGCCCGCCTGGAGCGCGACGCGCGCGCCGAGCTGGGGATGGCGGACGGGAGGGGCCCGGTGAGGCTGCCGATCGCGGTCAACGCGGACTCGCTCGCCACCTGGTTCCTGCCCGCGCTCGCGCGGGTGCCGCAGGATCCGCCGGTCTGCATCGAGCTCCACCGCGAGGACGAGTCCCACACGACCGCGTTGCTGCGGGAGGGGCAGGTGATGGCGGCGGTGACCTCCTCGCCCGACCCGGTGGCCGGCTGCAGCGTACGGATGCTGGGCCTGGCCCGCTACTTGCCGGTGGCGAGTCCCGCGTTCGCGGCCCGGTACCTCACCGGGGAGCCGGAGCGGGACCTGCGCGAGGCGCCGACGATCGTGTTCGACCGCAAGGACGACCTCCAGGACGCCTTCGTACGGGCGCTGACCGGGGACCCGGGGGCCGGGGCGGGGCCGGTACGGCACTACGTACCGACGTCGGAAGGGTTCCGTGACGCGGTGGTCGCGGGGCTGGGGTGGGGACTGGTACCGGAGCAGCAGTCGAGACCGCTGCTGCGGGCGGGGCAGTTGGTGCCGCTGGAGCCGCTGAGGCCGATGGACGTGCCCCTGTACTGGCAGCAGTGGAAGCTCGACTCGCCCGCACTGTCGACGGTCGCGGAGGTGATCGCATCGGCGGCGCGGGAGTCGCTGCGGCCCTCGGGCCCCACCCGGCCCGGCCCGGCGCGCGGCCCGGCGCGCTCCGGCCCGATCCGGCATGATCCACAACACACCCCCTAAGCTGCGGACCATGGAGTCCTACACGATCGGCCAGGCGGCCCGGCTGCTCGGCGTCAGCGTCGACACGGCCCGGCGCTGGGCGGATGCCGAACGGTTCCCCACCCACCGCGAGGGCACCCGGCGGATGGTGGACGGGCCCGACCTGGCCGCCTTCTGCGTCGAGGCCGCACAAGAGGGCGCCGACGGCGAGGAGGCCCCGTACACCTCGGCCCGCAACGCCTTCCCCGGCATCGTCACCGGGGTGAAGCTGGGCACCGTCGACGCTCAGGTGGAGATCCAGGCGGGGCCGCACCGGATCGTGTCGCTGCTGACCCGGGAGGCGGTGGAGGAGCTCGGGCTGGAGGTGGGGTCGCGGGCCACGGCACGGGTGAAGTCGACGAGCGTGTTCATCGACCGGGTCTGACGCGGGCGACGGAGTTCCCCCCTCGGCGGTGAGCCCGGAGGCAGGCCTTCCGGCGGCGATGGCAGACTGGCCGCTGATCCGCCGAAGGGGAGTACGTCTTGTCCATGTTCAGCAACCTGCGCCGGGTCGTGCGGCGCAGCTACCGACGGGCCGTCGACCTCAGCCACCCGGCACGCTCCCCGCTCGGCAGCGCGGTGGTCAACTGCATCGTCTACCGCGACGGCGTACGGCAGGACGACTGCGCCGAGGTGGAGGAGGCGCTGCGCCGGGTCCGCAAGACGGGCGACGGCTTCGTCTGGATCGGTCTGCACGAGCCGGCGAGGTCGGAGCTGGCCGGGCTGGCCGAGCTGTTCGGCCTGCACCCCCTCGCCGTCGAGGACGCCGTGAACGCGCACCAGCGTCCCAAGGTGGAGCGCTACGACGACACGCTGTTCTCCGTCTTCAAGACCGTGCGCTACGTGGAGCACGAGGAGCTGACCGCGACCAGCGAGGTGGTGGAGACCGGTGAGCTGATGGCCTTCACGGGTCAGGACTTCATCATCACCATCCGGCACGGCGGCCGCGGCACACTGGGTCCGGTCCGCGAGGAGCTGGAGTCGGCTCCGGAGCAACTGGCCAACGGTCCCGCGGCCGTTCTGCACGCCATGGCCGACCACGTGGTCGACGACTACGTGGCCGTGACGGACGCGGTGCAGAGCGACATCGACGCCGTGGAGACCGCGGTGTTCAGCGAGGACGGCGGCCGCGGCGACGCCGGGCGGATCTACCAGCTCAAGCGTGAACTCCTGGAACTCCGGCGGGCGGTGGCCCCGCTCGGCCGCCCGCTCCAGCAGCTGGCGACGCAGCCGATACCGGTCATCCCGCCGGAGACGCGCGCGTACTTCCGCAACGTGGCCGACCATCTCACCCGGGCCACGGAGCAGATCGGCGCCTACGACAACCTCCTCGACTCCATCCTGCAGGCCCACTTGGCGCAGGTGACCGTCGCCCAGAACGAGGACATGCGCAAGATCACGGCGTGGGCGGCCATCGTCGCCGTCCCGACCATGGTCTGCGGCGTGTACGGCATGAACTTCGACCACATGCCCGAACTGCACTGGACCTACGGCTACCCGCTGGTCCTCGCCGTCATGGGGCTCGCCTGCTTCGTCATCCACCGGGGCTTCAGGCGCAACGGCTGGCTCTGACCGGACGCGGCCATTCCTTAGGGCGCGCCCGGGTATTGAGCTGCCGTCAGAGCTGGTAGTAAAGTTTCCTAACGAAACTGGGACGCCTCAACTACCAGATGGAGGCCTTGTGTTCACCCCCCGCCGCAAGATGCTGGCGATCGGTGCACTGCTCGGCAGTGCGCTGATCGCCGTCCCCGTCGCCGCCCATGCCACCACGGCTCCCGCCACCGCGACTTCCGCCCCCACAGCGGAGGCCGTGGCGGCGGCCGCAGGACTCGACGATCCGGTGAAGAAGGAGATCGCCATGAAGATCGTCTCCAGCGCGGAGAACTCCTCGCTGGACTGGAAGGCTCAGTACAAGTACATCGAGGACATAGACGACGGCCGCGGTTACACGGCCGGCATCATCGGGTTCTGTTCCGGGACCGGCGATATGCTCGACCTCGTCGAGTACTACACGCAGATCAAGCCGGGCAACGTCCTCGCCAAGTACCTCCCCGCCCTGCGCAGGGTCGACGGCAGCGACTCGCACGCCGGCCTCGATCCCAACTTCACCAAGGACTGGGTGAAGGCGGCCCAGGACGCCGACTTCAGGAAGGCCCAGGACCACGAGCGCGACAGGGTCTACTTCAACCCGTCCGTGAACCAGGGCAAGGCCGACGGGGTCGGCGTGCTGGGCCAGTTCATCTACTACGACGCCATCGTCATGCACGGCGACGGGGGCGACTCCACCAGCTTCCGCAACATTCGGGGGCGCGCCCTGTCCAAGGCCAAGCCCCCGTCCCAGGGCGGCAGCGAGACCGCCTACCTGAACGCCTTCCTCGACGCCCGGGTCTGGGCGATGAAGCAGGAGGAGGCGCACAGCGACACCAGCCGGGTCGACACCGCACAGCGGGTCTTCCTGAAGAAGGGCAACCTGAACCTCAACACGCCGCTCGACTGGAAGGTCTACGGGGACTCCTTCCACATCGGCTGACGGTCCGCGCCGCCGCGGCCCGGAGGTGGAATCCTCCTTTCACCCCGGTTCGCGGCGGCCCAGGCTGCAGTGAGGTAACGATCGGTGAGTGGATCGAGCCAGGTTTCCGGGGGCGGGCGTGTGAACACGTCGGACATCAAGGGCTTTTCGCCGCCCTGGGCCAGCCCTGAAACCCCGAACGAAACCTCCTCCCCTCCCGAACCCGGCCCATTTCGTCACGCCTTGTGGTCAAAGGCGATCCGTGGGTCTCCATTTGCCTCAAGTGACGCCAGATACCACCGCGTTTGGCTTGAGAAGCGAAGGAAAGTTCCCATTTCGACGGGTTGTGAACTGGCTTGACCGCGACGTAAAGGGGGCATAAGTTCTGCCCCGGCTTGCTCCAGCAGGACGGGCCGAACACACCGTCCTCTGGGGGGACCCTCATGAACCACTACCTTGACGTCCTGAAGAAGTACGCCGTCTTCTCCGGCCGCGCGCGCCGCCAGGAGTACTGGATGTTCACCCTCTTCCAGGTGCTCGCCGTGATCGTCGTCGCGGTCCTGGACATGGTCATCGGCGCCAGCATGATCCTCGTCGCGCTGTACGTCCTCGGCACCATCGTTCCGACCCTGGCCCTCACCGTCCGTCGTCTGCACGACCTCGGCAAGTCCGGCGCCTGGTACTTCATCATGTTCGTCCCGTTCATCGGTGGCATCTGGATGCTCGTCCTGACCGCCACCGCCGGTCAGCCGCAGCCGAACCAGTACGGCCCGGACCCGAAGGCCTACTCCGCCTGAGCTGCGGTAACGGCCTGATCAAGGCCTGAACGCCCGAGCGTCGCCCCCGGCCGGAATCGGCCGGGGGCGACGCTCTCGCCTTTTCCCGGGCCCGCCGGGGCCCGAGTGACACGCGTCTCCCGGACTGGCGGCAGGGGGCTGTCCAGAGCGGCCCGATCACGAGATATCTTGATGTCGAGCAATGTTGCAGACGAGAGACGCAGACTGTGGAGCGGAGCATCCGGTGACTGACTCGACCATCATCTACACGCACACTGACGAGGCCCCGGCCCTCGCGACGTATTCCTTCCTGCCTGTGATCCAGGCGTACGCGTCGACGGCCGGTGTGAATGTCGAGACCCGTGACATCTCCCTGGCCGGTCGGATCATCGCCGTCTTCCCGGAGTACCTCCAGGAGAGCCAGCGGATCGCCGACGCCCTCGCCGAGCTCGGCGAACTGGCGAAGACCCCGGAAGCCAACATCATCAAGCTTCCGAACATCTCGGCCTCGATCCCGCAGCTCAAGGCCGCGGTCGCCGAGCTCCAGGGCCAGGGCTACGCCCTCCCGGACTACCCGGACGACCCGAAGACCGACGAGGAGCGCGACATCCGCGCCCGCTACGACAAGGTCAAGGGCAGCGCCGTCAACCCGGTCCTGCGCGAGGGCAACTCCGACCGCCGTGCCCCCGCCTCGGTCAAGAACTACGCCAAGACGCACCCGCACCGCATGGGCGCCTGGACCACCGAGTCGAAGACGAACGTCGCCACCATGGGCGAGAACGACTTCCGCTCCACGGAGAAGTCCACCGTCATCGCCGAGGCCGGCACCCTGCGCATCGAGCACGTCGCCGCCGACGGCGCCGTCACCGTGCTGCGCGAGTCCGTACCGGTCCTCGCCGGTGAGGTCGTGGACGCGTCCGTCCTGCACGTCGACGCGCTGCGCACCTTCCTGAACGACCAGATCGAGCGTGCCAAGGCCGAGAACGTGCTGTTCTCCGTGCACCTCAAGGCCACCATGATGAAGGTCTCCGACCCGATCATCTTCGGCCACGTGGTCCGTGCGTTCCTCCCGAAGACCTTCGCCCGCTACGGCGAGACCCTGGCCGCCGCCGGCCTGTCGCCCAACGACGGCCTCGGCGCCATCCTGAACGGCCTGGGCGCGCTGACCGACGGCGACGCGATCAAGGCCTCGATCGACGCCGAGATCGCCGAGGGCCCGGCCCTCGCGATGGTCGACTCCGACAAGGGCATCACCAACCTGCACGTGCCGTCCGACGTCATCGTCGACGCCTCGATGCCGGCCATGATCCGCACCTCCGGCCACATGTGGGGCCCGGACGGCGCCGAGGCCGACACCCTCGCCGTCCTCCCGGACAGCAGCTACGCCGGCGTCTACCAGGTCGTCGTCGACGACTGCCGCACCCACGGCGCCTTCGACCCGTCCACCATGGGCTCGGTCCCGAACGTCGGCCTCATGGCGCAGAAGGCCGAGGAGTACGGCAGCCACGACAAGACCTTCGAGATCGCCGCCGCGGGCACCGTCCGCCTGGTCGACGCCGCGGGCAACACGGTCCTGGAGCAGGAGGTCGCCGCCGGTGACATCTTCCGCGCCTGCCAGACCAAGGACCTGCCGATCCAGGACTGGGTCAAGCTCGCCGTCACCCGCGCCCGTGCCACCGGCGTCCCGGCCGTCTTCTGGCTCGACGAGAGCCGCGCCCACGACGCGCAGCTGATCGCCAAGGTCAAGACGTACCTCGCCGACCACGACACCGAGGGCCTGACCGTCAAGATCCTCTCCCCGGTCGAGGCCACCGCCTTCTCCCTGGAGCGCATCCGCCGCGGCGAGGACACCATCTCGGTGACCGGCAACGTGCTGCGTGACTACCTGACCGACCTCTTCCCCATCCTTGAGCTGGGCACCAGCGCCAAGATGCTGTCGGTCGTCCCGCTGATGAACGGCGGCGGCCTCTTCGAGACGGGCGCCGGCGGCTCCGCCCCGAAGCACGTCCAGCAGCTGGTCAAGGAGAACTACCTGCGCTGGGACAGCCTGGGCGAGTTCTTCGCCCTGGCCGCCAGCTTCGAGCACCTCGCCACCACCACCGGCAACGCCCGCGCCCAGGTGCTGGCCGACACCCTGGACCGCGCGACCGGCACCTTCCTCAACGAGGACAAGTCGCCGAGCCGCAAGCTGGGTGGCATCGACAACCGCGGCAGCCACTTCTACCTCGCCCTGTACTGGGCGCAGGAGCTGTCCCGGCAGATCGACGACCCGAAGCTGGCCGCGGCCTTCGAGCCGCTCGCCAAGACCCTCGCCGAGCGCGAGGAGGCCATCGTCGGCGAGCTCATCGCGGTGCAGGGCTCCCCGGCCGACATCGGCGGCTACTTCCAGCCCGACGCCACGAAGGCCGCGGCGATCATGCGCCCGTCCGCGACCCTCAACCAGGCGCTCGCCCTCCTGGGCTGATGCCGACAGCCGTACCCACGCGTCCCTGACGACGTGATCCGCCCCGCCCCGGCCGGCCCCGCGCCCGGCCGGGGCGGAGCCGTGTGCGGGGTGCTGTGTTCGGGGCGGTGCGTTCGAGGCGGTGTGTTCGGGGCGGTGTCCGGTCCGGCCCGCGGCGCGCCGAAATGTGATTGCGGCCCGTACCCGGCGGCGACTAGTAAGGGCCGGTGATCAGCGGACACCTGGCCGGCCTGCGCGCCCGCCTCCCCGAGGACGTACCCGTTCTGCACGCCGAGCTGTACGACGACGTGGTGACGCGCTCCCGGGCCGACTCCCGGCCCTGGAGCCCCCGGTCGGCCACCGGTGGCCACTCCCCGTACGAGGTGGGTGCGCCCACCGAGGACGCGGCCGTCTTCACCGTGGTCGAACTGGCCTCCGGGGAGACCGCCGGAGAGGCCCTGCTCTGGGGCATCGACACCCACAACCGCTGCGCCCACCTCGGCATCTCCCTTCGGCCGGGCCTGCGCGGGCGGGGGCTGGGCCGGGAGGTCGTCCAACTGCTGTGCCGCTACGGATTCACCGTGCGCGGGCTCGGCCGCCTCCAGCTGGAGACCCTCGCCGACAACGCGGCGATGATCAGCGCCGCGCGGGCCTCCGGCTTCGTGCAGGAAGGCCTGCTGCGCCGCTCGGCATGGGTGTACGGAGCCTTCGAGGACGAGGTCGTCATGGGAATCCTGGCCGAGGAGTGGGCCCTGCGCTAGCGTTCGGAGTCGGCGCGCCGGGGGGCTGCGCCGCAGTCGCTCTGGGGGTCCTGTGGCACGCCGTTCCGACACGTCCTGCGCCGGTACCGGCTGCCTGGGGCTGCTGCTCCTGCTGTTCGTCCTGCCCACCGTCGGCTATCTGCTGGCCGTGCCGTGGGCACTGCCCGACCTGCTGTCCGAGCAGTCGCCGCCGCAACAGCTGCACGGCTTCGGCCCGTACCTGATCGTCCACGCGATCCCGGCTGCCGTGGCCCTGCTGCTGGCCCTGTTCGCGTCGCGCCGCCGGACCGGCGGCTGGTGGCTGGTCCCGGCCCGGGCGGCGGTGCTGCTCGCCCTCGTCGCCGCGGCGCTGTGGTGGACGGAGAGCAAGGTCGGGGAGTACCCCGTGTGGAACGTCCGGGCCACGGCGGAGAGCATGGCCGCGGGACTGGTGGCGCTCGCCTTCGTCGTGGCGGTCCGGCGGTGGGACGCCTCCCGCGGCGGCCCGCGCCTCGCCGGCGCCGCCCACCGGCCCGCGCCGGGTGAGATCTGGCTGGCCATGGTGCCGCTGCGCGAGGACCCGGCGCGGCAGCTGCGGCACTACTGCGTGGTGCTGGCCGTCCATCCCGGCCACGCGGAGGTCGCGCAGATCACCACCAAGGACAAGGACGGGCGCGCCGACCACATCCGGATCCCCAACGACGGCTGGGACAAGGCATCCGGGCGCGCCCACTGGGTGGAGTTCGGCCGGACACCGCGGCTCGTCGACTACGGGATGTTCCTGCGGTCCCGGCCGCAAGGGCGCTGCCCGGCCCCGGTGTGGCGCCAGCTCAGCCGGCAGGTGGGCTGACCCCGGCGTCGGGGCCCGATGCGGCGGGCGGACCGGAGCCTGCGGACGGGAGCCGGTGGATCAGAGCCGGTGGACCGGAGTCCGCGGACCGGAGCCGGTGTATCAGAGCCGGTGGATCCGCTCCTGCTCGAAGGCCAGCGGGGACCGCCCGGCCGCCAGGATCCGCAGCCCCGGTGCCACCACCAGCAGGTTCCGCAGCCAGGCCAGGGCATCCGGGCCGAGCTGCTCCGCGCCGTCCAGGACGAGCAGCATGTCCTGCTCGGCCAGCCACGAGGCGGCGTTCGCCGTCCCGCAGGCCGGTGCGGGCATCCCGGGCACCCGGCCCAGCTGGGCCGTGAGCTCGCGGACCCCGTAGCCGCCGTGCAGCGGGTCCATGGCGACCACGGCCACCCCGTCGTAGAAGTTGGACGCGATCCGCCGCGCGATCTCCCGCACCAGCAGGCTCCGCGGCTCGCGGAAGGCTCCCGCCACGGTCAGGACGCGCCCCCGCCGGACGGCGGTGAGCAGCCGGGACATCTCGACGGATGTCGCCGGCAGCGTTCCGGTTAAGCCGTTTTCCCTCATCGACCCGGCTTCCCCCATGGCCCCGGATTCCCTCATCGGCACGATGCCCCCACTGCATGCGTGACCAGGTGCGGCAAGAGGGTTTTTTCGAGCCGCGTGACGACGATTATGCGCCACTTGCGCCGTAAGGCTAGGGGAATGTCGCATTCCGAAGAATGCGTTCGCTGCGCCCCAGGTGGGGACTTCGTACGGGCCGCCGGACGGCCTGCGTAGTTCCCGTGGTCCGTGTGACGTACGTACCCGAACTCCGGCTCCTGGGAACGGTTGTCCGGGAGCCGGGATTGGGCTCTACTGCTGTGCAGCCCCTACGAGGGGCATATTCGCGGGAGGGAACAGAATGACAGCGGACCGGGGAACGGACCGGCGAGCACGGCACCGTGCGGGCCGGCGGGCACAGCGTGCGGGCCGGGCGGCCGGACCCGTGTCTCACCGGCGCCGGCCCGCCTTCCGGGGCCGCAGGCCGCTGCTCGCCACGCTGCTCTCCGCCTTCTTCCTGGTCGGCGTCTGCGCGGCCACCTCAATCGCCTGGGACCCGTACGACGCGGGTTCCGTCCAGGGGGCCGCGGCCCCCGGCGGCGACCTCCCGGCGGCCACCGCCCCCGGCGCCTCTCCCGGCGCGCCCGGCGAGGCCACCGCGGCACCCGCCCCGCCCCCGGCGCCCACCGAGGGCGCGGCCGCCAAGGGCAACCCCGAGGGCGCGGTGGACTCCGGGGCCGAACGCCCCACCGGAGCCCTGCCCTTCGACATGCCCGCACCGGCCGCCCTGCGCTCGGGCGGAGCGGGCAAGAAGCTGGTGTTCGCCCACTACTTCACCCCCTACCCGCTCTCCCTCGACAACGCGGCCGCCGACCGCGACTACTACACCCGCAACTACCTGAACCCCGACGGCGAGAGCGGGAAGCACGGACGCTACGGCGGCCTGCTGCGCGACCGGCCGCTGCCCGTGACCCCCAAGAGCGGCGACTGGGAGTACGCCAACCTCCAGCAGGAGGTGCGCACGGCCCGCGCGGCGGGCATCGACGGCTTCACGCTCGACCTGCTCTCCCTCTCCGGCAAGAACTGGGACCGCAGCAACCTGCTGATGGCGGCCGCCCGTTCGGTGGACCCGGCCTTCAAGATCATGCTGATGCCGGACATGACCTCCCTGAAGACCGACGACCCCGCCGTGCTCGCCGAGGCGATCGCCACGCTCGCCGACGCCTCCGCCGCGCACCGCCTCCCCGACGGCCGCCTCGTGGTCTCCCCGTTCAAGGCGGAGGAGAAGAGCGTCGCCTGGTGGACCGAGGTCATCGCCCTCCTGAAGTCCCGGCACGGCATCCGCACCGCCTTCGTCCCGCTCTTCCTCGACTTCGGCGCCCACAGCGCCGAGTTCGCCCCGATCAGCCACGGCTTCTCCGAGTGGGGCAGCCGCAGCTACGTCGGCCAGGAGAGCTCCACGCGCGACGTGCAGCGGGCCCACGACATGGACAAGATCTGGATGCAGCCGGTGTCGGTCCAGGACGCGCGCCCCAACCAGGGCATCTACGACGAGGCCGGCAACACCGCGACCCTGCGGGCCACCTGGACGCGCGCCATCGAGGACGGCGCCGACTGGGTGCAGCTCACCACCTGGAACGACTACTCGGAGGGCAGCCAGTTCGCGCCCTCCCTGCACAACGGCCACGCCTACCTGGACCTGACCTCGTACTACCTGACCAGGTTCAAGACGGGCAGCTGGCCGAAGATCGTCCGGGACACCCTCTACCTCTCCGCGCGCACGCAGTTCGCGGACGCCGACCCGACGGGCGACCAGTCGCTGGTGATGTCGCTCCGCAAGGGGAGCGCCCCGGCCCGGGACAAGGTGGAGGTGCTCAGCTTCCTCACCACGGCCGGAGCCGTCAGGACGACCGTCGGCACGGTGGGCGCGAGCCACGAGGCTCCCGCCGGGATCCACTCGCAGCTCCTCCCGCTGAAGCCGGGCACCAGCTCGGCGCAGGTCGTCCGCGACGGCAAGGCCGGGGTCAGGGTCGACCTGCCGTACCGGGTGGACCACAAGGTGGAGGTGCAGGACCTCCAGTACTACGCCGCGACCAGCGGCCGGGAGCCGTAGACCTGGGCTGGGCTGCTCGGGCCGGCCTGGTTCGACCCGGCCCGACCCGGGCCGGCGCCTGGTTCGGCCCGGTCCGGTCGGGCGAAGCCGCGGAACTCCACCCGGGTGGCCGAACGGCTGCCCGTCGGCCGGTGCGGTCCGCCGCGCCCGGCGACGCGGGGTGCCGCCCCCGCCCGGTCGGCGCGCCGCACCGCCGCCGCGCCGGTCCTCGGGCGGCGGTCTACCGGAGCGCGCGGCGCCGGGAGATGATCCGCAGGACAGCCGCCCCGCATCTCCGGAGGAGCAGTGACCGAGCCGATACGTCCCACCGGGCCCGCCCACGAGGGCCCGGGCGGACCAGCCCGCGCGTTCCCCGCGGGGCCCGCCCACACGTTCCCCGGCGGGCCCGCCCTGTTCCACCTGGACCCCCGCGTCGCCCACCTGAACCACGGCTCCTTCGGTGCGGTGCCCATCCCCGTCCAGGAGGCCCAGGCCGCCCTGCGCGCCGAGCTCCACGCCGACCCGGACGCCTTCTTCATCGCCGTCCCGGAGCGCCTCGCCGAGGCCCGTACCCGGATCGCCTCCCACCTCGGCGCCGACCCCGACGGGATCGCCTTCATCGCCAACGCCACCGAGGGCGCCAACCTCGCCCTGGACGCCGTCCCGCTCGCCGACGGCGACGAGATCCTGGTCACCGACCACGGCTACGGCACCGTCGTCGCGGCCGCCGCCCGCCGCGCCCCGGTCACCACCGTGGCCCTGGATCCCCACCTGCCCGACGAGGACGCCGTACGCGAGACCGTGCTGGCCGCGCTGACCCCCCGTACGCGGGTGGCCGTACTCGACCACGTGAGTTCGCCCACCGCCCGGACCATCGCCTCCCCCCGGCTCCTCGCGGAGCTGCGCGAGCGCGGGGTCACCACCGTCGTCGACGGCGCCCACGCCGTGGGCATGCTCGCCGACCCCCTCGCCGGCGGCGCCGACTTCTGGTTCGGCAACCTCCACAAATGGGGTTACGCGCCCTCCGGCAGTGCCGTCCTGGCCGTCGCCCCGCAGCACCGCCACCGGATCCGGGCCCTCGTGCCGTCCTGGGAGGACCAGCACGGCTTCCCGCGGTCCGTCGAGAACCGCGCCACCGCCGACTACACCGGCTGGCTCGCCGCCCCCGAGGGGCTGGACCTGCTGGAACGCCTCGACGCGGCCAAGGTCCGGGCCCACAACAGCGCACTGGCCGCCCACGGAGCGGCCCTGCTCGCCGAGCTCCCCGGGCTCACCCCGCTCCCGCACGGCGAGGCCCTCGCCATGCGCACCCTGCGCCTGCCCGCCGGACTCGCCGACACCCCGGACCGGGCCCGCGAGCTGCGCGAGCTGATCGCGGCCGAGCAGGGCATCCGGGTGCTGATCTGGCCCTGGCCGGGCGGCGGCGGCATCCGCGTCTGCGGACAGATCTACAACCGCCCCGAGGAGTACGAACGCCTCGCCGCCGTCCTCCCGTCGTACCTCAGCCGCGCCTGAGCAGGTACGTGTCCATGATCCAGCCCTTGCGGGCGCGGGCCTCGGTGCGCAGTTCCTCGATCCGCCCGGCGACCTCCGCCAGCTTGCCCTGCACCAGGATCTCGTCCGGGCTGCCCACGTAGGCCCCCCAGTAGATGTAGAGGTCCTGGTCCAGATGGGCGGTGAAGGCGTGCCGCGCGTCCAGCATCACCACCACGTCGTCCACGTCGTCCGGCCAGCCCTCGGCCAGCCGGCGGCCGGTGGTGATCTGGACCGGGCGCCCGACCCGGTTCAGGTTGGTCCGGTGCCGTGCCAGCAGCGCCGAGATGCTGCTGATGCCGGGCACCACCTCGTGCTCGAAGCTCACCCGCCCGCGCTCCAGCACCTCGTCGAGGATCGCGAGCGTGGAGTCGTAGAGGGAGGGATCGCCCCAGACCAGGAAGGCGCCGGTCTCGCCGTCGGCCAGATCCTCCGCGACGAAGCGCTCGAAGAGCTCCGCCCGCGCACTGCGCCAGCCGTCCACCGTCGGCGTGTAGTCGGCGGGGGTCCGGTCCCGGTCCGGGTCGCGGCCCTCCACCAGCCGGTGGCCGGGACGGGCGTGCGCGTCCAGCATCGCGCGCCGCAACCCGGTCAGATCCGCCTTCTCCTCGCCCTTCTCCAGGATGAGGAATGCGTCCGCCGCGCCGATCGCCCTGACCGCCTGGAGGGTCAGATGGTCCGGGTCGCCCGCGCCTATGCCGATCACTGAGAACTTCTTCACGGGGCTATTGTGCCCATCATGCGAGCCGCCCTGTTCGTCACCTGCGTGAGCGACGTGCTGTACCCGCGGACCGGCATCGCCGTCGTACGCCTCCTGGAGCGGCTGGGGGTCGTCGTGGACTTCCCGGCGGCCCAGAGCTGCTGCGGGCAGCCGCAGTACAACACCGGCTACCGGTACGAGACCGAACCACTCGTGCGGCGTACCGTGCGGGCCTTCGCGGGACACGAGTACGTGGTCACCCCCTCCGGGTCCTGCGCCGCGATGATCCGCGAGCACTACCCGCGCATCGGCCGGAAGGCGGCGGCCGAGGGGCGCGGCAGCGAGCTCGCAGAAGCGGCCGCCTCGCTCGCGCCGCGGGTGTACGAGCTGACCGAGTTCCTGACCGACGTGCTCGGCGTGACCGACGTCGGCGCGTACTTCCCGCACACCGTCACCTACCACCCCTCCTGTCACGGCCTGCGCGGCCTGGGGCTCGGAGACCGGCCGCGCCGCCTGCTGGCCGCGGTCAAGGGCCTGGACCTGGTCGAGCTGCCGGGCGCCGAGGAGTGCTGCGGCTTCGGCGGCACCTTCGCCGTCAAGAACCCGGACGTCTCGGCCGCCATGGGCACCGACAAGATCACGGCAGCGGCCGGCACCGGCGCCCGGGTGCTGTGCGGCGCCGACAACTCCTGCCTCGCCCACCTGGACGGCCTGCTGCGCCGTACGGACAGCCCGCTTCGGACCCTGCACCTCGCCGAGATCCTGGCCGCCACCGAGGAGGAACCGCCGTCGTGACGGGCACCTACCTGGGCATGCCCGCCATGCCCGCCACACCCCGGATGCCGGCCGTGCCGGCCACGCCCGAGGTGCCCTCCTTCCCCGAGGCGGCGCGCGAGGCCGTACGGGACGGGGTGCTGCGCGCCAACCTCCGGCACGCCACGCACACCATCCGCGACAAACGCGCGCGGGCCGTCGCCGAACTCGCCGACTGGGACCGGCTGCGCGCCGCGGGCCGGGCCGTCAAGGACCACACCCTGCGCCATCTCGACCGCTACCTGCTGCAGTTGGAGGAAGCGGTCACGGCGGCCGGCGGCACCGTCCACTGGGCCGCCGATGCCGACGAGGCCAACCGGATCGTCACGGACCTGGTCCGCGCGACCGGCGAGCGCGAGGTCGTCAAGGTCAAGTCCATGGCCACCCAGGAGATCGGACTCAACGAGGCCCTGGAGGCCGCCGGGATCGCCGCGTACGAGACCGACCTCGCCGAACTCATCGTCCAGCTCGGCCACGACCGGCCCTCGCACATCCTCGTCCCCGCCATCCACCGCAACCGCGCCGAGATCCGCGACGTCTTCCGCACGGAGATGGGGCGTTGGGGCCGTCCCGCACCCGGCTCGCTCGGCGACGACCCGCGGGAGCTGGCCGAGGCGGCCCGCCTGCACCTTCGCGAGAAGTTCCTGCGCGCCAAGGTCGCCGTCTCCGGAGCCAACTTCATGGTCGCCGAGACCGGCACCATGGTCGTCCTGGAGTCCGAGGGGAACGGCCGGATGTGCCTGACCCTGCCCGAGACCCTGATCTCCGTCGTCGGCATCGAGAAGGTCGTCCCGACCTTCCGCGACCTGGAGATCTTCCTCCAGACGCTGCCGCGCTCCTCGACGGCCGAGCGGATGAACCCGTACACCACCATGTGGACCGGCACCATGAAGGGCGACGGGCCCACCGCCTTCCACCTGGTCCTCCTCGACAACGGCCGCACCGACACCCTCGCCGACGAGACCGGCCGCCAGGCCCTGCGCTGCATCCGCTGCTCCGCCTGCCTCAACGTCTGCCCGGTCTACGAGCGCGCCGGCGGCCACGCCTACGGATCCGTCTACCCCGGCCCCATCGGAGCCATCCTCAGCCCCCAGCTCCGCGGCACCGCCCGCGCGATCGACGCCTCCCTGCCCTACGCGTCCACCCTCTGCGGAGCCTGCTACGAGGTCTGCCCGGTCGCCATCGACATCCCCGAGGTCCTCGTCCACCTCCGCGAACGCGTCGCCCAGGGCGGCCCGGCGACCCGCGCCGGCATCCGCGTCACGCTCCGCCCCGCCGACGGCCACACCGCCGAACGGGCCGCCATGCGCGCCGCCAGACTGCTCCTGGACCACCCGGGAGCCCTGCGCGCGGGGGAGCGCCTGCTGGCCAGGGCCCGGCGGCTGGCCCCCCGGCGGCTCCCCGGGGCCGGGCGGGCCTGGACCGACAGCCGCGAACTGCCCACCGTACCGCCGGAGTCCTTCCGCGACTGGTGGGCGGCCAGGGAACGGAGCACCCCGCGATGAGCAGCAAGGACCGCGTCCTGGGCCGGATCCGCCGGGCGCTGCGCGACGCCGCGCCCGAGGGGGAGATCCCCCGCGACTACCTCCCCGTCCACGGCGTCCGCACCCCGGCGGCGCGGGTGGACCTGCTCGCCGCCCACCTCGCCGAGTACCGGGCCGTCGTCCACCGCACGCACGAGGAGGCCCTGCCCGCGCTGCTGACCCGGCTCCTCGACGCACGGGGCGCCCGGTCGGTGCTCGTCCCGCCGGGCCTGCCCCCGCACTGGCTCCCGGCCGGGGGCCCCACCCGCGTACCCGACCGGGCGGAGTCCACCCCGTACGAACTGGACCTGGTCGACAGCGTGGTCACCGGCTGCGCCCTGGCCGTCGCCGAGACCGGCACGATCGTCCTCGACGGCGGCCCCGACCAGGGCCGCAGGCGCATCACCCTGATCCCGGACCACCACGTCTGCGTGATCCGGGTTCCGGACCAGGTCGTGGACTCCGTCCCGCAGGCCCTGCCGCTCCTCGACCCGGCCCGCCCCCTGACCTGGATCTCCGGCCCTTCCGCCACGAGCGACATCGAACTGGACCGGGTGGAGGGGGTACACGGGCCCCGCACCCTGGAGGTGGTCCTCATGGGCACACAATGAGCGCATGCCATCCCACATCGCCCTCACGGCCCTGCTCGTCCACGACTACGACGAGGCCATCGACTTCTACACCCGCGCCCTCGGCTTCGACCTCGCCGAGGACACCGCCCGCCCGGACGGCTCCCGCTGGGTCGTGGTCCGCCCGCCCGGCGCCACCGAGTCCGCGCTCCTCCTCGCCCGCGCCAAGGACGAGGCCCAGCGCTCCCGCGTCGGCGACCAGACCGGCGGCCGCGTCGGCCACTTCCTGTACACCGACGACTTCGCCCGCGACCACGCCCGGATGACCGCCGAGGGCGTCCGCTTCCTGGAGGACCCGCGCCACGAGCCGTACGGCTCCGTCGCCGTCTTCGAGGACCTCTACGGCAACCGCTGGGACCTCCTCCAGCCTGCCTAGGCCGGGCCCAGCCTCGGTGCCTCCCGTGCGGCGTCGACGGCCGGGCTGCCGTCCGCGACCCGGCCGGCCAGCGCCCCGGCCCACCGGACCAGGCCCGGTACGTCGACCCCGTACGGGCCCCCGTCCAGCCCCTCGATCGCGGCGGCCCCGCGCCGCAGCAGCCGCGCCCCGCCGACCGCGTTGCCGCGCGCGGCGTGCGTCAACCCGACGGCGAGCTGCGCGAGCCCCCGCCAGAGGGGGGCCGCGGTCTCGGGCCCCGATTTCCAGGCGTCCTCGAACACCTCGTGCGCGTGGAACGGCATCCCGGCGTCCAGCAGCCGCTGCGCCTCCCGCAGGGTCTCCGCGGGGGAGCGCACCACCCCCTCGGGCTGCCGCTCCACCCCGGCGGCCCCGTAGGCGAGCGGCCGCCCCAGCCCGTCCCTCGGCCGCGCGCTGCGCGCCCGCCCGTCGACATCCCGATCCCGTGCGTTCACCAGGCCATCCTCCCCCGCGCCGGTTACCCGTGCATGCACACCCCTCGGCGTGGGGTAATGTTCTGCATGTGCCGCCGAGCAGGGGAAACCCCAGGTCGCAGGCACAACGGGACGTGGCGCAGCTTGGTAGCGCACTTGACTGGGGGTCAAGGGGTCGCAGGTTCAAATCCTGTCGTCCCGACCATGCTTCATGCAGGTCGGAGGTCGTTCTCTCACTACTGAGAGGACGGCCTTTCGTGCGTTCGGGGCCATGGACGGGACCTCCGGGCGCCGCCAGCGGCGGCCCGCCACCGTGGCTCGGGGACGGCACGAAGCTGCCGCCCCGGGATCCGGGACGACGGCTTCCACCGGCAGGCCACGCGCCAACATGGTCACTGCCCGAATCTCTGGTCCCACGGTTGCAGCCGGCAGCAGTCAGAGAGATCGATGGCTGCCTCGGCAACCAGCCTGTCCAGCCTCTCCTTTCCCGCCGCAGATCACAACCCGGTCTGAACGCCCGTGAGCCAAAGCCGCACGGCGGTCCGCGCCGACGGCCGGACGTCGGGGGAGCGGGCACGGAGGTCCCCGGGAACGCGCGTGAGCCAATTCGAGCAGGCAGAACACCGTGCCGACGTGCGGCCCGGCGCCCTGCCGCCGTCCGGTAGCGTGCCGTCCGGGAAGCGCCAACTTCCCTTGCTTGAGGATCACTTGCAGCCGGCCAACAGCGGTTGGCGCTCTGCCACCCGCGCTCAGTCAGAGAGACACGCAGACATGCCCACGAACGGACTCCCCTCCTCGCCTGGCGACCGGGCCGCCTCCGGCCGCGAAGGATCCGAGCAGCGCCACCTGTCCCTGCCGTACGTCGCGGGCTTGATCACGTTTCCCGTTCTGGGGACGGTCCTGGCCCTGGCGGGCCTGCCGACGGCGGAGATCGTCCCCCTTCTGGCGCACTGCGCGGCGCTCGGCGCCGTGGCCGTGCTCGTCGTCGGCGGGGGCCGCCGACTCGCAGCAGGACTGGCGTCGGCCGTCCTGCGCATCACTCAGTAAGGCGGCACGGTGGGACGCACCGAGAAGCCGGTGGACTGGACCGACCCCGTCCGCGCCACCTTGGCCGTGCTGTTACGGGGAGCCCGCGGCAGAGCCCGTCTGACCTACGCACAGCTCGCGCTGCGCACCAGCAGCTCGGCCGCCACCCTCAAGCGGGCCGCCTCGGGCAAGACGGTCCCCACCTCGACGACCGTCACGGAGTTCCTCACCGCCTGCGGAGCGTCGCAGGAGGACCTGACGATGGCGAAGCGCCTGGTCGAGGCGGCCCACGGACCGTCGCGCAGCGTCCCGGCCGGCGAGGTGATCGAGCCCGCCGGGGTCTTCACCGAAGGTGAACTCAACAGCGCCCTGGTGTCCCTTCACCGGAACGCCGGCCTGCCGCCCTACCGGCAGGTGCAACGCAAGGGCGGACACGAGTGGCTCGCCCTGAGCAGCATCTGGGCCATCCTCCGCCACCAGCGGCTGCCGGCCAGCCCAGGGCAGATGGCGGCCTTCCTCCGCGGCTGCGACATCGCGGAGGAGCAGCAGGGGTCGTGGTTGGCCGCGTGGAACCGGGCGAAACGGCCGCAGGCCATGCCCGGATCGCTCCACCTGTCCGGCGCGTGCGGGAGCCATGCCGTATCGAGGAGGTACGCGGCTGCCTGCCTCCCGCGCACCACGAGGCGTGGGACGGACATGCATCGCGACGGCTCCGCCCCCTTCGCCGTACCCGTGTGGTGGGAGGCGGCCCGGTGGGCCAGTGACCTCGTAGGGGTGGTTGACGCCGCGGACGGGATCGACACCCGCTCGCTCGCCCGGCGGGCCGGGCTGTCCCTGGACTCCACCACGCGGCTGCTGGAGTGGCTCCGCCAGCAGCAGCTGGTCGCCACCGTAGCGGGCGCCCACTTCCCCGGACCGGCCCTGGAACCGCTGACCCGGCCGGGCCGCCCGCTCCTCAGCAACGCCCTCGCCCGGCTGCGCGACGAGGTGGGCGCCGCGGTCTACCTCAGCAGCTACACGGACGGGGAGATCCGGGTCCGTGCATCCGCGCACAGCGAGGCCGCGCCGCCGGCGGAGGAATGGGTCGCCTTCAGGGCCTCGGGCCACGCGAGCGCCATCGGGAAGAGCCTCCTCGCCCAGCTCGACGGCGCCGCCCGGATGGACCACCTCAGCCGCCACCCGGCCATCAGGCTCACCGAACGCACCATCACCGACCCCCTCAAGCTCTTCGAGAACCTGGATCGGGGCGGCCCGCACGGGCCTCAGTTCAGCGTGCTGGAGTACTCCCCCCAGGCGGTCTGCGCCGCCGTACCCCTCGGCCTCCCCGGCGAGGTCTGCGGCATCGCGCTGTCGCTCCCGGTCCAGCAGTACCCGCGCCTCCTCATGGCCGCCCGGCGCCTTCCCGGGCTGGCTCCCGCCCTCCTGCTCGCGAGCCTGATCGCAGACCGCCCCGAACCCGCCCATGCCTTCCGTGGCCGACCGGAGCTCCTCGCGGCCTAGATGTACTGATCACGAGTGGACCGGCACTCCCGGCCGACGGGCCGGAGCTCGTGACACCTCGTCCAGCAGCACGACGGGCGCGTTCTTCAGCAGCGCGCGCGATCGGATCGCCCCAGGTCCTGGCGCCGGCGCGTCCCGACGCACGTGTCACCCTGGTCCCGAGTCGAGGACGGGCGAGGGAGCGCGTCGGGATCGGGGGAGGAACGTGGTGGAGCGGGACACGCCGGAGGACCGTCTCGGCGGGTACGTCGGCATACTGCGGCACGCGTGCGCCACGGGGCGCCGCCTCAGCCGCGCCGAGCTCGACTCCCGCCGCGCCGAGGGCCGGCGCGCGGCGGAGGAGGGTCTGCCGCTGCGCGCGCTCATACGGGACCACCTGGCCGCCGCCCGGAGCGTTCCGACGCGCGCGCCGGAGCCGTTGCTGGCCGCCGTCGAACAGGCGGTGGACGCGTTCGTCGAGGGGTACGAACACTCCCAGCGCCAGGCGGTCCGTCAGGAGGAGGCCGCCCGGCGGGAGTTCATCGACGACCTGCTGCACGGGCGCAGCGGGCTGGGCCTGCTGGCCGAGCGTGCCGAGCGGTTCGGGCTGCGCCTGTCCCAGGCGCACGCGGTGGCCGTGGCCGCCGGCTCCGAGCCGTACGGCGACGGCTACCCGGTGGCGCGCCGCATCGAGGAGGCCGTCCTCGGACGGTTCGGGAAGCGGCAGATCCTGCTGGCCACCAAGGACGGCAGCCTCGTCTGCGTGGCGCCCGGCGACCAGCCCGACGTCCTGGCCTACTTCGCCGAGCAGGCGCACGCGGCGACGGACGGCGGACGGGTCGCCGTCGGCCGCTCCCACCCGGGCCCCGGCGGGGTCGTCCACTCGTACGAGGAAGCCCTCAACGCGCTCGACATCGCCGAGCGGCTGGGGCTGGAGGGGCCGGTGCTGTACGCCTCCGACCTGCTGGTCTACCCGGTCCTCAGCCGCGACCGGCAGGCCATGGCCGACCTCGTCGAGAGCGTCCTGGGCCCCCTGCGCCAGGCGCGCGGAGGGCCTCGGCCCCTGCTGGACACCCTCACCGCCTATTTCGGCTGCGGCTGTGTGGCGACGGAGACCGCCCGGCACCTCTCGCTGAGCGTGCGCGCCCTGACGTACCGGCTGGAGCGCATCCACGCCCTGACGGGCGCGGACCCGGCGGACCCGGTGGACCGCTACACGCTCCAGACCGCGGTGATCGGATCACGGCTGCTGGGCTGGCCCGACGCCACGGGGTGACGCCGGGGCTGCGGTCGCCGGGCCGGGAGACCCTGCCGGGCCACGGCGTAAAAAAGTCGTAAAGATTGCCGAAGACAGGCAATGTGCAACACCCTCGCCCGCTGGCACGATGCCGTTGTCCGGCGAAAACGCCGGCCGGGCGGGGGAGGTGCTCATGGACTTGTTTCTGGGTCTCGGCATCGGGGGGATCGTCCTGCTGGCCGGCTCGCTGGTGTTCGACGGGGTCCTCGAAGGTGTCTTCGACGGAGCCCTGGACGGACTGTTCGACGGATGGCTGTCGCTCCCGGTGGTCGCGGGCTTCATTTCGATGCTCGGTTTCACGGGGGCGATCGTGCTCGGGACCACCGGTCTCGGGCCGGGAGCGGCAGCCGCCGCCGGGGCCGCGGCCGGTGCGGGGGCCGGCTGGTCGACGTACCGGATGAGCCGCGCCCTCGCCCGGGACGGCGACGGGGCCGCCCCGCACCACGGCGAGCTCGTCGGGTCCGCCGGGACCGTGGTCACCGCCATTCCGGCGGACGGATACGGCGAGGTCCTGCTGAGACTGGGAGGCCAGCCGGTCAAGTACGCCGCGACCGCCGACGGCCCGGTGGCCCTCGGCGCCGAGGTGTGGGTCACGCGGACGCCGTCGTCCACGTCGGTCGGTGTGCGCCCCGTCGAACGCTGACCCGGGCACCGGTCCGGGCGCGGCCCCCGGCCCGTCGCCGGGCAGCGACCCGAGTGCCGAGCCCGAGTGCCGACCCCGAGCGCCGACCCCGAGCGCTTCACCTTGTCATCCACCACCGATCTGCCCTCGTGAGCGCGGGCAGGGGGGATCCACCATGAGTTCAGTCGTCGTTCCGGTCGTGGGAGTGGTCGTACTCCTCGTCCTGCTCGCACTGGTCGTCGTCACCCGCTACAAGGTCGCCGGTCCCAGCGAGGCGTTCCTCATCACGGGCCGGCGCGGCAAGAAGTCCACCGATCCGGCCACCGGACAGATCTTCACCGACACCAGCGGCCAGAAGGTCGTGGTCGGCGGCGGCGTGTTCGTCGTGCCCTTCGTCCAGCAGCGCTACACCCTC
The DNA here is from genome assembly GCF_008642275.1 of Streptomyces venezuelae. NCBI lineage: Bacteria > Bacillati > Actinomycetota > Actinomycetes > Kitasatosporales > Streptomycetaceae > Streptomyces > Streptomyces venezuelae. The sequence continues at coordinate 6,465,990 of NZ_CP029189.1, forward strand.
GACCTGTCCAGCCGGCACATCCCGATCGCCGTGCGCGGAGCGGTCACGCTGCGCGGCATCAAGGCGCATCTCGAAGGCGTCGCGATCGTCAAGGTCGGCGGCAACGAGGACGCCATCCGCGCCGCCGCCCAGCGCTTCCTCCAGCAGCAGGACGGCATCGTCGGCTTCACCCAGGAAGTGCTGTCCGGCGCGCTGCGCGCCATCGTCGGCCGGATGTCGGTCGAGGACATCATCCGCGACCGGGCGGCCTTCGCCGGGCAGGTCGCGGAGGAGGCCGAGGCCAGCCTCTCCGGCCAGGGCCTCGTCCTGGACGCGTTCCAGATCCAGGACATCACCACGGAGGGCTCCTACCTGGAGGACCTCGGTCGGCCCGAGGCCGCCCGAGCCAAGCAGGAGGCCGACATCGCCGAGGCCAACGCCCGCCGGGCCGCCGAACAGGCCCGGCTGAAGGCCGAGGAGGAGATCGCGGTCGCGCAGCGCACCCTGTACCTGCGCCAGGCCGAGATCAAGGCGGAGACCGACGCCGCCGCAGCCCAGGCGAACGCCGCCGGCCCGCTGGCCGACGCCGACCGGCAGCAGCAGATCCTGGCCGAGCAGGAGAAGGTGGCCGAGCGGCAGGCCGCGCTGACCGACCGCCAGCTCGACACCGAGGTCCGCAAGCCCGCCGACGCCCGGCGCTACCAGGCCGAGCAGGAGGCCGAGGCCAAGCGGGTGGCCCGGGTCAAGCAGGCCGAGGCGGAGCGGCTCGCCGCCATCGCCGCCGCGCAGGCGGAGGCCGAGCGGGCCCGCCTGACGGGTGAGGGCGAGAAGCAGCGCCGCTCCGCGCTCGCCGAGGCCGAGGCCATCGAGGGAGTCAAGCGCGGTGAGGCCGAACGCGCCCGCCGCGCGGCCATCGCCGAGGCGGTACGCCTGGAGGGTGACGCGGAAGCGGCGGCGATCGCCGCCAAGGGCGCGGCCGAGGCGGAGGCGATGCAGAAGAAGGCCGACGCCTTCGAGAGCTACGGCGACGCGGCGATGGTCCAGATGCTGGTCGAGGTGCTCCCGCAGGTGGTCGCCAAGGCGGCCGAGCCGCTCGGCGCCATCGACAAGATGACCGTCATCTCCACCGACGGCGCGAACAAGCTGTCCCGTACCGTCGCCGACAACGTCGCCCAGGGCATGGAGCTGCTCGGCTCCACGACGGGCGTCGACCTGGCCCAGCTCCTCAAGGGCATCACCGCTACCAGGCCGGCGACGACCCCCGAGGCCGCCCCGGCCAACGGCAGGGTCGCGATCACCGACTGACCCCGGGCGCCGTCCCCGCCGGTCGCGTCCTCCGGTTCCCGGAGATCCGGCCGGCGGGCGGCGGCGCGCTCGCTTCGGTTCATCCGGCGGGGCCGAATTCTCCGGTCAGGTCCCGCCGGCCGGGGCGGGCGCTCGGGTGAACCGGCCGGTACACCCACGCTCAATCAAACCTGCCCACTCCGTTAACATGTTCGACCTGACTATGTTCACGTTGGACCACGATAAGCGGCCGGAAATTGACATCTACGATATGGCGGGTTCTTTCTCGAATAGGCGACGGCGCCAGGTCCGCCGCGCTGCCCCGGCCCCGGGCCGTCCTGTGGGGCGCCGTGGGTGTGATCGGCCTCGGATTCCTCGTCGCACTGGAGCTGGCCGCGCGCCGGTACGGCGTGCCGGGTCCGATCACCGTCCAGACGCGCGAGGTGATCTTCGCACCCCAGTCGGGCACGGTGCTGTACGCCAGCATGGCACTGATGATGGTGGTCCTCACCTGGCGGCAGCGCCTCATCGGACTCGCCGCCGCGATCGGCATCGACCTCGTCTTCTGGCTCGTACGGTGGCTGGCCGGCGCCGAGATGATGTTCGGCAACGGCGCGCTCCTGGTGACCTTGGCCTGGGCCGTCATCGCCGTCACGCGGCGCACCGGCCGGGAACGTCTCCTGCTGCTGAAGGGCGTGGGACTGGCGCTGCTGCTGGTGGCCGGCCGTAAGACCGGCTACACCTGGCTGCTGATCACCTCGAAGTCCCGCCCGATGGTGCTCGACCAGTACGTGGCGACCGCCGACCACGCGCTGGGCAACCCGTCGTGGGTGGCGGGCCGGATCGTCGAGGCCACCGGCGCGGTCGGCTTCCGCATCCTCGAATTCGTCTACATCCAGCTCGCGGTGGCCGCGGTCGCCGTCGCGCTGTACCAGCTGCGCCACGTGGCGACCCTGCGCCGCTTCCCGAGCCACCACCTGGTGCGCACCTTCCTGGTCATCGGTCTGCTCGGGCCGGGGATCTACATGGTCTTCCCGGTGGTCGGGCCGATCTTCGCCTACGGCGCGGACGGCGGGCACTGGGCGGTGGCCGACCTGTGGCCGAACACACCGCCGCCGCTCGGTACCCCGGGCCCGATGCCCTTCGACGAGTTCACCCCGCGCAACTGCATGCCCAGCCTGCACACGGCGTGGGCGACCGCGATCTTCATCCATTCCCGCAAGGCCCCGAGGGCGCTGCGCTACGCGGGCACGTTCTGGCTGATCGCCACCCTCGGCGCCACGCTCGGCTTCGGCTACCACTACGGCGCGGACATCATCGCCGGCGTGGTCTTCACGGTCACGATCGAGGCGGGGCTGCGCACCCTCGCCCGCGGCTGGGACCGGCCCGGCGTCCTGCTGACCGGCTACGGCTTCGCGGTGTTCGTCGCGTACCTGGTCTCGTACCGCTATCTGTCGGTGCAGCTGGCCGCGTACCCGTGGGTCTTCGGGCCGCTGCTCCTCCTCGCGATGGGCTCGGTGATCTACGGCTACGTACGGATCACCAGGACGTGGGAACGGCAGGACGCGGCCGCGGCGGTGGTGCGGGTACCGCAGCCCCGGCGCGAACCGCAGCCCGAACTGGTCTGAGCTCGCGGGGGACCGGGACGGCCACCCCGCCACCGTCCCCCTCCCGCCGCCGTTCCGCCGGGTGCAGTCCGGCGGAGCCGATGATCGCCGCCTGCCCGGCCCGGACTGCGCCCGGACCGGGCCGGCCTGACGCTCCCGCCTACGGCGTGTCCGAGGACGTCGTGGCCGGGGGTTCGGCGCGGATGCCCGCGACGACCACCGTGACGAGGCAGAACGCGATCACCGTCTCCGCCCAGAGGAAGGCGATGTAGTCGAGCAGGCAGCCGATGGGCGGCGCGCCCGGGGCCGTGTTGCGGAAGGCTGCCAGCGCGAAGAGGGTCGCGGCCATCCAGCCGAGGGCGGGCCAGGTCAGGCCCTTGCGGCGGGTGACCAGATACCAGCTGCCGATCAGGACCGAGACGGCGAGCGCCCACATGGCGAGCATCATGAAGACCGCGAAGACGAAGACGCTGTTGGAGCGGGCCAGGCCGACGTCGAGGACCGCGACGCCCTGCGTCGACGAGGCGTCGACCGTCGCCGAGAAGAGGACGTCGTTGTTGGAGAGCGTCACGCGGACGGGGACCTTCTCGCCACCCGACACGGCACCGAACTCGACGTCCGCCCCGTAGGCGTCGAAGGGGTAGTCCGTGATCGAACCGCCCGTCAGGGCCACGGGGACGTCCGTCGTCGCGATGCGCTGGTGCGCCTTGAAGGTCAGGTCGCCCCGGATGGCCGTCGAGGTCTGGATGGTGAGGTCCTCGGTGGGGGAGACCCCGTCGGCCTCGGCCAGGGCGCCCCGGGGAGTGACCAGGACGCGCAGGGTCATCTCGCGGCCCGCGGCGTCGACGCGCTGGATCGTGGCGTCGACGTCGATGCGGTCCGGGTCGGCGCGCCCCGCCGTGTACACCGTGTCCAGCGCCTGACGTTCCCCGAACTGGAGCCACGCCCCCACGGTGACCGCCGCGACGACGGCGATCAGGACCAGGCCCGGCAGCAGCGGGACGCGGCGCGCGGGTCGCGCGGGGCGGTGGGGGTTCGACACGGTGGCTCCGGAGGTGCGCGGTGCGCGGTGCGGGGTGCGAGGCGTGGGGGGTGTGGGGGCGTGGCGGTGGGGCCGCGGGCGGGTCAGGCCGCGGGCTTGCCGGGCTGGTCGTGGGTCGAGCAGTGGATGCCGCCGCCGCCCGAGGCGATGGTGTCGATCTTCACCATGACGACGTCCCGCTTGGGGAAGTGCTCCCGCAGGATGCCGCGGGCGCGGTCGTCCGCCTTGCGGTCCCCGAACTGCGGCATGAACACCGAGTCGTTGGCGACGTAGAAATTGGCATAGGTGGAGACGAAATCGTCCCCCTCGCCGGTGATCCGGTTCAGGTCCGGCTGCGGCAGGTCGACGACCTCGAAACGGCGGCCGCGGGCGTCCGTCGACTTCGACAGGACGGACTTCGCCTGATCGGCGGAGCGGGACCAGGAGTCCGGCGGGGTGCCGGGGTGGGCACGGTCCAGCAGGACCACTCCGGGGGCGGTGAAGCGTACGAGGCTGTCCACGTGCGCGTCGGTGATGTCCTCGCCGCGTACGCCGGCCAGCCAGATGACCTTCTGGACCCCCAGGGTCTGCTTGAGCTCGGCCTCGATGGTGTCCCGGGACTTCCCCTTGTTGCGGTTGTCGTTGACGATCGAGCTCTCGGTGACCATCAGGGTGCCCTCGCCGTCGGTCTCGAACGAACCGCCTTCGGCGACGAGCGGGGCCTGGACCCTGGGGATCCCGTACTTCTGCAGCAGCAGGCGCCCGACCTGGGCGTCGTTCGAGTGCTCCTGCTTGTTGCCCCAGCCGTTGAAGTTGAAGTCGACGCCGACGACCTCGGCGCCCTCCTCGACGAACACCGGGACGGTGTCGCGGGCCCACAGGTCGTCGACGGCGAGCGGGATCACCTCGACCTGCGAGCCGACGGCCTTCTGGGCCGCGTCCACCTGGTCGGGCCGGGCCATCATGATCACTTCTTCGTAGCCGCCGACGGCCCGCGCGATCCGGGCGATGTCCTCACGGACGTAGGGCAGGTCCTGCTCCCAGACCGAGGCGAGGGCCGGCCAGGACATGAAGGTACGGGTGTGGCTCTCCCACTCGGCGCCGAACCGGCGCTTTCCGTCCGGGGCCGGCTGGGAGGAGCCAGCGGGGCCCGGCTCCTTGCCGGACTCGGCGGGACCGCAGGCGGCCGCACCGAAGACGGCGGCGCCGATCCCGGCGAAGGTGCGGAGGACGGAGCGGCGGGTGGGGGGAGTGAACGACACGGGGGACTCCGATCGTGTGCTGGCGGAGCGAGGGGCGTCCGGCCAGGGGGGCACGGGAGGCGTGGCACAGGCCGGCGGGCCGGGCCCTATCCAAAGGGTGCACGCTTTGCACCGAGAACATCCGGTTCGCATGAGAATGCGGTACGGCCGGATGTCGTCCACTGTTGCACTGACTGGAATTTCAGTCAATTCACGTGATGACGGAACCCGAGCCTGCCGATTTCGACTCCGATCGCCCCGCGCATCAGGTCGCGGGCGTGCGCCGCGGGCAGCAGGCCGCTCAGCCAGCGGCCGCTCAGGCCCTCCAGGAGGGCGGTCAGCCGCTCGGCGGCGGCGCCGACGGCGGCGCCCGGCGCCGCCGGGCACGCGGCGGCCAGCAGGTCGGCGACCTCCTCCACCCAGGCCGCGCCGGCCGCGGTGAGCTCCTCGCGCAGCTCCGGGTCGAAGATCGTGTGGGCCCGCAGCTCCCCCCAGGCCGTACTGTTCTCGCGCACCTCGGGCAGGTCCTGGAATTCGAGCAGCAGGATCCGCTCCAGAAGCCGGCGCGGGTCCCCGGCCAGGGGGGCGGCGCCCGCCTCCTCGGCGGCGCCCGTGTAGCGGTCGGCCCGGTCGCCGATGAAGGCCAGGGCGTGCCGCAGGATGCCCGTCCGGTCCTTGAAGTGGTAGTAGATCAAGGCGGTCGACACGCCGGCCTCGGCGGCCAGGTCGGTCACCCGCAGTCCGCGGACCCCGCGGCGTGCGATGACCCGGGCGGCGCCCTCCAGGATGGCCCTTCTTCGATCCGACACCGGTCGATCCTCCCTTCTGGCGGTGTGCGTCTCGCATTGTCACACATTGACTGAAACTTTAGTTAGCGGCACGATGCGCCCCAGGTCATTGCCGCATCGTTGAAAGAGCCACCGCATGTTCGCTCAGACTCCCGGCGTACAGTCCGCCCTCACGGCCCTGTCCGCCGACGACCCCCACGAGATCGGTGGCTACCGCCTCCACGCCCGGCTCGGCTCCGGCGGCATGGGGGTGGTCTACCTGGCGTACACGCCGGGTGGCCGGCCCATCGCGCTGAAGGCGGTGCGGCGGGAGTTCGCCGCGGATCCGGAGTTCCGCGAGCGCTTCGCCCAGGAGGTGGCGAGCGCCCGCCGGATCCACGGCCTCTTCACGGCTCAGGTGGTCGACTCGGGCGAGGACGACCACACCCCGTGGCTGGCCACGGCCTACGTACCCGGCCCCTCGCTGCACCAGGTCGTGCAGCGGCACGGGCCGCTGCCGGTGCGCACGGTGCTGCTGCTCGTCGCCGGCATCGCCGAGGCCCTCCAGGAGATCCACCGGGTGGGCGTCGTTCACCGGGACCTCAAACCGGCGAACGTGCTCGTCGCGGGGGACGGGCCGCGGGTGATCGACTTCGGCATCGCGCGCGCCGCCGACGCCGCCGCCCTGACCGGTACCGGCCTGCGGATCGGCACCGCCGCGTTCATGGCGCCGGAGCAGGCGCTGGGCCATCCGGTGACGCCGGCGACCGACGTGTTCGCGCTCGGGGCGCTCGCCGGGTTCGTGGCGGGCGGGGTCCCGCCCTTCGGGAACGGGCCGGAGTCCGGCGCCCTGTACCGGGTGGTCCACGAGCATCCGGACCTCAGCCGGATCCCCCCTGAGCTGCACGACCTGCTGTCGTGGTGCCTGGCCAAGTCCGCGCAGGACCGTCCCACGACCGCCGATCTGATCGCCGCCGTCCATGCGCACCCGCTCGTGGGCCCGCGGCCGGAGTTCACCGACGGCTGGCTGCCCCGGCCGGTGCTGGAGGAGGTCGGGGGCCGGGCCGGCGCCGACCCGGGCGCGGTGCCCGCGGGGTCCGCCGGGTCCGGCCGGCCGGGGTCGCCCGTACCGGAGCACCTCCAGGCGACCAGGGCGGCGGCTGCGTACCCCGCCGCCGGGCCGGGCGGGACGATGCCGTACGCCCCGGGCCCGGCGGCTCCCGTGACTCCCGTGACTCCCGTGACCCCCGTGACTCCGGTGACTCCGGCGGCCCCCGCGAGCCCGGAGGCCTCCGTCGCCCCCGTCGCCCCCGTGACCCCCGCCCGGCGTGACCGGCGGCGCGACCGGAGCCGGCTGCCCGTGGTCGCCCTGGCCGCCGCAGCCCTGCTGGCCTGCGGCGGCGGCGCCTACTGGTTCGGCTTCCCCCCGGAGGAGGACGAGGCCCCCGCCGCGGAGCCCGCTGCCGCCCCGCCCCGGCCGACGGCCTCGGCGTACGTGCCCGGATATGCGCAGGCCGAGCTCACCGCCCCGGATTCCGGTTACGAGTTCGACCTGCGCGCCGGAAAAGTCGTCCCCGTCGAGACGGCCGCCTGGTACCTCGCACGCGGCTCCGACGCCTTTCTCCTCTCCGAGGAGTCGGACGCCTTCGTCGCGGACGGAAGCGGAGAGCTGACCCCGGACGACTGCGCGCGGGGCATCGAGACCCGGCCCGTGACGACCCTGCCCTTCAAGGCGCTCGCCAAGGAGCGCCCCTTCTGTGTACGAAGCCCTGACCAGCGGGAAGTCGCGATCGTACGGCTCGTGGAGGCTACCCCCGCAGGGTCCGTGACGATCGCCGTGGAGCACTTCCGCAAGGCCTGACGCCCGGAAGCGGAACCGGGCCCGCGCGGCGCGCCGACACGCGGGGAAGGTTGACTGAATTTTCAGTTAGGGCGAGGATGCCGTCCATCCCGCCCCTCCTCATCAGGGAGTCACCATGGACATGAACCCCCGCACCTCTCGCCGGCGAGTGCTCCAGTTCGGCGCGGCGGCCGTGCCGCTAGCGGCCCTCGGCTCCGCCCTCCCCTCGCTGGTGCAGACGGCCTCGGCCGCCCAGGACGCCACCGGCACGCTCCGCATGCCCGCCGAGACCGACCGGCACGTCCGGACGTACATGGCCTGGCCCGCCCTCTCCTCGGTGTGGGGCAGCGGCCTCTCGGCGGTGCGCAGGGACATCGCCGAGGTGGCCCACACGATCTCGCGCTACGAGCCGGTCGTGGTGCTGGCGCGCCCCGGCCAGGTCGCCGAGGCCCGCTACCAGTGCGGACTGGGCGCCTACTACGGCATCCAGGTCATCGGCATACCCAACGACGACCTCTGGATCCGCGACTTCGGCCCCACCTTCGTCGTCGCCCCGGGTGCCGTCGCCGGTGTGGACACCAACTTCAACGGCTGGGGCAAGGCCGGTACGAAGTACGCGCAGCCCTTCGCCAACGACGCGGCGGCGGCCCGCACGCTCCTCGCCGAGTACGAAGTGAACCGGATCCGGGCCGGCTTCGTCGGCGAGGGCGGCTCGCTGGAGACCGACGGCGAGGGAACCCTGCTGGCCACGGTCAGTTCGATGGTGAACGCCAACCGGAACCCGGGCATGGGCCAGGCCCAGGTCGAGCAGGCCATGAAGACGGCGCTGGGCATCGACAAGGTCATCTGGGTGCCCGGCCTCGCCGGCGAGGACATCACCGACTGCCACATCGACTGCCTGGCCCGTTTCGTCGGTCCCGGCCGCGTCATCCTCGACAAGCCCGGCCCCGTCGCGGACAAGAAGTGGGTGGCCGTCTACGAGGAGACCAAGCGGGCCCTGCAGAGCGCCACCGACGCCCGGGGCCGCCGCCTGTCCATCACGGAGCTGCCCGGCCCGGACCGGCGCGAGATCAGCGGCCGGGGCGACGAGTTCCTGTCCAGCTACACCAACTACTACACGGCGAACGGCGCGGTGATCGCGCCGCGGTTCGGCGACGGTTACGCCGACGGCGTCGCCTACGCCATCCTCCAGGCCGCCTACCCGGGTTATCGCGTCGAGCAGCTCCTGATCGACGGCATCGCCTCCGGTGGCGGCGGCATCCACTGCGCCACCCAGTCCCACCCGGCCGCGCCGCCGGCGCTCTGATGGCCGGGCCGCCCCGGCAGGCGCGGAGGCTCCCGCCCGCCGCGGCGGCCCGCGCGCCCTCCGGTACAGCCGGTCACGGGCCGCGTACGTACGCAGCCGATCATCCCGGTAAGGTGCGGAGCATGTCGTCTCGTAGTACTCAGATCCTCGAAGCGGCCGCCCGGGTGATCGCCCGCCGCGGTGTGCGCGGGCTGCGCGTGGAGGAGCTCGCGGCCGAGGCAGGCGTTTCCACCGCCCTGATCTACTACCACTTCAAGGACCGTACGGGCGTCCTGCGCCAGACGCTGGAGTTCATCAACGACCGCGCCGAGCGCTACACCACCGAACGCGATCCGGACGATCCGCCGCTGACCCCGCGCGAAGAGCTGGAGGAGACCCTCCTGCTGGAACTCCAGGACACCGTGGAGGTACGGGAGAACAGCTCGGCCTGGGGCGAACTCCGGGCGAGCGCCGTGTTCGACGAGGTCCTGCGGGAGGACCTGGCGCGGGCGACCCTGGTGTGGGTCCAGGAGGTGGCCGCGCTGCTGGGCCAGGTCCAGCCGATGGTGCCGGCCTCGGCGCTCGCGGCCGCCGCCGAGCGGCTCACCGCCCTGCTGGAGGGGCTGAGCATGCGCTGGCTGAGCGGCGGTATCAAGATCGACCATGCCCGCGAGCTGATGCGGGGCGCCGTCGACGCCGAGCTCTCGGGGCTCGGGCAGGCCTGACGTCCGCCGGGCCGGCCCGTCCCGCGCCCCCGGCCCATCCAGCGCCCCCGCCCGGGCCGCGCCCCGGCACGTCCCGCGCCCCCGGCACGTCCCGCGCCCCCGGCACGTCCCGCGCCCCCGGCACGTCCCGCGCCCCCGGCACGTCCCGCGCCCCGGCTCGCCCCGGGCCGCGGTGCTTCCGGCCCCTCGTACGTGCCGCGCTGGAGCGGGGGCGTACGGACCTGCCCGCCTCGCCACACCCCGTACGAGGCCTGCGTGCACGGTCGGACCCCGCCCCGCGCGGATCCCCGTACGAGCCCGTGCTCCCACAGGCCTCCCGGCGGTTCTCCGCGACTCCCGTTCGCCCCCACTCGTTCCCCGCGCGACCCCCACTCGCCCCCCAGCCGTCTTCCGTGATTCCTTGCGGTTCCGGGGCTGCCCCGACTCTTGACTGAATTTTCAGTCAATGTCAGAGTGATGATTCCGAGCAGGGCGGACACGAACCCGTGACGCCCCCGGACCGGACGACGTGCTCCCGGGGGTCGTCGGCGTCGTCTTCGAGATCCAGGCCGAGGCCGCCTTCACGGACGGCACCCGCCTGGCCGTGACCGGCGAGCCGGGCGCCGTCCCGCCCGCCTCGGACGGGCCGTCGCGCCGATGTCGTGGTGACCCTCCAGCCCTCCAGGCGCGTCGCGCGCTTCCTGCCCTGCCGCACCTTCGCTCTTGACTGAATTTTCAGTCCAATGGAAGACTCCACCCACGCAAGAAATGAGACATCTGATGACCGAATTCCGAATGCCCGCCGAATGGTCCCCGCACGACGGGTGCCTGATGGCCTGGCCCACCCGCGAGGAGCTGTGGGGCAGCGTGCTCGCCGAGGTGAAGGAGGAGTACGCGGACGTCGCCCGCGCCATCGCCGCCTTCGAGCCCGTGACGATGGTCGCCCCGCCCGGCTTCGGCGAGGACGCCCGTGCCCGGTGCGGCGACGGCGTCACCGTCATCGAGCTGCCGCTCGACGACTCCTGGTTCCGCGACTCCGCCCCGCTGTTCGTCCTCGACGGCGACGGCAACCGCGCCGGAGTGGACTTCCGCTTCAACGCCTGGGGCCGTAAGCACCACCCGTTCGACGCCGACGACCGGGTCAGCGGCCTGCTGCTGGAACACCTCGGGGTCGACCGCATCCCCTCCGGCATGATCCTCGAAGGCGGAGCCATCACCGTCGACGGCGAGGGCACGCTGATCACCACCGAGCAGTGCCTCCTGCACCCCAACCGCAACCCCGGCATGAACCGCGACCAGATCGAGGCCGAGCTCAAGTCCCGCCTCGGCGTCACCAAGGTCATCTGGCTCCCGTACGGCGGCCTGCTCGACACCGAGACCGACGGTCACGTCGACGGCGTCTGCGCCTTCGCCGCCCCCGGCACGGTCGTCGTCTCCCTGCCCTCCGACCCGGACCACCCCGACTACGCCCGGATGCGCGCCAACCGCGCCGTACTGGAAGCCACCACCGACGCCCGCGGCCGTCGCCTGGAGATCGTCGACGTGCCGCAGACCGCCTTCGCCGACGTGGCCGACGGCGAGATCGAGGTGTCCTACCTCAACTACTACGTCGCCAACGGCGGCGTCGTCGTCCCGGTGGCCGGCGTGCCCCAGGACGAGGAAGCCCTCGCCGTGATCGCCACCGCCTACCCGGGCCGCAAGGTCGTCGGCGTACGGGCGCTCGCCATCGCGTTCGGCGGAGGCGGCGTCCACTGCATCACCCAGCAGATCCCCGCGCAGCGGATCCCCGCGGCGCGGCCCACCGGCTGACCGTCCGCCCCGGGAAACCGGCCGCTCCCGGCGGGCCGCTCCGGCGGTCCGCCCGCTCCTCCCCCCGCATCCCTCACGGAACAGAGAGCGCGACGATGACCACCACCCCGCCCCGCACCGGCAGACGCCTGCCCGGCCTGCCCGGCCGGCTCGGCCGACTCCGCCCCGTGGCCGCGGCCGCGGCCGCCGCCCTGACGTCCGTCTCCCTGCTCGCGGCCTGCTCCGGCCCGCCGAAGGAGAACGCCGGAGGTGTCACCGACGTCCGGCTGTCGCCGTCCACGCCCGAGGCCGGCGGCGAGATCGACTCCTTCACCTGGGCCGTCTACGCCGAACCGCCCACCCTCGACTACACGGTGGCCTTCGACTACCCGCAGAACACCGTCCTGTCCAACGTCTGCGAAAGCCTGATGCGCTGGACCCCGGGCCTCACCACCGAGCCCGGTCTCGCCCAGAAGGCCTCCAACCCGGACCCCACCACCTGGGTCTACGACCTGCGCCCCGGCGTCCGGTTCCACGACGGCAAGGAGATGACCGCCGACGACGTGGTCTTCAGCCTCGGCCGCCAGAGCGACCCGGACAACGCGGCCGCCTGGGCGCAGGTGTTCCAGAACGTCGCCTCGATCACCAAGAGCGGCCCGCTGCAGGTCACCGTCAAGCTGAACAAGCCCGACTCGCAGTTCCCCCAGTACATGGCCACCGCCGCCGGCGTGGTCGCCTCCAAGGCCGCGATCGAGGCGGCCGGCAAGGACTACGGCACCACGGGCGGCCTCGGCTGCACCGGCCCCTTCCGGCTCGGCACGTGGAACAAGGGCCAGTCGATCGAGCTGGAGCGCTTCGACGGCTACTGGGGCAAGAAGGCCAAGTCGAAGAAGGCCGTCTTCCGCGTCCTGACCGACCCCTCCGCCCGGACGAACGCCCTGCTCAGCGGGGAGGCCGACGGCGGCTACCTGATCCCCACCGAGAGCTACGCCCGCCTCAAGAACAGCGGCACCGGCACCCTCTACTTCGGGGAGGGCCTGAGCACGGTCAACGTCAACGTCACCGACATGCAGGGCCCCCTCGGTGACATCCGCGTGCGCCGGGCGCTGTCCCTGGCGCTGGACCGCTCCGGTTTCGTCAAGGCCGGCCTCGGCGGGGCGGGCACCGTGACCAACTCCCTCACCACCCGGGCCGCCTGGGCCGCCGCCCCCGAACGCACCCTGAAGACCGCCTTCGACAGCCTGCCGCCCACCGGCCAGGACATCGAGAAGGCCAAGGCCCTGGTCAAGGAGGCCGGCGCCACCGGCAAGACGCTGACCGTGGCCACCAGCTCCATAGGCCAGGACGTCTCCCTCCTCGCCACCGCCGTCCAGGCGGCCGGCACGCAGATCGGCCTGGACATCCAGCTGAAGACGATCGCCCCGAACGCCTTCACCGCGCTGTTCACCGACCCCCAGGCGCGCGAGGGCATCGACATGTTCCCGCTCACCTACTACGACTCGATCACCGACCCGCTCGACCTGCTGCAGAACTTCAAGACCGGCGCGTACATGAACTTCGCCGGCTACAGCGACCCCGAGTACGACAAGCTCGTCGACCAGGCGAGCGCCGTCTACCCGGTCGAGCAGCGGATGGACATCGAGGCGAAACTGCAGCACCACGCCTCGGAACAGCTGCTGTGGATCCCCGTCGCCGAGTGGCCCACCGCGCTGTTCATGAACAAGCGGATCACCGGCGCCCCCACCACCATCTCGTACATGTACTACCCGTGGGCCGCCGACGTGGGGGCCGCGCAGTGAGTTTCGTCAGATTCGCGCTGCGGAGGGCGGCGGAGATGGCCGCCACCCTCCTGACCGCCTCGTTCGTGGTCTTCGGGGCCATGTACCTGGCACCGGGCAACCCGGCGAGCTTCCTGCTCGCCGGCCGCTCGGCCTCCCCGGAGGCCCTCGCCTCGATCAACGCCCAGTACCACCTGGACGACCCCTTCCTGATGCGGTACCTCCGCTGGCTGGGCGACATCCTGCAGGGCGACTTCGGACGGTCGATCACCTACCGCACCGACGTCTCGCGCCTGCTCGCGGACCGGCTGCCCACCACCCTGGTGCTCATCGGGATGTCGCTCGTCGTGGTCGCCGCCGCGGGCCTCCTCCTCGGCCGGATCGCCGCCGTCCGCGGCGGGGCCGCCGACTCCGCGATCCTCGTCACCACGACGTTCGCCGTCGGCACCCCGTCGTTCGTCGCGGCGGTCCTCCTCCAGGGCCTCTTCGCCGTCAACCTCGGCTGGTTCCCCAGCAGCGGGACCGGTGAAGGCGGCTTCGGCGACCTTCTGTGGCACCTCACGCTCCCCTCCGTCGCCCTCGCGCTCTACCTGATCGGCATGCTCGCCCGCGTCACCCGTTCCGCGATGCTCGAAGCCCTCGACAGCGACCACGTCACCGTCGCCCGCAGCCGGGGCGTCCCCGAACGCCAGGTCATCAGGCGCCACGTGTTCCGCAACTCGCTCGGCACCGTCCTGACCACCGGCGGCCTCATCGTCTCCACGCTGCTCGTGTGCACCATCCTGGTGGAGACGGCCTTCAGCATCGGCGGCATCGGCCAGCTCCTCGAACTGTCCACCACCACCAAGGACTTCCCGACCGTCCAGGCGATCTCCCTGATCATCGTCGCCCTCTTCATGACCGTGAACCTGATCGTGGACCTGCTGCTGCCCCTGGTCGACCCCAGGGTCACCCTCGGATCGAGGAGCGCCGCCGTATGACCGCCGTCCTGACCCGCAGGCCCGGCCTCTCCCGGATCCGCGCCACCGGCTCCCCGCTCCACCTGGTCTGCCTGGTGCTCGTCGCCGTCGTCGTCCTGGCCGCCCTGCTCGCGCCCTGGCTCGTACCCCACGACCCCAACGCCGTCGACCTCGGTGACGCGCTGGCCGCGCCCTCCGCCGCGCACCCGCTCGGCGTGGACGCGGCCGGCCGCGACACCCTCTCCCGGCTGCTGCTGGGCGCCCGTACCTCGCTGCTCGGGCCGCTGGGCGTCGTCGCCTTCTCCACCGTCGCCGGCATCGCCGTCGGCACGGCCGCGGCCTGGCGGGGCGGCTGGATCGACTCCGTGCTCTCCCGCAGCACCGAGCTCGTCTTCGCCTTCCCCGGCATGCTGCTGGCCATCCTGATCATCTCGGTCTACGGAGAGGGGCTGCTGGCCCCGGTCATCGCCCTCGCCGTGGCCTACCTGCCCTACGTGAGCCGCCTCACCCGTTCGCTGGTCCTGGCCGAACGGGCCCGCCCGTACGTCAGCGCCTACCAGGTCCAGGGCCATTCGGCGCCGCAGATCTGCCTGCGCCACATCCTGCCCAACATCGCCCCCGTCGTCCTCGCCCAGTCCACCATCAACTTCGGCTACGCCCTGATGGACCTGGCCGGACTGTCCTTCCTCGGGCTGGGCGTACCGGCCCTCACCCCCGACTGGGGCCGCATGGTCTTCGACGGGCAGACCGCCATCCAGCACGGCTACCCGCTGTCCGCGATCCTGCCCTGCGCCTTCGTCGTGCTGACCGTGGTCGCCTTCAACGTGGTCGGCGAACGCTGGGCCGACCGTATCGCCAGGAGGGCCCGATGAGAGCTCCGCAATCCACCACACCGGTGCCCACCCTCGACATCCAGGGGCTGCGGATCACCCTGCCCGGTACCGCCCGGCCCGTCCTCGACGGCGTCGACCTCACCGTCTCCACCGGCGAGACCGTCGCCCTCGTCGGCGAGTCCGGCTCCGGCAAGAGCCTCACCTCGCGCAGCGCGCTGAACCTGCTGCCGCCGGGAGCCGTCACCGAAGGAGCCGTCCGGGTCGGCGGCGAGGACGTCCTCACCCTGAACGCCGACCGGCTGCGCGCGGTACGCGCCTCCGCCGTGGCCATGGTCTTCCAGGACCCGCGCGCCGCCGTCAACCCCCTGCGCCGCATCGGGGACTTCCTCACCGAGAGCGCCACCCTGACCCGCGCCACGAGCCGGGCGGCGGCGACCGCGCGCGCGACCGAACTCCTGCAGGCCGTGGGCCTGGACCCGGCGGTCATGCGCAAGTACCCCGGCCAGGTGTCCGGCGGCATGCTCCAGCGCGTGGTGATCGCGGCGGCCCTCATGGGCGACCCCGTCCTGCTGCTGGCCGACGAGCCCACCACCGCGCTGGACGTCACCTCCCAGGCCGAGGTCGTCGCCCTGCTGGCCGGACTCCGGGCCCAATTCGGCACCGGCCTGCTGTTCGTCACGCACGACCTCGACCTCGCGGCGGCCATCAGCGACCGGGTCTACGTCATGTACGCCGGCCGGATCGCCGAGAGCGGGCCCGCCGAGGCCCTCTTCGAGCGCCCCCGGCACCCGTACACGGCCGCCCTGCTGGCCTCCACCCCGCGGATGGACGGCCCGCGCGGCCGGCTCGCCGCCATCGAGGGCCAGCCGCCGGACCTGCGCCAGGCCCTGCCCGGCTGCGCCTTCGCCACCCGCTGCCCGCTCGCCACGGAGGTCTGCGACCGGCAGGTCCCCCTGCCGGTGGCCGCCCCGGGCCGGCCGGGACACCTGGCCGCCTGCCACCACGTGGACCGGCTCGAAAGGAGCACCGCCGATGCCCGATAACGGACCCGGACCTCACGGCAACGTCCTGGAGGTCACAGGGCTGCGCCGCTCCTACGGAGCCGTGCGCGCCGTGGACGACGTGTCCTTCGTCCTCCCCGAAGGCGGCTCGCTGGGGATCGTGGGGGAATCCGGCTCGGGCAAGACCACCACCGCGCGGATCGTCGTCGGCCTGGAACGTGCCGACGCGGGCGAGGTCCTGGTCGGCGGCCGGAACCGGACCGCGCGGGGGGAGGGCCGTGGCCGTGCGCGGCGCCTGGCCCGCGCCCGCGAGGTCCAGATGGTCTTCCAGGACCCGTACCTCTCCCTCGACCCGCGCACCAGCGTCGAGGCGGCCCTGCGCGAGACCCTGCGCCTGCACTTCCCCGGCCGTGACCACGCCGGGCGGATACGGGAGCTGCTCGACCAGGTGGGTCTGGGTACCAGGGCAGCCGAGGCCCTGCCGCGCCAGCTGTCCGGCGGACAGCGCCAGCGCGTGGCCATCGCCCGGGCCCTCGCCGTCGAGCCGTCCGTCCTCGTCCTGGACGAGGCGGTCGCCGCGCTCGACGTCTCCGTACAGGCGCAGATCCTCAACCTGCTCGCGGACATCAGGGAGCAGACCCGTATCGGGTACCTCTTCATCACCCACGACCTGGGCGTCGTACGGTGCGTCACGGACGAGATCGTCGTGATGCGCCGCGGCCGGATCGTCGAGGCGGGCGCCACGGCCGAGGTGCTGGCCGCGCCCCGGCACCCGTACACCCGGCTGCTCCTGGAGTCGGTGCCCCGCCCGGGGTGGGACCCGCAGGCGATCGCCGCGGCCCGCCGGGCGCTGTAGCGGGGGCGGTCAGGTTCCCGGTCCGGCTCCCGCGGCGAGGGTACGGACCAACGTCCGCAGGACCGGCTCGGTGCCGCCGTCGGCGCCGAGGGAGTCCATGGCCGCCAGGCCGTCCACGGCGGCGGCCACGGCCAGGCCCAGGGGGCGCGGGTCGAGGCCCCCGCCGCGTTCGTCTGCCAGGACCTGGAAGAGGGCGACGAAGCAGGCGCGCCAGCGCCGGTATTCGGCTTCCAGGCTCTCCCGGACCCGGGCGTCGTTCAACGCCTGCCAGTGCAGGGCGGAATGGAGGTGGGAGAGCTCGGGACCCTCGGGCCGGCCGAGCAGGGAGACGACGCGTTCGGCGCGCTCGGCGAAGGGGCCGGGTCCGGCTACCGCCGCCTCCAGCGGTGTGATCCATTCCGGGCGGATGTCCTCGATGACCGCCAGGACGAGGTCGGTCCGGTCCTGGAAGTGGTAGTGGCACATTCCGTGCGAAACGCCCGACAGCGCGGCGACGTTGCGGGTGGTGAAGCCCTCGCCGGTCTCGCCCGCGAGCAGGGTCCGCGCGGCGGCGACCAGCCGTGCCCGGGTCTGTTCGCCCTTCGCCGAGGCCCGTGGCCGGCCGGCCCTTGCGGGGGGAGCGGCCGGCCGGCCCCCGGAGTCCTTCGCGACAGCTGCCATGGCGTCACTCTAACCAGCCTTCGGGGCGCGACCTGGGGCTTTCCGTGATCCACCGGAATAGCCTCGTCCAAACTATTGACCGAGCGCTTGGCCAGTTTTAGCTTTCCGGTCAACCCCGCTGTCCCCGCGGGGAGTTGAGTCATCGGAGGACCCCCACATGAACGATCACGCAGTGAACCGGCCCGCAGCCGAGGGCATGGGCAGACGCAGGTTCCTGGCAGCCGCGGGACTCACCGCCGCCGCGGCCGCACTGGCCGCGGCCGAAGGACGGGCCGGGGCGGCGCCGGCACCCCGCCCGGCGGCGGCGGGCGCCTTCCGCGTGCCCGTCGAGGACGTCCGGCACACCCGCACCTGGATGGCCTGGCCGGACTCCACCGCCATCTGGGGCAACACCCTCGGCGGCGTCCAGCAGGACATCGCGCTCATCGCGCGGACCATCGCCAAGTACGAGCCGGTCTTCATCTGCGCCAACTCCGGCAGCGCCGCCAAGGCCCGCTCGATGTGCGGCTCCGCCGTCACCGTCATCGCCACCATCCCCGTCGACGACTGCTGGATGCGCGACACGGGACCCGTCTTCCGCACCGACGGGTCCGGCGCTCTGGACGCCGTCGGCCTCAACTTCAACGGCTGGGGCAAGAAGCAGGCCCACTCCCGGGACAACCTGGTCGCCGGACGGATCGCCTCCTACGTCGGGGTCCCCTTCACCGCCGCCGCCCTGGTCGGCGAGGGTGGAGCGGTCGAACAGGACGGCGCCGGAACCCTGATGGCGACCCGCAGCAGCCTGGTCAACAAGAACCGCAACCCCAACAAGACGCAGGCGCAGATCGAGTCCGCCCTGCTCGCCGCCTACGGCGCCACCAAGCTCATCTGGTTCGACGGGGTCAAGGGCCAGGACATCACCGACGACCACGTCGACGCGACCTCACGCTTCCTCGCCCCCGGCAGGGCCGCCGTCCAGATGCCCCTGGCCTCGGACAACGACGTGTACGCCAAGGACGCCCGCCAGCAGTACCAGATCCTCTCCGCGTCCACCGCCGCCAACGGCGCACGCATGACGGTCGACCAGATCCAGGGCCCCGACTACAACAAGATCCGCTCCTCCAACCCGGACTTCCTCGCCTCCTACGCCAACTACTACCTGTGCAACGGCGCCGTCATCAGTGCCCACTTCGGCGACACCCGCGCCGACACCGCCGCGAAGGCCACCCTGGCCCGGCTCTACCCCGGCCGCACCGTCGAGCAGCTCAACATCGACCGGCTCGGCACCGGCGGCGGCGGGATCCACTGCGTCACCCAGCAGCAGCCCGTCCCGTAGACCGGGACCAGGGGCCGTTCCGGAGCGATCCGGAACGGCCCTCCGGTGCTACCGGGCGCGAACAGGGACGAGATACCGCCATTCGGGAAAACCCTTGGACCACGCGGACGCCGCCACGGGACACTTCGGTTCCTGCAAGCCGCCCGCACACAACAGCACAGGGTTGTCATGGGAACGCCTGAATCGCCCGAAACCCCACCGGGCAAGGGCCCGGTACTCCTCGCACTTCGCTACTACGGACGGGAACTGGTCCGCCACCGATGGCTGACCGCACCCGCGATGCTGCTCCCGGCGCTGGGCAACATCGGCATCAACTACATCGCGCCGCTGATCGTCGCCAAGCTCGTCGGCCGCATCGCCGGCGGTGGCAGCCCCACCGTCGACGCGATGCTGCCGTACGTCCTCGCCTTCGCCGGAGTCCTGCTCCTCGCGGAGGCGCTGTGGCGCCTCGGCCTGCACTGCCTCAACCGACTCGACGCCCGCGGCATCGAGCGCCTGTACATCGTCGGCATGGACGAACTCTTCGCCAAGGACGCCGCGTTCTTCCACGACAACTTCGCCGGATCGCTGACCAAGCGGGTGCTGAGCTTCGCCTCCCGCTTCGAGGAGTTCGTCGACACCCTGACCTTCTCGGTCATGGGCAGTTTCGTGCCCCTGGTGTTCGCCTCCGTGGTGCTGTGGCAGTACGACCCGCTGCTCGTGGCCGGCCTCCTGGTCATGATCGCCGTGACGGCACTGGGTGTGGCACCGCTGATCCGGCGCCGCCAAGGGCTCGTCGCCCAGCGCGAGGAGGCGATCGCCCGGGTGTCGGGGCACGTCGCCGACAGCCTGATGAACATGGACACCGTCCGGGCCTTCGCCGCCGAGGAACGCGAGGCGGCCGAACACCGCTCGCGCGTCGCCGAGTCGCGCCGGCTCACGCTGCGCTCCTGGGACTACGGCAACCTGCGCATCGACACGGTGGTCGCACCGATGTCCGTACTGACCAACGCGCTCGGTCTGCTGCTCGCCGTCACGCTCGGCGGGGGAGAACACGGCGTGGAGGCGGTCATCGTCGCCTTCACCTACTACGCCAGCGCGACACGGATCATGTTCGAGTTCAACCAGATCTACCGCCGGCTGGAGAGCTCGATGACGGAGGCCGCGCAGTTCACCGAACTGCTGCTCACGCCGCCGACCGTACTCGACCCGGCATCCCCCGAGCCGCTGCGGCCCGGGTCCTCCGACGTCCGCTTCGAGCGGGTCACCTTCGCCCACGGCGGCGGCAAACCGCTCTTCGACAGCCTCGACCTGAACGTGCCCGGCGGGACGAAGATCGGCCTCGTCGGCCGCTCCGGGGGAGGCAAGACCACACTCACCCGGCTGCTGATGCGGATGACGGACATCGAGTCCGGCCGGATCCTGATCGGCGGCCAGGACATCACCCGGCTGCGCCAGGCCGACCTGCGCAGCCTGATCGCCTACGTCCCGCAGGACCCGGCGATGTTCCACCGCACCCTGCGGGACAACATCGCCTTCGCCCGGCCGGACGCCACCGAGGCCGAGATCCGCCGCGCGGCCGAGGCGGCCCACGTCACGGAGTTCACCGACGCCCTGCCCGACGGCTTCGACACCATGGTGGGCGAGCGCGGAGTCAAGCTCTCCGGCGGGCAGCGCCAGCGCGTCGCGCTCGCCCGGGCGATCCTGCGCGACGCGCCGATCCTCCTGCTGGACGAGGCGACCAGCGCCCTGGACTCGGAGAGCGAGATCCTCGTCCAGGAGGCCCTGTGGCGGCTCATGGAGGGCAGGACGGCCCTCGTGGTGGCACACCGGCTGAGTACGGTCGCGAACATGGACCAGCTCGTCGTCCTCGACCGGGGACGCATCGTCGAACACGGCACGCACCAGGAACTGCTCACCTCGGACGGCGCCTACGCGAAGCTGTGGCAGCACCAGTCGGGAGGCTTCATCGACGACACCCCCGCCGCGCGCTCCGACCTGCGCTGACCGCACGCTCCGACCTCCGCTGACCGCGGGCCCGGCCCGCCGGGCCCGCCCCGCGCGGTGATCGGCGGGGGTCGGCGGACCTGATCCCGAGACCCCGCCGAGTGGCCGCACCCGAGAGCGGCGCCCGCCCTCCCCACGGGAAGGTGCGTAGCTTGTCCGAATATGAGCTTCCCTGTTGAACGTCACGGCAGCCCGGGGCGGCGCCGGCTGCTCCGGGTGGTACTGACCGGCACGGTCGCCCTGGGGGCCGGACTGGTGTCCGGATCCCCCCGCGCCCCCGAGGCCCCCGTCACCGGGGGGCCCGGAAGGGTCCGGCCCGCCACCCCCGCATCCGCGCTCCGCGAGCTGGAGACGGGCAACGCGCGCTGGCGGACCCTGCACGAGCGGCACCCCGACGAGACGCGGACCATCCGCCAGACGCTGGTCGCCGGCCAGCACCCCTTCGCCGTCGTCCTCGGCTGCGTCGACTCCCGTGTCCCGCCGGAGCTCGTCTTCGACCAGGGGCTGGGCGATCTGCTGACCGTACGGTCTGCGGGCGAGGTCCTGGACGAGGCGGTGCTCGGCAGCATCGCCTACGGAGTCCTCGAACTGGGCATCCCGCTGATCGTCGTCCTGGGCCACCAGTCGTGCGGGGCGGTCGCGGCGGCCGTCCGGGCCGACGAGGGCGGGCCCGCGCTGCCGGGCCACATGCAGTACCTGGTCGACCAGATCCACCCGGCGGTCGACCACACCCTGCGCGGGGACGCACGGATCGACGCGGCGATCACCGCGAACGTACGGCTGGTGCGGGCGCGGCTCGCCGCGGAACCGGAGCTCGCCGCCAGGATCGCGGCCGGGGACCTGGCCGTCGTGGGAGCCCGGTACGAACTCACCAGCCAGCGGGTCCGCCGGATCGGCTGACGGCGCGGTCCGCCGGGTCCGCCGGCCGGGACGAGGCGGCGCGGTCCGGCGCCGTCCGGTCCGGCACGAATCCCAGTTCGTCAGCATCGGCGGGCCGGCACCGCACGTCCGGATGATTGTTGCCCTCACGGATGCCTTTGGGCGATCAAGAAGCTCGGAGGCCGGGAGAGTTGACACATGATCACCGATACCGTGCCCGCGCCCGACCCCACCCCGGGCACCCCCGGCGAGCCCGCCCCGGCCCCTTCCCGCCGCCCCTCCCGCCGAAAGGTCATCGGCGGTGCGGCCGCCGTCGCGGGAGTCGGCGCCCTCTCGGTCGCCGCCGCCTCCGCCGGCACCCCGCAGGCCCCCTCCGGCTCGGCACGCCCCGACTGGGACACCTGCCTCACCATCGCCCGGGCCGTCCTCGTACGCGACGAGGACGACGAACCCCTGGTGCCCCGATACTCCGACATCCTGCTGAAGAACGGCCTGCCCCGCTCCCGTACCCGCAAGAAGGTGCTGATCGTCGGTGCCGGGCCCGCCGGGCTCACCGCCGCGCACCTGCTGCGCGAGGCCGGGCACCAGGTCACCGTGATCGAGGCCAACGGCAACCGGGTGGGCGGCCGGATCAAGACCTTCCGCACCGGCGGCCACGAGAAGTCCGCCGCCCCCTTCGCCGACCCGAAGCAGTACGCCGAGGCCGGCGCGATGCGCATTCCCGACAGCCACCCCCTGGTCACCGGGCTCATCGACAGCCTCGGCCTGAAGCGCCGGCGCTTCCACCTGGTCGACGTCGACGGCTCGGGCCGCCCCGCCTACCGCACGTGGATCCACGTCAACGGCATCCGCGTCCGCCGCGCCGACTACGCGCGCAGCCCCCAGGCCCTCAACAAGTCCTTCGGGGTCCCGGCGGCCTACGAGTCCCTGCCCGCCGCACAGATCGTCCGCAACGCCTTCGCCCCCGTGCGCAAGGAGATCGAGGGCAAGAAGGACAAGCAGCTCGTCGAGGGCTGGGCCCGCGTCATCCAGCGCTACGGCCACATGTCGATGTACCGCTTCCTGACCGAGGAGGCGAAGCTCGACGAGCGGACGATCGATCTGATCGGCACCGTCGAGAACCTCACCTCCCGCCTGCACCTCGCCTTCGTGCACAGCTTCATCGGAGCTTCGCTGATCAGCCCGGACACCGCCTTCTTCGAACTGCCCGGCGGCACCGCCACCCTGGCGGACGCCCTCTACGCCCGTGTCGACGACCTCGTGCGGCTCGACCGCCGTGCCACCCGGATCACCCACGGGGAGGACGGGGTCAGCATCGAGACCGTCTCCGAGGGCCGCGGCGGCAGCCCCGTACGGCGCGAGACCTTCACCGGCGACACCGCGATCATCACCGTGCCCTTCTCCGGGCTGCGCCACATCCCGGTCGCGCCCGCGCTCTCGTACGGCAAGCGGCGCGCGATCACCGAGCTGCACTACGACGCGGCGACCAAGGTCCTGCTGGAATTCAGCCGCCGCTGGTGGGAGTTCGACGAGGCCGACTGGAAGCGCGAGCTGGAGGCGGTCCAGCCCGGTCTGTACCGCAAGTACCAGCTCGGGCAGACCCCGGCGGACGGCTCCCTGCTCGGCGCACACGCGTCGGTCCCCGACCGCGGCATCCCGGCCGGGCAGCGGGCCCACTACGCGGCCTGCCGCCCCGTCACCCGCGACCAGCCCGAGGCGGCCCACGTCATCGGCGGCGGCTCCGCCACCGACAACCCCAACCGCTTCATGTTCCAGCCCTCCTACCCCGTCGAGGGCAGCGCGGGCGGGGTCGTCCTCGCTTCCTACAGCTGGTCGGACGACGCCCTGAAGTGGGACTCCCTGGACGACGAGGAGCGCTACCCGCGCGCGCTCGCCGGCGTGCAGGAGGTGTTCGGGCAGCGGATCGAGGTGTTCTACACCGGCGTCGGGCGCACCCAGTCCTGGATGCGCGACCCGTACGCCTACGGCGAGGCCTCCGTACTGCTGCCCGGCCAGCACACCGAGCTCTTCCCCCACGTCCGCAGGGCCGAAGGGAACCTGCACTTCGCCGGGTGCCACACCTCGATCAAGCCGGCCTGGATCGAGGGCGCCCTGGAGTCCGCGGTCCGCACCGCACTGGAGGTCCACTCGACCCTCTGAGCGGGCGGCGGGCGGCGGGCGCCCTCAGCTCTCGGCGAGCACGATCAGCCAGTCGTGCTCGCCGAACCGGACCCGCTGCCCCTTGTCCGGATTGAGCCGCACCCCGTACCCGGGACCGGTGGCGGTCTCGGCGTGCAGCCGGTAGCCGACCGCGCACTCGCGGCGCCGGCGAGCCGACTCGACGAGGGTCGCGAACGTCACCTCGCGACCGGTGCGCACGTAGTCCGTCACCGGCTTCAGGTGGAACTCGTTCCCTTCCGCCTCGAACAACTCCTCGAAGACGGCGGCGAGACAGGGGCTCTCCGAGATCTGGGTCATGAGGAGACTGATCAGCCGGCCGCTGACGATGAAGTCGGCGCCCTCCCGGGCCGGGGCCAGCAGCCGGTTGCCGTCGTCGGACATCTCCGTGGTGAGCGACAGCTCCCGGCCCGCCGCCTCCCCGACGGCCCGCAGATGCAGCAGGGTGACCAGGGTCCGGTCGTCCGTCTCCGTCCCGGTCTCCGGCACGAGACCGAGGTCGACCGCGCGGGCGGGCGGCAGGGCCGCCGCGTGGGGGACCGGATCGTGTCCGGTCTCGCCGATGACGATCACCCTGTCGTACGAGGGCACGTCCAGCTTGGCCAGCAGCTCGGGATCGGTGATGTCCCCACCGTGGAAGACCACTTCGAGGTGGCTGCGCGCCCGCGGGACACCGGTGGCGGCGCGCGTGCGCACGACGTCGGCGAGCGATACGACGTCGAGCGTGGTCCCGGGGCCGACGAACTGGTCGAGCTGCTCCACGACGAGCGGTGCGCGGCGGTTCCAGCCGAGCAGGAGCAGCCGTTCGGCCCCGGGCGTCCTGGGCCGGGCCGTGACGATCGCGTCCTGGTCGACGTACGGGGAGGCGTCCGCCGGCACGGCCGTGTCGTCGTCCTCCGAGATGAGGATGATCCGGTCGTCCGCGCCGATCGTCGTCCCGGGGCACGGGTTGAGGGCGACACGGCCGTCGGCGTGCAGCAGACCGACCACCGAGGACGTGGTGAACGCCAGCAGGGCCTCGCCGAAGGTGCGTCCGGCGAGGCCCCGGGCTGCGGCGGTGTAGAACTCGTCGCCCGCGAAGTCGAGCAGTTCCTGGTAGACCAGCGACAGACCGGGCTCGCGGGCGGTCTGGACGAGGAGCCGGGCGATGATGTCGTCGACACACAGGACGTGGCCGCCGGGCCCCGCGGCCAGCCGGGCGGTGAGACGGCTGCGGGTGTCGCGCACGGCGGCGACCACGACCGCCCCGCCGGGCCCGGGGACCGCCGCGCCGAGGGCGAGGAGCGTCTTCACCACCTGGGCGTCGCCGGCGTCCCCCTCGGGGGGCAGCACGAGGACGGCCTTCGCCGTCCCCGGACTCACCCGGGCCAGCTCGGCGGGGTCGGTGGTGCGGCCGTTGCGGCAGATGATCCGCGTCGTTCCGGTGCCGAGCGGGGTGCCGGCGAAGGAGGTGGCGATCTCCTCCTCCATCTCCACCTTGTCCTTCGGTGCGAGGACGGCCACGGCCGCCCTGCGCTGGTTGGCGTTGGCGGCCACGAGCTCCCCGACCACCGGAAAGATCTGGTCCGACCAGCCCAGCAGGACGGTGTGCCCGGATTCCAGCACGGTGGAGTGGCCGCGGCGCAGCAGCATGATGCGCCGGTTGATGCCGGTGGTGATCAGACCGACCAGGGTGGAGACGAACAGCAGGGCGGTCAGTGCCAGGACGACGGAGGCCAGCACGTAGAGCGGGGAGCCGACCGCGCCCCCGATCTTGAGCGTCTGCCCCACGCTGACCCACACGGCGCCGAGCCGGCCGGAGAGGGTCGCCGGGGCGGCCCGGTCGGCCCATACGAGCACCGTGCTCGCCGGGACCACGACGGCGAGACAGGCCAGGGCGAACCAGCCGATGAGCGCGGTGGTGCCGCCCGCGACCAGATGGTCGAACCGGTACCGCAGGCGCAGCCGTAAGGACGTCGTGTGCCGCTGCGCCATGAGAACTCCCTCGCCTCCAGTGCTGCTAACCCCCGGGCGCCCGCCCGGTTACGGGTGAACCGCCCCCGGAGGGCGGCCGGTCAGGAGTCCAGCGCCGCGATGATCTCGTCCGTGGTGCTGACCTTGCCGATGCGGGGAAAGATCTTGCCGAAGGTGTGGTCGTGCGAGTCGGGGTCGGTGTCGGCGGTGGCGTCCTCGGCGAAGACCACGTCGTAGCTGAGCTCCCACGCCGTCCGGGCGGTGGACTCGACGCCGACGCTGCTGGAGATGCCGGCCAGCACGATGCGGTGGATGCCGCGGCGGCGCAGCTGGAGGTCCAGTTCGGTACCGGTGAAGGCGCCCCAGTGGCGTTTGGTGACGACCACGTCCCCGAGGGCTGCCAGCTCGGCCGGGATCTCGGAGAACGCGGCGGGCGGGGCGGAGGCCGGGCCGGGGCGGTCCACGTTCGCGGTGGGCAGGTCGCCGCCGTCCGGGGACCACGCCACCCTGACCAGGACCACGGGCAGCCGGTGGGCCCGGAACGCCCGGGCGAGCGCGATCCCCTTGCCCAGGATCTCGGGGGCGGGCTTCGCGGCGGGCCGTTCGAGGATGCCCGTCTGGAGGTCGATGAGGACGAGGGCGGTGTCCCCGCCGAGGGTGAGGCGGTGGGGTTCGGCGGTCATGAGATCTCCTCCGACGAAGTGGGGCATAGGGCGCAATTTACAAGGTGACCGGTCGATTTCCCCGGCCCGCCTGCCCCTCCCGTGGGATTCCTCCGCCCCTATGATGGGAACGTGAGTACGAATACGGGGGAGTCCCGGCCCGCCCTGACGCCCGCGTTGACCGGGACCGAGCTGCTGCGCTGGTATTGGACCCTGGCCGAACTGAGTGCGCTCGCAAGGGAGATCGGCCTCCCGGCAGGCGGTGGCAAGGCGGCCGTCACCGCGCGGCTCGCCGCCGCCCTCGACGGACGTCCCGCGCCCGCCGCCCCGGCGGCCCCCACACCCCGGCGCGCCGGGCGCCAGCTCTCGGACCCCGTCACCGGCGCGACCGTGATCCCACCGGGCCAGCGCTGTAGTCAGGTGCTGCGCGCGTACTTCGTCCGCGAGATCGGACCCGGCTTCCACTTCGACGCCTTCATGCGGGACTACGTCGCCCAACACGCGGGGCACACCCTCGCCGAGGCCGTCGCGCACTGGCACGCGACCCGCGCCCGGGCGGCCGGACCCCAGGAGGTGGGCGCGCAGTTTGAGTTCAACCGGTTCCTGCGCGCCTGGCACGCCGAGCACCCGGACGGGGCCCGCGCCGAGGCCCTGGCCGCGTGGCGGGCCCACCGGTCCCGCCCCCGGGACTGACCACCCGCTACGGGCGCTCGTAGCGCAGCAGGACGACGCCGTTGCCGAAGGTGTGGGTGTCCGTGTGCCGCAGGGTCACCGGAGCGTAGTCGAGGGTGGGGAAGAGCGGCGTGCCGCGCCCGATCCGCACCGGGTGCACGTAGATCCGGTACGCGTCCACGAGGTCCTGGCGCAGGAAGGAGGAGGCGAGGTCCGCCCCGCTCAGCGTCAGGTCGCCGCCCGGGGCCGCCTTGAGGGCGGCGACCTCCTCGGGCACGACGTCCCGCACGACCGTGGTGTTCCACTCGGCCGACCGCAGGGTGCGCGAGTACACGTACTTGGGCATGGACCGCCAGATCTCGGCGAACTCGGCCACCGGGCCGGCGTTCGCGGGATCGGCGTCGGCGGTCGGCCAGTAGTCCGCCATCAGCTCGTGCGTGACGCGTCCGCTGAGGAAGCCGCCCATCGGGCGGAGGGTGTCGTTCATGTGCTGGTGCAGCTCGTCGTCGACGCAGTGCCAGTCGATCTGCCGGTCCGGCCCCTCGACGTACCCGTCGAGCGACACCCCGGCCATCAGCACGATCTTCCGCATGACGGCCCACGGTACGCCCCGCCACCGCCCGGCGGCGGGCGCGGCGCGGGCCGCGGTGATACTGGCCGGTGTGAAGACCGAAGACGCGCAGACCGCGGACGCGAACACCGTGCTGTTCCACACCGACGGCCGGACCGGGGTGGTCACCCTCAACCGCCCCAAGGCCCTCAACGCCCTCACCCACCCCATGGTGATCCGCATCGACGAGGCGCTCGCCAGGTGGGCGGACGACCCCGCCGTCGACCAGGTCCTGATCCGCGGCGCCGGGGAGCGCGGCCTGTGCGCGGGCGGGGACATCCGCGCCATCCACGACGACGCCAAGGCCGGGAACACCGCCTCGGCGGACTTCTGGCGGGACGAGTACCGGCTCAACGCCCGCATCGCCCGCTACCCCAAGCCGTACGTCGCCCTCATGGACGGCATCACCATGGGCGGCGGCGTCGGCGTCTCCGCGCACGGCTCGGTCCGGATCGTCACCGAGCGCTCCCGCGTCGCCATGCCCGAGACCGGCATCGGCTTCGTCCCCGACGTCGGCGGCACCTACCTGCTCGGCCGCGCGCCCGGCGAACTCGGCACCCACCTGGCCCTCACCGGCACGGCGGTCGGCGCCGCCGACGCCCTGCTGTGCGGGCTCGCCGACCACTTCGTGCCGGCCGACCGGCTCCCGGAGCTGACCGCCGCCCTGGCCGGGGCCCCCGCCCACGAGGTGCTCCCGCGGTATGCCGCGGCCCCCGCGCCCGGTGAACTCGCCGCCCGGCGGGGCTGGATCGACCACTGCTACGCGGCCGGCACGGTCGAGGAGATCGTGGAGCGGCTGCTCGGCCAGGGCGAGCCCGCCGCCAAGGAGGCCGCCGAGAC
Organism: Streptomyces venezuelae; assembly: GCF_008642275.1. Classification (NCBI taxonomy): domain Bacteria; kingdom Bacillati; phylum Actinomycetota; class Actinomycetes; order Kitasatosporales; family Streptomycetaceae; genus Streptomyces; species Streptomyces venezuelae. Next base: position 6,494,688 of record NZ_CP029189.1, read on the forward strand.
GATCCTGGCCAAGTCCCCGACCGCCCTCAAGGTCACCCTCGCCGCGCTGCGCCGGGCCGCGGAGCTCGGCCCGCTGGAGGAGGTCCTGGCCCAGGAGTTCCGGGTCTCGTGCAACGGGCTGAGCGCGCCCGACCTGGTCGAGGGCATCCGGGCGCAGGTCGTCGACAAGGACCGCGCACCGCGCTGGTCCCCGGCGACCCTGGCGGAGGTGGCCGGCGCGGACGTGGAGCGCTTCTTCACCCCGCTGGGGCAGGACCGTGAGCTGCGCCTGCCGCCGCGGGAGGACCTCAGCCGGGGCTGAGCCGGGCCTCCAGCCCGTCCAGGATCCGCTGGAGCCCGTAGTCGAAGTTCTCCTCGCGCAGCTTCCGGGGGTCCCGGCGCTGCCTCGCCGAGTGCTCCTCGGCAGGCAACGGGCGCCCGCGCGCCGGTCGTCCCTGCTCCCGCTGCCCGCCAGCGGCGGGCAGCGGGAGGGAGGCGGCCTCGCCGGTCGAGGCGCCGACCACGTAGGAGACGACCGCGTTCACGGCGAGGCCCGCCTCGTCCGCCGGGAACCCGGCCGTCCGCAGCAGTGCCAGCATCCGCTCCGACATGTGCGTCAGGTTCGGGCCGAGGCGCGCCGGCCCCGGCCGGCCGAGCAACGAGGCCACCCAGGGGTGGCGCAGGGCCATCGCGCGCAGGCTGTGGCTGCCGCGGGAGACGGCTTCGCGCCACTCGGCCGCACTCGCTGCGCCGGGTACCTCCAGCTCGCCGCAGACCTCGTCCACCACCAGCTCGATCAGCTCGCCCTTGCTGGCCACGTGCCGGTACAGGGAGGTGGCGGCGGCGCCCATACCGGTGCCGAGGCGGCGCATGCTCAGCGCCCCGATGCCCTCGGCATCGAGCAGCCGCACGGCCGCCGCCACGATCTGGGCCCGGCTGAGCGCCGGCTGCCGCTCCTTGCGGCGTGGGTGCGCCCAGTCGGAGGCGAGGGCGGCAGTGGCTCGCGCGGGAGGACGGATCTGCGGCGCGTCTGCTGACATGCCGCCAGCCTAATACCGTGACCGGCAGGGTCCACCAGGGCCACCCAGACCACCTGGACGCCCCGGCCACCGGCTGCGCACCGGGTACGGGGCCGGGCTACGAGCCCGCGTACGCGCGCAGATGACGGGCGGTCAGGGTGTCCGCCCGGGCCGCCAGGTCCGCCGGAGTCCCCTGGAAGACCACCCCGTGGCGCGTGCCTAGCGGTAGCCCGTGGTGTCCGCGGGGCGGCCCGGGTCCTGGACCTCGACCATGTAGCGCCAGCAGTCCGGCCGGCTGCCGTCCAGGTCCGTGAAGCCGTAGACCTGCGCGAGCTGCCCGCTGGAGACGGACGCCCCGTTCCAGCGCGCCACCTCCGGGTCCGCGGCGAGGGCCGCGACCGCCCGGCCCACGTACGACGGGGTCTCGGAGATGCCGAAGTGCGGGACCCTCGTGAGGGCGTCCCGCCAGTTCGCCTCCGTCACGCCGAAGTTGTCCAGCATCATCTCCGACCGCAGCCAGCCCGGGGTCAGCGCCACCGCCGTGGCCCCGCGCGGCCCCAGCTCGTGCCCCAGCGCGAACGCCATCCGCAGCACCGAGGACTTGGCGATGTCGTAGAAGAACGACACCCGGTAGTTGGCCGCGTTGTACTCGGCGGTGCCGTCCGTCATCTCCACCACCAGCCCGCCCGGCTCGCGCAGCAGCAACGGCACCGCGAAATGGCTGGTGACGGCGTGGGTCTCCACGGCCAGCCGCAGCAGCCGCAGCCCCTTGTCCAGGTCGTGCTCCCAGACCGTGCTGTCCCACTCGAAGAGCAGCTCCCCGCCCCAGACGTCGTTGACCAGGACGTCCAGACGGCCCTGCTCCGCGTCGATCCGGCCGACCAGGGCCTCGACCTGCGCCGGCACCAGATGGTCGGCCACCACCGGGATCCCCCGCCCGCCCGCCGCGGTGACCAGCTCGGCCGTCTCCTCGATGGTCTCGGGCCGGTCGTACTCCGAGCGCCTGCCCCGGGTGCTGCGCCCCGACACGTACACGGTCGCCCCCCGCGCACCCAGCTGGACCGCGATGCCCCGGCCCGCGCCCCGCGTCGCCCCGGCCACCAGGGCCACCCTGCCCTCAAGTGTTCGCTGTGTTTCCGGCATGTCCCGACCCTACGACGGCGACCGCCGCCAGAGAGAGCAACAGCCCGGCCGCCGCCAGAGCCAGCGCCGGGCCCGGCCCCCACAGGGTCCAGGCCGCGCCGAACAGCAGGGAGCCCGCGAACCGGGCCAGTGCCTGGGCCGTCTGGAGTACCGCGAGCCCGGTCGTGCGCAGCTCGGCGGGCAGCAGCGGCCCGGCCGCGGCCATCAGCACCCCGTCGGTGGCCGCGTAGAACAGCCCCAGCGGTACGAGCACACCGGCCACCAGCAGCGCCCCGGCCGGTACCGGGGCCATGAGCAGCAGGCAGGCGCCGAGCAGCAGCACGTGCCCGCCGAGGAAGACCCGGCGCCGGCCCAGCCGGTCGGCGAGCCGGCCCACGGGCAGCGCGGCCAGCAGGAACACGGCCGCCGTGCCGACGGGCAGCAGCGGGAAGTACGCGGCCGACAGGCCGAGCCGGCGCTGGAGCAGCAGGTAGAGGAAGGCGTCGCCGACGGTGAACAGGCCGAGGACGGCGGCGGTCAGGCAGAGCCCCCGCAGGCCGGGAAGGCGCACCAGGGTGCGGACCGGGGGCTGCGGGGGACGGCTCCGGGCCGGCGCGGGAGGTCCCGCCGGGGCCTCCCGGACGAAGAGGGCGAGCAGCACCACACCGAGGACGGCGACGCAGCAGCTCACGGTGAACACGGCCTCGTACCCGTCCACCGCGACCCACAGCACCCCGAACGCGGCCAGCGGCCCCAGCAGGGCACCCGCCGTGTCCAGTGCGCGGTGCACCCCGAAGGCGCGGCCCTGCTCCCCGGGCGGAACGGACAGCGAGATCAGTGCGTCGCGCGGGGCGGTGCGCAGGCCCTTGCCGGTGCGGTCGGCGGCGAGCACCGCCGCCACCGACCAGGGGGTGGCGACGGCGAGCAGGGCCGCCTTGCAGGCGGCGGAGAGCGCGTAGCCGGCGCCCGCGACGAGCTTGTGGCGCCGGGTGCGGTCGGCGATCCGCCCGCCCGCGAGGCGGAGCACCGCGGTGGCGCCCTGGTGCAGGCCGTCCAGGGCGCCGAACGCGAGCGGGGACATGCCGAGTCCGGCCATCAGGTACAACGGCAGGACCGCGGTGACCATTTCCGCGGAGACGTCCGTGACCAGGCTGACCAGCCCGAGCGCGAACACCGTGCCGGGGACGGCCCGCAGCGGGCCCTTCGGGGCCGGGGTGGCCCCGGCGATGTCCGAGGCCCGGCTGGTCGACAGGTACACGGATGCCTCCAGGGCAGGCCGGTCTAGAACCAGTTGACGGTGAGCGGGAACGCGGTGGTGACGGTGGTGCCCGTGGAGTCGGTGGCGGTCGCGGTGACCTGGACCGTGCCGCTGCCCCAGGGTTTGCCGCTGATCCGGCCGGAGCCGGCGTCGACGGTCAGGCCCCAGGGCAGCCCGGTGGCCGCGTACCGGACCGGAGGTCTGCCGCCGGTGGCGCTGAGCTGGACGGTGCAGGACTGGTTGAACTTGCAGCTCTGGGGGCCGGGGTTGGCCAGCTGCAGACCGCCCGCGGTCGGAGTGGGCGTGGGCGTCGGGGTGGGCGTGGGTGTGGGTGTGGGAGTCGGGGTGGGCGTCGGGTCCGTGGAGGTGTCGAAGACCTCCGTGATCGGCTGGACGTTGGCGGCGTTGCCCGCGTGCGTCGCCGTGCCGAACAGGTCCTCGAAGGTCCTCAGCAGATGGTGGTGGTTGAAGGCCGTGGCGTACCTGCCCGTCTTGACCTTCGCCCCGTAGAACACGGTGGCGATCTGGTTCGAGCCCAGGTAGTTGTCCTCGTCCCAGGTCAGGACCAGCAGGCTGTTGTTGGCCTTCGCCCACTGCGCGTAGGCGTCGAGGTTGTTCCTGGTCCAGGTGTCACCCGTGCCGACCGGGCACGAGTGCATGTCGTTGCACTGGTTGGGGACCACGAAGGACAGGCCCGGCAGCGCCGCGAAGTCGTTCCGGGGGAACTGCGCCCACGTCTTGCCCGTGTTCAGCGGCACGTTCCTGAAGGCGAACCACGGGTTGTGCTTCTGCGCGTACTGGCCGTTCGTGCAGGCCGTGGACCCCTCGCTCGGCAGGTCCTCGTTGTACGTCGCGAAGGTCCTGCCGGCGGCGATCAGCTCCTGGCCGAGGTTCGGCGCCGTCATCGACTGCGGGGTGTAGCAGCCGTCGCCCGTGATGCCCTGGGTGGCGCCGGAGAAGAGGTTGAAGTAGTTCGGCTGGCTGGGGTGGGTCAGCGCCTTCATTCCGGTCAGGCTCGCGCCGCCGTTCGCCAGCTGGTTGATGTACGGGGCGTTCGCGCTGCCGATGATCTCCCCGTACTGCTTGTTCTCGTACACCACGACCACCACGTGGTCGTACGCCGGCAGGGCCGCCGCCGTGGCGGCCGGCGCGGCGGCGGAACCGGGCACGGCGGCCTGGGAGTTGGCCACGGTGAAGGCGCCCAGCAGGCCGAGCGCGCCGATCCCGGCCACGAGCGCCGGCCATCGGGCCCCGCGTCTCGCGCGCGCCGTCGGGGTGGGTCGAAGGGTGGGCATGGGTGTCGTCCTCCTCGGTGTCGCCCGGGCCGGGGCCCGGGGCGTGGTCGTCGCCGTCATTCCTCGCGCCGGGCCGCACCGGCCACGGCGATGTTCAGGAACCGCGGTACGGGCCGCCCCCGGTCGCGGAAGTCCTCCGCCACCGCGGCCCGTACCGCCGCCAGCCGCGCCTCGGGCAGCAGCACCAGCGCGCTCCGCCCGGGCGTCCGCGCCTGTACCGGCGGCCAGGCACTCAGCGCCCCGGCCCGGCGGGCGCCGGCCACGGCCCGCGCCAGCTCCCGTGGCCGGTCCGCGGCCTCCCCGCGGACGGCGACCAGCACCAGCCGCGCTCCCGAGGCCGCCGGGTCGAAGGCGACGTAACGCCGGCGCCGCCGGGGCTCCGCGCCCAGCAGCAGGGCCCTGCCCGGCCGGGCGAAGAGCACCGCCCGGCGCAGTCCGTCGTCGCCGTCCGGGAGCGCCCCGGCCAGCAGCCCGGCCAGCCGCTCGCGGTCCGGCTGCTGACCCGCCGCCGTGTGTACGTCGGCCACCGCGAGCGCCACCGCGCACTCCGCGGGCTCCGCCGTGGCCAGCCCGGCGGCGCCCGTGAGCGAGCCCTGGACGTGCAGGTCGGTCCCCCCGCGGCCGTATCCGGCCCGGGCCAGCGCCCGGAGCACGGCGTACGGCCGGACCGCCCAGGCGGGCGCGGCCGGAGGCGGACCCGACAGGGTCAGCGGCAGATCGCAGCCGTCCGCGGGATGAGCGAGGGAGCTGAGCCGCACCAGCCCGTCCGTGCGCGGAGCCGCGGCCGCCGCCGTGGGCCAGCCGGCCGCCGCGACCAGCCCGGGGGAGCCCAGGTGGAAGGCGTACGGGGCGCTCCACACGGCGGCCGGGGTCCGCCCGTGCGCGGCCTCCAGGGCGTAGGCGACGAGACGGTACAGCGGATCGGCCGTCGCCCGGCGGGCGAGGTCTCCTCCGGCACGGTCGGCGGCGAGGGCGCGGTCGGGTGCGGGCCCGGGCTCGGCCCCAGTGGCACCGCGGGCCCCGGACGTCACCACGACGCCGACGGGATCCGCGCCCGTCACGGCGTGTCCTTGCGGGCCAGCATCCGGTAGGCGTTCCCGCCGTCCGTCCGCCGGGCCACCGCCGCGCGCACCGTGTCGAGCGCCGCCGCGGCGGCGAAGCACGGCAGTGCGGCCACCCGTACGGCGTGGGCGAGCAGCCGGGCGCGCGGCGTCGGCCCCGGGCCCCACGGCCGGTCCGGATCCGGGGACAGCCGCGTCGCCGCGAGGGCCACCGCGCCGAAGAAGTCGTTGCCCTGGTGGGCCGGTCCGTGCTCCTCGGCGACCACGGTGAACCCCCGGTCGGCCAGCGCCTCGCGCAGATTGGCCGCGGGCATCAGGTGCTGGTGCTGGGGCTGGAACCAGGGCAGCCAGAACGGCCCGACGAGCCGCGCCATCCGCGACTGCGGATCGGGCAGTTCGATGGCCAGGAACCCGCCGGGGGCGAGGACGGTGGCCGCCGCGTCCAGCTCGGCGAGCGGCTCCCGCGTGTGCTCCAGGTAGTGGTACATGCTGACCACCTCGTACTGGCCCGCCAGTTTCGGGGCGAACTCCGGGAACTGGCCCAGGTATCCGGTCTCCACCCAGCCGCGCCGCTCCGCCTCGCGCACCCCGTCGCCCATGTCGAGCCCGTCGAACCGGGTCCGCGGCCAGACCTCGCGCGCCGCGTTGCAGAAGTGTCCGTGACCGGTGCCGACGTCGAGCCAGGACGCCGGGTCGGCGTGCGGGAGCAGCATCTCGGCGCGCCCCCGGTAGGCGGCGCCCTGCGTGCCGAAGACGACGCCGGTGCCCTCGCCGCCGCGCCCGTCGTAGAAGTCCCGGTAGTAGAACTCCAGCCCTTCCAGGGTCAGTCGGGGATTCTGGAAGACGTGCCGGCACTCCCCGCACCGCTCCAGCGTGAACCGGCCCGGCTTGCCCTGGAGCAGGTCCGGCACCCGGACCTGGACGGTGAGCCGGTCGGACCCGCACCACGGGCAGTCCGCGCGGCGCGGTTCGAGGAACCGGTCGACGCCCGCCGCCAGATCCGCCCGGTACGCGGCCGCCCGCGCGGCCTCCTCCGCCCCGTCCGCGGGGGAGCTCCGGCCGGCGGCCGCGGCCGTACGCAGGCCCGCGCCGAGGGAGCGGACCGGCCGGGCCGCCGTGGCCCGGCCCAGACCGGCGGGGCGCAGCGCGGATCCCGGCCCGCCGAGGACCAGGTACGGCTGGAGCCAGTACAGCCCGGCCGCGGCCGCGCCCCACCGGCCCTGCCGCACGGCGACCCCCGCCAGCAGCGCCAGACCGCCGAGCTGCGCGGCGGCCAGCGCCCCCGGCGGCAGCCCCTGGGCCCGCAGCTCGGCGGCCCGCGCCGGACCTCCGGGCTCCCCGGCCCCGCCACAGCCGAGCCCGGGGGCGATGGCCAGTCCCGTGGCGTCGGCGGCGTACTCCTTCAACCGGCGGGTCAGTGCCAGCAGTTCCGCCGGTTCCGGGCGCGGGCCGGCCGGATCCACCCCGGCCCGGGCCAGCACCTCCTCGGTGACGAGCACGGCGAACCCGGCCCCGCGGCCCGCGGCGAGCCGGTCCTGCCGGTACCGGGCGGGGTCGACCAGGCGCAGCAGCCCCAGCGCCCGCTCGGCGGGCAGGTCCGCGGGCAGCAGGTCCAGCACCCGCAGGCCCTCCGCCTCCGCGTACCCGCAGGCGGCGAGGAAGGTGGCCGCATCCGGCTCGACGCCCCGGGCGGTGAGCAGCCGCCACCCGGCGGCGCGCGGCCCCCCGGCCGCCACCGCGGGCGGGGTCACCGGCAGCACCGGGATCGCCCGCAGCCGGCGCCGGGCACGTACGGTGCCGGCGCCGAGGGCGGCCAGTAACAGGACGGAGGTCCAGGGGACCCGGGAGAGCGGGGGTGGCGTCATGGCAGTTTCTCCAACCGGTCGGCCGCGGCGGCGGCCCCGCCCGCCGCGGCGAATGAGGCCTGGATCCGCCGGGCGGCCCGGCGCGGGCCGGGATCGTCCAGTACGGCGGTGAGTGCGTCGCGCAGTTCCTCGGCCCGGGTCCGGCCGAACCGCACCCGGACGCCGGCTCCGGCCAGGGCCACCTGCCGGGCCACGATCGGCTGGTCGTCCCGGATCGGGGCGACGACCAGCGGCAGCCCGTGGGCGAGGGCCTCGCAGACGGTGTTGTGGCCCGCGTGGCAGAGCACCGCGTCCAGGTGCGGCAGCAGCTCCAGTTGCGGGACGCTCTCCTGGAGCAGGACGTGGCCCGGTACGGTCCCGACCAGGGCGGCGGGCGCCGCCAGGACGAACTGGACGTCCTCGGCGAGCCGTTCGGCGGCGCCCAGCACCGCACCGTAGAACCGGGCCCCGGCCGCCTGGTTGAGGGTGCCCAGCGACACCAGCACCCTGCGCCGCGCCGGGTCCAGCCGCAACCAGGGAAATCCGGGGGCCGGCGGGCGGGCTCCGAAGGCGGGCCCCACGAAGGCGTAGCGGGGCGGGAAGTCCTGTTCGCGGCCCACGAGTTCGGGAGTGGAGAAGACCAGCACCAGCCGCTCGGAGAACCGCGGGTCCCAGTCCGCGCGGTCACCCGGATCCCGCGCCGCGCCGAACTCCGCGAGCAGGCCGGAGATCTGCCCGGCCACCCACTCCCCGACCTTCGGGAAGTCCGCGAAGGGCCGGGTCAGCTCGGCCGAGGTGCTGGCCGACGTCACCCACGGGACCCCGAGCCGCCGGGCCACCAGCGGCCCGGCCAGGGCCTGCTGGTCGGCGACCAGCACGTCCGGCCCGAAGGCGCGGACGGCCCGGGCGACCCCCGGAACCATCGCCCGGGCCAGCGGCACCAGCGCCTCCTCCCAGAGGAACCGCAGCGCGCCGACCCCGCGCAGATCGCGCCAGCTCTCGTGCAGCGCCGCGTACCCGCCGGGACCGAGCTCCTCCCCGGCGGGCAGGATCCGGGCCTGCGCGGGCAGCAGCCGGGCCAGCGCCGAGGGTGGTCCCGTCCAGGCGATCTCATGTCCCCGGGCGGCCAGTTCGGCGCCGACGGCCACGGTCGGATTGACGTGCCCCGCCAGCGGCGGCACGGTGAACAGCACCCTCACGGGACCAGCGCTCCCACCCGCGGCGACGCCGCCGTCGCCGCGCCGGTCCCCGTGCCGGCCGTCGTACCGGTGGCCGCGTCGGCCGTGGCGCCGGCCGTCGCGGCGAGATGGGCGAGCACGGTCTCGCGCAGCACACCACTGCTCTCCTTCAGGACGTCGTGCCCCAGGTCCGGCAGGATCCGCAGCACGCCGTGCGGGGCATGGCGCGCCAGCTCCTCGCCTCCCGGCAGGAGTTCGGAGTGCTCGCCGCAGACGACCAGGACCGGGCAGCGCAGCCGGGCGAAGTCCGCCGAGGTGAAGACGCGGCTCGCCGCGATGTCGTCGATGAGGGAGGTGCGGTTGAGGAGGGCGTCGGCGATGGCCGTCAGGTTGGCGGCCTTGCGCAGGCGCAGGGTGAGGAGCTCGGTGGGGACCGTGCTGTCCTCCAGGCTCAGCGCGGCGGCCGACAGGGTGTCCACCATGTTCTCCACCCAGGCGCCGCCGAGCGGCGGTTCGAGGAGGGTGAGCCCGGTGACCAGGTCCGGCCGGGCCAGGGCGGCGTGCAGGGCGAGCGTCCCGCCGTAGCTGTTGCCGACCAGGTGGACGGGGCGCTGCCCGAGGTCCAGCGCGCCGAGCAGGGCGAACAGGTCCCGTACGGCGGTGCGGCTGTCGTAGCCGGACCCCGGGCGCTCGGTGCGGCCGTGGCCGCGCAGGTCGTAGAGGACGGCCTCGTGGCCGGCGCGGGCCACGGGCAGGGCCAGGGGGCAGTAGAAGGAGGACAGGTTGTCGACGACCAGCCCGTGCAGGAACACCACGACGGGCCGGTCGGGGGCGGCGGCGCCGGCGGTGGCCGGGAGCCGCTGGACGTGGAAGCGCAGGGAGCCCGCCTGGACGAAGGCCATGGCCGGCTCAGCCGGCCGACGCGGGGGAGGACCCCGCCGCGGCCCGGGCCAGGGAGGTGTGGGTGATCCGGCCGATGTGGGTGACGAGCTCGCCGACGGACATGGCCAGGATGGCGTCCATGTCCTTCTCGGCCAGGAAGCCCATCAGGTCCACGCCGGCGCCGTAGCGGTGGTGGAGCAGTTCGGCGAGGGCGACGAACTCGATGCTCTCCAGGGCGAGGTCCTCGTTGAAGGTCGTCTTCATCGTGACCTCCTCCGCGAGCAGGTACTCGTCGCCGACGATCTCCACGAGCATGCCGGTGATCTCGGCGAGGATGTCAGTTGCCATGACGGGCCTCCGTGAGGGGAAGGGGGACGGGTACGGGGCGGGGCGCCGCGGGGTGGGCGGTCCAGGCGACGACGTGGCCGGGCACGGCGTCGGTGGGCGGGGACGTGAGCGGTCCCGTGACCGGCGTGGCGAGCGATGTGGTGCGGACCGGGTACGGGTCCCCCACGGGGGAGGTCACGAGCAGCGCGCCGGAATCCGGGTCCCAGGCCACCCGCCAGTCCCGCGGCCGGCCGCCCAGCCCGCTCCCGGCGGCCTTGGCAGCGGCTTCCTTGGCACACCACAGGGCGGTGAGCGCCGCGGGCAGCCCGTTGCCCTCACGGGCGGCCAGCCCTTCGGCGAGGCGGAGTTCGTCCGGACCGAGCGCGATCCGGATCAGCGCGTCCGGGTCCGCCGTCACCTGTTCCACGTCGATGCCGGCCGGGCGGGCCGGGTCGGCGAGGGCGACCGCGATCCGGTCCTTGTGGGCGATCGACAGCCGGAAGCCGGCGGTCAGCGGGGACTCGGCCAGCGGGCGCCCCGCCGGGTCGTTGCCGATCGGCACCTCCGCGGGGAACACCGGCCCGGCTCCGCCGTCCCACAGCAGCTGCCGCAGCGCGTCCTTGGCCGCGATCCGGCCCAGCAGCCAGGGCGCCCGGGCACGCGGCGACAGCCGCTCGTAGGAGGCCCGTTCGGCGGCACCCAGGTAGCGGCGCATGACCAGTTCCTGCGAGGCGGGGTCGCTCCAGCGGCGCCGGGCCAGACACCAGCCCTCGGGCCGGGGTTCACCGATCCCGCACACCTCCGGGGTGAACTTCATCGGCCAGACCCGCTCGTCGGCGCCGAACCGGCGGTACGTCCACCCCTCGATCCGGGCCCACACCCCGCCGTCCGCCCCGCGCAGCTCGATGTCACCGCGCACGGTGACGTCCTGCACCGCGCGGATCCGGGCCGTGGCGGTCACCAGCTCCCGCGGAGCGGGCGCAGGCCCGTAGAACCGGACGCGGTCCACGGTGGCCGGGAACACCAGCCGGTCCACCGGCAGGCGCAACTGCATCCAGTGCCCGAAGAGCTGCCCGGCGGCGTCGAGCAGCGCACCCGGGTCGGGCAGGGCCCGCAGGACCCCCTGGATGCCGTCCGAGCCGACGGACCGCACCTCGTGCACCCCGGCGAAGCGCGGGCCGTGGAACATCCACCGGTCGCGGTACAGGGCTTCGGCGCTGACCGGGGCGGGCCCGGGATCGCGCAGGGGACTGCCGTCGGGCGCGGGCGGCTCCCCGTACCGCTCGCCGAGCAGCACGACCACCGAGGCGTACTCCCCGAGCCCGACCCGCATCCGGCCCGGGCCGTCACCGCGGACGGTGACCTCGACGTCGACGGCCGGCTCGACCGCGAGCCACCGCAGGGCCCGTACGTCCTCGTAGCCGACGACGACCAGGCCGGGCGGGGCGTGCCGCCGGGCGGCGTCGGCCGCCAGCTCCAGCATCGTGGTCATGGGCACCACCGGGAACCGGTCCGAGTCCTCCGGCCAGTCGTCGGGCTGGAGGTACACGCAGTGGTCCCGTACGTAGGGGAGTGCGGCGAGGGACAGCCGCAGGGTGTGACGGGCCGGTCCCGGATCCGGGACCGGAGCCGCAGCCCGGAGCGGGGCGGACACCGCCGGATCCGGGACCGCGGTCGACCAGGCCCCGGTGACCGCCCGGACGGCCGACTCGGCGTCGGCCAGCACCGCGTCCAGCGCGGACAGCAGCGCGGGCCGGCCGTCCGCGGGTCCGCCCGCCGGTGCCGGTGCCGGTGCCGTGGGTGCCGGTGCCAGGAGGCCGGCGAGTGCGGCCCGGTCCTCCTCGCCGAGCCGGACCAGCGGGGACCCGAGGTCCAGCGGCATCCCGCGCCCCGGAGAGCGCACCGGCGCCGGTACGGGCGGCGCCTCGGTCGCCCCGTCCCACCGCGGCGCGTACCCCTCGACCCAGAGCGCGGCACAGGTGCGGCGGAGCGCCGCCAGGCCCGGCAGGCGCGGGGAGGAGGTGGAGACCGACAGATGCGGGCGTTCGCGCAGGGTGTCCTCGACGAAACCGGGCAGGCTGCCCGGGCCCAGCGTGACGAAGCCGCGCACGCCCTCGTCCTCGTACAGCCGCAGAGTCAGCTCACGGAACCGGACCGGCTCCAGCAGGTGCCGTACGACCAGGTCGCGTACGTCCTGCGGCGCGGACGGGAACGGCGCGCACGTGGTGGCCGACCACACCGGGAGCGCCCCGGGCCGCAGCGGAAGCCGGTCGAAGGCGGCGCGGACCTGCCCGAGGTACGGCTCCCACATCGGGGTGTGGAAACCCGAACGGAACGGCAGCTCCTGCCCGAGCACCCCGTCACCGCGCAACCGGGCCACAGCCGCCGCCACTTGTGCCGGATCCCCGCAGACCACCGACTGGTGGGGGCAGTTGTCGTGGCTGACCACCACCCGGTCCAGGTCGTGGAGCGCGGCCCGGGCCCGCGCGGCGCTGCAGCCCAGTGCCGCGTACACGAGATCCGGGACCCGGAGAGCGCCCGGCCGCAGGGAGCCGAGGAAGGCGTCCGCCGCCTCCTGCGGGTACATGCCGGCCGCCACCATCGCCGCCCACTCGCCCAGGCTGTGGCCCGCCAGCACATCGGCCTCGACACCCAGTCCGGGCAGGACGCGGGCGAAGAAGCGGCCCGTCGCGATCGCGTCGAGGGCCCGCTCCACCAGGGACGTGCCACGGGTCAGCCGGGGGGCCGTCAGCGCGAACCGCTCCGCCACGTCGTCCACGACGGGAGCGAACTCCGGCTCCAGGCCCGGGAACAGGAACGCCACCCGGCCGCCCAGTGGCTCCGGGGTGAACCACACGTCCCCGCGCCCCCGCCACGGCCGCCCACGCGCCACCACCTTGGCGGCGAGCGCCAGCCGCTGGGGTGTGGGCCCGACCACCGCGACCCGGCAGGGCCCGTCGCCGCCCGACACCGGGACGGCCGCCGCCAGCCGGGCCGCCAGCTGCGCCGGACCGTCCGCACCGACGAGGAGTACGTCGCCCCCCGCGGCCGGCCCCACCGGCGCGGCCGGTCCTCCCAGCGGCAGGAACCGGCGCACCGGGGCCGGACGCGAGGCCGCCGGAGCCTCCTCCAGCACCACATGGGCGTTGATCCCGCCGAAGCCGAAGGCGTTGACCCCGGCCCGGCGCGGCCCGGGCCCGCGCTCCCAGGGCTCGGCCGCGTTCACCGGGCGCATCCGCGTCCGGGCCAGGTCCGGGTGCGGCTCCTCGATGTGCAGCGTCGGCGGCAGCACCCCCTCGTGCACGGCGAGGGCGGCCTTGATCAGCCCGGCCATGCCCGAGGCCTGCATGGTGTGCCCGAGCATCGACTTCACCGAGCCGAAGCCGATCCCGTGCCCGCCCGCCGGTCCCGGAGGTCCGAACACCTGGGCCAGGGTGTCCAGTTCGGCGCCGTCCCCGACCGGGGTGCCCGTGCCGTGGGCCTCCAGCAGACCCAGCGCGCCCGGCGCCCGCGGATCCAGCCCGGCCTCCCGCCAGGCCCGTTCCAGGGCCTGCACCTGGCCCGCGACCAGCGGGCTCATCAGGCTCGCCGCGCGGCCGTCCCCGGCCACGCCCGTACCGCGGATCACCGCGTACACGCGGTCGCCGTCGCGCTCCGCGTCCGCCAGCCGCTTCAGCAGCACCACCCCGGTGCCCTCCGACAGCAGGGTCCCGTCCGCCCGGCGGTCGAAGGGCCGGATCCGCTCGCTCGGGCTGAGCGCCCGCAGCTGGGTGAACACGCTCCACAGCGTCGCGATGTGACAGTGGTGGACCGCCCCGGCGACCACCGCGTCGCAGCGTCCCGCGGCCAGCAGCCCCACCGCCTGGTCCACCGCCAGCAGGGAGGAGGCGCAGGCCGCGTCCAGGGTGTAGGCGGGCCCGCGGAAGTCCAGCCGGTTCGCGGTCCGGGCGGCGGTGAAACTCGGCACCAGCCCGATCGACGCATCCGGCCGCTCAGGCCCCAGAGCGTCCTGGAAGGCGGAGCGCACCGCCGCGATCCGCCGCTCACCCAGCTCCGGTGCCAGCTCCCGCAAGGTCTGCGCCAACTGGTGCGCCGTACGCACCCGTTGGTCGAGCCGCGCGGTGGCCACTCCCATGAACCCGCCGCGCCCCAGCACCACCCCGATCCGAGACCGGTCGGCCGGCAGCCGGGCCTCGCCGCCCGCGTCGGCGATCGCCTCGGCCGTCGCGTGCAGGGCCAGCATCTGGTCCGGCTCGGCCCCCTCCACGGCGGCCGGCATGATCCCGAACCGGGTCGGGTCGAAGGCGGCGAGGCCGTCGACGAAGCCGCCGCGCCGGCAGTAGAACCGGTCGCCCGTCACCGGACCGGTCGCGCCCTGCGGGTCGTAGTACACCTCGGGGTCCCAGCGCCCCGGCGGGACCTCGCCGACGCAGTCCGTACCGGCGAGCAGATTGCGCCGGTACGCGGCCAGATCGGCGGCCCCGGGGAACACCGCGCCCATGCCGACGATCGCGGCATCGGCCGGGCGCGGCCCGCGCCGCTCCCCGTCACGCATCGCCCCGGCCCTCCTGTGCCATCAGGACCACCTGTACGTCGCCGCCGCAGGCCAGTTCGTCGAGGAACGCGGCGGTGCCGGCCTCCGGTGCGATCAGCGGGATCCCGCGCCGGACGTAGGCACGCTCCAGCTCGGGGGTGACCATCCCGCCCGCCTCCGCCGCCCAGGGACCCCAGTCGACGGACAGCACCCGGCCCGGGAAGGACTCGGCCCAGGTGTGCGCGAGGCCGTCCAGGGCGTCGTTGGCGGCGGCGTAGTCGCACTGGCCGCGGTTGCCGTACACCCCGGAGACGCTGCCGAAGAGGGCGAGGAACCGGGGCGCGGGACCGTCCCCGTGCTCGGCGGCCGCCGAGGCCAGATGGCGGGCCCCGTCGACCTTCGTGGTGAACACCGCGCTGAAGTCGGCCGGTTGCTTGTCCCGCAGCAGGCCGTCCCGCAGGACGCCGGCGCCGTGCACGATGCCGTCGAGGCGGCCGTGGCGCTCCCGGATGCCGGCCACGACCGCCCGCACGGCCCGCTCGTCGGTCACGTCGGCGCAGTGGTACCGCACGGAGGCCGCCGCGGTGCCGAGGGCGGCCAGGGTGGCCCGGACCTCGCGCTCGGCGAGGATCCGCGAGGCCGCCGCCTCGATGTCCGCGGGTGTACGCAGCCCCGCGGCGATCAGGGCGGCACGCAGCGCGACCCGGTCCTGGGCCTGCCCGAACTCCGCCTCCCCGGCGAATGGTTCGGGGGTGCGGCCGATGAGTTCCACGTGACAGCCGGTGGCGTGGGCCAGGGCGAGCGCGGTGCGGGCCGTGATGCCACGGGCCCCGCCCGTGAGCAGGACCACCGAGGCGCGGTCCAGCAGCGGCGGGCCGTCGGACGCGCGCAGGGGAGCGGGAACGGGGCGGCGGGCGACGCGGGTTCCCTCGGCGGTGTACCCGACGGAGGCGGTCGGGCGTGCGTCACCGCTCGCGCCGCTGCTGCCGCCGCTTCCGTCCGCGCCGTCGCTGCTCAGTTCCGCCACCAGCTGCGCCGCGATGCGTTCCGGGTCCTCCTTGGGGCAGATGTCCACGGCGCGGACCAGCGCGGCGGGGAACTCCAGGGCCGCGCTGCGGGCGAAGCCGTGCAGACCGGCCCCGGGGGTGCCGGGGCCGGTGACGAGCAGCAGCCGCGGGGTTCCCGCCGTCAGAACCGTCCGCAGACCCGGGAAGGCGCCGGGCAGCACGGGAGCGGCGGTGGTCCGCAGCGCGGAGAGGTCGACGAGCCCGTCGAAGCCGGGCCCCGCGGTGCTCAGGAGGACCGGCTCGGCGCCGTGCTCCGCCAGGGCCGCGACGAGGGCGGGCGCGACGGCCTGGCCGTCCTCGACGACTCCGATGCGCAGGCCCCGCAGGGACCCCGGGTCGCCGTCGGGCCCCGGTACGGGCAGCAGGGCCACCCGGAGCCGGACGATCGGGTGCGGGGCGGGCGCCGGTGCGGTGCCCGGCCCGGCGGGTACGGGGGGAGCGGCTGCCGCCGCGGGTGTGCGGGAGGTGATCCAGGCGACGATGCCGTGCAGGGTCTTGATCCGGGACAGTTCCTCGACCGCGGACTGGGCGGAGCCGCCGCCCGGATCCCGGGGGAGTCCGATCCGGTCGGCGAGGGCGCCGATGATCTCCACACGTTTGATGGAGTCGATGGAGAGGTCCGCTTCGAGGTCGAGTCCGGGGTCGAGCATGTCCCGGGGGTAGCCGGTGCGGGTGTGGACGATCTCCAGGACGAGGTCCATGACCTCCTCGGCGGTACGGGGGCCCTGCGGTGCCGGGGCGGGTGCGGGTGCGGGTGCCGGTGCGGGGGCGGCGGCCGTGCCGGGGCCGGTGGCGCGCCGGGACGTCTCCTCGGACGCCGAACGCGACGGGGGGACGGACGGCTCGACGGCAGGCCGGTCGGCGCCCAGCGCGGATCGCCCCGGCACCTGCCCGGCCGGGGCGCCGGATCCGGGGAGTGCCCCGGCGCCCAGGAAGCCGAGCAGGACGTCGCGCTGGGCCTCCACCAGCTCGCGGGTGCCGCGCAGGTACTCCAGTACGGCCTCCTCCCGGCGGTCGGTGCCGGGCACCGCCGCCGACGGGTCCGCCGTACGTGCCTCCACCACCGGCGCGGGCACCCGGCGGGCCGGGCGGAGGCCGCCCGGGACGGGCTCGCCGTCCGCGGTGCGGACCAGGTGGCCGTCGACCAGCCAGCCCGGTCGCCGCGGGGCGTGCGCCGGCAGCCGGGAGGTGCGGCCGCGGAACAGGGCCCCCGGTGCCACCGGCACACCCGCAGCAGCCAGCTCGGCCAGTGCGGTGACCAGCCTGACCAGGCCGTGCTCGCCCGGAACGTCCAGCGGGACCACCGTGTGCGGGCGCCCGTGCAGGATCCGGCCGACCAGACCGGAGAGGACCCGGCCGGGCCCCGCTTCCACGAACGTCCGGACGCCGGCCGCGTACATGGCCTCCACCTGCTCGACGAACCGGACCGGCTCCGCGACCTGGCGCGCGGCAAGGCTCCGTACCTCTTCGGCCGTCGCCGGATACCGGTCCGCCGTCGTGTTCGACCAGACCGGGGTGTGCGGAGCCCTCACCGGCGTCGCGGTCAGTTCCGCCGCGAGGGTCTTCGCCGCCCCCGCCACCACCTCGCTGTGGAACGCGCACGCCACGGGGAGGGGTTCGGCGGCGAAGCCCGCCTCGCGCAGCGCCGTCACCGCCATCGACACGGCTGCCGTCGGGCCCGAGACCACGCACTGCCGGGGCGCGTTGTGGTTCGCCACCACGCATCCGGCGCGCTCCGCGATCTCCCGTACCTCCCCCGGCGCGGCCGACACCGCCGCCATCGATCCGGGATCCGCGCCGGCGGCCGCCACGATCGCCTCGGCCCGGCGGGCGCTCAGCCGCAGCAGGCTCTGCGTGTCGTAGGCCCCCGCCGCCCACAACGCGGTGAGTTCGCCGTACGAGTGCCCGGCCACGCAGTCCGGCCGGACGCCGAGCCCGCCGAGCAGCAAGTGCGCCGCCGCCCCCGCGAGGCCCAGGGCCGGCTGCGCCACGCGGGTGTCGGTGACGGCCGCCCGCTGCGCGGCCCGCCCCTCGGCGGTGAAGGCCGCCGGAGGGAACATCGTCGACACCACCGGGGGCGGGGCCGAGTCCAGCAGCCCGCGCAGGGCGGGGAAGGCCGTGAAGAGGTCGGCGAGCATGCGCGGGCGCTGGCTGCCCTGGCCGGGGAAGAGGAAGGCCACCCCGCCCGGTTCCGCAGCCTCCTCCCGTACGTGCACCCCCGGGCCCGCGGTGAACGTACGGGCCTGCTCCAGGCGGGCCGACAGTTCGTCCAGGTCGGCGGCCACGACCGCCACCCTGATCCTGCCGGGGGCCGCGGCGGTCTCCGCCGCGAGGTCCCGCAGCGCCCAGGGCCGCCCGGCCGCGTCGTTCTCCTCCAGCCGCGCCGCGAGCCGGGCCATCGCCCGGCCCGCCGCCCGCCGGTCCTCGCCGCGGAAGCAGAACAGCTCCGCCGGCCACTCCTCCAGCCCGTGCCGGGGCTCCGCCGAGCCCCCGTGACCGGCCAGGACCGCGTGGTAGTTGGTGCCGCCGAAGCCGAAGGCGCTGACCCCGGCGAACCGCCGCTCCGCGGGCACCGGCCAGGGCCGGGCCTCGCTGTCGAAGGAGAACGGGCTGGTCTCCGCCCGCCAGGCCGGGTTGGGCGCGTCGATGTGCAGGGTCGGGGGCCGCACCCCGGTGTGGACCGCCCGGGCCGCCTTGATCAGCCCGGCCAGCCCGGCCGCGCACTTGGTGTGCCCGAGCTGCGACTTCACCGAACCCAGGGCGCAGGAGCCGGGCTCGGCGCCCGACGCGGTGAACAGGTCGCTCAGGACCGAGAGTTCGGTGCTGTCCCCGACCACGGTGCCGGTGCCGTGCGCCTCGACCAGGCCCACCTGGTCGGGGGTGATGCCCGCCCTGGCATACGCCCGCTCCAGGGCCCGCCGCTGCCCTTCCGGCCGGGGCGCGGTCAGACCGAGGGAGCGGCCGTCGCTGGCGGCGCCCACCGCCTTGATCACGGCGTACACGCGGTCGCCGTCGCGTTCCGCGTCCGCGAGCCGCTTCAGGACCAGCGCGCCGACGCCCTCGCCGAGCGCGATCCCGTCGGCGGCCGCGTCGAAGGGCCGGCAGCGGCCACCGGGCGACAGGGCGCGCACGGAGGCGAACATCAGGTAGTCATTGATGCCGTTGTGTACGTCGGCGCCCCCACAGATGACCATGTCGCTGTCGTGGTCGCGGAGTTGGCGGCAGGCGAGGTCCAGGGCGGCGAGCGAGGAGGCGCAGGCGGCGTCCACGGTGCAGTTCGCCCCGCCCAGGTCGAGGCGGTTGGCGACCCGTCCGGCGATGACGTTGGCGAGGATCCCGGGGAAGGAGTCCTCGGTGAGGCGCGGCAGTTGCCCGTCCAACTCGGGCGGGAGGTCACCCAGGTAGGCGGGGTGCAGGGCGCGCAGCCCGTAGGCGCCGGCGAGTTCCGTACCGGCCTCCGCGCCGAACACCACCGAGGTCCGGGAGCGGTCGAAGACGCGGTCCTTGCCGTAGCCCGCGTCCCCGAGGGCCCGCGCCGAGATCTCCAGGGCCAGCAGCTGCACCGGCTCGATCCCGGCGAGCGAGGCGGGCGGGATGCCGTGCGCGAGGGCGTCGAAGGGCACCGGGCCGAGGAAGCCGCCCCAGCGGGACGGGGTGCGCTCACCGGCCCGGGCCGGGTCGGCGTCGTAGTAGAGCTCCGGGTCCCAGCGTTCCGCCGGCACCTCGGTGACGGCGTCGGTCCCCGCGAGGACCATGGACCAGTAGGCGGCGAGGTCGGGGGCGCCCGGATAGGCACAGGCCATCCCGACGACGGCGATGTCCAGCGGGTCGGCGGGCTGCGCCCCCCGTCGCGCCGAGAGCCCGGCGCCGGCGAGCTCGCGGGCCCGCCGCTCCAGCAGTGCGGTGGCCCCCTCGGTGACCTGCGCGTGCAGCGCCGCGACCGTGGTGGTGGCCGTACGCAGGGTGGCCGCCTGCCCGAGCATGAACAGCCCGTCGGTCCGCTGCTGTTCCTCGGACACGGGCTCCAGCGCACCGTCCCGGTCGGGGCTTCTGCGCAGGCCCTTGCTGGCGATCCGCAGCCGCCCCAGGTTGAGCCGCTCCAGCTCCTCCCACATCGCGCGCGGTTCGACGCCGTTGCGCGTGAGCCGCTGCCGGGTCGCCTCGAAGGCCTCGGCGTACGGGGTGGCCGCGCACCGGGTGGCGTGTCCCGGCGCGGTGTGCAGCAGCACGGTGTCCGTGCACTCCACCGCCGCCCGCTGGAAGCCCGGCCGGACCGCGCCCGCCGTGACGGCCTCCTCCGTGAACAGGTAGGCGGTGCCCATCAGCACCCCGGCCCGGGCACCCCGGGCGGCCAGCGGGGCCGCCGCCGCCATCGCCATCGCGGCGGAGCGCGCATCGTGGATCCCGCCAGCGAACAGCACGTCCAGGGCCTCCGGTTCGGGGCAGTCCAGCAGGCGCTCGATCTGCTCCTCCCACAGCGGGAACGAGGCGCGCGGCCCCACGTGTCCACCGCACTCCAGCCCCTCGAAGACGAACCGCCGCGCCCCCTCGGCGAGATACCGCTCCAGCAGCCCGGGCGAGGGGACGTGCAGGTGGGTCCGGATCCCGGCCGCCTCCAGCGGGGCCGCCTGCGCAGGGGTGCCGCCGGCGATGATCGCGTACGGCGGGCGGGCCGCGGTCACGGCTGCCAGCTGCTCCTGCCGCAGCCCGGGCGGGGCGAAGCCGAGCAGGCCCACGCCCCAGGGCAGGTCCCCGAGCCGCTCGGCGGTCTCCGCCAGCAGCCGGCGTACGTCCGGGCCCTCCATCACCGCGAGCGCCAGGTACGGCACCCCGCCGGCGCCGGCCACGGCGGCGGCGAAGGCCGCCTGGTCGCTCACCCGGGTCATCGGGCCCTGCGCGACGGGGTGCGGCCGGCCGAGGGGCCGGGCCCGTACCGCCGCGTCCAGGTGCCCGGTGACGGCGGCCCGAACGGCCTGCAGGACACCGCCCGTGGTCCGGTACCGCGCGGCCAGCCGGGACGCCGAGGCCCCGTCCTGCCCGACGGGCAGCAGCTGGGCGCGCAGGTCGCGGGCGCCGAGCAGGGTGTGCACGGGCCCCTCGGGCGGGGTCAGGTCGGGCCGGGCGAACACCCGGTGGCCCGCGACCAGCCGGGTCTCGGAGCCGTCCATCACCCGCAGCGCGGCGACGACTTCCTCCGGGAGTCCGGCCTCACACTCGGTGGTCAGGGCCAGTTGTACGTCGAGCAGCACCCCGGCGGCCCCGCCCGCGACGGCCGCGGCGGCCGTGTGCGGGCCGATCCCGCCCCGGGCCCGGACGGGGACGGTGACTGCGGGGTCGCCGAGGAGCTGCTGGAGCAGGACGAAAGTGGTCGCCGGACCCACCCGGCCGCCTCCCTCATGGCCGTTGGCCACCAGAGCGCCCGCTCCCGCGGCCACGGCCGTCCTGGCCTCGGCCGCACCGGTGACCTCGGCCCAGACCCGGGGCCGCCCGGCCGCCGAGGCCCAGGCGGCCACCTGCTCGGGGGTGTGCGAAGCGGGGTCGGCGAGCAGCACGGTGTCCACGGCGGCGGGCAGCTCCCCGGGGCCGAGCGGGCACCCGGCCGGCACCCGCACCCCGTACCGCCGGGTGTCACCGCCGAGGCGGCGGCCCAGTTCCGCGAGACCGCGCCGTGCCGCGCCGGCGTCCCGTCCGAGGTCGAGCAGGCCGAGGGCACCGGCGCGTTCGGCGGCGGTCACGACGGCCGGGTGGGGTTCCTCGAAGGGGCTGACGGCGACGACGAGGTCACGGGTGGCGGCGGCGGGCTGCGGGTGCTGGGGGGTCACGGGCGCTCCTCTACCAGTGCTGTGTGACATGACGCTGTGCGGGAGGAAAGAAGGGACGAAGGGATGAAGGGCGGTGGACCGGCGGCGGGTGAACCGGCGTTGCAGGTGTACCGGCGTGCGGGTGAACCGGCGTGCAGCTGAACCGGCGTTGCGGGTGGACCGGCGTGCGGGTGAACCAAGGTGCCGACGAGCCGACGAGCCGACGAGCCGACGAGCCGACGAGCCGACGAGCCGACGAGCCGACGAGCCGACGAGCCGACGAGCCGACGTGCCGAGGTGCCGTGCAGCGGCAGTGCGGGGCGGGGCGGACGAAGGGGGAGCGCGGCGGTCACGCGCACACCGGCCGGGGAACCCGCCGCGGGTACGACGGGCTTGAACCGTGGTCAAACACCCGCAATGCCGCGTTGCATCGTGCGGTGGCCGCCCTGCACTGTCAACAGCCATGCGGAATACGATGCTTCGCACTCGCGACGTACACGTGCCACCCGAAATCCCGGCCGGGCGGAGCCCTGACACCCCCCGCCCGAGGCCGTGGCCTGCGGAGTTCTCCACCAGGCCGGGCCGGCCCCGTCGCGCGGGCCGGCGTACCGCCTTCCGGGCGGGCATGCCGCGCCGGCATGCGTAGCCACCGACCGGGCATGACCGTGACGCCGGGCCGGGGCAGTTGTTCACCCGACGAACCCTTACAGGTACGGCCTCACGCGGTTACCGTCCGGTCATGACCCCCACCCTCGCGCAGCTCCGCTACCTCGTCGCCGTCGCCGACTGCCGGTCCATCACCGGGGCCGCCGCCTCGGTCTTCGTCGCCCAGTCCGCGCTGTCCCGGGCCGTGCAGGCCATGGAGCGGGATCTCGGCGTCGAGCTCCTGGCCCGCCGGGGAAGGGGGGTGGACCTCACGCCGGAGGGGGCCCGGGTCGTCCGGCTGGCCCGGACCGTGCTCAACGCGGTGGAGGCCATCGACGACATCGGGACCCCACACGGCGAGGGCGCCCGGGCGGCCCTGACCCTGGTCACCACCCCCACCCTCGCCCTCGACCTGGCCGCCGACCTGATCGCGGCCTTCACCGGACGGCATCCCGCCGTCGACGTCCGGCTCCGGCAGCACGGCAGCAGGGAGGGCCTGGTCGAGGAGGTCACCCAGGGGCGCGCGGAGCTGGCCCTGGTCGACCTGCCCGTCGACAAGGAGCTCTCCACCCACTTCATCCAGGAGCGGGAGGTGGTGCTGATATCGCCGCCCGGCTCCCGGCTGCCCCACCCGATGCCCCTGCGCATGCTCGACGGGCTGCCGATGGTGCTGCCCACGCCGGGGACCGGCCGGCGCACCGAGATGGAAGCCATGTTCAGCTGCCTCGGAGTACGGCCCGTCCCCACCCTGGAGGTCGACGAACGCCTCGCGTGGGTGACGGGCGTGACGGACGGCCGTGGCTCCCTCATCTGGTACCGGGACGTGGTGCTGAGAGCCTTCGGGAGCCGGGCCGAGATCCGCTCCTTCACACCTCCGCTGCTGCGCCCGGTGGGCATCGCCCACGCCCGGCGGCCGCTCAGCCGGGCGGCCCGCGCGTTCATCGCACAGGCAGGGCACAAGGCACCCGTCCGGGAGCCGGTGCGCTGACGGGACATGCCGGCACGGCATTGAACGATGCTCGAACGGGAGGCGGCGGGGTCTGGTACGCCGGCTGATGTCCCCTCACATTGTGCGCATGTCCCGACTCCTGACACTCCCGCGCGCCGCCGCCCTCGCGACCGCGGTCCTCGCGACGGCCCTGCCCGGGCTCGCCTGGACGGCCACGGCCACGGCCACCGCCTCCACCGCCTCCACCGCCTCCACCGCCTCCACGGCCACCGCCTCCACCGTTTCCGTCGCCCCGCCGGCCTCGGCCGCCGTGGCCCCGGCGCCGGAGCGGAAGTGCACCCTCCCCAGCGGCCTCGCCGAACTCAGCGGCCTCGCCATGAGCCGCAGACATCCCGGGGTCTTCTACGCCGTCAACGACAGCGGGAACACCAACCAGGTCTTCGCCGTCGACTGCAGCGGCGCCACCGGCCGGCTGGTCGCCACCCTGACCGTCTCCGGCGTCGGCAACACCGACTGGGAAGGCCTGGCGCTCGGTACGGACGCCGACGGTGGCCCGGCGATCCTGGTCGGCGACATCGGGGACAACCTCGGCGGGCGCGCGGAGATCACCGTCCACCGGTTCGCCGAGCCCGTTCGGCTCGCGAACGCCACGGTCACGCCCGTGACCTACCGCTTCGCCTACGCCGACGGCAGACACGATGCCGAGTCCCTGCTCGCCGATCCCGTGACCGGCCGGCTCTACGTCGCCAGCAAGCTCATCGGGGCCGCCGGCCGGCTGTACCAGGCCCCGCTGCCGCCGGTGACCGGTCAGGTCAACACCCTCACCGCGGTCCGGCCGGGCCCCGTGTTCGCCACGGACGGCGCCTTCTCGCCGACGGGTGCCTCGTACACCCTGCGCAGCGGCGGGCCGCTGGGCGCCAACACGGCCTCCGTGTACGACACGGCCGGGGTCAAGCTCGCGGACGTCGCCCTCCCGGCCCAGTCGCAGGGGGAGACGGTGACGTACGCCGACTGCGCGAACCTCCTCGTCGGTTCGGAGAACGACACGCAGATCTGGCGGGTCCCGCTGCCGCCGGAGGCCACCCCGGGCTGCGGCACCACCCCCACCCCGACGCCCACCCCCACTCCGACGCCCACTCCCACCCCCGGCGGGCTGAAGTTCACCGACCCCGGCCCGCAGACGTGCAGGTTCAACCAGTCCTGCACCGTCCAGCTCGTCACCACCGGGGCGAAGCCCCCTGTCCGGTACGCCGTCACGGGCCTGCCCTGGGGCCTGACCCTCGACGCTGCCTCCGGCCGGATCGGCGGCAAGCCCTGGGGCGGCGGCGTCTTCCAGATCACCGCCACCGCGAGCGATGCCGGCGGAGCCACCGCGGGCACCACCTTCACCCTGACCGTCAACTGGTTCTGAGACGGGACGGGAACGGGCTTGTCCAACCCGGCTCCGAGGCCGCACTGTTGACCGAGTTCCGTCCATCAGGTCAGGAGAACCGGCTTGTCGTCCCCCACCTCACCCGTCCCGCAGGGCCAGGCCGCCCCGCACGTGATCGACCCCGTCGGCGGCTGCCCCCACGCCCTCAACGCCCGGCTGCGCGCCGAACACGGCTCCGTGGCCGAGGTCGTGCTCCCCGGTGGGGTGCCCGGGGCGGTGGTCCTGGGCCACGACGCGCTGCGGGAGTTCCTCGCCCACCCCGACGTGGCCAAGGGCGCCCGGCACTTCCCGGCCCTGCACGACGGCACGATCCCCGCCGACTGGCCGCTGCGCGTCTTCGCCAACGCCGTGGGCATGCACACCGCTGACGGCGCCGACCACCGCCGGCTGCGCGCGCTGGTCGGCAAGGCCTTCACCATCCGCCAGGTGGAACGGCTGCGGCCGCGCGTCGAGGAGCTCACCGCCGGACTCCTCGACGACCTCGGGCGGGCCGCGGCCGGGTCCGCCGACGGGACCGCCGACCTGTACGAGCACTTCGCCCTCCCGCTCCCGATGAACGTCATCTGCGAGCTGCTGGGCGTGGACCCCGAGCACCGGGGCCGTCTGCACCACCTGACCAACAAGGTCGTCATCGCCACCGACATCACCCCGGCCGAGAAGATGACCGCCCTGCAGGAACTCATGGCCCTGACGGCGACGATCGCGGCCGCCCGCGCCGCGAACCCCGGCGAGGACCTCACCAGTGCGCTGATCGCCGCCCGCGAGGACGACGGCGACCGGCTCACCGAGGTCGAACTCATCGGCACCATGCGGCTGATGCTCGTCGCGGGCCACGAGACCACCCTCAACCTCGTCGTCAACGCGGTCCGTGCGCTGTGCGCCCACCGCGACCAGCTCGCCCTGGTCCTGGACGCCAAGGCAAGCTGGTCGGACGTGGTGGACGAGACGCTGCGCTGGGACACCCCGGTCAGCTGGTTCCCGTTCCGCTACCCCACCCGCGACCTGACCGTCGACGGGACCGTGATCCCGCAGGGCACCCCGGTGCTCGCCGGGTACAGCGCGGCGGGCCGCGACGAGTCCTTCCACGGTCCGGGCGCCGACCGGTTCGACATCACCCGCCCCACCGCCGCCCGCAGCCTCTCCTTCGGCCACGGCGCCCATTACTGCACCGGGGCCCCGCTCGCCCGGCTGGAGGCCACGATTGCCCTGGAGCGGCTCTTCACCCGCTTCCCCGACCTCGACCTCGCGGTCCCGGACGCCGAACTCCCCTACCAGAACAGCTTCATCAGCAACAACGTCCGCTCACTCCCGGTCCGCCCCGGCCGACAGGCCGCCGCCACTTCCTAGCGCCCGGACGCGCACGTCCACCGCGTGCCAGCCCGTCGCCCCGTCCGGCACGGTCCCGGTGCGGACCCCCGTCTGCACCGCGCCCGTGCCGTCCGTGGCGCGGACCTCCAGGGTGTGCGGTCCTGCGGTCGCCTCCCACGGCCAGACCCACTGGCGCCAGGTGTCCGCGCCGTCCGCGGTCCCGAGCCGGGCCTCCTGCCAGGGGCCGCCGTCCACCCGTACCTGGACCCGCGCGATCCCTCGGTGCTGGGCCCACGCCACCCCGGCGACCGCCACCCGGCCCGGGGACAGGTCGGCGTAGGGGCGCGGGGTGTCGATCCGCGACTGCGTCTTGACGGCGGCCTGCTGGGCCCAGGACCGGCGCACCCAGTACGCGTCGTAGGCGGCGAAGGTGGTGAGCCGCAGCTCGGTGATCCACTTGCAGGCGGAGACGTACCCGTACAGGCCCGGTACGACCATCCGGACCGGGAACCCGTGGGCGAAGGGCAGCGGCCGGCCGTTCATGCCCACGGCCAGCAGCGCCGCCCGGCCGTCCATGACGGTCTCGACCGGTGTGCCGATGGTCATGCCGTCCACCGACCGCGCCACCAGCTGGTCGGCCGGTCCGCCCTCGGACGGCGGCCGCACCCCCGCCTCGCGGAGCAGGTCCCCGAGGCGGACCCCCAGCCAGCGGGCGTTGCCCGCGTACGGGCCGCCGACCTCGTTGGAGACACAGGTGAGGGTGATGTCGTGTTCGACCACCGGGCGGGCGAGGAGCCGGGGCAGGTCCAGGGTCAGGGGCCGGGTGACTCCCTCCCCGTGGATGCGCAGCCGCCAGGTGCCGGCGTCCACGCGCGGGACGACCAGGGCGGTGTCCACCCGGTAGAAGTCCTGGTTCGGGGTGAGGAACGGGCCGAGCCCGGGCACCCGCAGGTCCGCACCGGCGGGCACCGGCGGCGCGGGCACGGTGGGCCGGGGGAGTACGAAGCGGGCCCGCGAGGCGGTGGCGTCCGCGCTGCCGTGCGCACCCAGGCGCCGTGCCCCGAGCCCGACCCCGGCCGACGCGGCCAGGACGGCGACCACCAGGCGGCCGAAGCCGCGCCGGTCCATCGAGCCGGCTCCGCCCTGCGCGGCGCCGGCGGGCCGGGCCCGTCTGCCGGCGGTGACCAGCAGGTACAGCACCCCGGCCGAGACCAGGGCACCCACCAGCGAGGGCAGCGCGTCCCGCCACGACGCCTCCGGACGGCTGAGCGCGGCCAGCGCCCCCACCAGCCCGAAACCGCCCGTGACGGCGATCGCGGCGGGGAGGTGGCGTACGGCGAGCAGGCCGGTGCCGACCGCGACCGCGGCCAGCACGGCGAGGATGCCGAGGCCCAGCGCCAGCTTGTCGGAGGTGCCGAACAGCCGGATGGCCCATTCCCGGACCGCGACCGGCGTCAGGTCGACCACGGCTCCGCCGACGGCCGTGACCGGCGAGGCCTCGGGCCGGCCGGCGGCAGCGGCCAGCTGCGCGGACGCCAGTCCGGCGACGGCCGCGACGATCCCGCTGACCGCGCCCATCGCCCGCCACGGCCGCACGGGACGGCTCGGGTCTGCCTCCACACGGCCAGTGTGCCGCGCCCGGCCCCTCCCGCGCCGCCGCCGCGCCCGCTGCCCGCCCGGGACCCGGGCGGGCAGCGGGCGCGGGTCAGCAGGCGCGGGTCAGCGGACGGCCGACGGGGGCAGGGCGGCGGCGATCTGCGCGGCGAGCCGGTACGGGTCGCCGGCCGGCCGGTCCGGATGGCGGGTGGTGCGCGCCGCCCACTGCGCCTCGAAGGCGTGCCAGTCGATCTCCCGTGGTGCGGCCCCCGTCACCAGCGCCTCGTCCAGCGAGGCGAAGTAGCGCGCCCAGCGGGGTGCGTACAGCTCCGATACCAGGCCGCTCCACTCGCGGTTCGCGTAGTCGTGCAGGAAGCCGCCCTCGCTGGTGCTGCGGAGGCCCCACACGCTGAGCAGCGAGCGGGCGTCGTACTCGTACCGGTCCTGCTCGGCCCGGTCCGCGCCCCGGGAGCGGGCCCCGGAGAGCCAGCTGCCGAGGAGGAAGGCCGGGTCGGAACCGGTGACCGCGTCCAGCTTCCGCTCGGCGTCCTGCCATGCGGCCGTCAGGGCCCGGAAGCGGGTCAGGTCCTTGGCCTCGTAGGCCGCCTTGATCTGCGGGAGCAGCACCCGCGAGTGGTTGGCGAGGGCCTGCCGGGCGGTGTCCACCAGATCGAAGCGGTAGGCACTGGAGCCGCGCAGCGCCGGATCCACCTTCAGCAGGTGGTCCAGGGCCCTGCGCACCGAACCGGCCGGATAGCGCATGGACCGCGGACTCCAGTAGGCCGCACCCGCCGCCGTCAGGCTCGGCCGGGCGGTGAACAGGCTGTCCTGGGACTCCGACCACAGCCCCGACGAGGTGCTGTACGGCCCCGTGCGGAGCTCCTCCCAGGCGGCGGCCGCGGCGGCGTCCGGGCGGCCGTAGCGGCGGGCCGCGAAGTCGGCGAACCACCTGCGCTGGTCGATCGGCCCGCGCTCCCAGGCCAGGTCGGTGAAGAGGTCGAAGGCGGCCGGGTTGGTCCCGGTGGCCTCGGGGAGGTAGGCGATCCCGGCCAGCGCGCTGTTCGCCTTGTCCCGCCAGGGGCCGAACCGTTCGATCCACACGGAGCTGTTCGCGCCGATCGTCGTGTGCCCGCCGAAGTTGTAGATGGTGCCCATCGCGTACGGGGTCCCGCCCCAGCGGGACTCGCGGTCGAGCCGGTTGTACCGGTCGGAGAGCCCGTCCAGGATCAGCAGCTTCGAGGTGTCCACCCCGGCCAGCAGTTCCGCGGTGGGGTCGTCCTGCCAGCCCAGCACCGCCCACAGCGCACCCGGGTGGGCGGCGTGCAGGGCGCCCTGGATGGCGCCCGCGGCGGCGGCGACGTCGACGGAGCCGGTCTGCCCGCCCTCGTGCAGCGGGCTCATCCGGTACATCGTGCTGTCCCCGAACACCGCTTGCTGCTCGGCGTAGTACGCGGCGGCCAGTCTCCCGAACACCGGCGAGGCGGGGTCCAGCCAGTCCGGGCGGTCGAAGCCCGCCCAGTCGCCCTGGGCCACCGTCGCCGCACCGGGGTT
This sequence comes from Streptomyces venezuelae, assembly GCF_008642275.1. Classification (NCBI taxonomy): domain Bacteria; kingdom Bacillati; phylum Actinomycetota; class Actinomycetes; order Kitasatosporales; family Streptomycetaceae; genus Streptomyces; species Streptomyces venezuelae. The sequence goes on from NZ_CP029189.1 coordinate 6,523,536, forward strand.
GCGCGCGGCGAAGCCGGGCGGCACGGTGCCGAAGTAGCCCGGGAGGACCGGGGTCATGCCGAGCCCGCGCAGCTGCTCGGCGATCCGCCCGCCCAGTTCGGCGCGTTCGCGCATCAGCCGCTCGGTGACGGGGCCGCCGAAACCGCTCAGGTTCTGCAGCAGCCACCAGCTCTGGTGGCCGGGGCCGGGGATCCACTGCCGCAGTTCCCCGGCGGAGTAGCCGAACCCCTGGAGCGCCCGGTAGTACGGGTACTCGGCGCCGACCTGCACGAACACCTCGTTGATGCCGTGCAGGGCGAGCAGGTCGATCTGCCGCTGGTGCTCCTTGAAGGAGCGGTACGGGCCGGAGTACCCGTCGTCGGTGTCGTTCAGCGCGTACCGGTGCGGGACCTGTGCGCTGCGGGTGACCGGGGCGGGGACCGCGGGCAGCCGGCCCGGCAGCATGCCGATGCTGTCGCCGGGCCAGCCGATGTCGACCCCGGCGACGTGCTGGAGGTACCAGCCGACCCCGGTGAGCAGGGTGGCCCCGGTGCTGCCGCGCACGGTGACCGCGCCGGCGGTGCCGGACACGGTGAAGGTGTCGGGGCCGGCGGTCGCGTCGGGCACCAGGGTGAACTGCCCCCAGTGGCGCGGGAGCAGCCGCCGCAGGGCCTCCCGCGCGGGCCCGGCGTCGAAGGTGCGCGCCGTGCGCGCTTCGGTCGTCACGGCGGAACGTACGGGCGTCCCCGCGCCCGGGGCGGTGGCCCCGGGCGCGGGCCCCGCGCAGACCAGTGCCAGCAGCGCCGCCGGAAGGGCGGTGAGGGCGAGCGGGCGCCGGCTCCTCGTCCGGCGCCCCCCGCGATGCGTCGGGTTCCTCATGCGTTCGTCGCCCGGCCGTCAGACCGGCAGGGCCCAGGCCTGGTCGACCCGGTGGTCGCCGCAGTCGGCCAGCCGCAGCCGTTCGGACGGCGCGGCGGCCGCGGGAGCCGTCAGGCACATCCCGCTGACCTCCTCGACGAGGGTTCCGTCGCGGCGCTGCGACCAGCTCTGACCGGGCTGCTCCTGCGGGCGGTCCGCGCAGTCGGCCAGCTCCACGATGCGGTCCTCGCCCGCCGACAGGCACTCGCCGGCCAGCCGCAGGGTCGCGTCCTTGGCCACGGTCCAGCGCTGGTCGGGGGCTCCGGTGCAGGCGGCCATCACCACGGCGCCGACGCCGGTGGTGTTGGCGCCGTCGGCACAGCGGGCGCCGTCACCGACGATCTGCCCGGTCGGCACGGCCTCGGCGCAGCCGCGCGGGCTGAGCCGCCAGACCCCGGTGTCGTGCCCGGCGACCTTCCCGGTCAGCTTCTCGGTGACCTCGCGGCTCGTGCCGCTCCACAGGTCCCGGGCCCCTGCGGTGCAGTCGGCCAGGCCGATCTCGTCGAGCGGCACGTTGATGTCGCGGGTGGCGGCGGAGCGGTTGAGCACGGCCACGGCGCGGTCGCCGTTCGCGAGCGGCCGCACCAGGATCTCGAAGGTGGCGTTGGAGGAGACCACGGAGCCCTGACGGCCCATCGGGTCCTGGTCCAGCTCGATCATCCGGGTGTTGCCGAGCGCCGTGAGGCCCGCCGGGGTCAGCTTCGAGACGTCCGACGACAGGATGAAGGGCGACGCCATCATGGCCCACAGGGCGACCTGGCTGCGGCTCTCGGCGGCCGTGAGCCCGGGGGCGCCCGCGATCAGGAAGTCGGGGTCGTTCCAGTTGCCGGGGCCCGCGTACCGGCCGAGCCAGCGGTTGTATCCGTAGTTGCCCAGCACCGCGCTCCACCGCGAGGTGGCGGGTGCGGCCGGGTTGTAGACCTTGATGTCCTTGCCCTCGCGCCACAGCTGGCCGGTCTCGCCGACCCAGCCGAGGACCTTGTGCCAGTCGGAGCCGCCCCATTCGCCCTGCTGGAAGTAGGCGGGTGCGGAGGCCGAGAGGACCATGTCCCGGCCGCTCTCCCGCAGGGCGTTGGCGACGGAGTTGTAGGCGTCGCGGTAGGCCTGCTCCTTGGTCGTGCCCTCCGGGACCCAGAGGTTGCAGCCGTCCATCTTGACGTAGTCCACCTTCCAGGAGGCGAACTGCCGGGCGTCCTGCGCGTAGTGGTCCGCGCCGCCGCCCTGGGGCGCGCCACTGCCCGGGTACTTCTCGCAGGTGAGGGAGCCCGCGTCCTGGTAGATGCCGAACTTCAGGCCCTTGGCGTGCAGGTACGCGCCGAGCCAGGCCATGCCGTGCGGGAACTTCGCCGTGTCGACGACCAGACTGCCCTGCGCGTCGCGGCTCTTGGTCATCCAGCAGTCGTCGACGGTCACCGTGTCGTAGCCCTTGGCGGCGAGCCCGGTGGACACGAGCGCGTCGGCGTTGGCCACGACCTTGGCCTCGTCGATGTCGCACATGTAGTGCGCCCAGTTGTTCCAGCCCATGGGCGGGGTGAGCGCGAGCGGGGTGTCCGCGGTCGCCCGGGGCTCGGCCGCGACCGGGGCGGAGGAGAGCGCGAGGGCGAACAGGGCGGCCGCGGTCAGGCAGGGGAGCGTTGCACGCAGGCGAGGCGGCACGGAGTCTCCTTGACGTGGGGGCAGTCGTGGGCCCAGTGCAGCGAGGCGACTACCCACTGTCAACACAAGTCGCTGATTGTCGGCTGATGACCAGCAATATGGCTGCAACCGACGTCACACGAACGTGTAGATACGTCGTATGTTACGATGTATCTTATGCCGCGAAGATCAGCCGCCCTGGACCGTGCGACCCCGGAGGCCATCGCCGTCGCCGCCCTGCGGATCCTCGACGAGCAGGGGCCCGGCCACCTGAGTTTCCGCGCCCTCGCCGACCGGCTGGAGGTCTCCCACGCCACGGTGCAGCGCCGCTGCACCGACCTCGCCGGCCTGCTCGACCTGTGCACCGAGCACCTCGCCGGGCAGCTCCCGCGGATCCCCGCCGGCACGGACTGGGCCGAGGCCACCGAACAGCGGTTCCGCGCTCTGTACCGGCTGCTCACCGCGCACCCGGGACTGCTCGTGCTGCGCGGCAGCCGGCCCTGGCTCGGGCGCAGGCTGCTGGCCGGGCTCGTGGAGCCCGCGCTCGCCGACAGCGTGGCCGCCGGAATGACCGCCGCCGAGGCGATGACCGTCTACCGCCGGATGTACCTGCTCACCCTGGGCAGCGCGGCCTTCGTCGACCACCGGGATCCGGGCGCGGCCACCGCCGCCTCACGGGCGGCCCTGGCCGCGCTGGATCCCGCGGAGTTCCCCGTGCTCGCGGGCGCGCTGCCCGACGTACTGCCCGCCCTGACGGACCACGAGGTCTACTACGGGGCCCTGCGCCAGCTGATCGAATCCGCCCGGCCCGACCGGCCCGCCGACCGCACCTGACGGGGAGACCGCCCATGCACGCAGCACCGGCCCAGCAGCTCGACCACGAGGCCGTCCGCTCCGCCGCCGACCGGATCGCGGGCGGGATACGCCCCGTCACGGTGGCCGCGGCCGGACCGGGCGTCTGGTACGCGCTCGAATACCTCCAGCACACCGGCTCCTTCAAGGCGCGCGGCGCCCGCAACTTCCTCGCCGCCCACCACGAGGCCGGCGCACTCCCCGCCGCCGGGGTCACCATCGCCTCCGGCGGCAACGCCGGGCTCGCCTGTGCCTGGGCGGCCCGCGCCCTGTCCGTGCCCGCGACCGTGTTCCTGCCCGCCAACGCCCCGCGGGTGAAGGTGGAACGGCTGCGCGGATACGGGGCCGAGGTGCGGCTCGTCGGCGACCGGTACGCCCAGGCGCTGGCCGCCTGTGAGGAGTTCGCCGCGGAGAGCGGGGCACTGAGCAGCCACGCCTACGACCACCCGCTGATCGCGGCGGGCGCCGGGACCCTGCTGGAGGAGATCCGGGCGGCCCTGCCCGGGCTGGACACGGTGGTCGTCGCGGTCGGCGGCGGCGGACTGTTCGCCGGGGTCGCCACGGCCGCGCGCGAACACGGCGTACGGGTGGTCGCGGCGGAGCCGGAGAACTGCCGGGCCCTGAACGCGGCCCTGGCCGCGGGACGGGTCGTGGACGTGACCGTGGAATCCGTCGCGGCCGACTCCCTGGGGGCCACCCGGGTCTCGGCGGACGCGCTCGCCGCCGCTCGGGAGGAGAACGTGACGTCGGTCCTCGTGCCCGACACGGAGATCACGGCCGCCCGGCGGGCGCTCTGGGAGGAGCACCGGATCGTGGTCGAGGCGGGCGCGGCCACCGCCGCGGCGGCACTGCGCACCGCGCCCGAGCCACTGGGCGAGCGGGTCGCCGTCGTCCTCTGCGGTGCCAACACGGACCCCCGGGACCTGATGGAACCGGTCGGCATCCGGGCCGGTGGGCGCAGCCACGCTCCCTGAGCGGTCGGGGACGGGCTGCGGAACCCCGGCGACGGCTCAGCGCGGTGTCGTCGGCAGGCCGCACCGGCCCCGGCGGTGACGGTGGCCGCGGGAAAACAAGTGGGGGGAGGGTCCTCCTTCTTGCCACCCTTGAGGGATGCTGTTCACACTGACCGGCTCCAGCTGCTCGGGCAAGACCACGCTCGCCTGCTCCGTGGGTGCACGCCTTCGGAACGCCGTCGTGCACGACGGCGACGAACTCGGCGTGCCGGAAGGCGCCGACCGCCGATGGCGCAACCGCATGACCGAGATGTGGGTGCGCCGCGCCCTGGAGTACCAGGACCGAGGACTCGATCTCCTGCTGACCGGCCAGTCCCCGCTCGGAGAGGTCCTGGCGGCGCCTTCGGCGCCACTGCTGGACGGCATCGCGGTCTGCCTCGTCGACGTGTCCGACGAGATCCGGCGCCGGAGACTCGTCCACCGCGACCCGGGCCGGTGGGCCCCGTCGGCGGTCGACGCCTTCGTCGGGTGGGGCGACTGGCACCGCGGGCACGCCCGGGACCCCCGGTACCGGCCCGACGTCATCATCGACGACAGCTGGCGTGAGATGGCCTGGCACCAGTGGACCGGATGGACGGCCGGGGACCGGCGATGGTCCACCCACGTGATCGACACGACGGACCAGTCCGTCGCGGACTCCGCGGACCAGGTCGAACAATGGGTCGCCGAACGGCGTGAGGCCCTCCGGTCCGGCCGCCTCGCGCTGTCGCGGGGCTGGCCGGACCCGAGCTGATCCGAGGCCGGCCCCACCGTCGCGCCCGCCGGACCGGACGGGGCGTGGCAGGCGGCGGACGGCGGCGGGGCCGTGCCCGAAGTCCCTTGCGCAGGAAGCCGTTCGAGCCCGCCGGGGCCTGGGTCGGTCCGCGCGCGGGCCCCGGTGGGTGTTCCTGGGTACGAGGACGACGGACGGAGGCGGGTGCGGCGGACGTCAGTCGTTCTCGTCCGCGCCCTCGCGGACGATCACGACCGTGCCGGCGGAGTACTGCACGACCTGCTGGCTCACCGACCCCAGCAGCGCACCCTTGAAACCCCCGTACCCGCGGGTGCCGACCACCGTCAGGTCCGCCTCCTTCGAGGCGTCGACCAGGACCTGCGCCGGGGACCCCTGCTCGACGCGACGGAACACCGGTACGCCGGGCGAGGTGCCGACGGCCGCGGCCACCGTGTCCGCCAGCTTGCGGCGGGCTGCCTCCTCGGCCGTCACCGCCTGCGCGTCGGCGGTCTCGGCGGCCGTCGGGTTGATGGCGAACGGATTGCGGTTCCACTCCCAGGCCATGACGGCGTGCACCCGGCCGCCCGTCATCGCGGCCTGCGCGACCGCCCAGCGCAGTGCCTCCTTGGAGTGGTTCGACCCGTCCACGCCGACGACGATCAGAGGCTCGGTGGTGGGCTCACTCATGGTGGTTCCTCTCGCTTCGCCCGGATAGTCGGTCTCCTCCCTGTATACACGCAGCAGTGGGTCCGACCTCGAACGACGATCGTTGCGACGAGTGGCGACTTTCGAGGACAGCCCGCCGCCCCCGCCCCTTGCGAGAGTGCGAGTGTCCAGGCGACCGCCGCCGGACGCGAACGACATGGAGGAACGGGCGTGGCTCAGCGCAAGGGTTGTCTGATCGGGTGCGCGGTGGCGCTGGTACTGGGCGTGGGCCTGCTCGTCGCCGTGGTCTTCGGGATGGGGAAGGTCCTCGACATGGCCGACAAGACCCTGGTCGATCCCGCTGTCTACGAGGCCGTGAAGACCGGGGACGCGGAGAGCGAGGTCCGCGGCAAGCTCCCGTCCGGCGACAGCTTCGTCAAGGGCGCCCTCAAGGAGGGCGGACCGGCCGAGCCCGAGGGCAGCACCTGCTCCTGGTACGTGTCCACGGGGGCGCCCGAGAACGGCGAAGAGACCGTGCTCCGCTTCTGCTTCAAGGACGGCAAGCTCGCGGAGAAGGCCAAGTACCCCATGAAGTGACCGTGCCGGACGCCGCCCCGGCGCGCGCACCATAGGTGCGCGATCCTCACTTGCCCTTGAGCAGTTGGTCGACCCGGGGTACGGACAGCCCTATCAGTTCCGACACTTCCCTGAGGGTGCGCCCCTGACGCAGCTCTCCCACGGCTGCGGTGCGTATGTCCTTGACCGTCTTCGCCACAGCGGGCAGCAGCTGATCGGTGAACAGCCGGGCGGCCCGTTCCCGCGCGACGGGGGACTCGATCCGGGCAAGGCGCGACCGGACCGCGCTCAGGTACTCGATCGTCAAGATGCGCAGGTCATCGTGCACCTGCTGGTCGGCAGGGATGGTGTCGGTCATGGGGACAGCGTACGCAGACGTGGTAGGAATTTAAGATGACCTACCCCGTCGGCGCGTGTCGCGCCGGGCGGGAGAAAGGGTCAAGTGGGCGCCCGGGGCGAGGTGTTCGGGGTGGCCGCCTACCTGTCCGGTGGCCAAGTGCCCCAGCCGGTCACTCCGTTGCGAGGAACGGACCCGGGGCGTCGGCCGTCGGTCCGCCGTCGTCGCATACCGGGAGCGCCAGCATGATCCTCGAACTCGCCGTGATCTACACGACCCGGCTCGACGCCTGCCGCGACTTCTACCGGGGCATCGGCCTCGACCTCGTGCAGGAGCGCCACGGCAACGGGCCGGAGCACTACGCGGCGACGCTCGCCGACGGCGGCGTCCTGGAGCTCTACCCGGCCACGAGCCGCCCGGAGAGCGGGTACTTGCGCCTCGGCCTCACGGCCCCGCCGAACGGCGCCGGGTTCCTGCCGCCGGGCCGGCACACGCTGACCGACCCGGACGGCCGTACGGTCGTCCTCACCGTCGGGGAGGGCGGCCCGGGCCCGGTCCCGCCGGAGCCGCCCGCCGGCGCGCGGACCCGGTCGGCCGGCGCCGCCCCCCGTGCGGCGAACGGCGGCCCCGTACCTCCCGAAGGCCGTGCGGGCGTCACGTACGCCGAGATAGCCGAGCACTACGGCATGAGCGCCCGCTACCTTTCGGAGAACCCCCGATGGGGCCGGCACCCCGGATGGCCGGCCGCGATCGGCAGGCGCGGCAGGACCATCGAGTTCGACCCGGCGGCCATCGCCCGGTTCTTCGGCGAGCACCACACCAGGGAAGCCACCGCGCTCGAACCGTCCCGCCGGTACACGGTCGTCGAGATCGCAGAGGCATCCGGTCTGCAGCCCGACAGCATCCGATCGGACATCAGCCGTGGCCGGTGGCCCGCTCCGGACGAGATGGACGGAGACCGGAAGCTGTGGCGGGGCGAGACGGTCGCCACCCACCTGGCGGCCCGACGCATCTACCGCAACAAGCCCAAGTGATCACCGCACGGCGGCGGCGGCGAGCCGCAGGCCCGCGAGGCGCTCCGCGATCCGCGCGGCGGCGCGGGCGGGCAGCCGGGCGGCTTCCGCCTCGATCCAGGTGAGTACGCGCGCCTGCTCGTCCGCGTCGCACAGCGCGAGGTGGAACAGCAGCTGCCGCCAGGCGCACGCGGTGCTCTTCCCGGTGGCCGCGGGACCGGTCGCGGCGGCGAACGCGCCCCGGGCCACACCGTCCCAGCCGCCCCGCGGGGTGACGCCCGCGTGCACGACCAGGGTGGCGAGGTTGGAGGTGGTGAGGATCCGCGCCTGTTCGACGACCGCCGCGTCGCTCACCGGCAACGGGCCCGTTCGCCCGGGAAGCCCGGTAACCCCGGCTCGCCCGGCGCGCTCGGCGCACAACCGGGCGAAGCCGGCGCCGTCCTGTGCGTCCGTCAGGCCCCGCACCGCCGCGTAGTCGATGCCGTGGTAGCGCTCGTACACCGTGCCGCGCAGCAGCCCGGCGGCGGTCCGCGCGGCCGCGAGGGCGGCGGGGTCGGCCGTCCCGCCGTACGGGTCGGCCAGTGGCTCGGCGGCGAACGGCACGGGCACTTCGGCGAGCCGAGCGAGCCCCGACAGCGCCCGTACGGGCAGGTTGGGCAGCCCGGCGCCGGGGAAGGCCCGCACACAGGCCTCGCCGAGCATCCGCAGGGTCGAACGGGCCTGCTCCACCGGGTCGGCGGCCCAGGGCGCGACGGCGCGGACCCAGGGCAGCCCGGTGATCCGCTCATGGTGCTCCGGGGTCCACCACAGCGGGTACCGGCGGCCACGCCGGGCCCGGTAGGTCGCCGCCATCAGCGTGCGCAGCGACGCGTCGGCGTATCCCCGGGCGGTGTGCGCGGCGACCAGCTGTTCCGCGACCTCGCCCAGCACCTCCGCGGAGGGGATCAGCCCGTGCTCCAGCAGCGTGTCCAGGGGCGCGCTGCGGGCCGCGGTGACCGCGGCCCGTACCGACGCCGGGACGACGGTGCCGGCCGGCAGCCCGGACTCCCCGGCCTCCTCGGCGGTCACCGGGCCGATCAGCGGCCCGACGTCCGCCAGCCCCCGGCTCGCGTCGAGCGGGGCGAGCCGGCGCAGCACCAGGGCGGCCAGGTCGTGGTGCGCGGGCCGGTCCGCCTGGCGGGCCTGGTCCCGGCGCAGCCGGGTGTGTTCGGGGGAGCCCGGCCGGCCCCGTCTGGCGACCATCGAGGCGACGGCATGGCGCAGCAGTCCGGCGAGGCGGGGCGTCAGTTCGCGCCCGGCGACCCTCTCCTCCAGCGCGCGGCGCAGGACGGCCGGGTTGGACTTGGGGTCGAGGTGCTTGGTGCAGCGGGTGTGCGCGGCGGCCAGCCGCCGGTACCGCGCGAGCAGGGCGGCGCCCTCGCCGCTGTCCTGCCCGGTTGCCGCGCCTGCGCGCAGCCAGTGGTCGAGCAGCTCGTCCTCGAACGGCCGCCAGACGGTCAGCGCCTCGTGCTGCGCCTCGATGCCGGGACGGGGCCCGCGGCGCGCGAGCGCTGCGGCGACCTCGCCGACGGTGCGCACGTGCACGTCGTCCGCGCCCGGTACGGGCTGGTCCGCGGGGTGCGGCGCGAACCGGACCTCGCCGGCGAAGGGCCGTATCTCCTCGACGAGGGCGGCCGCCGCACCGGTCTCCCCGGCACGCACCAGCCACGCGAAGCAGAGCAGCGCGGCCTCCTCCGGCGCGCGCACCTCGTAGCGCCCGCTGTCGAGCAGTGCCCACAGCCAGGCGAGGCCCTCGTCGGTGAGGCAGTGGTCGAAGAGCCCGGTGGTGGAGAGCCCCGGGGCGGGGAGTCCGGGGGCCGGGAGCTGGGTTGCGGTGTTCTTGTCCATGGCCGGCGTGGCAGGTCCTGCCCCTGCGCCCTCCGACTGTGCAGGTCGGTGCTCTGGCTTCTGAGCTACACGCCGTTCGAGGTGAAATCTAGACGGACCTCCGGCGCTCGCACAACCCGGTTCCGTACCCGTCGCCGCAGACCCCGGATAAAGCCGTATCGCGGCGCACGGATAAAGCGCATTAGTGCAGCCCTGGCGTGAACCGTCGACAAGAAGTCAAAGTCTGACGCAGAAGCACCTTCGTTATCGAATCGATACCATCCCCAATCGCCTTTGTACTAAAGCGCATCAGTCCAGTTCAGCGCAGTGACGATCGAGGTTCCCGCGACGGGTTCAGGCGGGTCGCGCCATTCCGCACCAATGCCTCACCGGCCAGCCGTCCTCCTGCCTCATTGACGAGGTCTTGCTTTCGGACGACCGTGGGCACCGCCTCCGGCGATGAGGCCGGACTTCTGCAAAGGCGGCGACGATGACCCGTTCGAACCCGACCCGTTTAGCTGTCGCCCTGCTGGCGACGGGAACCCTCCTCTCGACCGCCGCCTGCGGCCTGGACGGCGGAGCCGCCGACGCGCAGGAAGCCCGGCGGACGGGCACGGTGGCCGGTGGGATCACCTTCCGGACCCTCCAGCTGAAGCCCACCTACACGGCCTACGTACAGGGGGTCATCGACGCCTTCGAGAAGCGGTACCCCGACGTCGAGGTCACCTGGGAGGACGTTCCCGGCGACGGCTACAACGAAAAACTCGTCGCGGACGCCCAGGCCGGAGCCCTCCCCGACGTGATCAACCTCTCCACCGACTCCTTCCAGCTCCTCGGCGACCGGGGCATGCTCGCCGACGTGGCCGCCCTCGACGGCGCGTCGGCCGGGGAGTACGTGCCGGGCGCCTGGGAGCAGTTCAAGCTGCCCGGCAAGGGCGACAGCGTGTACGCGTACCCCTGGTACGTGACCCCGGAGATCCTCACCTACAACAGAGAGCTCTTCGAGAAGGCCGGTCTGGATCCGGCCGCGCCGCCGACCGGAGTGGAGCAGTTCTTCGACTACGCGGAGCGGATCGCCGCCGCATCGGGCGGCCAGTACTCCGCCTTCATGGCCGACCCCAAGGGCCGGCTGCCCGGGGACTGGCAGAAGATGGGCATCCCGATCCTCGACGAGAAGCGGGAGCGCTTCACCTTCGACACGGACCGGGCCGTCCGGTGGGTGGAGCGCATGAAGGACCTCTACGCCAAGGGCGCCATGCCCAAGGAGTCCCTGCTCAAGTCGGACGACATCAACCAGCTCTACGGCGGCGGCAAGCTCGTCTTCGGTCCGGGGTCTCCGGGCTTCGTCAAGGACATCAAGCAGAACGCCCCGCAGATCTACGCCAAGACCCAGGTCGCCGGGGCCGTCACCGGCGAGCTCGGCCACATCGGCATCTACGCCCAGTCGCTCGGCATCAGGAAGGACACCAAGCACGTCGACGCGGCGGCCGAGTTCGCCAAGTGGGTCACCAACGGCCCCAACCAGGTGGAGTTCTCCAGGAAGGCCACCATCTACCCGTCCAACGCCCGGGGCCTCGCCGACCCGTTCTTCTCCGACAAGGGCGACGGCAAGGACGCGGAGACCCTCGCCCGCGCGGTCGGCGCCGACCAGCTGAAGACCGCCGCGCTCGACGCCAACACCCCCGTCCAGTGGACCAACCAGGTCGGCGACGCCGTCGTACGGGAGATGCAGAAGGCCATCAAGGGCGAACAGGACCCGCGGACAGCCGTACGGAAGGCGCAGGAAGCGGCGAACGAGCTCCTCGCCGCCGCGGCCGACAAGTGACCGGCCTCGCCGCCGGACGGACGCGGAGCCGCGCCGCGGCACAGGAACGGCGTCGCGCCGCCGCGCGCAGGCGGCGCGCCCTGCGGGCCATGGAGACCGAGACCGGACTGCTCCACCGCAGGTGGTGGACCCCCTACCTGTTCCTCGCGCCCGGCCTCGTGATGGTGACGCTGTTCAGCATCTGGCCGTTCGTCAACACCGTGATCCTCTCCCTCACCGACGCCCAGATCCTGCGCGGCGGCGGCTTCGTCGGCCTCGACAACTACCGGCGTGCCTTCGCCGACCCCGACTTCTGGGTCGCGACCGGCAACAGCGTGCTGTACCTCGTGGTCGTCGTCCCCTGCCTGGTCCTCCTGCCGCTGGCCCTCGCGGTCCTCGTGCAGGCGAAGGTCCCCGGAATCGGCTTCTTCCGTTCCGTCTTCTACACCCCGGTGATCGCCTCCGCCGTGGTCGTCGGGCTGATCTGGCAGTGGGTGCTGCGCAGCGACGGTCTCGTCAACACCGTCTTCCAGAGGCTGCACCTCGTCTCCGAGCCGGTCCCGTTCCTCACGGACTCGGCGATGCTGCTGGTCTCCGCGATGATCGTGACCGTCTGGAAGGGCCTCGGCTACTACATGGTCTTCTACCTGGCGGCCCTCGGAAACGTCCCCGCCACCCTCCACGAGGCGGCCGCGATCGACGGCGCCGGCCCCGTCCGCCGCTTCTTCAGCATCACCGTGCCCCAGGTGAAGCCGATGATGCTGCTGGTCGGCACCCTCTCCGCCATCTCGGCGCTGCGCGTGTTCACCGAGATCTACATCCTCGGCGGCGAGAGCGGCGGCCCGGGCGGCGGCGCCCGCACCCTGCCCTTCCTGATCCGCCAGGTCGGTCTCGGCTTCTCCGGCGAGACCGGCTACGCCTCCGCCATCTCCATCCTGCTGTTCCTCCTGACCCTGGTCTTCAGCCTGCTGGGCCGCCGCCTGTCGAAGGGGGACGAGCGATGAGCGGCACCCCGTTCCCCGCCCGGAGCGGTGACGTCGCCGACCACGACCGAGGCCGGAGCGGGCGGCCGCCCCGGCGCACCGCCGCCGCCCGCAGACGCCACCGGATCGGCCTGGCCGGGCGGTACGCCACGCTGGTGCTGATGCTCGTGGTCATGCTGGGCCCGATCGTCTGGCAGTTCCTGACCTCGGTACGCGGCCGTACCGAGAACGTGTACGACGGCGTGCTGCCCGCGCAGCCCACCCTCGACAACTACGTCCGGGTCGCCGAGTCCTTCCCGCTGCTGCAGTACGCCGGCAACACCCTCACCGTCGCCGCCCTGGCGGTCACCTCGAACATGCTCTTCGCGGCGATGGGCGGCTACGCCCTCTCCCGGGCCTCGTGGAAGGGCCGACAGGTCGTCTTCACCGTGCTGGTGGCGACCCTGATGTTCCCCTTCGAGTCCGTGATGATCTCGATGTTCCTGACCGTCCGCGAAATGGGCCTGGTCGACACCCTCATAGGCGTCTGGCTGCCCGGCGCGGTCTCCGTGCTCAACATCATGATCATGCGGGCGGCCTTCCTCGCCGTGCCCCGCGAGGTCGAGGAGGCCGCGGTCCTGGACGGGGCGGGCGAGTGGACCCGCTTCACCCGGGTGTTCCTGCCCGCGGCCAAGGGCGCCCTCGCCGTCGTCTGCATCACCAGCTTCATGGGTGCCTGGGACGACTTCCTGTGGCCCCTGCTGGTCCTGACGAACAGCGACCACTACACCCTCCAGCTCGGCCTGAAGACGCTGGCCGGCACCACCACCGTCAACGACCAGCGGCTCGTCGCCGCCGGAGCGATGGCCGCGCTCGTCCCGATGATGCTGCTCTTCTTCGCCCTCCAGCGTTTCTTCTTCAAGGGCGTGGGCGAGGGAGCCGTCAAGACCTGAGCCGGCCCCCCGCCCCCGAGCCACCGGGACCCGTCCGCACCGAAGCCGAACCACCCCGCACCGAAACCGAACCACCCCGCACCGAGTCGACCTCCGCACCGAGTCACCTCCGTACCGAGTCACCTCCGCACCGAGACACGAGACGCGTCCGCACCGGCACGTCCGTACCGGCCACCCTCCCTGGAGCAGCAGTCATGCATGACGACCGCAGCATCACCGAACACCGCCTCCGCCGGGTTCTCAAGGAGCGCGTCAAACCCGCCGTCCATTCCCGCGCGGTCCCGCTGACCGTGGAGCGCTGGGAGGCCCCCGGCGAGCCCGTCCCCGTGGCCGAAGGACTCGCCGCGGCCTACGGACCCTGCGCGGTCGGTGACCCGTGGGGCCCGGCCTGGGGCACCACCTGGTTCAAGGTCACCGGTACGGTCCCCGCCGACTGGGCCGGCCGTACGGTCGAGGCCGTCCTCGACCTCGGCTTCGACCGGATGATGCCCGGGTTCCAGTGCGAGGGCCTGGTCCACGGGGCCGACGGCGGCGAGGTCAAGGCCCTCAACCCGTACAACGACTGGGTGCGCGTGGCCGACCGGGCCGAGGGCGGCGAGCAGGTCGAGTGGTACGTCGAGGCCGCCTCCAACCCGGTGCTGGTCGACCACGCCGCCACGTACGAGGGGGACCTGGCGACCAGCGGCGACCAGCCCCTGTACCGGCTCGCCCGGATGGAGCTCACCGTCTTCGAGACGGAGGTCTGGGAACTGGTCCAGGACCTGGAGGTGCTCTACGACCTGATGACCCAGCTCGACGGCGGGGACGCCCGCCGGCACGAGATCCTGCGGGCCCTCGGCGCGGCGCTGGACGCCCTCGACCTCGGCGACGTGCCCGGCACGGCGCCCGCCGCCCGCGGGTGCCTGGCCGGGGTGCTGGCCGCACCGGCCAACGCCTCCGCGCACCGCATCAGCGCGGTCGGCCACGCCCACATCGACTCCGCCTGGCTGTGGCCGCTGCGCGAGACGGTCCGCAAGGTCTCCCGCACCGCCTCCAACATGGTCGGCCTGATGGACCGGCACCCCGAGTTCGTCTTCGCGATGTCGCAGGCGCAGCAGCTCGACTGGATCAAGACGTACCGCCCCGAGCTCTTCGAGCGGATCAAGAAGAAGATCGCGGACGGGCAGTTCGTGCCGGTCGGCGGCATGTGGGTGGAGTCCGACACCAACATGGTCGGCGGCGAGGCCATGGCCCGCCAGTTCCTCTACGGCAAGAAGTTCTTCCTCGACGAGTTCGGCATCGACACGCAGAACGTCTGGCTCCCCGACTCCTTCGGCTACACCGCCGCGATGCCGCAGATCGTCAAACTCTCCGGCTCCCGGTGGTTCCTGACCCAGAAGATCTGCTGGTCCCAGACCAACGCGTTCCCCCACCACACCTTCTGGTGGGAGGGCATCGACGGCACCCGGGTCTTCACCCACTTCCCGCCCGTCGACACCTACAACTCCGACCTCGGTGGCGCCCAACTCGCCCACGCCGCCCGCAACTACCGGGAGAAGGGACGCGGTTCACGCTCGCTCGTCCCCTTCGGCTGGGGTGACGGCGGTGGCGGCCCCACCCGCGAACACCTCGCCCGCGCCCGCCGGCAGCGGGACCTCGAAGGCTCCCCGAGGGTCGCGATCGAACGCCCGGACGCCTTCTTCGAGAAGGCCCGCGCCGAGTACGCGGACGCGCCCGTCTGGGCCGGTGAGCTCTACCTGGAGCTGCACCGCGGCACCTACACCTCCCAGGCCAAGACCAAGCAGGGCAACCGGCGCAGCGAGTCGCTGCTGCGGGAGGCCGAGCTGTGGGCGGCGACGGCCGCCGTGCGGGTCGCCGGGTACGCGTACCCGTACGAGGACCTGGAGCGGATCTGGAAGACGGTGCTGCTCCACCAGTTCCACGACATCCTCCCGGGCTCGTCCATCGCCTGGGTGCACCGCGAGGCGCGCGAGACGTACGCGGCCGTCGGCGAGGAACTCCAGGGGATCACCCTCGCCGCGCAGCAGGCGCTGGCGGGTCAGGGCACAGCGGAACTCGTCTTCAACTGCGCCCCGCACGCCCGCCGCGGCGTCCCGGCCGGCGGGGCGGGCCGCCCGGCCGCGGCGGGGGAGCCGGTCACGGTGGAGGAGCGGCACGGCGGCGGGCACATCCTGGCCAACGGACGGCTGCTGGTGGAGATCGACGGGCGCGGCCTGATCGTCTCCGTCTACGACCTGGAGGCGCGCCGCGAGGCGATCGCCCCGGGGTCCGCGGCGAACCTGCTCCAGATCCACCCCGACTTCCCCAACATGTGGGACGCCTGGGACATCGACGAGTTCTACCGCAACCGGGTCACCGACCTCGTGGAGCTGGACCGGCTGGAGGTGACGGAGAGCGGCCCGCAGTCGGCGACCGTCCGCGTGACCCGCTCCTTCGGCCGCTCGGAGGCGGTCCAGCAGATCACCCTGCGGGCCGGGGCCACAACCGTCGACATCGTCACGGAGGTGGACTGGCACGAGACGGAGAAGTTCCTCAAGGCCGCCTTCCCGCTGGACGTGAAGGCAGAACGGACCGCCTCCGAGACGCAGTTCGGGCACGTGTACCGGGCCACCCACACCAACACCTCGTGGGAGGCGGCCAAGTTCGAGATCTGCGCCCACCGCTGGATCCACGCGGAGGAGCCCGGCTGGGGGGTGGCGCTGCTCAACGACTCCACGTACGGCCACGACGTGACCCGGGACGTACGCGCCGACGGCGGCCAGACCACCACCGTCCGGCTCTCCCTGCTGCGCGCCCCGCGCTACCCCGATCCCGAGACCGACCAGGGCTCCCACACCCTGCGCTTCTCGATCGCGCCCGGCGCCGGGATCGGGGACGCGGTCCGCGAGGGCCACGCGCTGAACCTGCCCGAGCGGGTGGTCGGCGGTGCGGGCCCGGTCGCCCCGCTGGTGGCCGTGGACGAGGACGCGGTGGTGGTCGAGGCGGTCAAGCTGGCCGAGGACCGCAGCGGTGACGTGATCGTCCGCCTCTACGAGTCCCGCGGAGGCCGCGTCCGGGCCACCCTCACGGCGGACTTCCCGCTGTCGGCGGCTGTGGAGAGCGATCTCCTCGAACGGCCCCTGGCGGGCGCGGCGGTGGGCGTCCCCACCCCCGAGGGCCGGGTTCCGCTCACCCTGCGCCCGTTCCAGATCGTCACGGTCCGCCTGCACCGTCGCTGACCCGGCCGGCAGTGGTCCCCGGCCCGGCGCCCCGGGGCCGGGGGCCCTGTGCCAGTGCGGTGCGCAGCCCGGCGAGGCGCTCGGTGTCCGGCGGGAGGTCCAGGCCGTCGAGGAGGGCGAGGCCCTCGGCGGGGTCCACGCTCCCGTAGGTGTCGTGGTGGCTGCGCAGGACGGCGCGGAACACGGCGTGGTGCAGGGCGGGCACCCGGGCGGCCGCGCGGTAGGTGCCGGTCTTGGCGTCCCAGGGCACGGGGCCCGAGTGCTCCAGCACCCGCCGGGCCCGGCGCAGCAGCGGTTCGGGGGCGCCCGGCAGCAGCCGTTCACGATCGTTGCCCAGGACTTCGGCGAACGCCTCGGCCGCGGTCGGGAAGTACTCGAACCAGTCGAACCAGAGCGAGCAGGTGATCGCCTCGCACTCCGCGGGAGCCTCCAGCCGCCGGCGGTACCCGCCCCACAGGACGTCGGGCGGGAGGGGGCCCAGCGGTCCCAGGTGCGCGGAGTGGATCTGATCGGTCACCAGGGGGTGCCAGCCGAGGAGGTCCATGAGCCCGAGCGCCACCCGCAGCCGGCCGGCGACGTCGAGCCTCTCGTCGGTGAAGGCCATCGAGCCGAGCCCGTTGCACACGTCCTGCGTGGTGAGGACCTGCGCGGGCGGTTCGGCGTCGTACCACGTGTCCGGGCCGGTTTGGGTGAGGCCGTCCTCGGCGAGCCAGCGCCGGGCCAGTTCGCGGTCCGGCTCGCCGGTGGGCCCGTCGTCGGGCTCGTCGTGGGGGAAGTCGGTCATCCGGCCGACGGTACGGGGGCGGGGTGAACTGCGCCACAGGGTTCCGGGCCGCCCGCGGGCGGGCCCCGGGATTACCGGGGCGGATGGGTCCCCGGTCGCCCGCTTTGGTTATGCACCTAGTTGCAAAACCGACCTCCGCTCGCTAGAACAGGTTCATCACCCCCGCGCGAGGAGGCGCCCCTCATGAGTTCCCAGAGCCGGTACCCGCACCTGCTGAGCCCCCTGGACCTCGGCTTCACCACCCTGCCGAACCGCGTGATCATGGGCTCGATGCACACCGGTCTCGAAGAGCACCAGGGCGGCTTCGAGCGGCTCGCCGCCTTCTACGCCGAGCGCGCCCGCGGCGGCGCCGGCCTGATCGTCACCGGCGGCATCTCCCCGAACGACGCCGGCCGCCCCTTCGAGGGGGGCTCCCGCCTCACCACCGAGGACGAGGCCGCCGAGCACCGGGTGATCACCGAGGCCGTGCACGCCGAGGGCGGGAAGATCGCGATGCAGATCCTCCACTTCGGCCGCTACGCCTACCACAAGGACCTGGTCGCCCCCAGCGCCCTCCAGGCCCCCATCAGCCCCTTCGTCCCGAACGAGCTCACCGACGCCGAGGTCGAGCAGACGGTGGAGGACTTCGTCCGCGCCGCCCGCCTCGCCAGGCTCGCCGGCTACGACGGCGTCGAGATCATGGGCTCCGAGGGCTACCTGGTCAACGAGTTCATCGCCGCCGCGACGAACAAGCGCACCGACCGCTGGGGCGGCGCCTACGAGAACCGCGTGCGGTTCCCGCTGGAGATCGTCCGGCGCACCCGCGAGGCCGTCGGCGAGGACTTCATCCTGATCTACCGCCTCTCCATGCTCGACCTCATCCCCGGCGGCTCCACCCTCGACGAGGTCGTCCACCTCGCCAAGGAGATCGAGGCGGCCGGCGCCACCATCATCAACACCGGCATCGGCTGGCACGAGGCCCGCATCCCCACCATCGCGACGTCCGTCCCGCGCGGCGCCTACACCTGGGTCACCAAGCGGCTGATGGGCGCGGTGAGCGTCCCCCTCGTCACCAGCAACCGCATCAACACCCCGGAGATCGCCGAGGAGCTGCTCGCCGACGGCCGCGCCGACCTGGTCTCCCTGGCCCGCCCCTTCCTCGCCGACGCCGACTTCGTCGCCAAGGCCGCGGCCGGCCGCTCCGAGACCATCAACACGTGCATCGGCTGCAACCAGGCCTGCCTCGACCACACCTTCAGCGGCAAGATCACCAGCTGCCTCGTCAACCCGCGCGCCTGCCACGAGACCGAGCTCGTGCTGTCCCCGACCCGGACCAGGAAGCGCGTCGCGGTCGTCGGCGCCGGTCCCGCCGGTCTCGCCTGCTCGGTCTCCGCCGCCGGCCGAGGCCACGCCGTCACCCTCTTCGAGGCCTCCGGCCACATCGGCGGCCAGCTCGACGTCGCCCGCCGCATCCCCGGCAAGGAGGAGTTCGA
This sequence comes from Streptomyces venezuelae, assembly GCF_008642275.1. Taxonomy (NCBI): domain Bacteria; kingdom Bacillati; phylum Actinomycetota; class Actinomycetes; order Kitasatosporales; family Streptomycetaceae; genus Streptomyces; species Streptomyces venezuelae. The sequence continues at coordinate 6,542,275 of NZ_CP029189.1, forward strand.
GGAGACCATCCGCTACTTCGGCACCCAGCTCGTGGAGTCCGGCGTCGACGTCCGCCTGAACACCCGCGCCGACGTGGAGACCCTCCAGGGCTACGACGAGGTCGTCGTCGCCACCGGCGTCACCCCCCGCACCCCCGACATCGAAGGCGTGGACCACGCCAACGTCGTCAGCTACCTCGACGTGCTGCGCGACGGAGCCCCCGTCGGCGAGCGCGTCGCCGTCGTCGGCGCCGGCGGCATCGGCTTCGACGTCGCCGAGTTCCTCACCGACAGCGGCGAGGGCGCCTCCCAGGACCCCGACGTCTACTTCCGCCACTGGGGCGTGGACACCACGTACGCCGGCCCCGGCGGGCTCACCGCCCCCGAGCGCCCCGCGACGCCGCGCCAGGTCCACCTCCTGCAGCGCAAGACCACCAAGGTCGGCAAGGACCTCGGCACCACCACCGGCTGGATCCACCGCGCGGAGCTCAAGCACCGGGGCGTCGTCTCCGTCGCGGGGGCCACGTACGACCGCATCGACGACCAGGGCCTGCACATCACCGTCGGCGGCGAACAGCACCTCGTGCCCGCCGACACGGTGGTCCTGTGCACGGGCCAGGAACCGCGCCGCGACCTGTACGAGGCCCTGCGCGCGGCCGGTGTCGAGGCCCACCTGATCGGCGGCGCCGACGTGGCCGCCGAGCTCGACGCCAAGCGGGCCATCCGGCAGGGCACGGAACTCGCCGCCGGCCTGTGACCGGAAGGGGATTGTGGCGGCCTTGCCGGGCCGCCACAATCTCCCGGTGACGATCTCACCGGCAGACGCAGACAAGATCCTTACCGACAACTTCGCCCCCTGGGTGCTCGCCCTCGGACTGACCGTCCAGGAGACCGGCGAGCGGCACGCCGTGCTGCGCCTGCCCTGGTCCGAGGAGCTCGCCCGCGACGGCGGCGGTCTCTCGGGGCAGGCCATGATGGCGGCCGCCGACACGGCCACCGTCATCGCGATCTCCGCCGCCCGCGGCGCCTACGGGCCGATGACCACCGTCCAGCAGTCCACCAGCTTCCAGCGGCCGGTGGTCGGGGCCGACGTGCTGATCCACGTGCGGGTGACCAAGCTCGGCAAGCGGATGGCCTTCGCCGACATCACCCTGACCCCGGAGGGCGCCGAGGACCCGGCGGCCACGGCCTCCACCGTGTACGCCCTGCTCGGCTGACGACCGGTCGGCCGCCTTCCCGCGCGGTCCCCTATGCTCGCGTGCCAGTTGGTGTGAACAGTTCATCCAGGGGGGCGCAGGGGCGCATGGCCGACGAGATCACGTACGAGTACAAGACCATGCAGGCCGTTCGGGGCGTCGAAGGCCCGGTGATCTCGAAGATGCGGAAGGACGGCTGGGAGCCCGTCGGACAGACCCAGGGCATGCTGCGCACCGCCCTCGATTTCCGTCGGCCGAAGAAGCCCCTGCCGCGGCTCCCCATCGGTGTCGCGGCAGGGGTCCTCGTGCTCCTGGCCGGCGTCATCGGCCTGGGTGTGGCACTTGAAGACGGAGGCGGGAAGAAGGACACGTCGGACAAGCCGGCGGCGGCCGCCGCGAGCGGGCAGCCCTCCGTGAGCGGGCAGCCCTCCGCCATCCCCGCCCCGGACGCGGCCGCGGCGGCCACCGCCGAGGTGATCACGCCGCAGAACGACCCGGAGTTCGCGGCGCTGCTGAAGACGGCCGACTCCTGCGACGACGTGAACCGGGCGTTCGCGGCCAAGCACAAGGGCAGGACGGTCGCGTTCGACGGCTCGATCGTGCACATGGCGCACCACGGTGACGCCGCCACCCGCTACGACTTCCTCCTGGGCCCGGGCGACGAGGGACCGAAGACGGGCACCGGTCCGGCCTTCACATACCAGGACGTCAACACCCAGCAGCTGAAGCTGACCGGCCAGGACGTTCCCGCCGGCGTCCGCGCGGGCGACAGATTCCGCTTCGTCGCCGAGGTGGGCGAGTTCGACGCGAAATCCTGCCTCTTCTTCCTCAAGCCCGTATCGACGGAGACCCGGTAGCCGACAGCCCCGTACCCGAGCGGCGGGGCAGCGGGCGGGCGAAAACGCGTTGGCGGGCGCGGGAGCGGCTCGCCTACGCTCGCACCCGTCGACCGACCAAGACGGCGGACGCGCGGCACGGGGGAGCGGGATCATCGCAGCGGCCCATCCGGGGGAATCCGGAACCTACGGACCGAGGCCGCCGCTGCGGCGGAACAAGGACTTCACCGTCTTCTGGCTCGGCCAGGCCCTGTCCGTGCTCGGCGGGTCCGTCTCGATGCTCGCGCTTCCGCTGCTCGTCCTCGACGCCACCGGATCCATCGTCCAGATGGGCCTGGTCACGGTCGTATCCGGTGCCACCGCCATCGGCACGGGGATCTTCGCCGGCTACGTGGTGGACCGGGTGGACCGCCGCCGGCTCATGATCGTCTGCGATCTGGCGCGGGCGGTGCTGCTCGGGGCGGTCCCGCTGGTCTGGTGGGCCGCCGGGCCGCAGATCTGGCTGCTCTACCTGTTGACCGCGCTCGCCGCCGTACTGAAGACGCTGTTCGACGTCGCGTACGTGACGGCCGTCCCCAACCTCGTGCGCACGCAGGACCTCACCGCCGCCAACGGGCGGCTGATGGGCACCTTCGCCCTCGGGAGCCTGCTCGGGCCGGTGGTGGCCGGTTTCCTGACGGCCGGGGTCGGCGCGGACTGGGCCCTGGCCCTGGACGGCGCGACCTTCCTCGTCTCCGCCGCGAGCCTGGGGTGGGTGAGGTTCACGGCGCGCCCGGCGGCAGCGGCAGCGGCGGCGGACACCGCGGCCGACGGGGCGGGGAACGAGACCGCGGACAGCGCCGGCGCCGACGCCGGGTCCGGGGTGCTCCGCGAGATGTTCGTGGTCGGCTTCCGCTTCCTGTGGGGCCACCCGCTGCTGCGCCCGCTCACCATCCAGCTCACCCTGCTGACCTTCGTCACCATGGGCGCCACCGACCTGCTGATCTACCGGGTCCAGCACGACCTCGGCCGGGACGCGGCCACCCTCGGCTACGTGATCGCCGTCAGCGGGGCCGGATCCGTCGCCGGGGCCCTGAGCGCGGGGCGGCTGCGCCGGGTCCTCGGCTTCGGCACGTGCTGGCTCGCCTCGATCGGGATGATCGCGGTCGGGGTGACGGTGACGGGCGTCAGCCGCAGCGTGCCGGTGATCGCCGCACTGGCGGCCGTCTTCATGTTCGGCATCACCCTGGGCGGGATCTGCACCATGACCCTGCGCCAGGAGGTGACACCGGACCACCTGCTCGGCCGGGTCACCTCCGCCTTCTGGACCGTGCACAACGCCTCGGGCCCGGTGGGCGCGGCCGTGCTCACACTGCTGGCTGCCCGCCACGGAGTCCCGGCGGTCAGCCTGGCGGGCGGGGCGCTGTGCCTGCTGGTCCTCGGCGGCGGGCTGCTGACCCCGCTGCGCGGCAGCCGCGCGGGTGGCGCGGCGGCCGGGCCATCCGCCCGGGAGCAGGAGCCCGCCGCCGGGCCGCCGGCGCGCGCGTAGGACGGAGGTCTGGGATGGTGGATCACAGGCAGCCGCACCGAGGAGCCCACATGTCCGGACAGTTCGAGGCGAGCGTCGAGATCGACCGACCGGTGGAGGCGGTGTTCGCCTACCTCGCCGACGGGCGGCACGACCCCGAGTTCAGCCCGCGCGTCCAGGAGATCGCCAAGACCCCGGACGGCCCCACGGCCCTCGGCACGGTCTTCCGGAGCACGGTCAAGGACGCCGGGATGAAGACCGGCCGCGAGTTCCGCATCGTCGGCCTGGAGCCCCCTCACCTGATCCGCTGGACGGAGCAGAGCCGCAACCTCGTCACGGCAGAGGGCGGCTACGACCTCGAACCCCTCCCCGGCGGCCGCACCCGGGTCCGCATCTTCAACACCCTGGAAGGCCACGGCCTCGGCAAACTGCTCGTCGGCCTCGCGGTCGGCGCGGCCCGCAAGGACGCCCCCGACTTCGGCCGCCGCATCAAGGCCGCCGCCGAGGCAGCCCTCCCTGCCTGAGCGCCCCGACCTTGCCGGCTCGTCCCCTCCCGCAAGCACGGCTGCGGAACCCGACCGGGCCCGTCGGGCCTGGTGCGGGTTCCGCAGGTCAACGCGTGGTGCCACGCGGGGCCGTGCCCTGGAGCGCGGGCCCGGCCGGTGTCAGAACCGACCGGGGGCGGACGGCAGCGGCAGCCTCTTCTCGGGCGCCGCCGATTCGCGCCGCTCGGCAGAGGCCGGCGGGTTCTGGCAGGTCACGTCCTGGGCGGGCAGCTTGCCGGTGACGAGGTACGCGCTCACCGGGGCGTTGGCGCAGGAGGTGGGGTCGAAGAGGTACACGCCGTGGCCCTCACCGCCCGCCGCCAGCACCATCCGCGAGCCCTTGAGGGCCTTGTGCAGGCCCTGGCCGCTCACCAGCGGGGTCTGGGAGTCCCACTCGTTCTGCACCGTCAGCACGTTCGCCCTCTTGTGCATGGGCGTGGCCGCCTCGACCGGCCGGTCCCAGAAGGCGCACGGCTTGATGTTGGACGCGAAGTCCCCGTACAGCGGGTACCTGGCCTTGTCCTTCACCGCGTCGCGCTCGTACTGCTCGGTGTAGCGGGGCCAGCTGCCGGTGTCCCCGCACGCCACCGCCCAGAACACGGCCGTGCCGTTGTCCGAGGCGGGCTCGGCCGCCGCGCCGCCCGTCAGCTGCCGCTTCAGCTGCGTCACCGTCACGCCTGCGGGCAGCGGCCCGCCCTCGGCCGCGGCCTTCAGGGCCGCGACCAGCGGGGTGGCCTGCGCGGGGTAGAAGAACACCCCGCGCGCGGAGCGGATCATGTCCCCGTCGACCTTCATGCCCTCGAAGTCGATGGGTTCCTTGTCGGCGCGTGCCACCAGCGCCCAGAAGGTGTCGGACACGGCCTTCGGGGTGTCGCCCAGCTCGTACTCCGCCGACCGCTGCGCCGCCCACTGCGTCCACCGCGCGAAGGCGGGTTCGGCCTCGGTGGCCCAGACCTGGATCATGCCGCGCCAGATCCGCTGCGGGTCCACGCCGCTGTCGAGCACGAACCGGTCCGTGCGGTCCGGGAACATCTGCGAGTAGACCGCGCCGAGGTAGGTCCCGTAGGAGTAGCCCAGGTAGGAGAGTTTGCGCTCGCCGAGGACCGCGCGGATCGTGTCCATGTCCCGGGCCGTGTTGCGGGTGGTGATGTGGGGAAGCACCGAACCGGCCTTCTCGCGGCACTTGTCGGCGACGGTACGCGCCCAGGCCACGTCGGAGCCGTAGCTCTCCGGACGGTAGGCGCGGTCGAAGTTCTGCTCGGCGTCGGTCAGTCCGCAGGTGATCGGGCTGCTGGCGCCCACCCCGCGCGGGTCGAAACCGATGAGGTCGTAGCTCTCCCGTACGTCCTTCGGCATCGCCTCGCCCACCAGCAGCGGCAGGTCGAGGCCGGGACCGCCCGGGCCCCCGGGGTTCAGCAGCATGGCGCCGTGCCGCTTGGCCGGGTTCGTGCTCTTGACCCGGGATATGGCGAGGTCGATGGTGCGCCCGTCGGGACGCCGGTAGTCGAGCGGGACCTTGAGCGTCGCGCACTCGTACGAGGCCGGCTGCTCGGGGCTGCAGCGGTGCCAGGCGGGTTTCTGCCGGAGGTGGTCCGCGGCCGGGGCGGCGGACGCCTGGGTCGCGGACAGCAGGGGCACGGTGGTCGCGATGAGACCGGCGGCGGCGAGCAGCGGTGCGAAGCGTTTCAGGCGCACTGAGCCGTTCCTTTCGGTGAAGTCGCTTACGCGTCCACCTTGTTGCACCCGGCGCCGGGGCGAATCATCCGGAAGGTCCGTGCCTGTGCTCCTCGCGGACGAGCCGACAACAGGACACGTGGCCGACACGCCGCAGTCGGCCCCCGGTCGTGCTCCGGGGGCCGACTGCGGCGTGTGCAGGAGTGGCCTCGCCTCAGTGGCCGCCACCCTGCCCGCCGTCGTGCCCGGCCTCGTGCCCGCCCTCGTGTTCGCCGCCCTGTGCCGCACCGGGGGTCTCGTCAGGAGTCGCGCCGGGCGTTCCACCGTGTGCGTCGCCGTGCGTGTCGCCGGTCTCCAGGGAGCCGCCGAGACGCCCGCGCAGTGTGGTCAGGGCTGCCTCCGTGGGCGCGGTGACGACCCAGCGGTCGCCCACCAGATAGAGGCCGCCGTACATCCGGGCCTCGGTCAGCCAGGAGCGCAGTCCCTGCTCGGCGGTGAAGGTGACCATGCGGTAGACGACTTGCCCGGCCTGACACCCGCCCTGGCGCAACTCCTCGACCTCCACGTTCACTTCGGCGGTACAGCCGATAGCCGTGGCGATCTGTTCGAGGGTGGTCCCGGGCGCCGCCGCCGCGGTCGCCGGGGCCGCGGCCGAGGTGTGCTGTGCCGCCGCCTTCGAGGAGCAGCCCCCGCACAGCAGCGCGGCGGCACACACGGCCGCGACGGCCGGAAGCGACGGGCGGATCCGCCGGATCCGGCGGGTGCGGCGGTCGGTGGACGCCATGGTGACCTCTCTGGCTGATCGGGGAGGAGCCGTGGCGCCCGGGCGGGGAGGTACCCGGGCACCACGCGTTTCAGGGGCGGATCCGCGGGCCGCGGACAGGGGCTAGCCGACGACCTTCGCCTTCTTGCCCTTGTCGGTGATGGCGAACCAGAGGCCCTTGTTGTTGTGCCCGGTGGTGTCCCCGGGTTCCTTGTCACCGGTGAAGGTGTAAACGGGCCAGCAGTCGATCGTCAATTGCTCGCTGCCGTCGGGGCGCTTCACCTTTCCAATCAGTTCGGGAGCGATTCCGTTTACCTTTTCCTTGTCGACCGGCTTGGCAGGCTTCCAGGTGTCGGTGCAGGCGTCCACGCAGCCGATCTTCATCGGCCAGGCGCTGTCCTTGTCGAACCGGTAGAGCGTCTTGCCCTCCCCGTCCTCGACGAGGGTCCCCAGCTGGGGGTTCTGTACGGCGGTGAGCTCGCCGCCCTTCGCCGCGGTGTCCGCCTTCTCCTCCTTCTCCTTCTCCGCTCCGGCCCCGGCTCCCTTGCTCGCTCCGGCCGGCTTTCCGCCCGGGCCCAGTACGTGCCAGGTGCCGCCGACTCCCTCGCCGAGCGCGTCGCCGGCCTTGGCGTCCTTGGCGTAGCGGTAGACGGGCCAACCGGCCAGCGTGAGCTGCTTGGTGCCGTCGGCCCGGTCGACGGAGCCGAGGAGGGCCTCGTCGATCCCCTCGCTGACCGAGGCGTCGTCGGCCGCCACCGCGGGCCAGACCGCGGCGCAGTCCCCTTCGCAGTTGGACTTGGGCGGCTTCGGGGTGTCCTTGTCGAACCGGTAGAGCGTGAAGCCCTCGCTGTCGGTGACCCCGGGTCCCAGGCCCTGGACCTCGGTCACCTTCAGCTGGCCGGCCGACTTGCCCGCGGCGCCCGCCGGGGCGGCTCCCGAACCGCTTCCGGCACCGCTTCCGTAGGGGTCTCCGTAGCCGGATCCGACCTGTTTGCTGTCGCCCACCGGCTGGACCGCGGGTGCCTTTCCCCCGTAATTGTCGGAGCTTCCGCATGCGGCTGTTGTCATCATCAGTACTGCGACCGCTGACCCGGCGAATATCTCACGACGCTTAATCTTCACGATCTCTCCTTCAGATTCGGTTCCGCGTTTCCTTGCCCCCGGTAATTGATACGGGGCCGGGAGCGGCGGAAGCGAATATCCCCGGGAATTTGTCAGATCGCGCCAACATTGAACCCGGGGTATTGGTTCAGTCCTGGATGCGCAGCGCCAGGGCCGGGCAGCGGCGCACGGCGCGCAGCGCCTTCTGACGCTGTGCGCGGGGTACGGCCATGGACGCCTCCGCGGGGAAGCCGTCCAGGTCCAGGCGGACCACGTCGGGCAGGACGTCCACGCACAGCCCGTGGCCCCTGCAGAGGGTCCAGTCGACCAGGAGCCGCTCCGGGTTCTCGTCGTCGTCCTCGTACAGCGGAAGGGCGCCCAGCACCCGTCTGCCGCAGCCGCTGCCGAGCGCATGGTCGCGGAACTCGTCCGGGAAGGTCCTGAGCGCCGAGGCGACGAAGTTCGAGGTGCCGTCCGGATGGCTGCACGCGCCGCGTTTGAGCACCGCCTTCATCCGGAGCTCCAGCATCTCCAGGGCGGGTTTGCCCCCGCCCCGGATGGCCTCGTCCAGTACGTCGGCGATGGCGGGCAGCCCGCGTACGCACGGGCCGCACTGGCCGGCCGACTCCTTGGCCAACCAACGGGTCACGCGTGCCACTTCGCCGGCCGGGCAGGTGTCCATGGGCAGCGGCATCACCGCCCCCGCCCCCAGCCGTGCGCCGAGCCGGTCGAGGGACTCGCGCGATATCTCGGCCGCACGTGCGTTCGCCGGAGTGAGCCATTTGCCGTGGAACCCGCCGACCAGGACGCCCTGGCCCGGATCGGTGCCGCACAGTTCCAGGATGTAGGAGAGCGCGGCTCCGCTCGGCGTCTCGACGACCGTGTTGCCCGCGACCGTCAGCATGATGGTGCCCGGCTCGCTGGGCAGGCCGGTCGCACGGAAGTCCAGCGCGCCGAGCCGGGCGGCGACGGCCAGCTGGGCGAACGTCTCGGTGTTGGAGAACAGGGTGGGCACGCCGTTCAGGCCCCGGTCGCTGGTGCGCACCTTCTGGCCGGACGGCAGCGTCGGCCCGCCGTTGAGGCCGTTCACGTGCGCCGTGCTCTCGCCGGTCACGAAGCGCTCGGGGAGCAGCGTGACCTGCACCCGGCGTCCTGCCGGGCCGCGTTCCGCGACGGCCTCCCGCAGTGACTGCTCCACGTCCCTCCGGGTGACGCCCACCACGACGTCCTCGGAGTTCAGCGCGGCGGCGGCCAGCAGGGCCCCGTCGAGCACCAGATGGGGGGTGTGCAGCAGCAGCGCGGTGTCCTTGAGGCAACTCGGCTCGCCCTCGCTGCCGTTGACGACGACGGCGGTCTGTCCGTCCCCGGCGCGGGCCGACCGCATCACGGAGCGCAGTTTCTTGGCGAATGGGAAGCCCGCGCCGCCGCGACCGCGGAGGTCGATGTTCTCGGCGAGGTCGACGAGCTCCTCCGGCCGGTAGCGGGGCATTTGGCCGTGTGTCGTCAGATGGGCCACGCGGTCGAGCCGCGCGGCCTGGTCGAGCCCGGCCAGCAGCCGGGGAGCGCCCACGCAGCCGAGGCTGGGGCGCGGCTCACCGCTCACAGCCACTGGTCCCGGCTGATGAGCGTCTCGGCGTCAGCGGTTGCGCGGGCGCGGCTCGGCGCGTAGACGGCGGTGCGCGGAGGTTCGTTGCTCAAGGGCGGACGGTTGCTCAAGGCCGGTCGGTCCGGTTGGGGCGGTTGGGCCTGGTTCGCGGTCACGGCTGCCGCTGCAGGGCGTGAGCCGCGCCTCTGTCGGGGCACGCCGCCCTTGACGGGTGCCGGCGCCACGGGCTGCGGGACGGGCGGCACGAAGACGGCCGCTTCCTGCATCCGGCTCCTGACCCGGAACGCGAGCACACCCACGATGCCGAGCAGGGCCAGCGCGTACGCGGACGTGACCCAGGGGGCGGCCGCGCGGCCCGACTTCAGGCCGTGCACCAGTGAAGCGCCCCAGGCCGGATAGGCGGCGAAGTGCAGGACCCGCCACCACGCCGAGCCGCTCCTGGTGTTGAACACGCTGCGCACCGCGCCGGAGATGGCCACCGCAATGAAGAGGTATCCGGCCAGACTGCCGAGCCCGACCAGGACGGGCCGGGTGGCATCCGTGAACGGCACGGCCGCGGAAGCCGCGGTCGTCCGCTGTCCCGCGACCTTGATCCAGATGTGCAGGGCGAGGAAGAGGAGCCCTGACACGGCGAGGCCGCGGTGCGCGCCCTGGGCGAGCAGCCGGTGTCCCGAACCGAGGACGACCCGGTCCGTCGCGGCCAGTCCCCATAGGACGGTGGCGGTGAGCGAGACGAGCGAGAGCACGCCCGCTCCGAAATCGAGGAAGGCCCATAGTTGGGTGAAGGCGCCCGCGCGGGCAGCCACGGCGACGAGCACGATGGCCGCGCCGACGGCACAGAGCACGCCGCGGCTCAGCCTGCCGTCCTTGGGGAGGAGGGAAGGCCGTCGGACGGCCCTCCTTCCGGTCGCCGCAGCCGCTGCCGAGGCATGGCGGTTCTTGCGGCGGGCCCTGTGTGAGCTGGGCATTTGAGGCTGGGGCAGGGGCATCCAGGTCTCCTGTGCGCCTGGGCATACGAGCACTCCACCTGGCGCTCGGTACCCGGGGGTCGTTGTCGTCGTACCCGGCAGCGCTGTGAAACTCCGCGCCGGCCGAGGGAACTTGGGGCCGGAGTGCAGCAGCATCGTGGAGCTGCACAGCAGCTCCACAGGATTTATCGAAACGTGATAATTTCTCGCACCGCGTCTCCGACGCATCGAACAACACCGGAAGATTCCCCTCCAGCGGGGGTTGCGACAGGCCACCGCACTGACCGTCATCTACGCGTCCCCGACGGTAAAGACACGGCAAAACAACGGGACCGTAAGTGGTCGGACCTCTCCAGGAGGGAGTACGAGGGCCGCAAAACCCGCGCCAGACACGGATGTTGGCGTGAGGGGCAACCTCGGCGGGCTTGTCGCTCTTCCCCCTGACAAGCCTCACCCCGGCACGAACGAGGAAAACGATGTGTGAACTTCTGAACCGCATCTGGTCCCGCCCGCGTGGCGAGTGGACGCGCGTCCTGCGTAAGGAACTGCCTTCGCTGGCCGCCGAGATAGTGGAGGAGCTTCTGCATGGAATTCCGGAATTTTCCGCACTTATCGATGACAACGATGCCATTGATGACGAGTTGTTCCGGCAGCGGGTGGAAGAGGCTCTCCTCACCGTCCTCGGCTACCAGGAACAGCCCCGGGAACAAGCACCGGAGCACGATGAACCGGCCGAGAGCGAGGACAAGATCGAAAACCAGGTCAAGACCGAGAGCCAGTTCGACAGCAAGGTCGAGCACGGGATCGAGGTCGGACTCGCGGCCAGGGGCGAGTGCGAGGTCACGCACGAGGGCCGGCACGAAGGCCTTCGCGACGCGGCCCGCAACCAAGGCCTCCGCGGGGGCCGCCTCCGCGAGGTCCGCAACGAAGGTCTGGGCGAGGCCCGGCACGAGGCCCGGCACGAGGCCGTCCGCGAGATCGATCGCGCGCGGCACGACCTCTTCAAGACCCTCACCGACGACAGGGACGCATCCGAGATGTCCCTCAGCGAGCTCGCGGAGGCGGCCGGCTGGCCCCTCCCGCTCGCCGTCCGGGCCATCGTGCCCGCCACGCCGGGTGAGACCCAGCAACTCGCCGCCGTACTGGACCACTGCCTCGTCGGCATGTTCGCGGGCCGTCCCTGCCTGCTCGTCGCCAGTCCCGAACCGGACAACCGCGCCCCGCTGGAACACCTGCTGCGCGGCCGGTTCGCGGCCGTGGGCCACGCCGTACCGCTCCGCGACACGGCCTCCTCGCTGCGCTGGGCCCTGCGCCTGGCCGCGCTGACGCCGGCTCGTCCCGGTGTGGAGACCAGGCCCGTCTTCGTGGACGACCACCTCTCGACCCTGCTGCTCCTTCAGGACGAGCCCCTGGCCCACGCGCTGGCCGCCCGGTGGCTGCGTCCGCTGGCCGACCTGACCCCCCGCCAGAGCGAGCGGCTGGAGGTGACACTGCTCGCCTGGCTGGAGGGCGGCGGCGCCCCCGAGGCCGCCAAGGCGCTCAGCGTGCACCCGCAGACCGTTCGCTACCGCATGCGTCAGCTGGAGAAGCTCTTCGGAACCGGCCTGCGGGACCCCCGTACCCGCTTCGAGCTGGAGATGGCTCTGCGCAGCCGCCGGCTGATGGCCCAGGTCCGGCGCCAGCACTCCCGGGTGGGCCGCAGGGCCGCCCGCGTGATCCAGGCCGACTTCACCCCCGTCGTCGTCGGACGCATGGCTCGCGTCAACGGCCTCTGAGCCTCGAACAGCCCGGCCCGGCCCCGTATCACGGGGCCGGGCCGGGCTGCTTCGTGTGGATGCGTCTGTCACGGGAGCGTCGTGTCCTGTCCGCGCCGCGAGGCCGGGCGCTGCGTCGTGCGGTACGCCGTGGGGACGGGGCCGTGTGGTGCGGTGGGCCGCCGTGGGTACGGGCGCCGTGCCGTGGGCCGTGGGTACGGGCGCTGCGTCGTGCGGTGCGTCCCGGGTACGGGCCCTGCGTCGTGCGGTGCGTCCCGGGTACGGGCGCCGTGCCGTGCGGTGTGCCGTGGGCTACGTCGGGGGACGGGCCGGGGGAGACGCCGTGCGGCCGGCGGCGTGCCGTGGGGCACGCCGTCCGGCCGGTCTCGGGTCATGCGTACGCCGCCGGGACTCGGCGGCGGCGTACACATACGTACGGTGTGGGCCCGAAGTCGGCTTCGGGCCCACACCTTCCCGGGCCGGACGCCGGGGTGGGGGGGGTGAGGGGCGTCCGGCCCGGGAGCGGAGGGAGAGCCCCCGCTGCGGGGGTCAGCGGCAGTTCTGTCCGTTGTTGATGCAGTTCACGGCCTTGTTCATCAGGCCGTTCGACATCACGTTGATGAAGTCGCCGTGGTCGGTCACCGGCTTGTGGAGCTGCTCGGGGAAGCTGTCCACGGCGAACCGGGCACCCGGTGCCACCCCGTAGGTGAGGCGCATCACCAGCTGCGGCATGGCCTTGAAGCCGTTCGGGCAGCGGCCGTTCTTGTCCGCGAAGGCCACGTGCGTGCGGTGGTTGGCGCTGTCGACGTTCTTGCCGTCAAAGCAGCTCTGGAAGTTGAAGGTGCGCACCACGTCACTGCCCTTCGGGCAGACCGGGTACTTGTCCTTCAGCTGACGGTTCTCGAATCCCGTGCAGCTCCACGAGGCGTTGGCGTTGGCGTTGCCGTTGGTGAAGGCCTTGGCGTCACCGGTGATGACACGCATGAAGCGGGGCATCGCCGTGACCTTGCCGGCGGGGCTGCCCTTGAAGGTGAGCGACACCTGCTTCGGCTTGAGGATGGTGCCGACGTTGCCGTCCTGGCCGCCGCCGGGGGCCTTCGCGTCCTTCTCCACCTTGCCGTCGCGCAACCGCAGCACGGGCCAGTAGTACGTGGACTGGTCCCCGTTGGTGCAGGTGGTGCCGGACGCGGCGAGGCTGCCGTTCGTGGAGAAGGCGTCGGCGGTCAGGTTGCCGACGTAGTCGTGCATGTGGTGGGCGCCGTTGGAGACGCCGGGGGCGACGATCACGTTGTCGGGGTTGAAGTGGCCGTTCTCGTTGCGGCCGCACTGCGAGGTGAAGGAGCCCCGCGAGGCGTTCCCCGCCTGCTGGGGATTGCGGACGTTCGGCTTGACCTTGGTGATGTTGACGAAGTCGTTCTTCGACGGACCGCCCTTCTGTGCGGCTGCCTGGGCGGCCGCACCCTGCTCGCCCTTGCTCGCGGCGTCCACCTTGGCGTCGGCCGCCTCCGCGGCGGGTGCGTCCTTCATCGTGCACGTGCTCAACGACTTGATGTCCGCGGGAGCCTGGCCCGCCCGGCCCATCGCGTCGCTCATGCCCTTGATGGTCTGGTCGCGCTTCTGCTTCAGGTCGCCGAGGAGGGCCTTGCCCTTCGCCTGGCCGGCCGCGAGCTTCTTGTACGCGTCGGCCACCTGGTCGTCCAGTTTGGCGAGGTTCGCGTCGACCTCGGGTTTGGCCTGTTCGGGGACCGCGGTGAGTTTCTCTCCCACGTCGGGGCAGTCGATCGTCTGTATCGCCCGGTCGTTCTGACCGGCGGACGCGTTCCCGGCGATGACGGCGACCCCGCCGCCGCCCAGGACGAGCGCGGAGACCACGCCTAGGACCTTGTTCGACACCCGTGAGCGTTTGTGGCCCTTTTTACTCATGCGATCACTTCACTTCGTCGGTTGGGCATTGTTGGAAAGCGCGTCGAAGTCGACGAGGCCGGTGTCTTCGAGGACCGTGATGTGGTCCAGGACCGTGGTGTTGGCGGACGTGGCGAGGGCCCGGACCATCGAGTTCTTGGTCTGTGCCCGAATTCCGGCCAGCAGGGCGAACACCTTTCCGTGCGCCGCGCGCAGCAGCTGCACGAACAGCCGCTCGTATTCCTCTCCGCGTGCGCGGTTCATCTGGCCCAGCCAGTCCTGCTGCTGTGCGGAGGGCTGGTTGGGCAGATCGACACCGAGGGCCTGGCCGACCTGGATGACCTGTCGGTCCAGCTCGGTGTGACCGTCGATCAGGTGCTGGCCGGCCGTCTTGATCGCGGGCTTCGACCCGCGTTGCTGGGCCTGGCGGCCCGCGGGCAGCTCCCAGAGTCCGGCGAGCCGGACCTTGCGGACGAAGTCCCGGTCCGCGGCGGTCAGCGGCCCGTAGGCCGTGCTCAACGTTCCGCCGCCGTCGTCGTCGCCCGCAGCCGGCCCCGCCACGGCGGCGGCGGGCCGACTGCCGAAACTGTCCACGGGGATCAGAAGCGCGATCAAGGTGAGGGCAAGGGCGGTGATGACCAGGCCGCTTCCGATCGTGTATCGCGTGGCCACCGACAAACTGCTGATGGATCTCCGCCGCAATGACGGCACTGTGCCTCCTCGCTCCAAGGGCCGGGAGGGGGTGGCGGGGCAGGAGGGGCCGCACGAAGTGTGCGGAGCGCACCCGCATTCCCGGGGTGTGACGGGACGCTAGTGCCGGGCACGGCGACGAGGTCGTAGGACATCACCATCGGACAAACATCCTGGCGTCCTCGCGGAAGGCTGATATCTTGCGGCGCGCCCGGACGTTCGGCCGAGCGGTGCCGCCGTACCCCGTCATGCCCAAGTGCCGTACGGCCCTGCCCGCGTGCCGCCGGCCCGGTACGGGCCCGCACCGGGCGTCAGAGGCCGCCACGAGGCGGTCGAAGGCCAGACCGCCGCTCGCACGGTCGGGCCCACTCCGGGCAGCTCGGCCGGGCGGAGCCGGTGCCGTGCCGCCGCACTGCCCTGCGGCCGCTCGCCGTACCACCGCGCGTAAGGGGCATCGCCGGTGCCGGGCCCCGTACGCGCGGAGCCGGTACGGAAGCCGTCCGTCCCCGTGCCGCCCGGCGACGGCGGCGATACGGAGGTCCGACGCGGGAGAGCCGGGGCGCACACGCCGCCCGCAGCCCTCCCGCCGGTCCGGCCGCAGGATCAGGCGAGCGCCGCTGCCGCCGTGAGCATCCGCTCTCCGGTCCGGTCCTGCCGCGGCGCCGGGGGCTCCGGTGCCGGCTCGGCCGTGCGGGTGTCCGTCAGGAGGGCGATCAGAGAAGTACGGGCACGGGCGACACGGGAGCGGACCGTACCGATCGGGCAGCCGGCGGCCGTGGCCGCCTCGGCGTAGGACAGACCCAGCAACTGGGTCAGGACCAGGGCCTCCCGGCGCTCGGACGGGATCAGAGCGAGCAGTTCCGCCAGGGCGATGCCGTCCTCGAAGCCCGGCACGTCGTACGGCTGGGTCTGCTCGGCGGCCGTCTGCCAGTCGCAGCGGTCCGAGAGTCTGGGTCGGGCGGCCGCGTGGCGCAGGCTGTCCACGACCGTGCGGCGGGCTATGGACAGCAGCCAGGTGCGCGCGGAGGAACGGCCCTCGAACCGGTGCAGGCTCGCCAGCGCGCGGAGGAAGACGTCCTGGGTGAGGTCGTCGGCCGCCTGGGTGTCGGCGCTGAGGTAGGCGACGTAGCGCCAGACGTCGCGGTGGAGCGCGCGCACGAACCGGTCGGTCTTCACGGGATCGCCGTCGCGGGCGTCCAGCGCCAGCCGGGTCACCGCCGCGTCCGAGTCGGGGGTGCGCCGGGCCGGCCGGTCGCCGGCGGTACGGGAAGGGGTCGTCAGGGCAGCAGTCATCGCCACAAGGTCCTTACGGGCAAAGGGAGTCCGGCGCCACGAACGTCGGGGCCGGTGAGGGGTGCGGCCTGCCGGAGGGCACGACCGAGGCCCGAGGCGCGGCGTGCGGTGCGAGAGAGGTCGCGGACGCGGCTCGGGGAACCAGCTGTCAGAGGACAGCGGTTCCCGCCGGCGGGCCCCGTGAGGTGATGGCGTGGACGAGGAACAGCCGGCGCGGCGCGCGGTGCCGGCGCCGGCGCCGGATCCGGATGGGCGGCCGGTGCGCCGGCACCGTCGTACGGAGCAGCAGGCGCAGCGGAATCCAGAGGCGTCCGGCGACCGCGCGCACCACCCGGAAGGCGGCCCGCTCGCCGTGGGCGAGCCACAGCCCGCACAGCACGGCGGCCAGCAGGTGCGCCGCGGTCATGCCGACCGGAGACATGGCGGCCGCCTCGTGCACACCACCGGGCAGCGGCCCACCGGTCGCGGTGGTCATGGCGGACGCGACGTCGGCCGTGCCGTGCATGGCGTGGTGCAGATGAGCACCGGCTTCCGGCGTTCCGGCGCCGGACGGCCGCGGCATCCCCGCCATCGATGGCATCGCCGCCATCGAGGACATCAGCGGCATCCGCCCGGATCCGGACGGCGTGGCCGCCCCGGCAAGGGACTGGGCCATGGAAAAACCGGCGTGCAGCACCGTCTGGACGGCGACGGCGGCCGCCGTCACGGCGAACAGGCCGCGTTCGCGGCCCGCGAGCGCCCAAGCGGTCGCCGCCGTGCCGGGGAACGCGACGGATAGGGCCCACCAGGGCACCGCCACACCCGACATGAGCAGGTGTCCGGTCGCAGCGAGCAGCACGCAGAGGGCTGCGAACATCGCAGCCCGTAGGGCGCGTAAACAGCGGACCGGGTTCATGAAGGGCTCATCCTTGCACCGGCCTCCCGAGCCGCACATCAGGGTGCGCACTTCCGGACAAGTTCCCGCGTCCCGGCCGGTCATGACCGGTACGCCCGCCTCGTGTGGTGCAGGGCACAGCGGAGCGGGGGAACCTGCCCGCCGCTCCAACCGACTGCCTACCCGCTCGGTCGGAGAGTTCAACGTCCTGGGAAGGGAGACTTCGTGACGGCGGAGGGCACGGGGGAGGGGACGGCGGGGGGCCCGGCGATCACGGCGCCGGCGGACAAGGACCGTGCACCGGGGCGGCAGTTGACCGTGCTGCTGACGTGCGCCATGGCGTTCTCGATGCTCCAGCTGTTCCTCCTCGGCGCGCTCGGCCCGCGCCTGGTGACCGAACTGGACGTCTCCCCGGCCGTACTGGGGCTGACGACCACGATCGGCTTCGGGACCGCCGCCGTGCTGTCCCCGGCGGGCGGCCGGATCGTGGACCGGATCGGCCCCCGGCGCTCACTGGTGATCCTGCTGCTCGTCTCCGCGGGCGCCCTCGCCCTGATCGGCGCCGCTCCCGGCGCCGGCCTGCTGCTCGGCGCCGTCGCACTGGGCGGCGTACCCCAGGCGCTGGCCAACCCGGCGACCAACAAGGCCGTGCTGCGCGCCGTCCCGGCCGAGCGGCGGGGCGCGGTGACCGGGCTCAAGCAGTCCGGGGTCCAGCTCGGCGCCTTCGCCGCCGGACTGCCGCTCGCCCTGCTCGCGGGCGGCATCGGCTGGCGGGGTGCGGTCTGGACCGGGGCCGGCGCCGCCCTGCTCGCCGGGGTGTGGGCCCTGCGCGTCCTGCCCGCCGATCCCGCGGCGCCGCCCGCGGGGACCCGGACGCCGCTCGTACCGCGGGGGATGGTGGCCTGGCTCGCCGTCTTCTCGCTGTTCCTCGGTGCCGGCATCGCCTCGGTCAACACCTACCTCGCCCTGTTCGGCGCGCAGCGCCTGGGCATGGGCCCGACGACGGCGGCCGCACTGGTCGCCGTACTGGGCGTGGCGGGGATCGCGGGCCGCGTCGGATGGTCGAAGGCCGCCCGGCCCGGTCGGGCCGAGTGGCTCCCGGGCTGGCTGGCCTGCGGGGCGCTGGCCGCGGCGGTCCTGCTGGCGGGCGCTCTGGCGGCGGGGCCGCTGGTGTGGGCCGGTGCGATCGCCGTCGGCGTCTTCGCCGTCTCCGGCAACGCCGTCTCGATGGTGCTGGTCATGCAGCGGGCCGCCCCCGGGCGCGCCGGTCAGGACTCGGCGCTGGTCGCGGCCGGGTTCTTCGGCGGATTCGCGGTGGGACCGCCCCTGTTCGGACTGCTCGCGCAGAGCGGACGGTACGGGCCGGGCTGGCTGCTGGTGGCGGCGGAGTTCGCGGCGGCGGGCGCCGTCGCGTTCCTGTGGGCCGTACGGGACCGGCGCGGGGACGCGGCATGAGCGCAGGCGCCACCGGGCCGGGCCCCGCCCTCGCCTCCGTCATGGCACGGGTGGCGGTCACCGCCGAGGCGGTCGGCCCCCGCTTCCCGCTCTACGCGGAGCCGGACGACGGACGGTGGACGACCACCGGCCGCGGCTCCTGGACCGGCGGGTTCTGGGCCGGGCTGCTCTGGCTGCGGGCCCGGTACACCGGCGCCGCGGCCGACCGCCGCGCCGCCGCCGAGTGCACCGCCCGGCTCGCACCCTGGGCGGGCGCCGACACCGCCACCCGCGGCCTGATCCTCTGGTACGGGACCGCTCCGGCCGGGGACCACGAGGCGGCCGCAGAGCTCCAGGACCACGGGGCCCGGGCCGTGCTGTCGGCCTACGACCGCGAACTCGGGCTCGTGCCCTGGGGAGACGCGCTCGGCGGGCCCCGCATGCTGGCCCGCGTGGACGGGGTGCCGGGGACGGTGCCCCTGCTGGCCGGGGCCGGACCGCAGGGCGCGGCCGCGGCGGTCGCCCACCTCCACCGCCACCTCGATCTCTGTCTCGGCGTGCGCCGGGACCGGGACCTCGCTCTGCGCCCCGCCCTGCGCTTCGACGCGGTCGCGGGCTGGCAGCCCTGCGCGGACCCGCCGCCGGGCTGGAGCCGGGGCCGGGCCTGGCTGCTGCTGGCGGTGGCCGACGCCCTGCTGCGCCCGGAGCTGGTGATGCCCGGGTGGCCGTCCCGGCTCGCCGAGGTGGCCGAACTCCTGCTTCCGGAAGCCGAGTTCGCGGCGGGCGGGCTCGTTCCGGCAGCCGACGCCGCCCGGCCGGACGGGCCGCTCGACACCTCGGCCGCCGCGATCACCGCGGTCGCCCTGCTGAAACTCGCCCGTGTACCCGGCCCCCGGTCGGCCGGGTACGCGTACCGGGCCGAAGCGGTCCTGCGCCGCCTCGCGGAGCACCACCTCAGCGGCCCGGCCTCCGGACGCCCGCCCGGGATGCTGCTGGACGGCTGCTACGACGCCGGGAAGGAGCTGGCCGTCCGGCACGAGCTCGTCTGGGGCGACTTCTTCCTCGCGCTCGGCCTCGCCGCCCTGCACGGGATCGTCGACATCACCCGCGTCTGAGCCGTCTCCTCCGGAACCTGCCGGGCCGAAGCAGACGGCCCGGGCCGGGAACCAGGAGTCACGGACGCGGATCCCGCTGAAGGCGCCGCGCTCCGGGCCCGCAACGCGTGGACCAGGAACCGGCCGGCGACGACCGCTGTCCGTCCGCTCGCAGGACGACGAGCCCGGCGCGGTCGAAGGAGATGCGGTCACCGGCGGCCAGGAAGAGCGGGCGGGCCAGCTCGAAGGCATGACCGTCGTCGGTCTCCAGGTCCTTCACCAGCACCAACCGTGAGGTCGGCGTGGTCCCGTCAGCTGTCAGGCGCATGCTGTCATCGTTCCACAGTCCCTGGGGCCACCTCGACCCGGTTCAGCGGCCGGACACCTCTGAACGGGCCCCCGGCCGGCTACTGCATCAGTTCGATGTGGGGGTGCTCCGGCGCCGCGGGGCAGACGTACAGCTCCTGTCGGTAGCCGCTGCCTATCTGGACCCCGGTCGGTCGCCACATGGCGCGGTGGCGGTCGTCGTCGGAGAACTCGGCGGCCCGGTCCTCGTACGGGATCCAGCTGCGGGTGCCGTTGTCCCATTCGAAGGTGCTGATGCTCAGCAGCGGTTCCATCGCGGTGTCGCAGGCGGGGCACTGCCGGGGGGAGGGGTCGGTGTAGCCCCACTGGGGCCAGCCGCCGGCCTTCCAGCCCGGGGCGATCGAGAGATTGCTGCGGTAGAAGGACTCCGGATAGGCCGCCCAGGAGCTGTCCAGACCGGCATCGGCCGCCTCCCACCTGCGCCAGTCTTCCAGCTGCTCCCGCAGCTCCTTGCTCAGCTCAAGGGAGTTGGGGTACTCGGTGATCTGCTCCGGCGCGAGCACGCACGGCTCGGGCACGTACTCCTCCTGCTCCACGTCGAGCGGTTCCGGGGGTGAGGTGAGGATGTCGGTGACGGAGGCCGCGGACCGCCAGAACACGGCGGTCCTGGGCATGTACATCTCCGGGTGGTCGAAGGGACACCACAGCACCTGGAGCAGATCGGCCTGACCGGGCGGGCGCAGCACGGGCACGTCACGCACGTACAACTGGGCCACGGGCAGCAGCGGGACCGGGCCGTCGGACGGCTCGGCGTCCCAGTCGATCCGCTCCAGGACCGCCCGCTCCTGCGGCGTGTACCCGAAGACGCCGGGAGTCCCCTCCGGGTGCGCCGCCTCTCTCGCCCGCCTGCTCTGTTCCACCCGCACCGCGGCCAGCGACTGGCCGCCCTGCTCGTGCTCGGCGTCGCAGTGCGGCCACGGCTCGTCGGCGGGCCACAGCAACGGCCCCCCGACCGAGCTGTCCTGCGGCGTCGGCACCCCGGGGCGGGGGTGCAACCGGGTTGCCGGACGTGCCAGCGGCGCAAGTTCGGGGAAAATCGCCGCGACGTCGACCGGCCGTGGCGGAGTGGTACGGATGAAGGTCATGACACCGATGCTGCCAGGCCCCTCCGACAACGGGCCGGCGGACCAGCGGCGTCACTCCCCGGCCGGTCCGCAGGCGTCATCCCGGCCGGGGTTCCCGCGGCAGTCCGCCACGGTCTCGCTCCCTCTGATGGTTCCCACCGCATTCTCCGCGAGGGTCCTAAGCCTCCGGGGCGAGGCCGTCCCCGGCGTAGCCGCGCAGGACGCGGCGGGCCACCGAGGTGATGTGCAGTTCGTCCGGGCCGTCGAGGATGCGGGCCGCGCGGCCGGTGCGCAGGAGGCCGGGCAGCGGGGTGTCCGGGCCGAGTCCCGCGGCGCCGTGCACCTGGATGGCGGAGTCCGCCACGTGCTGGAGCATCCGGGCGGTGGCGACCTTGGCGAGGCCCACCTCCGTACGCGCGTCCCGCCCGGCGGCGATCAGTGCCACGGCCTCGTGCACCAGGGGCCGGGTGGTGCGCAGGGCGAGCAGGGCGTCGAAGACATGACTCTGGATCAGCTGCTGGTCGGCGAGGGGCCCGCGGGACCCGCTACGGGTGGCGGCCCGCTCGCACATGAGGTCGAAGGCGCGCCGGGCCTGGCCGAGCCAGCGCAGGCAGCGCAGCGTGCGGCCCAGCTGGAGCCGCTCACCGGCGATGGCCAGGGCGTCCCCGGGCTCGCCGAGGAGGTGGTCGGCCGGGACGCGGACCCGGTCGAGTGCGATCTCGTACTGGCCGCCCGTACCGAACACGGGGAGTTCGCGCACGACACGGAACCCGGGCGTCGCGGTCGGCACGAGCAGCAGCGACAGCCCCTCGCGGTCGCCGGCGCTTCCGCCGGTGCGTGCCATGACCGTCACCAGGTCCGCGCCCGCGGCGCCGGAGGTGAACCACTTGCGGCCCGTGACGAGCCAGCTCCCGTCCGGCCCGCGCTCGGCCCGGGTGCCGGTGCCGAGGGGGTCGGTACCCGGGACGTCCGGCTCGGTCATGGCGTAGCAGGCCCGCATCTCCCCGGCGACCAGCGCCTTCAGGTACGCCTCGCGGACCGCGCTGCTCCCGTGCCGTGCCAGCATCGTCACGTCGAGCAGGGGTGCGGATCCCAGGGCGGCCGGGCCGTGGTCACTGGCCCCCTCCGCCTCGGCCAGTGCGGCGTAGGCCGGGAACCCCAGCCCGCCGCCGCCCAGTTCCACCGGGAGCGGCAGCGCCCACAGGCCCTCTTCCCTGGCCCGGCCGCGCAGTTCGGCGAACGCTTCGGCCGCCGCGGGTCCGCCCCCGTCCAGCACCGCCTCCCGGGGGATCACCCGGGTGCGGACGAAGCGGTCGACCCGCTTCCCCAACCCGTCCTCCCCCGATGACTGGTGTGCGTCCCGGATGGGGTCCGTGCCTGGATCCGTCACTTCTTTCCTCCTCGTTCCCGGGAACTCGCGGCAACGGCCGGCCGACTCCCTGTCCGTGGAACTGGTCGGGTGCGAACGCTCCCCGGTTCCCCGTATTCGGCAAGACCCGGGCGCCGGCACCGCCGCGCCAGGAGAGGAGAGGCATGGCGTCACCAGCAACCACGCAGACGGTCCGGCCGCTCGACACACTGCGCTTTGACACCTCGGGGCCCCCGCAGATGACGAGCGTCATCGCCGACCACCTGCGGCTGCTCGGCGCACGGACGGACCGCCCCGCACAGGGGGACGCGTTCACCGGCACCGCCACCGTCACCGGTGGCACCACCCTGGTCGGCGGCGGGTTCGAGCCGGCGCACGCGACGGCCACCTGGGCGGATCCCCGAAGCGGGCTCGCCGACGAGGCCACGGTGCAGGCCGCCACCGGGATCATGGCCGTCCACGGCAGGCGCGACGGCAGCCCGCGCGGCCTCGCCGCCGACTACGCGGCCACCGCCACCGGAGTCCTGGCCGTACAGGGGCTGCTCGCGGCCCTCGTGGGCCAGGCCCGCGGCGGCTCCGCCCGTACGGTCACCACCGGCGCGGACCGGGCCGGCCTGCTCGCGGTCTCCCAGTACCTCGCCGCCGCGGGGGCAGACGAGGGCGAGGCCGCGGAACTGGCCCCCGGAGGGCCTCCCTTCACCTCCGCCGACGGCGTCCTCTTCGAACTGGAGACGCTCGATCCGGGTACCTGGGCGGCCTTCTGGAAGGCCCTGGGGGCGCCCGCGGAGGCCCTGCGCACCGGCTGGCGGCCGTTCCAGTTCCGCTACGCCACCGCCTGCGCCCCCTTCCCGGCGGCCCTCCACCTGACGGCCCGGTCCCACGGCTGGGAGCGGATCCGCCGGGCGGCGGCGGCCCACGGCACCGAGGTCTGCGCCCTGCGTCCGCTCACGGAACGGGCCGCGGAACGCGCGGCGGAACGCGACGGCACCGCCCCCTGGTCCCTGGCACCGTCGGCCGCCAGGCTCCTGCCCCCCGGCCCCGCCCAGCCGTCCGGCGACGCGGCTCCCTCCGGCGGGCCCCTGGCCGGGCTGACCGTGCTGGAGGCGGGCCGCCGTATCCAGGCCCCGCTCGCCGCGCATCTGCTCGGGCTCCTCGGCGCCGACGTGATCCGGATCGAACCGCCGGGCGGCGATCCGCTGCGCGGCATGCCCCCGGCCTGTTCGGGGATCTCGGCGCGCTGGCTCGCCCTCAACCGGGGAAAGCGCGCCGTGGAGATCGACATCAAGCAGGAGGCCGACCGCCGACGGCTGCGGGAGCTGGCGGCCGGCGCCGACGTCTTCCTGCACAACTGGGCTCCGGGCAAGGCCGCCGAGCTCGGCCTCGACTCCGAGGACCTGGCACGGGTCAATCCCGCGCTCGTCTACGCGTACACCAGCGGCTGGGCCGACCGGATCGGGGACCCTCCCATGGGCACCGACTTCATGGTCCAGGCCCGTACGGGGGTCGGCGAGGCCGTCCGTCCCGACGGCGAGGCCCCGGCCCCCTCCCTGATGACCCTGCTCGACGTACTGGGCGGACTGCTCGGCGCCGAAGCGGTCCTCGCCGGACTGCTGCTGCGCGAGCGCACCGGCCACGGCGTACGGGTGGACTCCTCCCTGCTCGGCGCCGCCGACACGCTGACGGCCCCGGCCCTCCGCCGGGCGGCCCGGGGCGAGAACCCCCGGCGGCCGGCCGGATTCCGGCTCCCGCGGCCGACGGCGGACGGCTGGCTCGCGCCGTCCGACGCCGACGCCGGCGCCGTCGCCGCCCACGACCTGGGCGGCCTGTCCACGACCGAGGCGCTGGCCCGGCTGCACGAGCACGGGCTGACCGCGACCGCGGTCACCACCGAGCTGTCCGACCTGCACCACGATCCGCGCTTCACCGGCTCGATCAGCCGCGACGCGCACGGCGCCCCCGCCGTCCCCAACCCCTGGAGCTTCGTATGACCGCCGACAGGCTCGTCCTGCACGACCTGCTGCCCGCCGAACTCCGCCGGTCCTGGGTGGTCGACGGAACCTGCCCCGACCTCGACCTCTACAGCCTCTTCCGGGCCCGCCAGATCGCCGACCTGCACCGCACGGCCGTCCTCGACGCCAAGGGCAAGCTCTGCTACACGGCACTGGACCGCAAGGTCCGATGTCTGGCCACCGGCCTGCGGGAGCTCGGGATCGGCCCGGGTGACGTGGTCGGCGTGCAGCTCCCCAACAACCGCTTCGCCGTCATCGCCGATCTCGCGCTCGCCGCGCTCGGCGCGATCGCCCTCCCGTTCCCGGTGGGCCGGGGGGTGCTCGAAGCCGAGTGCCTGCTGCGCCGTGCCGAGGCCGTCGCCGTCATCGCGGCCACCGAGCACCGGGAGTTCCGGCACGCGGCAGACCTGAGCACGCTCGCCGGAACGCTCCCGGCGCTGCGCCACGTCATTTCCGCGGGTCCCGGAGCCACGCCCGAAGGAACGATTCAGCTGTCGGGGCTGCTGCGCTCCGACCCCAGCGGATTCGTTCCCGCCCGGCCCGATCCCGACAGCGCCGCACGCATCCTCGTGTCCTCCGGCTCCGAAGCCGAGCCGAAGATGATCGCGTACTCGCACAACGCGCTCGCCGGCGGACGGGGGAACTTCCTCGCGTCCCTCATCCCGGACGGCACCCCGCCGAGCTGCCTGTTCCTCGTACCGCTGGCCTCCGCCTTCGGGTCCAACGGCACCGCCGTCACCCTCGCCCGGCACGGCGGAACCCTCGTCCTGCTCGACCACTTCACGCCGGACGCGGCCATCGAAGCGGTACGCGAACACCGGCCCACCCACATCCTCGGCGTCCCCACCATGGTCCGCATGATGCTCGAACGCCTCGACGGGACGGACGAGAAGCTGCCCCCGCCCACCGCGCTGGTCCTCGGCGGGGCACCGCTCGACGAGACCACCGCGGCCGCCGCGGCCCAGGCGTTCGGCTGTTCCGTGGTGAACCTCTACGGCTCCGCGGACGGCGTCAACTGCCATACGGGACTGGGCAACGCGGTCCCGCCCACCGACGGATCCGGAGTGGTCGCCGGCCACCCCGACCCCCGGGTCGCCGAGATCCGCATCGCCGACCCCGACACGCACGAACCGCTGGCCGACGGCACCGTCGGCGAGATCATCTCGCGCGGCCCGATGACCCCGCTGTGCTACGTGGGCGCGCCCGACCTGGACGCCCGCTACCGCACACCCGACGGCTGGGTCCGCACCGGTGACCTCGGGTACCTCGACTCCGACAGCGTCCTGCACATCGTCGGCCGCCTCAAGGACATCGTCATCCGCGGCGGCGCCAACATCAGCCCGGCGGAGGTCGAACGCCAACTCACCGCCCACCCCCAGGTCCGGGACGTGGCCTGCGTCGGCGTCCCGGACCCGCTGATGGGGGAGCGGCTGGCGGCCTGTGTGGTGCCGCGCGGCGGGCAGCCCCTCACCCTCGCCTCCCTCGGCGAACACCTCACGCGGCGCGGGCTGGAGCGGAGCAAGCACCCCGAGCGGCTGCTGCTGCTCGCCGAACTGCCCCTGACGGCGGCCGGCAAGCCGGACCGCGCGGCCCTGCGCGAGCGCCTCGCGGCGACCTCCGCGACGGCTCCGCCGCTCGCGCAGGCGGGCTGACGCACGGGGGCCGGCGGCAGATTCCTGCCGCCGGCCCGCCGGCACGGACGCATCCTGCCTCAGGGGCTGGGCCGCAGATACCGGTCCCAGATCCACGCCTTGCGGTACGGGCCGTCCCCGTCGCCGTCGTACTGGGGCTCGTCGAAGGTGACCCAGTACGCCAGCTCGCCGGCCCGCGCATGGCGGTGCTCGACGGGTTCGGGGGCTCCCATGGCGTCGATCGTGCCGAGGAACTCGTTGCGCCAGGGCCCGTCCCAGCCCGGATCACGGACCACGACGACCCGACTGCCCGCGGCGAGCGCGCCGGCCGGCCAGTCCTGCCGCAGCGGACGCCCCGTCAACTGCTCGACGGCACGCCGGTCGGGGCAGGGGGAAGGAGAAGGAGGGGAAGAAGCAGCCATGTTCCCACCCTCCCCGCGGCGGGCCCTCGGAGCCACCGGATAAACCGGTGGGACGGCGCTCGCCCGTGGCATCGAACCGACGGACCCGCCGGTTTCGGACCCGCGACCTGCCGGCCCGCGCCGCTGGTACTCGGCGCGGGACGCGCCCGTGGTGAGAGACCGCCCGGTGGCCGCGCGCGCAGCGGCGTTCCCGTGCGTGCTCCCGGCCTCGCACCCGGCACGGAACGGTTCCCCGGAAGGCCCCCCCGGCACCCGTGGCGTCGAGGCGGCACCCGGCCGCACGGCGGGGTGCCCCCCCCCACCGCCCGGGCCGCGGGGAGTGCCGTCGGCCGGGCAGGGGGAGCGCCCCGAGCACCGGTGGGGGAGCCGCGCGTCAGGAGGCGCCCATGGCCTTCTTCAGCTCCGCCGCGGCGTTGCGGTAGACCGTCAGCAGATCCAGATCCTCCCCCGGATAGTTGACGATCTTCACCTGCCTGGCACCCGAGTCGGGCAGTACCGTGCCCGTGGACATGTGCGCGTTGTCCAGGACCAGTTCCGGCTTCTTCGCCGCGAGTTCGGCGAGCTGCGCCGGGGTCACGGCCTCGGGGCCGTACGTGCCCACCGGGGTGGCGCCCGCGAGCTTCGCCGACCACGCCGTGAAGACCTGGGTCACGACCGAGGGGCTCCGGCCGCCGGGCCAGGCCGCCTGGACCTCCTTGTTCAGCTTCGCGTACTCGGTGTCGAAGCCCGCCTTCCACTGCGTGGCGGCGTCCGGGGTGCCGAACAGGCCGGCCAGCCGGGCGACTTCGGCGGACGCCTTGTCGGGGTCGTTGTCGAGCTCCACCTCGACCAGCTTCGCCTTGGAGCCCGCCGCTTCCTTGATCTTCGCGGCGTACGGCTCGAAGGGCGCGTAGAGCACGAAGTCCGCCTTGGCCACGGCGGCGAGGTCCGACGGCTTGGGGTCGTAGTCCGGGGCGTGGTGAACGGACTGCGGCACGATGACCTTGACGTCCTCGGCGCCCGCCGCCTTCGCGAAGGCGCCCTCCCAGGTGGTGGTGACGACGACGACCGGCTTGCCGGCCTGCGGCCGCGGGCCGTCCTGGGACTTCGCGTCCTGGGGCGAGGGGGTGTTCCCGCAGCCGGCGGTCAGGACGAGCGCCGCGCTCAGTGCGAGGAGGGAAGGGATACGGACGCGGGTGCGCGCCATGAGCTGATTCTCCGTTCGGGTATGAAATGCACCGCGAGGACCAGTGCCCCCGCAGTCAGGACGAGGACCGGGCCGGGCGGCCAGTCCAGCCACAGGGCCAGCAGGAACCCCGTCAGGTTCACCGCCACGCCGATGCCGACCGCCCAGAGGGTGATCGACTTCAGTGAGCTGCCCAGGCGGCGGGCGGCGAGTGCGGGCAGCAGGGTCAGGGCGTCCACGAGCAGCGCGCCGGTCAGCTTGATCGCCCCGGCGACCGCGATGGCGACCAGCACCAGCAGGGCGGCCGTCAGCGCCCGCACCGGTACGCCGGAACACTGGGCGAGCTCGCGGTCGTACAGCAGCAGGCCGATCTCGCGCCGCCGCCACCAGAACAGGCCCGGTACGACGACGGCCAGCACGCCCAGGACGACGAGGTCGGCAGGGCCCACCGACAGGATCGACCCCCACAACAGGGCGAACGCACCTGAGGCGTTGACCCCCGACACGGCCAGCAGGAGCAGCGCCGCGGCGATGGCCAGGCTCATCAGCAGGCCCATCGCCCCCGACAGTCCGTCCGGGGTCCGGGCGAGCGGGGCCACCCCAGCGCCGGCCAGCGCACAGGCGACCAGTGCGCACAGCATGGGGTCGAGTCCGGTGAGCAGCCCGACGGCGATCCCCAGCAGGGCCACGTGCATCATCGCGAACCGCACCGGCATGATGTCGAGCCCGACGATGACCACACCGATGACCGGCAGGCCGATCGCGGCCAGCAGCAGGGCCACGCCCGCCCGTTGCACGGGCAGCAGCTGCAGGAGTTCGCCGAGGTCGGCGGTGGCCAGGTTCACCGGACCTCCCGCAGGTGGCCCGCGGCCATCTCCAGTACGCGGTCGCAGCGGTCCGCCAGCGCCCGGTCGTGCGTCACCACGATCAGGGTCACCGGCAGGGAGGTGAGGACGTCCGCGGCTTCCGACTGACCGTCGAAGTCGAGGGCGGCGGTCGGTTCGTCGGCCAGGAGCAGCTCGGCTCCCGCGGCGATGCATCCGATCGCCCGGGCGAGGTACATCCGCTGCAACTGGCCGCCGGAGAGCGTGTGCAGGGGCCGCCCGGCGAGGTGGCCCACTCCGAGCCGCTCCGCGGCCTCGGCCGCCTCGGCCGGCGCGTTGCTGGCGGCGAGCAGTTCCGCGCCGAGCAGGGGGAAGCGGCCGGCGGCCGGCTTCTGCGGAATCCAGGCGCAGGCCCGGCGCCGCCACGCCCACTCGGCGGGCGAGCGGCCCTCCCGGCCGCCGACCAGGATCGAGCCCGTCGTCTGACGGTGCAGACCGAGGACGGCGCGCAGCAGCGTCGTCTTGCCCGAGCCGTTGGTACCGGTCAGCGCGACGCGCTCACCGGCGGCGATCTCCAGATCGACGTCCGAGACGGCCTCCACCCGGCCGTGCCGGCACACGACCTCCCGCATGCGTACATCCAGCCCGCCCATCTCACGCCTCCTCCGCCACGTGGGAAGGCGAGGATCCGCCTCCCACGCGGGAGTAGTCGGACGGGGGGCGCCCCGGGTTCCCGGCTACCAGGACCGATTCCGCGGAAGGCGGCAACGCCGACCCGGACGCAGGACGGTCCGGACCGGACCGCGGCCCGGATCAGAGCGGGTGGCCGGAGGCGTCCGTGTGGTCCTTCTGGCCGGAGAACTTGTTCAGGAACACGTCGTAACGGCCGTCGGGGCGTCGGGTCATGGTCGCGCCGTCCTGCCAGATGCCGTTCTCGGGCCACCACTGGCTGCCGTACGCGTCGCCCTGGTTCTGGTGGATGTTGTGGACGCCCAGCCCGGTGTCGAACGGTTCGCCGAAGACCAGGATCGGCCGTCCGACGGCGAGGATCGGCTCGAAGGCGTTGGCGGCTTCGACATTGGAACCCGAGGTCCAGGGCGGGGACGACTTCAGGAGCCGGTCGAGGAGGTCGCGCAGCGGGCCGGGCAGCCACCCGGGCCACTCCTGGAGCCTGCGCAGGGCCGGATGGCGGAGGTAGTCGAGGGCGCCGGACCGGGGTACGCGGTCGAGGTCGTGGAACCCGGGCGCCAGCGCGGTCACCGGACCGAGCGCCGCCGCGTCCACGGTGAAGACCTTCCACTGCACGCCGGTCTGAGAGTCGTGGCTGTCCACGTCGACGGCGCACTTGTAGCGCCCGTCCGGGGCGTCGACCCGGAGGTTGACGTGGAACCAGGCGCCCTCCGTGTCGGGGGTGTCGCGGAAGTGCTCGTGGAGGGTCCCGGCCAGCACGCCGTAGCGGTCGAATGGCATGTCCCCCAGTGAAGCACCGGGCCAGCCGGCCGGGTGGCCGTGGCGCGCGGGCACGAGGGGGATCGGGCCGCAGCGGATCCCCTGGCCCTACGTGCGGTGGCGTGCGGCCCCTTCGGACCGCGCGAGGCGCCTGCGCACGGGTCGAACCTTCATGAGTCCCAGCATCCGCAACCAGCTCGCGCGCACCGTCACCGCCGACGGCGTCCAGGCGCTGGGCCCGGTCCCCGGATCCTCCGCCGTGGCGCTGATCAAGCCGACCGAGATCTCCCTCGCCGGCGCCTGAACCGTACGCGCCGTCCGGCGGCCCGGCTCAGAGCCCCGGCGCCGCCAGCGAGCCGAACCACACATGCGTGACCGCGCTGACGTACCGCGCCCCGCACCGGTCCGAGGGCACCACCAGCTGGGCCCCCGACTCGTCCAGGTCCTCCCCGTCCAGGCGGGTGGCCAGCAGCACCGGACTGCCCCCGAAGTCGGCGTCCAGCTCGGCCCAGGCGAGGACGCTGTGGTGGCCGTCCCCGCCGCTGACCGCCAGCAGGAAGCGCGACCGGTCCTTGCGGCGCCGGGCGTCGAAGGCGGGTCCGGCGCTCGCGACCACCTCGCGCAGCAGCACGCCCTCGAAGACGTGGTGCTGCGGGCCGTTCGTCGCGCAGTCGAACACCACCTTGGCCCGGTGCCGCTCCCATGCGCGCAGGTCGGCGACGCTGAGCAGGGCAGGGCGGTCGAGGTCGCCGTGCAGCATGAGTTTGGCCATAAGGGCCCGATTCCCAGGTCCCGTCATCCCGGAAACGTATCTGCCATCCTCATCTCACTATGTGAGTCGCATATGAGCGCGTTCTACGCCTTCCCGGCTTGCATCTTCTGCCATACGACGTCCCGGGTCACCGGCATCTCCGTGAACCGCACCCCCGTCGCGTTCCGCAGGGCGTTCGCGAAGGCCGGGCCCACCGGGTTGAACGGGCTCTCGCTCATCGACTTGGCGCCGAGCGGCCCGATCGCGTCAGAGGTCTCCATGAAGTGGACCTCCGTACGCGGGATGTCCGCGTACTGCGGGAGCCGGTACCGGCGGAACGCCGCCGTGGTCACTTCGCCGCGCTCGTCCACCCGTACCGTCTCGAAGAGGGTCGCGCCCAGTGCCTGGGCCACGCCTCCCTCCACCTGGCCGCGGCACTGCATCGGGTTCATGACCTTGCCCGCGTCGGCCGCGTGCACACTGCGCAGGATCCTCATCTCACCGGTGTGCGGGTCGACGGCGAGGCGAAACCACTGCGCGTTGAAGGCGACCGAGCGGGGGGAGCCCGTCCAGTGGCCGTCCGCGGCCGTCTCCTCCAGCTTGCCCTTGTCGTACGCGGCCTCGTACAGCTCCTTGAGGGTGACGGTGCGGCCCGCGCAGTCGACGGCCTCGGGCCCCAGCTTGCACAGGTGCCGGGCCACACCCGTATGGCGGGCCGCGAACGTCTGCAGGCGCTCCGCGAGCGAGTCCGCCGCCAGCAGCACCGCCTTGCCCGCCACCACCGTGCCGGCCGAGCCGAACGCGCCGGTGTCGTGGCGGACGACGTCGGTGTCCGACTGGCGGACCGCGATCCGGTCCACCGTCGTGTTCAGCGCGCCGGCCGTGATCTGCTTGTGGACGGTGGTCGTGCCGTTGCCGAACTCCGCCGTGCCCACCGCGATGTCGTACGTACCGTCACGCAGCAGGCTCACCCGGGCGTCGGCGAAGTGGCCGCCCGGCGGACCGGTCGCGATCATGGCGACCGCCGAGCCCGTGCCGGTGAGCCAGCCCTCCGGGACGTCCTCGTGGCTGCGGTCCTCGGCGATGGCCTTGCGCACCACGTCCATGCACTGCTTCATCCCGTACGAGGCGATGAAGAGGTCCTCCTCGTGGCCGATCGGGGTGACCAGGTGGTCGCCGGCGCCGATGACGTTCTTCTCGCGCAGTTCGAGCGGGTCCATGCCGAGCCGGATGGCGAGTTCGTCCATCGCCGATTCGAGGGCGAAGAGGACCTGGCCCAGGCCGTAGCCGCGGAAGGCGCCGGCCGGGACGCCGTTGGTGTAGACCGAGTACGCCTCCACCTCCTTGTTCGGTGCCTTGTAGACGGCGAAGGACTCGCCCACGCTGTGGAACATGACCGCCGGGCCGTGGTTGCCGTAGGCGCCGGTGTTGGACACGACGCGCAGGCGCAGCGCGGTCAGGGTGCCGTCGGCCCTGGCCCCGATCTTGATGGTGATCTTGAAGGGGTGGCGGGTCGTGGCCCCGTAGAACTGCTCGGCCCGGGTGAACTCCAGTTTCACCGGCCGGCGCAGCTTCAGGGCGGCCAGGACCACGATGTCCTCGGTGAGCATCTCCTGCTTGCCGCCGAACCCGCCGCCCACGCGGCCCGCGACGACGCGGACCTCGTCCTCGTTCAGGTCGTAGAGGGCGCACAGCGCCCGCCGGGTCAGGAACGGCGCCTGGGTGGAGGAGCGGACGGTGATGCGCTCGCCGTCGCCCTCCTCCTTCGGTTCGAAGTAGGCGACGCTGCCGTGGGTCTCCAGGCTGGCGTGCTGCACGCGCTGGGTCTGGAAGGTCTCCTCGTAGACGACGTCCGCCTCCGCGTAGCCCTTCGCCATGTCGCCGAGCGTGTTGTGGACCTCGCCGCACACGTTGTTCTCGGCGCGGAAGATCCCCGATTCCGGTCCCTTGGGGTGCAGGACGGGGGCGCCCGGAAGCATGGCCTCCTCCGGGTCGATGACGTACGGCAGTTCCTCGTACGTGACGACGACGCGCCGGCAGCCCTCCTCGGCGGCCTGCTCGCTGTCGGCCACGACGGCCGCCACGCGCTGGCCGACGAAGCGGACCACGTCGTCCAGGACGCGGGTGTCCATCGGATCCTCGGTCGGGTGCTCGTGGCGGGCGGACGAGTACAGCCGGTCGGGGGAGTCGTGGTGGGTGAGGACCGCGTGCACGCCCGGCACCTGGAGGGCGTCCCTGATGTCGATGTCGACGATGCGGGCGTGCGGGTGCGGTGAGCGCAGCAGTTTCATGTGCAGCAGCCCGGGCACCTCCACGTCGAAGGTGTAGCGCGCGGTGCCCGTGACGACGAGGGGGCCGGCGGGGGCGCCCAGCGACCTGCCCACGGCCTGCCCGGCCTCCGGGGCCTCGGTGTGCCGGACCCCGCGTACGGCGTCCTCGATGGCGCGGTAGCCCGTACAGCGGCAGATGTTGCCCTTGAACGCGCGCGGGAGGTCCTGCAGCTTGCCGTCGTCGTGGGCGGTGCCCTCCTCGGCCTGGAGGGCGGCGGTGGTCATCAGGAAACCGGCGGTGCAGAAGCCGCACTGGAAGCCCTGGGCGTCCAGGAACTGCTGCTGCGCCGGATGGAGTTCGCCGCAGGAGCGGGCGAGGCCCTCCACGGTGGTGACGCTGCGGCCCCCGGCGCGGACGGCCGGGTAGAGGCAGCTGTGTGCCGGCTGCCCGTCGACGTGGACCGTGCAGGCCCCGCAGTCGCCCTGGTCGCAGCCCTTCTTCACGCCGAACCAGCCGCGTTCGCGCAAGTAGGTGCGCAGGCACTGGCCGGCCCGCGGCTCGGTGTCGAAACGCCGCTGGTTGATCTCGATCTCGTAGGTCATCGGGGGTCCTCGGTGGTGAGCTCGCGGCGGATCTCCTCGGCCAGGCGCAGGGCCATGTGGCGCCGCCATTCGGGCAGCCCGTGGATGTCGTCGTACCACTCGTCGGGCCGGACGGCGGCGTCGATCGCGTCGCGCAGTTCGGCGGCCGTGGGCGGCAGCGCGAACCAGAAGCGGAAGGGGCGGGTGGTGGCGGCGGAGACCGTCACGGCGAGAGAGCCGTCGGCGGGGTCGCAGACGCCGATGACCAGCGCGCCGGAGCGCCCGAGTCCGTAGAGGGACGCCTGGCGGAAGGCCGTACGGGAGTCCAGCGCGTTCGGGGGCAGGCGCACGGACCGCAGCAGCTCGCCGTCGCGCAGGTCCTTCACGCCGGCGCCGAGGATGAACTCGGTGACGGGCATCCGGCGGGTGGCGCCGTCCTGGCCCTGGAGGAAGACGGTCCCGTCGAGGCCGGCCGTGAGGGAGACCATCGGACCGGCGGGCAGGCCGTTGCAGAGGTTCCCGCCGACGGTCGCCATGTTCCAGATCTTGAAGCTGGCGAGGAAGGCCCGGCAGCACTGCTCGAAGAGCGGGGCGGCCGTGGCCGGCAGGGTCCGGCCGAACCGCGAGAGCTCGGTGATCGTGCAGGTCGCGGCGATGTCCAGGGAGCCGTCGGGCTGCCAGGACAGGGGCGGCCAGCCCATGCGGGAGAGGTCGACCAGGCGGCGGATGTGCGGCTGGGGCTCGGAGAAGAGGTACGTGCCGCCGCCGAGCCAGGCGTCGCCGGGACGCCAGGGTTCGCGGCGGCGGGCGTCGCGCACGTCGAGCACCGTGTTGAGATCCAATTCGCGACACCAGCCTTTCCGGCCTGACAGGGGGTTTCGGCCAGTGAAGCAACGCGAACGGGGGTGGGACGACTGGTCCCGGCCACGGAATCGAACCGGCCGGAAACCCTCCCTCCTGGAGGATCAACCAAGAGGCATACCAGGTGCTTCACCTAGCATTTACGATGGCTCAGCCTCTGTTCACCTCGCGAATGTGGGCGCTGCCCACCGCAAGGAGTCCCCGCCATGCACGTCCTCGACCTGCTCCAGCTCGACAGCCTCGGTCTCAGCCTGCTCTGGGGCGAGGAAACGCTTCTCGGCCAGGAGGTCGCGGGCGTCACCGCCACCGACCTGGAGGAGCCCGGCCGCTTCCTGGGGCCGGGGGAGCTCGTGCTGAGCGGGCTGGTGTGGTGGGCCGAGGGCGACGTGGCCAAGGCGGACCGCTTCGTCGGCGCGCTCGCCGACGCCGGAGCCACGGCGCTGCTCGCCGGGGAGGAGACCCACGGCAGGGTCCCCGAGGAGGTCGTCGCGGCCTGCCGGAGCCACCGGGTGCCGCTCGTGGCCGTCCCCGCGCGCACCAGCTTCCGGGCGGTGACCGAGGCCGTGTACCTGCGCCAGTGGGGTGACCTGAGCCGCCGCCCGACCCGGCTCTTCGCACTCCCCGAGAACGTGCGCGGCGAGCTGAGCCGGCTCGTGGAGGCGGGGGCCGGCCCGGACGAACTCCTGGACCGGGCGTGCGCGCACCTCGGCCGGGTCTCCTGCTACCTGCTCACCGCCAGTGGCCGCACGGTGGCCCGCACACCGTCCGCTCCCGAGCTGCCCGCCCGGCAGGCGTCGGCGGCCTCCGCGCGCGGCGGGGTCTGGCTGCGCATCGAGACCGAGAGCTCCCCGTACGACGCCTGGCAGCTGCACGTGCCCGACCCGGACGCGGCGCCGCCGCGGGTGCTCCACGAGATCGCCGAGGTGCTCGCCCAGAGCCGGGGCGCGCAGACCCGCCGGCTCGCCGCGGAGCGGCTGGCGGGGCAGGAGCTGATCGGTGTGCTGGAGGGCACCCTCGCGGGCCCCGCCCCCGCCGACACCGGAGCGCTGGAGGAGGCGCTCGCGGGCGCCGGGCTGCCCGTGGGAGGGGCGTACCGGGTCCTGGCGGCCACCTCGGGCGACGCGCTGGCCGAGGCCCTGCGCCACCTGGAGGGCGCCACGTACGCTGTCGGCCGGTCGGTGGCGGTGCTGCACGAGGACCCGGCCGGCGCGACCGACGCGGCCGGCGCCACCGACACGATCGGCGCGCTGCGCGCCGTGTGGCCGATGATCCAGCAGTGCGGGGGGCCGCAGCCGGAGCTCCGGCTCGGCCTCGGCACGCGGGCCGAGGGACTGGAGGGGCTGCGCGCCTCGCTCAGCCAGGCCCGGTTCGCGCTGACCTCGGCCGACGAGGCGGTCCCGGTGCGCGGGGTCGAGCAGCTGGAGACCCTCGGCGAGCTCATGGCGGGAATCCCGCCGGAGGTGCGGTCGGTGTACGGGGCGCGGATCTTGGGGGCGCTCGGGGACGGGATGCTGCGGGAGACCCTGGAGGTCTTCCTGGCCAACAACTGCTCCTGGGCCCGCACGGCGGAGGCGCTCCACCTCCACGTGAACACGGTGCACTACCGGATCGAGCGGGTGGAGGTCCTGACGGGCCGTGATCTGTCGCGCCTGGACCACAAGCTGGACCTGTACGCGGCGCTGCGCTGCGGATGACCGCGCTCCGCCCGGGGCCTACGGTGACGAGATGTGGACCTCGGTGGACTTCACCCGGGCCGTGACGGTCGAGCCGACCGTGATGCCGAGCTGCTCGACCGACTCCCGGGTCACCACGGACACCACGTGGTGCGGCCCCGACTGGATCTCCACCCGGGCCGCGACGTCGTCGAGCCGTACGGCGGTGACGATCCCGGCGAAGGAGTTCCGTACGGAGGTCAGGGCGGAGCCCGGCGGCAGCGGGTGCGTTCCGGCGGCGCGTTCCTTGGCGAAGGCGGCGAGGGCCACGCCGTCGACGGCCCGGGAACCGTCCGGAGCGCGGTCGGCCGCCAGCCGACCCGTCCCGGTCCACCGGCGGACGGTTTCGGGGCTCACGCGCAGCAGTCGGGCGGCGAGGCCCATGGAGTACGACGGCACGGCCGCAGCATAGGCGGTGCCGCTCCGGCCGTGAACGGCGAGGCGGCGGGGGCGGATCGGTCGGGGGTGCCCGCCCGGACCGGCTCGGGAGCGGTGCACGCGCGGCGCGGCGGTCCGGTGGCCCGGTGAACCGCTCGTCACCCCACACCGGCGGTTTTGTCCGTCGATGAGGTTCTTCCAATCCCTCACCCCGTTCGTGGCGAATCCCTGATGAGGCTCCTGAGCTCGACGGGGCCGCTGAACCGACTGTCCGATGAAGGGAAGGAGGTGAGTGCGATGACCGGTTCGCTGCGCACCCGGCGCCTGATCGTCGGAGCCGCGTCCGCCGGGCTGCTGGCCGGCGGGTCGCTGCTGGGCCTCTCCGGCGCCGCGACCGCCGCTCCGGCGGCGTCCGCCACGGTGAACTCGACGCTCACCAGTGACCGTGACCGTGACCGTGACCGCGACCACCGGCAGGACCGCCATGACCGCCACCACCGGTGGGACCGCCATGAGCGGTGCACCTGGGTGAAGGGCCACTGGGAATCCAAGGGGCACCACGGCAGCTGGCACCAGGGCTACCGCGACCACCAAGGCAACTGGCACGACGGCTGGTGGGGCAAGGGCTACTCGAAGCACTGGGTGCCCGGACACTGGAACTGCCACGACAAGTGGTAGTCGCGCCGACTCCGCAGCGCCGCAGCGCCGTGGCGCCGACCTGGCACAAAGGGGTTCCGGGGTCACCGCCCCGGAACCCCGTCCGTTCCCGGCCCCGTCTCGGCCCGGCCCGGCTCGGCCCGATCCGGCCCGGATCCACCGGGGCCGCTCGCACCGCGAGGAACCGTCATGGACACCGCAACCGCATCCCCCGCGCGGCCGAGGACCGTGCACCACCCCCTGCCGCCGGGACCGCAGGCCGCCGGGGAGGCCAGACGCAGCGTCGCACGCACCCTGGCCCTGCACCCCGCGCGCTGCCCACAGGAGGCCGCCTGCGACATCCTGCTGATCGCGTCCGAGCTCGCCACCAACGCGGTCCGGCACGCCGTCCCCCCGTACGCGCTCACGATCAGCCTGGACCGCGGCCGGGCGGGCATCTGCGTCAGCGACGGATCGCTCTCGCTGCCCCAGCGGGCCGACGGCCACGGCACCGACGCCACCCGGGGGCGCGGCCTGCAGATCGTCCGGGCGCTGGGCGCGGACCTCTTCGTCAGCCGCTCACCGCGCGGCAAGCAGGTCATCGCCGTGCTCACGTGGCGGGACGGCTGACCCCGCGGTTCCCTCGGACGAGGGAACCGCGCGCCGCCCCGGCCCGTGAACGCCCTCCCATCCGGGCGCGCCTCCGCTACGAAGAAGCGTCAGACCCATCCCCTGGATCCGTGGCCGACACCGCCCCGCACGGCGGTCCGGCCGCCGCTCTCCGGACAAGGACCACCATGCGATGGACACCCCGCCCCCGGCCGGACGCCCCCGGCCCGCCCTGCGTCTGGTCCCCACGGCCGGAGCCCGCACCGTGAACCAGCCGAGCCCCGCCGCTCCCGACCCCGCCGCCGGCGCCACCGGCCGCGCCGACCTCCCCCAGGTCATGCGGCAGGTCGCCCACGGCGACAAGGAGGCGTTCGCCGTCCTGTACGACGCCCTCGCGCCCCTGGTCTTCGGGATCGTGATCAAAGTCGTACGCGACCGGGCCCAGTCCGAGGAGGTCGCCCAGGAGGTCATGATCGACCTCTGGCGGCAGGCCGCCCGCTACCGGCCCGCATCCGGCAGCGTCGGCACGTGGGCGGCGACCATCGCCCACCGGCGCGCCGTCGACCGGGTCCGCTCCGCCCAGGCGTCCGCCGACCGGGAACGCGCGCAGGCCGCCCGCGAGCACCGGACGGCGTTCGACGAGGTCGCGGAACAGGTCGAGACCCGCCTGGACAGCGAACAGGTCCGCCGCTGCCTGCGCGGCCTCACCGAACTCCAGCGCCAGGTCGTGACCTTGGCCTACTACCAGGGTCTGACCTACCGCGAGGTCGCCGAAGTCCTCCACACACCGCTTCCCACCGTCAAGACACGTATGCGCGACGGACTGATCCGGCTCCGCGACTGCATGGGGGTGACCACATGAACCAGCACCGGTCCGACCGGTCCGACAGCCACACCCTCACCGCCGCCTACGCACTGGACGCGCTGGACCCCGGCGAACGCGGGCCGTTCGACGACCACCTCTCCCGCTGCGCGGAGTGCCGCCTGGAAGTGGCAGGTTTCCAGGCCACCGCGGCCCGGCTGGCCTCCGCCGTGGCCCAGCCGCCGCCCGCCGCCCTGAAGCAGCGGACCCTGGCGGCCGTCGAGCAGGTGCGCCAGCTCCCGCCCCGCAGCTCCACCACCCTCGCCCCGGTCCCGCTGCGCGGCGCCCTGCGACGCAAGGCCGGCCTGCTCGCGGCGGCCGCGAGCGTGGCCGCCGCGGCCCTGTTCGCGGGCCTGGCCGCCTGGCAGAACCAGGAGAGCCACCACTACGAACAGCAGGCCCGGCAGATCGAGCAGCGCCTCGGCGACGTCAGCACGGTCCTGGCCGCCCCCGACGCCCGTACGGCCCACGGCCGCACCAGCAACGGAGCCTCCGCCACCGTCGTCTCCTCGGCCCTGCGCGACCAGGCCGTCTTCACCGCCGGCGGCCTGCCCGCTCCCGTCCCCGGTACGACGTACCAGCTCTGGCTGGACCACGACGGCACCATGAGCCCCGCCGGCCTCATCCACCAGGACGGCACCGTGCTGATCGACGGCGACACCGCGGACGCCGCCGCCATCGGCCTCACCGTCGAGCCCGCCGGAGGATCCCCGCACCCCACCACGGCCCCGCTGCTCCTGATGGACCTGCCGGCCTGACCGCGTACCGGAACGCACACGGCGGCGGCAGCCCCGGCCGGCGGTTCAGGGGGCCATGTCGTACGTGACCCACATGGTCCGCGTGGCGACCTGGTCGTACTTGGACCGTGCCCGGTGGTTGTCGTCGGCGGTGATCCATCGGACCACGCTCCAGCCGCGCTCGGCCGCGAGCGCGCGCAGAGCGCCGAGCAGCAGGTCGGCGGCGCCGGAACCGCGGTACTGCGGTGCCACGAACAGGTCGTCGAGGTAGCAGCCGACCGTCGCGGAGAGCGGCCGGGCGAACGGGCGGTAGTGGGCCAGGCCCAGCAGCCGGCCCTCGGTGTCCTCGGCGACCAGGGCCCCGACCTCGTGGCCGGGGTCGGTCACCCAGGACCACACGGTGGCGGCCGCCTCCTCGGACTGCTCCACCCCGTAGAAGTCGGCGTAGCCGCGGTAGAGGGCGCGCCACTGGGGGAAATCGCCGTCCCGCACGGAACGCACGCTGATGTCGGACATGGGGCTGGACTCCCGTGCTCGGAGGAAGGCGCAACGGAGCGGGGTGTACGCCGCCGCGCCGGGTCAGAGCATCGATCATGCGGGAGCCCGGCGGGCGGGGCAGGGTGCCGGGGTGTCGAAACGGGCGCCGTCCCAGCGCCACGATGTACGGGTGCGGCCGCCGGGCCGGCCGGCGGGGCCCCGCGCGCCGAACACCGCTGTCGGCGCGCGGGGCCTCGTGCACCAGGTCGCTCCGTGACCGCGAGAGCCGCCAAGCGGTCCGGAGGGTGGTGGCCACGGCCAGTCAACCAGCGGCGACCCCGGGGCGGCACCTGGTCCGGGGCACGGATTCGGGCCGGCCGGCCCGGCGTCCTCACGGTGGATCATCCAAGAGAGGTGAATCGGCCACTGCTGCCTCCAGTCACACGGTGAAGTCGGTGCTTCGCCCGGTGAATGCGGGTCCGTACCGGCGTGGAGTGCCGGCGCGACGGCGCTCCGGGCCGCCACGGGGCCTCCGGCGTGCCCGCACGACCTGTCCGCATGATGATGTGGAGAGGACGGCGTGCGGAAGGGGGCGTCTCGTGCCATCGGCCCGGCCGGGGGGCGAGGAGACCCACGGCCCGATCTGGGCCGAACCCGGGTCGCTGCTGGAGCGCGTACCCGTCGCGGTCCTCGGCATCGACGAGCACGACCGCGTCTGTTTCTGGGGGCCCGGGGCCCGGGACCTGTTCGGGTACGAGCCCGGCGCCGTCCTCACCCGCCCCGGCGCCGTCCTCTTCGCCGACGCCTCCCGCGGCGCATCCGCGTCGTGCGCCCGGCTCACGGAGCAGGGCCGTACGCAGGGATACTGGCGCGGCCGGCTCACGGCCCGGCACCGTGACGGCACCGCCTTCGACTGCGGCTTCCGCTCCTTCTCCGTGACCGGGTCCGGTGGCCCCTCGGTGGTGATGGTGCTGTCGAGCCGCAGCGACGAACTCGACCGGGTCAAGACCAACCTCGCGTTCCTCGACGCCCTCTTCGAGACCTGCCCCATCGGTCTCGTCATGGTCGACGAGGACCTGCGCTACATCCACCTGAACCAGGCGCTCGCCGACATGGACGGCCTACCGATCCGGGCCCACCTGGGCCGGCGCATGGACGAGATCATGATCACGTCCGACGGCGGTGAGTACGAGCGCATGGTGCGCGCCGTCGCCCGGGGTGGAGCGCCCGTCGTGGGGACCCTGGTCGGCGTCCGCCCGCGCGGATATCCGGACCGGGACCAGGTCCGGTCCGTGAGCTTCTTCCCGCTGAGCCGGGCCGTCGGCACGCATGCCGGAGTGGGCGGGTTGATGATCGACGTGACGGACCGGGAGCGGGCCATCCTGGAAGCCACCGCCGCGCGTCGCCGGCTGGCCCTCCTCGACGGGGCCTCCACCCGGATCGGGACCACCCTGGACGTCAACCTCACCGCCCAGGAACTCGTCGACGCGTCGATGCCGGACTTCTGCGACGGCTCCGTCGTCGAGATCGTGGAATGGATGGACGAGACCGAGGACTTTGATCCGGGGCGGCCCCTGTTCACCCGCCGCATCGCCTCCGGGACGACCCTGCCCGCTCCGGCCGTCGAGCTGGTGAGCGGAGTCGAGAAGGTGCGCTATCCGCCGGGCTCCGTCATCCACGACATGCTGAGCACCGGCCGCGCCATCTCGGCCGTGGTGGACGAGGAGTTCCTGGCCCGTACGGTCGTCACCGAGTCACGCACGAGGATCATGGGCGAGAGCGGGGTGGCCTGCATCCTCGTCGCCCCGCTCATCGCCCGCGGCACCGTCCAGGGCATCGCCATGTTCGGCCGGTCCGCCGCCCGTCCGCCCTTCTCCGAGGAGGACGTCAGCCTGGCCGGCGAACTCGCCTCGCGCGCCGCGATCTGCCTGGACAACGCCCGCCTCTACAGCCGGGTCCAGGACATCGCCCTCACCCTGCAGCGGGCCCTGCTGCCCTCGGCGCTGGCGGCTTCCCCGTACGTGGACGTGGCCCACCGGTACGTGCCCGGCAGCAGGATCACCGAGGTCGGCGGTGACTGGTACGACGTGATCAACCTGCCCGACGGCCGGGTCGTCCTCGTGGTGGGCGACGTGATGGGGCACGGGGTGTCCGCGGCAGCCGCCATGGGCTACCTCCGGATCACGACCAAGGCACTGGCCCGCCACGACGGGGAGCCCGCCGACCTGCTCACCGAACTCGACGCGTGTGCCCAGGAAGCCGGGATCGAGCTCGCGACCTGCGTGTACCTCGTCTACGACCCGCGCAGCGGACGCGCCCGCATCGCGAGCGCGGGCCATCCCCCGCCCCTGGTGCTCCGGCCGGACGGCACGGTGCGGACCGTCGACGAGGTCCTCGGGGTCCCGCTGGGCGTCGGCGGCTGCCCGTTCCGGACCACCGAGATCGAACTCCCCGAGAACGCGACGCTCGCCCTGTACACGGACGGCCTCGTCGAAGCCCGGGGACGGGACATCGAGGTCGGGCTGGACGCGCTTCGCGCCCAGCTGGGCGACCACGGACAGTCGCTGGAGGACATGGCGGACCGCATTCTGGCCGGCCTGCTGCCCGAACCGCCCACCGACGACACGGTCCTGATCCTCGCCCGCGTCCACCGCCACGCCCCGTGAGCCGGACTCAGCCGCGGTGGCACACCCCCGCCGTGTCCAGCGCGGCGCCC
This sequence comes from Streptomyces venezuelae, assembly GCF_008642275.1. Lineage (NCBI taxonomy): Bacteria > Bacillati > Actinomycetota > Actinomycetes > Kitasatosporales > Streptomycetaceae > Streptomyces > Streptomyces venezuelae. The sequence goes on from NZ_CP029189.1 coordinate 6,584,381, forward strand.
GCCAGCGCGGCCAGGGCGACCGCCACCGAGCGGGCCTCCTCGGGCGGCAGGCGGTGGCCGGGGAGGGGGTCGAGGAGGAAACGGCCGTAGTAGTGGCCGCCCCCGACGACCCGCAGCTCGGTCTCGCCGTCCGGCCAGTCGGCGTACCCGGTGACGCTGCCGCCGCGGCGCAGCCACAGGCGGCCGTCGTGCTCCAGCCGCGGTCGGTGCCCGATCAGGGACCCGTACTCGAAGCGGCAGCCCCGCAGGTCCAGCAGACGGACGAGTTCCTGGCGGACGAACTCGACCACCGCGTCCGGGGAGCCGCCCCGCTCGATCAGCCGGGCGGTGCCCTGGAGGCTCGACAGGTGCGCGGCGCCGGTGACCGCGGCCTCCTCCATTCTGCGGGCGCGGACGGCGGGCCGGGCGACGATCAGCCCGATGGCCAGCAGCAGGACGGCCGTCTGGACCTCGTCCCGGTCGGCGATGCCGACGTGCTCGTAGGGCCGGGTCAGCAGGAGGAGGCCGAACCAGGCGGCCGCGGAGAGTGCGGCCAGGGCCGCGGCGGCCCGGGTGCCCGACGCGGCGATCGCGACCACGGCCACGACCAGGACCAGGGCCTCGTTCGCCGGGGAGAGCCAGGTGCGGAAGGGGACGAGCGCGAGTGCCACGAGGAGGGGCACCACCAGGGCCCCGAACAGCGCGGCACGGTCGTGCAGTCGGTACCCGGGCATGTGATGCCTCCCGTCCGATGTGACAGAACCAGCTGGCCGATCGGCTGTCGCCAGGTCCAGCCTGCCCACGGCGGGGCGCGGAGGCACCCGCCGTGGTGAGGTCTTGACGCACCGCATACCCGTTCCGCACCCGGGCCGCCCCGGAGGGCCTACCGGCTGCCGTCCCTGAGCAGCGACGGGGGCGCCTCGCGCTGGTGCGGGACCGGCGGGTGCGGCGACGCCGGCGGCTGGACGCCGTCCCGGTGGAGCGCGACCGTACGCGTCGGAGCGGGGATCGAGATGCCCTCCGCCCGGAACCGCTCGTGCAGGCGCTTGATGAACTCGTGCTTGATCCGGTACTGGTCGCTGAACTCGCCGACGCCCAGGATCACCGTGAAGTTGATCCGGGAGTCGGCGAACGTGTGGAAGCGGACGGCCCCCTCGTGCGCGGGGTCCGCGCCGTCCACGTCGGCCATCACCTTGGCGACCACGTCGAGGGTCACCCGCTCGACGTGCTCCAGATCGCTCTCGTAGCCCACACCCACCTGTACGAGGATGGAGAACTGGGCCTCCGGCTGGGTGAAGTTGGTCATGTTGGTCCGGGCGAGACGCCCGTTGGGGATGATGACCAGGTTGTTCGACAGGTTACGGACCACGGTGTTGCGCCAGTTGATGTCGACGACGTAGCCCTCCTCGCCGCTGGTGAGCCGGATGTAGTCACCGGGCTGCACGGTCTTCGAGGCGAGGATGTGCACACCGGCGAAGAGGTTGGCGAGGGTGTCCTGGAGGGCCAGCGCCACGGCCAGACCACCCACACCGAGGGCGGTGACAAGCGGCGCGATGGACACGCCGAGGGTCTCCAGGGCGACGAGCACGCCCATCACGAGGACCACGATCCGCGTGATGTTCACGAAGATCGTCGCCGAACCGGCCACACCGGTGCGCGCCCCCGCCACGGACTGGACGAGGCCCGCGACGACCCGCGCGGCGCTGAGCGTGGCGATGAGGATGAGCAGGGCGGTCAGCGACTGGTTCACGAACCGCGAGACCCGCACGGTCAGCGGCAGGGTCGTGGCGGCCACGGCCGCGCCCGCGATCAGGGCGGCTCCCGGCGCGATGGTGCGCAGCGCGTCGACGATGATGTCGTCCCCGCGCCACCGGGTCCGTTCGGCGTGCCGGCCCAGCCAGCGCAGGAGCGCGCGCAGCAGCAGCCCGGCCGCGGCGCCCGCCGCCAGCGCGATCCCGGCGACAAGCCAGTCGTGCAGGACGAGATCCCGGATCAACGGACCCCCTCCGGTGCGCCGCGCCGGCCCGGGGGAGTGGCAGCGGGCGCCGCCGGCCGTCGTATGGGGTGTGGGTGTGTGGTCACCTTGTCACCTGTCAGTTTGTCGTGCGTGAAGCCGCGTTCGGGCGTGTGTACGCATCCGGAACGGGCTGCCATCCTGCCCCATGGCAGCAGGACGCACCGCAGGCGGGGCCGCCGCTACCGCCGCGCGGCGGCGTGTTCGAGTACCGCGCGGACCTCCGCGGTGATCGCGCTCTCGTTGGCTTCGAACTCGGGGCCGGTGAGCTGCCGGGGGTCCGCGGGCAGGCCGGTGAGCACCGGCGTGTGGAGATGGCCGCCGGGCAGGTGCGGGGCGAGTTCGGAGCGCAGCCGGTTGGATCGGTAGGCCACCTCGTTGGACAGGTAGCCGCCTCCGCCGCCCGCGACGGCCCGCGAGCCCGGGGTCGGGCCGTCGGTCCGGTCGACGGGCGCGGTGCCGCCCGCCGGGATCTCGGTCACGTCGCTGTTGAGCAGGACCGGGTACGGGGTCTGCACGGCGCCGGTGACGGCGTCCGCGGGGAGCGTGGTGCGGATGAACTCCGGGCCCGGGCCGAGGCCGGGGGCGGTCACCGGGTGCTCGCGGGTGCCGCCGGACAGGGCGCGCACGTTGTCGGGGTACGGGTCGGCGGACCGCGCCCGTCCCGCCCAGTCCTCCAGGGTGAAGATGCCGGGGTAGCCCTGGCTGACCGTGGTGATGACGTCGGCCGAGGCGGGGCCGGCGGCCAGGCGCGGGGCGAACGCCCGCTCCACCATGCCGGCGTCGAAGTCGGCGTACCGCACGGGGAGGACGACGGCGCGGATCTCGGCGGCGCTGCCGTCGGCGAGGGTGACCCGCCGTCCGTTCAGCTGGAGCGCGGCCGATCCCGACGGGTTGGCGCGGCGTATCTCCGCGTCGAGCCCGAAGGGGTCGAACCCGCTGATGAAGACGCGCCGGACGCCCGGCGCCGTCCGGAAGGCGTTGTTCGTCAGGCCCCGGGAGGCGTCCTCGAAGCGGGCGCGGAGCGCGGCCCGGTCGGCGGTGAACTCCGGCTGCCAGCGGGCGAGTGCGGCGGTCATGCCGAGCCGCGCCCAGTACAGCGGCCGGTCGTCCCCGGGGGCGAGGTCGCCGCCGGGCCGCCGGCCCTGGGCCCGCTGTACGGAGGCCTGCCAGAGCGCCTCGCCCCAGTCGGCGACGAGCCGGCCGGCCCCGGCGGGGTCGCGGGTCGCGCACAGCGCGGCGGGGAACCGGCGGACGAAGTCCCCGAGCCCGCCGCGCTCGACGAGGGCCGTGGTGCGGGCGTCCGAGAGGCGCGCCTGTTCCGCGTCCGGCGGCGCGGAGGTTGAGGCGCGGCAGGCCGGCGAACCGTCGGCCGCGTGCGCGGGCGGGGCGACGGCCAGGGGGAGGACGGTGGCGAGAAGGGCAGCGGCCGATGCCGCACGCCGTAAGAGCATCATGCGATGTGACATTACATAGCCGCCCCCACCCCCACCAGGCACACCGGCCGCGATGGCCGTGACTGTCTCAACCCTGGTGCCCGTGCGGCTGGTTCGGTGCGGACGGCCGTGGTCACCCGCGCCGGTCCGCTCGAAGGAGTGCGGGGGAGGGGGGAACGGTGGAGCGGTCACCGCCGCCTTAAAGCCAACTCCTTGCGTTAGCTCGCGGTAGGACTTACCGTCACTTAAAGCGAATGAATCGCTTTTGTTGTCGGCCGGCCCCCTGCAGACGAAGGAACAGGCGCATGCACACCGCACAGTTCACCGAACCGGCCCCCTCGGGAACCGCTGCCCACTGGTCCGTCGGGGAGATCACGGTCCACCGCGTCGACGAGGTGCCCCTGCCGCCGGCGACCGGGCCGTGGCTGCTGCCGGCCGCCACCCCGCAGGTGGTGGGCGAACACGACTGGCTGCGGCCCGACTTCGCCGGACCGGACGGTGTCCTGCACCTCGACAGCCACAGCTTCGCGCTGGTCGTGGACGGTCTGCGCGTCCTCGTCGACACCGGGATCGGCAACGGCAAGACACGGGCCAACCCGGCCTGGCACCAGCTCCGTACCGACTACCTCGCACGCCTCGCGGACATCGGATTCACCCCAGGCAACGTCGACCTGGTGATCCTCACCCATCTGCACACCGACCACGTCGGATGGAACACCCGCGAGGTGGACGGCACATGGGTGCCCACCTTCACGGGTGCCCGCTACCTGACGTCGAGGGCGGAGTACGCGTTCTGGGCCGCCTACGACATGGACGAGGCGCGGCGCGGCATGTTCCGCGACTCCGTCGTACCCGTCGAGGAGGCGGGTCTGCTCGACCTGGTCGACGTACCGGCCGAGGGGATCGACGTGGCCCCGGGGCTGCGTCTGCTGCCCGCTCCGGGGCACACCCCCGGGCAGATCGCCGTACAGGTGAGCAGCGCGGGCGCGACGGCCCTCGTCACCGGGGACGCCGTCCACCACCCCGTGCAGCTCGCCCGTCCGGAGATCGGCAGCTGCGTCGACATCGACCCGGTGCAGGCCGAGGCCACCCGCCGGGCGCTCCTCGCCCGGCTCGCCGGCACCGGCGCGCTGGTCCTGGGGACGCACTTCCCCCCGCCGACCGCCGGCCGGGTGGTCGCCGACGGGGACGGCTACCGGCTGGAGCCCGTGGCCGCCGCCCCGGCCCCCGCGGCGGTGCGGGCCGCGGAGTCCGGGGCGCGGCGGCCCGCCGGGCCGGGCCCTACTTCCCGATGAAGGCCAGCAGGGCGTCGTTGACCTCCTGGGCGTGGGTCCACAGCAGGCCGTGCGGGGCCCCGTCGAGCACGACGTAGTCGGCGTGCGGGAGGGCCTTGTGGAACGGTTCCGCGGTCGCCCCGATCGGGAGGATGCGGTCACCGGTGCCGTGGAGGATCAGGGCGGGCACGTCGATCTTGGGGATGTCGGCCCGGAAGTCCGTGGTCCAGGTGAGGACGGCCGCGCGCGAGGCGTACGCGGAGGCACCGGCGGCCGTGGCCCAGCTCGCCCGGACGGTCTCCTCGCTGATGCGCGTGCCGAGGTTCTCGTCGAGGTTGTAGAAGGCCTGGTAGAAGTCGGTGAAGTAGGCGTACCGGTCCTTGGTGACGGCGGCGAGGATGCCCTCGAAGACGCTGCCGTCGACGCCGGTCGGGTTGTCCTCGCTCTTCAGGAGGTAGGGCTCGAGACCGGCGAGGAAGGCGGCCTTGGCCACACGTCCGGAACCGCGGGTCCCGAGGTAGCGGCCGACCTCGCCGGTGCCCATGGAGAAGCCCACGAGGATCGTGTCCGTGAGGTCGAGGGTCTCCATGAGCGTGTGGAGGTCGTCCGTGAAGGTGTCGTAGTCGTAGCCGGTGGTGGGCTGGCTCGACTGCCCGAAGCCGCGCCGGTCGTAGGTGATGACACGGTGGCCGGCGTCGAGCAGGGCCGGGAGCTGCTTCTCCCAGGAGTGCCCGTCCAGCGGGTAGCCGTGGATGAGCACGACGGGCTGCCCGCTGCCGTGGTCCTCGTAGTAGAGGTCGATGTCGGTGCTGTTCTCCTGGCCGACGGTGATGAAGGGCATGCTGGCCTCCTGTGGTGGTCCGGGTGCGTTCCGCGGCAGCAGTGTCCCGCCCCGGAGCCCCCGAACCGCGTCGGAACACGGCCTTCCGTCTCGCCCCTCGCCCGAGGAGCTGTGGGCCGTGCTGGAGCCGGCGCTCACGTAACGGCCCGCACGCGGCTCCCGCGCCCGGCGCGGGGCCCGGCGCTCAGCTCCGCACGGCCTTGGACCAGTTGCGGTTGACGGTCTCCCTCGCCTTCTCCCGCTGCTCCTCCGTCGGGAACGTCGGCGTGCCCTCGACCGTCGGCAGATTCTGCGCGGCCGCCTTGTCGAGGGTGCCGTCCTCCCGCATGGCCTCCATGAGGACGGGGCGGGCGTAGGCGCCGAGCCGGAGGTTCTGGCCCTCGGGGCTGAAGACGTACTCCTGCCACAGACGTGCCGCCGCGGGGTGCGGGGCCTCCTTGTTCACCCCGTTGGCGTAGTACTCGGCGAAGCTGCCGTCGAAGGGGATCGCGGTCCGCCAGTCGACGTCCGCGCCCTTCTCGCGGAACTGGTCGGCGTATCCGAGGTTGAGGAAGTCCCAGTCGATGCTGATCGGGGTCTCGCCCTTCGCGATCGTGTCCGGTGAGGATTCGACCGGGTTGAAGTTGCCGTTCCGGTTCAGCTCGGCGAAGAAGTCGATCCCCGGCTGGATGTCGTCGAAGGACCCGCCGTTCGCCAGGGCCGCCGCGTACACGCCGGCGAAGGCGGAGGCGGACTTCGTGGGGTTGCCGTTGAGCGAGACCTGGCCCTTGTACTCCGGCTTGCGCAGGTCGGCGAAGGTCGACGGGCAGGTCTTCACCCGCTTCGCGTCGCAGCCGATCGAGATGTAGCCGCCGTAGTTGTTGTACCAGCGGGCGCGCTCGTCCTTCTGTTCCTCGGGGATCTGGTCGAACGCGGCGACCTCGTACGGAGCGAGCAGGCCCTGCCGGGCGGCCGACTGCGCGAACGAGCCCCCCACGTCGATCACGTCGGGGGCGCGGCCGTCGCGCCGGTGCTCCTTCAGGGCGTTGATCTCGTCCTGGCTGGTGCCGTCCGGGTTCTCCACCTCGACCTTGATCCCGTACTTCTTCTCGAAGCCGTCGATCAGCGCGCCGTAGTTGGCCCAGTCGCGCGGGAGGGCGATCGTGTTCAGGGAGCCCTCCTTCTTCGCCGCCGCCACCAGTGCGGCCATACCGCCGGCGTCCGTGGCGGAGGTGGCCACCGCGGGTGCCCTGGGTGCGGGAACGGGCTTTTCCCCGCAGCCGCCGAGGGGCGCCGCCGCGAGGGCCAAGAGGGCGGCGACGATGGCTGTCCGGAGACGAGGTGTGGGCACAAAGGCTCCATAACGGGCGGTCGCGTACCGATCGAGGCCAGCGTACGTTCGCCGACCCCGACGACGCAGTCCCGGGCCGTGGTGTCCGCCGTCTTCCCGCCGTCTGCCCTGCGGCTGCCGTAGCGCGGCGGTCTCAGAGCCCGTCGTCGTCCCACGCGGCCAGGAGTGCCTCCCCGAGGTCCATCGAGGCCGGCGCGCCGCCCTCGTCGAGCGCCTGCTCGCTCCAGATGATCTTGCCGCGGGCGGTGTAGCGGGTGCCCCAGCGCTCGGCGAACTGCGCGACCAGGAACAGGCCCCGGCCACCCTCGTCGGTGTCCGCCGCCCGGCGCAGGTGCGGCGAGGTGCTGGACCCGTCGGACACCTCGCAGACCAGGTAACGGTCGTACAGCAGCCGCACCCTGATGGGCTCGGTGCCGTAGCGGACGGCGTTCGTGAGCAGCTCGCTGAGGATGAGCTCCGTGGTGAACGAGATGTCCTCCAGACCCCACTCCGCCAGCCGGCGGGCACAGGCGTTGCGCACCGGGGACACCGCCGCGGGATCGGGGTCCACGTCCCATTCGGCGATCCGCTGCGGATCGAGCAGACGGGTACGGGCCACCAGCAGCGCGACGTCGTCGCTCGGCCGGGCGGGAAGCATCGCGTCGATCACCGTGGTGCAGGTCTCCTCCGGGGTACGGGCGGGCCCCGACAGTGCGGCGCGCAGCGCTGCCAGGCCCGCGTCCGGATCACGGTCGCGGCTCTCGATCAGCCCGTCGGTGAAGAGCGCCAGCCGGGATCCCTCGGGCAGGGTCATCGCCATGGTCTCCATCGGCAGACCCGCGCCGAGGCCCAGCGGCGGGGAGACCGGCACCTCCGGGAAGGACACGGTCCCGTCGGGGCCGACGAGAGCGGGACCCGGGTGGCCGGCGGACGCGGCGGTCACCTGCCCCGAGACGGGGTCGTAAATGGCGCACAGGCAGGTGGCTCCGGTGATCCCCTGCCACTCCTGGCCGTCGGTGTCGATGTGCGCGACCAGCTCGTCCAGATGGCTCAGGAGCTCGTCCGGCGGCAGGTCGAGGGTGGAGAAGTTGTACACGGCGGTACGCAGGCGACCCATCGTGGCGGCCGCGTGCAGACCGTGCCCGACGACGTCGCCGACCACCAGCGCCACCCGGGTGCCCGGCAGCGGGATGACGTCGAACCAGTCACCGCCCACCCCGGCCTGGGCCGACAGGTAGCGGTGCGCGACCTCGACCGCGGACTGCTCCGGCACACCCCGGGGCAGCAGGCTGCGCTGCAGGGTCACGGCCATGTCGTGCTCACGGGTGTAGCGGCGGGCGTTGTCGACGGACAGGGCGGCCCGGGCGGTCAGCTCTTCCACGAAGGACACGTCCTCGCCGTCGAACGGCGGGGAGTCCTGCGCCCGCCAGTAGCCCACCATGCCCAGCACCACACCGCGGGCCCGCAGGGGCACGACGATCAGGGAATGGATGCCGCGGTCCAGGATCTGCACGGCGTTGGCCTGGTGCTGGGCCCGCCAGCGCCGGCTGGCGCGCAGGTCCGCCTCCAGGACCGCGCCGCCGGCGGCCAGCCCCGCGGCCATGGGCCCCGTGGGCCCGAACCGGATCAGATCGCCGACGGGCGAGAGCGGGTGGTCGCCCTGGAGGCCGACCACGGCCGTCCGGCGCATCTCGGTGATCGTCTCGGGCGGCTCCTCGCCCCGCAGCACCGGGTCCAGCAGGTCGACCGTGACCACGTCGGCGAACCGCGGGACCGCCACCTCCGCCAGCTCCTGCGCGGTGCGCTCCACGTTCAGCGTCGTACCGACCTGCACCCCCGCGTCGTACAGCAGCTTCAGCCGCTCGCGCGCCACCTCGGCCCGGCCGGCGAGCGCCCGCAGCTCGGTGGTGTCGCGCAGCGTCACGACGGTCCCCGCCTTCCCGTAGGGGGCCGTGGGCCGGATGTTCACCGCCAGCAACCGGTCGGCTGCCATGTGCAGCTCGTCGGTCGCCGAACGGCCCGATGCGATCGGACCGGCGATCGCCTCCTCCAGCCCCAGGTCCGTGACGGGGCGCCCTTCCGCGTCCGCCGGCAGGTCCAGCAGCCGCCGCGCCTCGTCGTTGGCCAGCAGCAGCCGTCCGCCGCCACCGATGATCAGTACGCCCTCCCGTACGGCGTGCAGCACCGCGTCGTGGTGCTCGTACATGCTGGTCATCTCGGCCGGACCCAGCCCGTGGGTCCGGCGCAGCAGCCGACGGCTCACCAGAGCCGTCCCGCCCGCGGACAGGGCGAGCACGCCGGCCGCGGTACCGAGGACGACCGGCAGCTGCCCGTTCACCATGGTCTGCACGTTCTGGACCGTGACCGGGGAGGAGACGACGGCCACGACCTTGCCGTCGTCGTCCTTGACGGGGACCACCGACACCACCGACTGCCCCAGGGACCCGTCGAACGTCTCGGTGAAGGACCTGCCGGCCGCCGCGTCGGAGAAGGGGCCGACGACGCGCTTGCCGATCTGCTTCGGGTCGCTGTGGGCGAGGGTGACCCCGTCGAGCGAGTACACGTTGATGCCGTCCACCCCGGCGATCTTCGCGGCCGCCTGCGCGCTCGGCTGGAGCACCTCACTGGGGTGCGGGCTGTGCACGGCGGCGACGATCCCCGGAGACTCCGCGAAGGTGCCGGCGGCGGCGAGGGTACGGTGCCGGGCGTCCAGCATGGCGGAACTCCGGGCCTGCACCACGAGCGCCACGACCGCGGCGGCGACGAGGAGGACCACGACGGCCAGCTGGAGGAGGAACACCTCGCCGGCCACGCTGCGCGCGCTCAGGAGGGAAGAAAGACGCTGTGGCCGCGGCACCCGTCCCTGGGCGGGTGGGGCGTGATCCCGGCGCTCTCGGCGGTGCGCTGAGCGAGTAGGCCGAGGGCGAGCGGAGGAACTCATGGCCGGACCGAGCAGCCGGTGCCGGAGTCCTCCCGGATTTTGCTCATAGTCCATCTTCCAACCTCTGCGGCCCGTCGGCAGCGGGGCGGGGAGCTCCCTCCGCGCGGCCCGAGTCCTCCCGGCCCGTCCCGTCGCGCCGAAACCCGCCGGCGACGCACGCAGGGTAACCGGCCGCGCGCGGAACGCCGCTCACCCGATGACACGCTCAGTGACCGAAGTCGTCGGGAACCACTCGATCGGTGTCCGGAGCAATGGGAGGATCATCGTCCGGTCAGAGCACTAGCCTGCTGGCCAACCGATCGACAGGAGGCGCCGCCCATGTCCGGTGTCCACGGCGTACACCCGGAGATCCTCGACTTCTACGACCGGTCGGACGAGGCCGGCCGGTTGCACACCACGGCCACCGGAATCCTCGAACTCGAACGCACCCGGGAGCTGTTGCGCCGGCATCTGCCACCCGCCCCGGCCCGCGTCCTCGACGTCGGGGGCGGCACCGGCTCCCATGCCCGCTGGCTCAGCGAGGACGGCCACACCGTGCACCTGGTCGACCCGGTCCCCAGACACGTCGCCCAGGCCGCCGAGATCCCCGGTGTCACCGCCGAACTCGGCGACGCCCGCGCCCTGGCCGAAGCCGACGACTCCTTCGACGCCGTCCTGCTGCTGGGCCCGCTGTACCACCTGCACGAGCGGGCCGACCGGCTCACCGCCCTGGCCGAAGCCCGCCGCGTCGTCCGGCCCGGTGGCCTGATCGCGGCCGCGGCCGTCAGCCGGTACAGCCCCCTGCTCGACTACGCCGCCACGGTCCGGGACGGCGTCCGCCCCACCCCGGGGCACGGACAGCACTCCGGCGAACGCGGCTTCGCCCACGCCCACTTCCAGACCTCGGCCGAACTGCGCGGGGAACTCGTCGCGAGCGGCCTCCCCGAGCCCACCGTCTACGGGATCGAGGGACCGGGCTGGGTGGCGGTCAAAGCGATCACCAAGTACGCGGGCATCGACCTCATCGGCAGCTCCCTGTACGAGGCGGCCCTCGCCGCCGCCCGGCTCGCCGAGCCGCACCCGGCCCTGACCGACGCGTCGGCGCACATGCTCGCCGTCACTCACGATCGACCCGCCGCGGAGAGCCGCCAGGAGGGTCCCGGTCAGCGCGTCCGAAGTCCCGGCAGCAGCCCTTCCGCCGTCGTCCGCGCGGGGAGCAGCCGGGGGTCCTCCGGGTCGGCGTGAGGGCCGAGGATCTTCGCGGCGACGAACAGCGTCATCAGCCGGCCGTCCCGGCTCTCCAGATCGTCGCGCCGCTCCCGGCGGACACGGTCGGCCAGAGCCGGGACGGCGAGCGAGGCTCCCCACAGGTTCGCCGCGTCCAGCCCGCGGGGAGCCATGCCCCAGTCCTCCCAGTCGAACAGGCAGAACCCCGGCGCCGTCACGTTCGCCCAGTTGAGATCCGCATGGGCCGGACGCCAGTCGTCCACCGCCGTGTCGACACCGGGGAAGACCCGGTGCACCGTTCCCGTGACGAGGTCCTGCGTGAGGGTCTCCGTGTCCGGGGTGGCGATCCGGCTCGTGTGCTGCCCGGCCAGGGCGTCCAACGAGGCATTGAGCGAGACCCACCACTCCTCGGACACGTGCGGGTCCCGTGCCGCCACGGCCCCGCCCACCGGCCGGCCCGGCAGCAGTTCCGTCTCGTCCGCACGCCACGTCACCGGCTCCGCCGCGTCCCGCCACGCGACACCCGCGAGCCAGGCCGGTTTGGCGATCCCGCGCAGGGCCTCGGCGGACGCGGTGCCGTCGCCACCGTGGACCCCGATGCGGTCGAGTCCGCGCCGCTCGATCCGTACCCACGTACCGCGGTCCGTGCGCGCCCCCACGGACCGGCGCTTGCGCACCACCGTCCCGGGATCCAGACGTACCCCCAACGACCGCTCCACGCGGGCCAGTACGGCTTCCACGGGCTCTTCGCGCAGATCCACCGAGCGCAGCGTCATACGCCCGAACGTACCAAGTACCGGCCGCCGCGCGCCCACGACGACAGCCGTCCCGGGCCACCGAAATCCGGAGGCGCCGACCGGCCCCGGCCCAGTACGCTCCTGCGCCCACCCGCTGCAGAACGGAGCCGCACCCGTGATGCTCACCAGCGCCCGCCTGACCCTCCGCGCCCCGGAAGCCGGGGACGTCGACTGGATCACGGCCGAGCTCCAGGACGTGGAGATCCAGCGCAACACCACCGTACCCAGCCCCTACGGACGCCCCGACGCCGAGCGGTTCGTGGCCGCCGCGCGCGACCACGACGAGCCCACCACGTTCGTCATCACCACGACCGCCACCGGTCGACGTGCCGGAATGATCAGCCTCCACCGGCACCCCAAGCACGCACCGTCGATCGGCTACTGGATCGGCAGGTCCGGCCGGGGACAAGGCGTCGCGACCGAAGCGGTCGTCCGGATCTGCCGCTGGGGTTTCGAAGACCTCGGCCTGCCGGTCATCACCTGGATGGCCCGCGTCGGAAACGAGGCCTCCCGCGCCGTCGCCCTCAAGGCCGGGTTCCGGATGGAGGGCACCCTCCGCCTGCGCATCACCTCGCAGGGGCGCCTGCGCGACTGCTGGGCCGGATCCCTGCTCCCCGGAGAACTGCTCCCGTGAACACCACCGGATCGGCCCGGAGCCACGCCTACCACTACGCCGACGTCCATCTCCCGCTCCGCCAGGGCGACGAGACCCTCACCGTCAGGGCCGCCCGCCCGCCCGTCGGGGGGCCGCCTCCCGAGGGGCCGCGGCGCCGGTCGGTCACGAGCCCTCCACGGCCGCGGCGGCGGATGTACCCAGCTCGACGGGAGCCGGGAGGCGGACGTCACGCCCCGGCCAGCGGAGAACCAGGCGGCAGAGCCGCTTGTCCAGGACGTCACCGGGAGGCAGCAGGTGATCGGGGGTGCCGGCCGGGTGGACCGTCAGGACCGGGTCGGCGCCGTCGCGCACGTCCCGGTCCCAGGCCCGGACGGTGTCGGCAAGCCGTTCCGCGAGCCGCGGTCCCTGATCACCGAAGGCGTGCGTAACCCACTCCCACTCCTGCTCGGCCGGGCTGTCCCCGTGCCGGGTCTGCACATGGACGAGGTAGGCCAGCGAAGCGTCCCCGAGGATCGCCGGCGCGTCGCCGCCCTTCGCGATCCGGGTGACGCCGGTGCCCTTCTCCACGTGCGCGGTCAGCCGGCAGAAGCCGGGCAGCGTCGTGGCCGCGTACAGCTGGAGGGTGCCGAAGTAGCAGCCGTGGCCCATCGTCACCCCGGTCGCGACCTCGTGGCGCGGCCCGCGCAGCGCCTCCTCCAGCCCCGCCACGGACAGGGAACCCCCGTCCTCGAACCGGACCCGCAGCTCACCGCCGAGCAGGTCGACGGACGGGGCGGTCCGGGCATGTTCGCCCTGGGCCGGCACGAACCCGCAGTGCGTGAACTTCCGCGCGTGCAGCACGTCGCCACGCCGCTGGAAGGCGACGGCCCGGGTGTACCCGTGGATCGCGAGCGGCAGGACCAGGTAACCGCCCTCGGCGAGCTGCTCCCGCCACGCCGGGGCGATGTCCCAGACGTTGTAGGTGATCACGCTCCCGTCGAAGCCGCCCCTGGGCACGAGCGGCGCCGGGGCGCCGAGGGCCGCGTCCGCCCGGAAGGCGGTCACCCGGCCGCTGCCGGCCTCCGCCGTCAGTCTGCGGGTGCGGCGTACGACGTACGGGTCGATGTCACCGGTGACCACCCGGCCGCCCGGGCCGACGACGTGCGCGATCAGCTCGGCGTTGTACCCGCCGGACCCCGCCTCGTACACGAGCGCGCCCGGCCGCAGCCGCAGGCTTTCGATCATGTCGGCCTGGAGCCAGGCCGCTGACACCGAGCTGGTCGCGCGGCCGCTCCCGTCGCGGCGGGTGACGACGGCCAGGCCGTCCTCGTAGGCGGTCTTCAGGTTCACCTCCGGTGCGTACCGGTGGCGGGGCACCGTGCGCAGGGCCTCCCGGACCGGCTCGGAGGGTGCCCAGCCGCCCGCGATGACGGCATCGGCCATCTGCCGGCGCAGCCGGGTCGCCTCGGCGGGCTCGCCGGGTACCGGCGGCCGGTCCACGGCCAGGGGGTAGGCGTGGACCGGCGGCAGGCCGGGGACGACCCCGGGCCACATGGCGTCCAGGGCCTGCGCCGCCGGGGTGAACACGGAGCCGATGCAGGCCAGGGCGTGCAGATCGTGGAACTCCCACCGCTCGAAGAGGTCCGGCTCGCGGTTGCTCAGGGTGCCGGACCAGGCGGTGACCCGGACCACCGCCGTGAGCCGGGGCACGCCGTGGCTGTCGTCGACGAGCATGGTCACCACGTGCGCATCGCCGGGCGCGGCGGTCAGACCGGTCTCCTCCGCCAGCTCCCGCACGGCCGCGGCGGCGAAGTCCTCGGAGCCGGAGGTCTTCCCGCCGGGCAGCTCCCACATGCCCCGGGCGGACCGGCCCAGCAGGACCCGCCCGGCGGGGTCGGTCACGACGGCCAGGGCTCCGGTCAGGGCATGGCCGGTCGGCGGGCGCTTCTCGACCGCCGTGGTGTCGGCGTGGCGGGGGCCGCGCAGGACCAGGACGGCGAGCCCGTCCGCGTCCAGCCTCCCGGTCTGCTCCCAGCCCGCTCCGGCAAGCCGGATCTCGTCCTCGTCGAGAGCGATCCCGCGCTGGCGCTCCGGGGTGTCCTGCGCGGTCGGTGTGACGATCACGACGGCGCCGCCGGGCCGCAGCAGCTCGCCGAGTGCGTGCAGGACGCGGCTGCGGTCGCGCAGGAACGGGTACACCAGGCGCAGGGTGATCAGGTCGTACCTCCCGCCGCCCAGTACGGCTGGGTCGTCGCGCTCGATGTCCAGCCGCAGCCAGCGCACGCCCCGGGTGTCCGGGTGCTCCCGGCGGGCGCGGTCGATCGCGCTCCCGGCGAAGTCGCCGGCGTCCACCTCGTACCCGAGCGACGCGAGGTGGACGGCCAGTTCGCCGGTGCCGCACCCCACGTCCAGCGCCCGCCCGCCGCCGTCCGGCACGGGGAGGTGCTCCGCGAGCAGTGTCCGCTCGATTTCGCTCAGGGGCCGGAAGCCCTTGCCCTCGGCGTAGTGCCGCTGCCACTCCTCGCGGACGACGTATCCCACGGTGCTGCTCCTCGGCCGGTCTGGTTCGGTGGATGACGAGGTGTTCACGGGCGGCCCGCCCGGCGGAGGCGGAGCAGGGTGCGCACCCCGCGTTCGGTGACCTCCGGGTCGTCGTGCGTCGTGCCGTACGCGATGCCCGACAGCGCGTCGAAGGCGCTCTCGCAGTCCAGGCGGAGTTCCTCGTCGGGGGTGAGCCCCCTGCCGTACCCGTCGAGGAAGGCGGTGCGCAGGTCGGGCCGCCCGTCCCAGGTGTGGCTCAGGCGCACCATGTCGCGGGTGGCGGTGGCGTACTCCGAGCGCTCGAAGTCGAACAGCCGGAGCTCGCCGTCCCCGGTGAGGAGGACGTTGCGGTACTGGAGGTCCCCGTGCGTGGGTACGAGGAGGGGCGACGGCAGGTCCCCGTACGTGCGGGCCAGGGCGAGGACCAGGCCCTCGTCCCCGTCGGCCAGGTACGGTCGGGCCGCCTCCAGGTGGCGTTCCACCTTGCCCGCGGCCGGGGAAGGGACGCCGGGCTGCTCCGGGGCGCTCCGGTGCAGGGCGGCGGCGAGGCGCCCGAGACCGTGCTGGACGCGTGCCTCGGACGCGGGGTCGAGGACCATCCCGTGCAGCGCGCGCCCCTCCAGCGCGGTGACGACGACTGCCTGCGCCATCGTCCCGGCCGCCACCAGACGGGGTGCGTGCGCGCCGAGCGCGGGCACCCACGTCCGGTACGCGGCCACCTCGCGGTGGTGGAACCTCGCACCCCGGTGCCGCTTGAGGTACCAGGTGCCGCCGCCGGTGCCGGTCAGGCGCCACACCCGGCTGCCGGTGCGGGCCCAGGACACGTCGGCCACCCGCGCGAGCGGTCCGACTGCGTGTTCGGCGAACAGCCGCAACTGCCGGGGCAGTTCGTCGCCCCCACCGGGTGGGCCGGTGAGGAGACGGGTCCGGTCGGGGCCGTCCGGCACGTACGCGACGGTGTCCTGTGGCTGCTGGAAGTGGACGGCTGCGGGCCGTTCGGCGCGGTACGCGTCCAGCCCGGCCCGGCAGTAGGCCACCATCGGCGCCGGAAGGGCATCCAGCGGGTACCAGTCCATGCCGTCACAGCGGTCGGGTTCCATGATCCGGGGCTGCCCCGACCACCTGCGTACCTCGAAGAACACACCGAGGCGGCTACGGGAGCCCGTGGGCGGGTGGTGGTGCACGGTGACGGCCGCGGTCACGTCCTCCGTCGCGATGACGACGCCGGTCTCCTCGTAGGCCTCGCGGATCACCGCCTCCACCATGTTCTCGCCCGGGTCGAGATGACCGGAGGGAAGGTGCCACATGCCCGTCGCGTAGACCGGTCCCGCGCGCCGGGACAGCAGCACCTGCGGGCCGCCCCCGCCGTCGCGGCGCAGGACGAGGTGGACGTCGACCGGCACCGTGTGCCGGGTCCCGCCGCTCACTGCGCGGCCTCTGGCCGGCGTGCGAGCAGGACGGTGAACACGCCTTCCTCACGCAGGACTTCGTCCCGGGCCCGCCGTTCGAGAAGCACCCGGGCCTGCTCCTCGAAGCGGGCGTGGTCCGCGAAGAGTCCGGGCCGGGCGAAGCTGGTGGACCGCAGGTACCCCAGCACCTCGCCGACCGTCCAGGCACGTACGAAGGGGAAGCGGTGCTCGGTGATCTCGCTGAAAGCGGAATCGGCCAGGTCGTCCTCGTAGCGGCGGGCGGGTTCACGGTAGGTGCCCGTGCTGCCGGCCCGCCGGTCTGTTCCGAGGTGCGACTGGATCAGGCCCTTGAGTGCGGCGGTCCAGGCGGCCTCGTGGGTCCACAGGCTGCCGTCGCCCATGATCGCGACCGGCGCGGCGGGCGCGGCCACCCGGTCGGCCAGGGCGAGCACGGCCGGGCGGTCCATCCAGTGGAACGCCCGGCAGCAGGTGACCAGATCGGCCCGGTACCCCGCGAGCGAGGGCGTGAACTCCTCGACGGGGACGGCGTGCACGGTGGCCGTGCGCGTGCCGAGGCGCGGGCCGAGCTCGTCGAGCGCGGTGCGGAGCATCTGCTCGTCCCGGTCGACGAGGTCGATGCGGGCCGCGGGAGGCAAAGTGGGGAGCATGGCGAGGGCGACCTGGCCGGTGCCGGCGCCGAGGTCCAGCAGCCGGGGCTCACCGGCCCCGGCCAGTTCCGACGCCAGGAGCCGGACCACGTCGTCGGGCAGTCCGGGCCGGTAGCGGGCGTAGTGATGGTGCACCGAGTCGAACAGGGTCACGTCTCTCCGATCGTCTGCGCCGGCTCGCCGGGGGCCGGGCCGGGGCTGGTGGCGGGTGTCAAGGACCTGGGGCGGGGCAGGCAGGGCACGGCGGTCTCCCGAAGGCCCTGGTCGACGGGCATCAGGCCGGGCGGGTCCCGGCGGGGCGGTCACGACCAGCCGAGTTCGGTGTAGGGACGGCCGGCCCGGATGCCCTCGATCGCGGCCCGCGTGTACGGGACGATCGGGTCGGGAAGGGCGTCCGCGGGCCACCAGCCCCAGGAGACGCACCGGTCCGGCTCCCGCACCTCCGGTGTCCCCGTCCACCGCCGGGCACGGAAGACGAACCCGATCCGGGGCGTCGCGCCGGGCTCGTCCACCGTGTGCACCACGTGCACCAGCTCGACGTCCTGCGGATCGATGAGCAGCCCGGCTTCCTCCATCGCCTCCCTGACCAGGCAGGCGATCGCGGACTCCTGCTCGCAGTGCCCGGCGAGGAAATGATGGGTGGAGCCCGCGTACGCGGAGTCGGCGTGCCGCAGGCCGAGCAGCACTTGCCCGTCGCGCTCCAGGTACAGGTGCACACCGACGATGTGGGGAACGCCGGAGCCGCCGGCCCCGGACCCGGCCGGCCCGGGCGCGCGGGGCCGGTCGACCGCGGCCCGGTCGCGGGACGCGTACTCGGCGTGCCCGCGCACCCGTTCCAGGGTGGCGGGGCTCAGCCGCAGCCGGGGCATGGCGTCGGGGTGGAACCAGCCGAGCACCACGCCTTCGGCGAGGCGAAGGCCGGCGGGGTCCCCGTCCCACCGCGCCGTGAAGATCTGGACCGGTACGCTCAGACCGTCGGCGCCGGTGAGGAGCTCGACGGTTAAGGGCTCCAGGGCGGCCGGCTCGAACCCGGCCTTCTCCCGGAGCTCCCGGCGGAGGGCGTCTTCCTGCGAGGTGTCGCCCGGTTCGCGGCCACCGCCGAACAGGGACCACGCTCCCCCTTCCCGGATGCCGGGCAGGGCATCGCTCCGGTGGAGCAGATAGCGGCCGTGGCCGTCGTGGATCAACGCCGAGGCGTTCACCGGTTCGATCCGGCCGTCGAGCGCGGAGGCGCACAGCTTGGTCCGCAGGGTCGGGGACCCGACCTCGTCGAAGGCGAGCCACTCGGCGGCCGAAACCTCCTCGGCCTGCACCGTGATCTCCGCGTCGTCGTGGACGAGCGTGAGGACGAACCGGAAGTCGTAGTGCTGGTGGGCGCCTTCGCCCTTGGACGGGTTGGCGTCGATGTCGTGGACGTCGATGTCGAAGGGCTGCGCTCCGTACCCGGCGGTGGCGCACAGGGCCCCGGGCGGGATGCCGGCCTCCTCGTGGACCTCGCGCAGTGCCGCTTCCAGCAGGGTCCGGTCGCCCGCCTCGACGTGCCCGCCCGGTGCCAGCAGCTTGCCGGTGGCGTTGTGACGGACGTGCAGGACGCGGCGCCGGCGGTCCACGACCACGGCGCTGCAGGTCACGTGGCCGGGCAGGGTGGCACGGCTCGTGGGATCACCGCAGTCGTCCAGCGCCCTCAACAGGGGTGCCAGAAGCGGTGCTTCGGCCGGATGGCGGTCCAGGTAGGCGGCGACGAGAGCGTGGATGTGCGAGCGGGTGGGCGACAAGACGGGCCTCACTGTCAGGGGATGCGGAAGACGACGGGACGCTGACGGTGGAACGAGCCGCGGCAGGAACGGCACCCCCCAGGACGACGTGCGGTGGGCACGGCCACCGCGCGGTGGCGGTGGACCACGGCCGAGGTACCGGTCGTCGCCCTCATGCGAGGTCCTCGGCGGACAGCGAGTCATGGCCCCCGGCGGGCTGCGCCGGGATCGCGGCATCGAAGGCCGCTGCCTGGACCTGGTAGGCGCCGCGGAAGTCCCCCGTGCCGGTCGCCGGGTTCATCAGCTCCTCGAAGGTGCCCGACTCCGCGACCCGGCCGTCCTTGAGCACATGGATGAGGTCGGCGTGACGCACGGAGTGCAGGCGGTGGGTGATCAGCACGATCGTCCGGCCGGTGTCGGCGGCCAGGGCCCGGATCTGGTCGAAGACCCGCTGCTCCGCGACCGCGTCGAGGGCGCTGGTGGGCTCGTCGACGATCAGGATCTCGGCCTGCCGGTACGCGGCCCGGGCGATCCCGATGCGCTGCCACTGGCCGCCGGAGATCTGGTGACCGCCGCGGTAGCCGCGTGCCAGGAGGGTGCCGAGCCCGCGCGGCAGGTCCGCGAGGACCCGGTCGGCTCCGGAGAATGCGGAAGCCGCCTCGACGGCGTCGTCGTCGATGCTCCGACCCGGCTGGCCGATGCCGACGTTCACCCGGTAGGTGAACGGCCAGTGGTAGAAGTCCTGCGACATCAGCGCCACCCTGGCGAAGACCTGATCGCGGTCTGCGGTGCCCGCGTCGACGTCGTCCCACCAGATCGTCCCGCCGCCCTCGTCGGGCAGGTACAGGCCGGACAGCAGCTTGACCAGCGTGGACTTCCCGGAGCCGTTCTCACCCACCAGCGCGATGATCTTGCCTGTCGGGAAGGCCAGGCTGACCTCGTGCAGGGTCGGCTCCGGTGAAGTACCGCTGCTGCCGGGGTAGGTGAAGGTGACCTTCTCGAACCGGATCTCCCGCAGCCGCTCGGGCAGCGGCCGCCCGCCGGTCGGGATGGCCCGCGCTTGCGCCTCCCGGCACAGCCGCTCGAAGTCGGCGACGAACAGGCTCTCCTGGTACAGCTCGGTGATCTGCAGCACGAGCGTGTCCAGACTGGCGGCGCCGCTGCGGATGGCGAGGACGGCCGTGCCCGCCACCGCGAGATCCATGGCACCGCCCCACAGCAGCAGTCCCAGCGCGCCGTAGGTGAGCAGGGTGGCGATGCCGCTCGCGCCGTCAGCGGCGAGACCGATGCGCGCGGCCCGGCGGGCCAGCCGGGTCTGCTCGCGTTCGCTGGTCTCGGCCATGGTCCGGAAGTGGCCCAGCAGGAACGGGCCGACGCGGTGGATGCGGACCTCCGCCGCCGCCTCCTTCTGGGTCAGCAGCTGACCGAGCAGGTGCCCGGCCCGCGCGTGCTGGACGAAGGCGTGGAAGGAGACGTACTTCTGACGGGAGATCATCAGCGAACTCCACGCGCTCGGCAGGGTCATCAGCACGAGCAACGGCAGCAGCAGCGGGTGCAGGACGGTCAGCACGCCGGCGGCGGCGATCAGGGACACGCCCGCGTTCAGGGTGTTGGTGCAGTAGCGGATCATGCGCCGGGCGGAGTCGGCACCGTACCGGGCCGCGTCCAGGAGCCGGTGGAACTCGTCGTCCTCGATCGCCGAGAGCTCCGTCCGGTGCACCAGGCCCAGGTACTGCTCGGTGGCCACCCGTTGCACCTTCGGCTCCAGGGCGCCGGTGGCCGCCGTCGACGCCGAGCGCAGCAGCGACCCGACGAACGCGGTGACGGCCACGAGCACGAGGGACGGCACCGCCCGGGTGAGGCGCTCGTTGGTGCTGCCGTCGGCGAGGACGTGGCCGAGCACGCTGTTGACGGCGACCAGGCCGACCGCCTGGACGATGCCGCGACCGGCCTCGGAGGCCAGGACCACGCGCAGGGCCCGGGCATCGGCCAGGTTCGCGAGCCGCACTCCGGTCCCCACCAGACGCGGCAGCTGACGGGCCATGGTCCAGAGCCCGAGCTTCAGCCAGGCGCCCTCGTGCTGGTCCCAGCCGATGTCGTAGGCGAGCTCGCCGCCGAAGAGGAGCCGCTCGGACTCCGACACCCCCGCGGTGCCGGATCCGGCCGTCGGGTCCTGGCTCACGCGGCCCTCCTGGTATCCGGGCGTGAGTCGCGGCCACGGGAGGCAGGGACGTCAACACGGTGCCCGCACGCGGGTCGGGGACACGCGACGCACTCGGGGTGTTCGATTGCGGCGAGGGTGCCGAGTTGGTTCTGCAGGGGATTCACGGGTCCTCCGGATGGGCGCACGGCTGGTACTGGTGCTCTAAGAACGGCTCCCGATCGGGCGAGTCACGGTCGGATCGGGGGCGAAATGGTGAACGAATGTTCTGGTCGGTCTGGACGGGCTTGGCGCGCTTGTCGTGCCGGCGTTGAAACTCGCTCGAACAGGGTCCTGTCACCCGCACGGGGGATTGCGGACTCCGGCCCGAGTGCGAGGGCGGTGTCCGCATCCGCCGACTACGGCCCACCGCCGGTCCGACCGGAGGCCCGTCCCCTACGGCGAGCCGCCGGGTACGCTGACAGGGCCGTGACAGCCGGGGCCCGTTCCGGAGCGGTGACCGGCCCGGCCCGGTCGTCGCAGGGGAGGATTGCGTGCACGACCCGATCACGCTGGAGGCCGTGGCCCATGTCGTCGGCGGCCACCAGGAGCCGGCGGACGACTACCAGGGCGGAGTCGAATCGATCATCCGACTGCGCCCGGAGCTCCCCCTGGACACCTTGCAGGGCCTCGACTCGTTCTCCCACCTGATCGTCACCTGGCACTTCCACCTCGGCTCCGACGCCGACCTCCACCTCGGAGCCCGCAGCCCGAGGAACAACCCGGACTGGGAGCCCACCGGCACCTTCGTGCACCGCAATCACAGGCGCCCCAACCGCATGGCGACGTCGTTTCCCCGGCTGCTCAAAGTCGACGGAAGAGACCTGCACGTCACCGATCTCGACGCCGTGAACGGAACCCCGGTCTACGACATCGGGCCGTACTTCGAGCAGATGGCACCCCGTGGTCCCGTCACCGCCCCGGCCTGGCCCGCGGAGATGCTGGAGCACTACTGGGACCCCGCTGCCGAGCGGCCCGCGTAGGAGCCCCTCCAGGGCGGCGGGCACGCGCGCGTCGACCTGATGCCGACGCGCGCGTCGCCCTGATGCGTACCCCTGGTGCCGGAGTCCGTCAGGCAACGGGCCGCATGGCTCGGGCCTGGTCCCGGAAGTCCTCTGTGATCGGCCTGCCGGGGAACCGCCTCCGCAGGTCGAGGTCGAGCTGGTGCGCGCGGTCGAGGACGGCGTCGACCACCCTGACACCGAGCAGGGCTGCCCGGCCGGCGCGGACGGCCTCGTCCGGATCGCCCAGAGCGGCATGGGCCAGCGCGAGATCAAGTCCGGTGACGGCCAGACGCGTGGGGGCGGCGGCGGGCGCCACCATCGACCGGTACTGGCCGATCGCGGCTGTCGCCGCGTCGTGAGCCTTCTGGGGCCTCCCCAGCCAGAGGAAGGACGAGGCGTTGAACGAGTCGATTCCCACACGGTCGAACCCGAAGAGCCCACTCCGGCACTGGGGAAGTGCCGGACGGTGTGCGTCGGTGCGCCGAGCCGCCTCCTGGTAGCCGTCCTCGTCACCCAGACGCGCGTGGGCCCGGGCCAGCTGGGCCGTCAGCCGGTAGGCGGCGTGACTCCCGCGGGGGGCCACGGCCAGCCCGCGGGTCGCGGCGGCGAGCGCGTCCAACGGACGGCCGTCATAGAGGGTGTCGGTCGCGAGGACGTCTTCCGCCCATGCCGTCACTTCGGGTGCGTCGGACTGGTGCCCGTGGGTGCGCGCGTCGGCGGCGAACGCCGCCACAGCCTCGTGATCACCCGTGTCGTGCGCGATCCAGGCGAGGACGACGGACAGCATCCCGGCGTGGCGCGCGATCTCGCGGCCCTCGCGCAGGGTGTGACGCCGGTGGTGCAGCAGGGTGTGGGCCGTCTGCCGGTGCCTCATGGCCGAATCCCACAGACTGCCGGGAGGGCGGTTGGGGTAGGCGGCGGTGAGTTCGTGGACGGCCAGATCGAGTTCGGCGACATCGGAGGGCGCCAGTTCCGAAGAGGTGGCGTGTCGCGCGAAGGCACGGGCGACATCCACGGCGCCGAGACCGGCCGACGGGGGCAGGGTGCGCGGCAGCCCCAGATCGGCTGGTTCGACGATGCATCCACGGAGCCTGGCGACCGTCTGGGCCAGGAACTCCGGGAGGGGTTGCCGCGGTACCTGCCCGTCGTTGATCCAGTGGCCGATTCGCGTGCGGTCCGGCCGGAGGTCGGGACGACCGTTCGCCTTGGCGGTGATCCACAGTTCGCGGGCGAACTCCGCATAGCTGAGGCCGGTTTGCCGGACCCACCACCACAATTTCTCGTTTCGGCGCTCCGCCGACGTCCCGGAACTCACAGGGTCCACGCCTCTCGGGCGACGGAGCGTTCCGTCTGTACGGCACCCGTCGCGGGCGGCAGCCCGCCCCGGTGGCCCGGGCCGGTGTCCGGCCGCGTAGGCGGTTCCGTCTGAGCGGTCATGTCGTGGTCCTCTCCGAGGGGCGGGCGGTGTTCCGGAACGGCTTCGAGGACGGCACCCGCCCCGCACCCACCGTGCTGCGTGCGCCGGGCGGCACCGGTGGACGGCGTGGCCCACCGGCCCCGCAGGTGTGGTGACCGCCTCGGCGCCCACGCCCGCTGCAGCGGCGCCGAGGCGGTGGCTTCTGTGAAGACGGAGAAGCACCGGACCCGAAGTCTGGCGCCCGCGGCGTGACGTGACGAGTGCCCCGGCCATGTCGTGTCGGGTCGTGTTCGGACACGGTTGTGCCATGTCGGGCGAGAGCTGGAAAGCATCCCAAAGCAGCTGTCGGGAAGCCGAGTTGCTGTTCTAGCGTGATGCCGTCCGGCAGGCGTCGGGCCGGCCGGGAAAGGTGATCGGGAATGGAAGAATCCGAGCGGACGCTGTTCCAGCGGCTGATCGTCGAACGCGACTGGCAGGACTACGACCGGTTCCTGCCCCGCTTCGAGCAGGCGGCGAGAGACCTCGCCACTCTGGAGGGGCCGCCCAACCTGGCCACGGTCACCATCGAGAAGCGCCAGTTCCTGCGGTGGGCCCACAACGACGTGCGGACCCTGCCCCGCCGCGAGGCGCGGCGCGTCCTGGCCCACCTCTTCCGGCCCTTCACGGTGGAGACGCTGTTCGCCCCGGCCGGAGCGGGCCAGGACGCCCCCGCCGCCCTTCGTGCTGCACAATGCGGTACGGAACACCCTGCCGCGATGGAGGACGCAGTGACGGCCGCAGCCGAGGAATCCGCCGGTTTCGCGGCCCGCGTCGAGGCCAGCAATGTCGGACCGCACACCATGGAACAGCTGGAGGCCGACCTCCGGCGCATCGTCACCACCTACCCCAACCGGCCGGTCGGCCCCTTGTTCGAAGAGGTACGGGCGCTGCGCGACCGGGTCTTCGAGAAGCTGGAGGGCCGCCAGACGCCCAGCCAGACCCGTGACCTGTACATGGCTGCGGGGGTCTTCTGCGGCGTCCTGGCCAACGCCAGTTTCGACCTCGGCCGGTACTCGGCCGCGGAGACCCAGGCCCGCACCGCCCACATGTGCGGCGAACTCGCCGGTCACAACGGCCTGCGCGTCTGGGTCCGCGGCCTGCAGGCCCTGATCGCCTACTGGGACGGCCGTCCCGGCGACGCGGTCCGCCTCGCGGACTCCGGCCGGGGGCTGGTACCGGAGGAAGGGACGGCCCATGTCCGTCTCGCGAGCATCAGGGCCCGCGCGCTCGGCCAGCTCCACCAGCCCGCCGCGGCCCTGGCCGCTCTGCTGGAGGCCGACGCGATGCGCGAGCGGCTCGGCGGGGCGGACGACCTCCCCGGCGGCATGATGGCCTTCCCCCGGGAGAAGCAGCTCTTCTACGCCAGCAGCACCCACTTGTGGCTCGGAGGCAACGAGCACCTCAGCGACGCCGAAGCCGCCGCCGACGAGGCCGTCGCCCTGTTCGAGAGCGCACCTCCCGAACAGCGCCGCCTCGGCGAGATGTCGCTCGCCCGCCTCGACCTCTCCCTGGCCCGCCTCGGCCGCGGAGACGTGGAGGGGGCCGCCCACCAGGTGCACGAGGTCCTGCAAGTCCACGCCCGGCGTGGCACGGAGAGCGTCCGCAAGCGCCTGGGCCACCTCCAGCGCTCGCTCAGCGCGCACCCGGCGGCCACGAGCCCCACCGCCATCGGCCTGCGCGAGGCACTCGCCGACCACCATCAGCACGACCCCCTCTCCCTGCCGCCCGGAGGAACCCGTTGACGACCCTGACGTTGCTGCACCCCGGAGCGATGGGCGCCCCGCTCGCCTCCTGGGCCGTCGCCAACGGCCATCAGGTCCTGTGGGTGGCCGACGGCCGGGGCCCCACGACCCGCGAGCGCGCCGACCGGGCCGGCCTCTGCGCCCGGCCCGGCCTCGCGGACGCGTTGCGTGCCAGCGACATCGTCCTGTCCGTCTGCCCGCCGCACGCCGCCGAAGACGTGGCCCGCTCCGTGGCCGAGCTCGGCTACGGCGGCCTCTACGTGGAGGCCAACGCCATCAGCCCCGCACGCCTGGACGCCATCAGGTCCCTCCTCGGCCCGAACCCGGTCCTGGACGGCGCGATCATCGGCCCGCCGCCCGTCGACGGCAAGGAGGCCCGGCTCTACCTGTCCGGCCCCGAAGAACACCAGCTGCTCGTGCGGGGGGTCTTCGAGGGCACCGGGGTGAAGGTCCGCGACGCGGGCCCCCGGCCCGGATCCGCCTCGGCCCTGAAGATGGCGTTCGGCGGCTACCAGAAGGCAGCCCGCACCCTGGCTGCCGTCGCCCACGCGCTGGCGGACGACCACGGCGTCGGCGACCTGCTCGCGGACGAGGCCCGTACGATGCCCGGAGCCATCCTCGCCGACCGCGCGTACATCCCCAGTGTGGCCGCCAGGGCCTGGCGCTGGGCCCCGGAAATGCGCGAGGTCGCCGAAACCCTGCAGGCGGCCGACCTGCCGCCGCAGCTCGCCCGGGCCGCGGCCGAGGTCATGGGGCGCTGGGACGGGGACAAGGACAGGGGCGACCTCACGCCGCGCGAGGCACTCGACCACCTCCACGGCACCTCCACCCACGGGCGGTAGCGGCAGCGGGTGGGCGACGACAGGGGCCGGGACCAGCTCGCAACTAGCCCTGTATGACGACTGGTTGAGGCACCAGGGTGATCCGAAAACATCGGGCGTGCACACTCCGGGAGTGATATCACCGAGGTGATCTCGCTTATCCGCCTGCTCTTTCGTGCCGGGAGCGGTCCCGGCTTGGAGGCAACACGTGGTCCAGCACGCGCCGCGGCACTGCGATCAGTGCGGCTGCCGGCTCAGCCAGTACAACCCGGACGGACTCTGCGCGGCCTGCACCCGCGCCCGGGTTCCCGAACTCCCCCCACCACTGGTCGTGCCGGACCGGGTCTGGCAGGACGCCGACGTCCGACAGGCCTTCGCGGCCTTGGACTTCGGCGAGGCCAGCCGTCTGATCAGGCAACGAGGCGCACTGCGCCAGGAGGACGTGGCCGAACTCACCGGACTGAGCCAGGGGTTCTTGTCCATGCTGGAGTCGGGCAGTCGTCGCCTCACCAACATCGACAAGATCATCGAGTTCGTCGCAGGCCTCGGCGCTCCCACCGAGCTCGTGCGGCTCCCGCTTCCCCGGTCGTCCGGGGCGGCTCCGCCACCGCACGCGGAGCAGGCGACAGGCGATCTCGACCCGACCCTGCCGTGGACCGCCGCCCGTATGGTGGCGGCACTGGACCACGCGGTGGGAGGCAACGTGATAGACCGCCGGAAGTTCGTCACGGTGACGGGGATCGCCCTCACCGCCTACGTCCACCACTGGGGCACGGCCGAAGCCGAGCCCCTCCGGCGGGCCGCCGACGGCAGCAGGCTCTCGGCGGACCTGCTGGACAGTCTGCAGGCGACCACCGACCGGCTGCGCATCATGGACGCCGGCGCCGGCAGCGGCACACTGGGCGAACTGGGCGACGCACACCTGGAACTGCTGAGGCGTCTCCTGCGGAAGGCGTCGTACACGGAGGACATCGGCCGGCGCCTGGCCGGCATCGTCGCCGACACCGCCACCCAGACCGGCTGGTTCGCCTTCGACTCCGGACGGCACGACCACGCCCAGCACTACCTGCTCGCGGCGCTGCGAGCCGCCAAGGTCTCCGGCGACGACCGCCTCGGCGCCGGCGCCCTCTCGTACCTCGCCGTCCACGGCTACTCCACCGGCCGGCCGCGTACGGCGGTCACCGCGGCGCGGGCCGCCCGAGAGAAGATCAAGACCCTCGGCACACCTGCCCTCGAAGCCATGCTGCTGACCAGGCAGGCACGGGGCCACGCCAAGCTGGGCGAACGGCAGGCAGCCCTCACCGCGCTCGGCGAGGCCGCCGAACTCTGTGCCCGCGGACGTTCCGCAGCGGATCCCCACTGGCTCTACTGGATCAACGAAGGCGAGATCCACGGGCAGGCCGGCAGCGCCCATCTCGACCTGGGCGATCCGCCCGCGGCCGTCGCCGGCTTCACCGCGGCACGCAAGGCACTGAACCCGGCGGACCAGCGCACCAACGCCCTGTTCCTCTCACGTGCTGCGTCCGCGTTCCTCAGGCAGGGCGAACTGGAGGCGGGGTGCTCTGCGGCGCACCAGGCGCTCGACCTCGCCGTAGGGCTCCAGTCGGCCCGGCTCAACGAGCACATCGACGCGATGGTGGGCGAGCTCGCCCCGTTCGGCCGGGACCCGTACGCTCGGGACCTGACCGACCGCGCCGCCCTCGTGACCCGGACCCGGAGCCGCACGTGACCCAGACCCGGCAGACCCTCGTCCTGTGGGACATCGACCGCACACTCCTGTACGTCGGTGACGTCGACCGGCAGGTCTACCGGGAGACGTTCGCCGAGGTCGTCGGCCGCCCCGCGGAGCACCTCCCGGCCCGCGGCACCGGCGTCACGATGCCGCTGGCGATCCGGTCGCTCCTCGTCGACAACGGTGTGCCGGAGGCGGACGTCGCCGAGCTGCAGCGGCGGATGGTGGAACTCCTGCCCGCACGCCTCGCGGCACACGGTCAGGATCTGCGGGAGCGGGGGGTCCTCCTGCCCGGTGCCGCCGCCGCCCTGCGCGCCGTGCACGAGCATCCCGGTCTCGTCCCGACCGCCGTGACCGGAAACCTCAAGGCGAGCGCGCTGCTGAAGCTCGCCGCCTTCGGCCTGGACGGCATGCTGGACCCGGAGATCGGCGGATTCGCCTCCGACGACCACCACCGGCCGGCGCTCGTCGCCCTCGCGCAGAAGCGGGCCGGGGCGAAGCACGGCACGACGTTCAACCGCGCGAACACCGTCGTCATCGGTGACTCTCTGGAGGACGTCCGTACCGGTCGTGAGGGCGGCGCGGCGGTCATCGGTGTGGCGTCGGGGAAGACGACGGCCACCGAGCTGAGCGACTCCGGTGCCGACCTCGTGCTCGACTCGCTTGAGGACGTCGCACGGGTGCTGAGGGGCATCTGCGAGCTCACGGGCACAGGTACGAGCGTGCGTACGGGTACGGGCACCGGCCGACGACCGTAGTCGGCCGCGGTCCAGGGGGGAGTGTCGGGGCGCCGGGCGAGGTGGTGGCCCGACCGTCCGCGGACCTACTGCGGCGATCCGCGGCGGGACGCCGGTCGGTCGGCGAAGCCGACGGGCCCACGGGACGCGTCGAGCACGCCGTACTGCCAGCCCAGCGTGATCAGATGGGGATCGTTGGAAGCCGTCCACCGCTTCCGGAGGCCACGCAGTCTCTTGCCCACGACATCCGTCGAGTAGTGGCAGAGGCGGCCCGTCTCCGCCAGCCCGGCGCCCAGGGCCAGACCCCAGAGGATCGTCCGCTCGACCTCGTCCGCCGTCGGCGCCGGTGCGATGGGGTCGGGACGGGGCAGCTGCCCCGTCGCGTAGCAGACGTGGATGAGTGCGGTGCGGGAGGACACGCAGGCCCTGGTGTTGCTGTCGGACATCTGGACGTCCACGGTGGCCTTGGAAAGCCCCAGGTCGGCCGCGACCTGGACGCTGGACATGCCGAGGGCCACCTTCGCGGCGATGCGGAGCTGAGCGGGGGTGAGCAGGGGGGTGACGGTGCTGGGGCGTGCGGCCATGGTTCAGGTCCTCTCATGGGGCGAGCAGCGGACATGGATGCGGAACTGCGCGTTCGGCTCTGCGGGGCCGCTCCGGCCACCCCGGGCGTGCGGCTGCGCGGCCGCCTTCGTACGCGCCGTGGCGTCTCATGCGCCCGGGGGAGCCGGGCCGGTGCTCAGGACGCGCGGATCCGGGCGTCGAGCACGGAGGCGCCGGCCAGGATGTCCCGTGCGTTCCGATGGGTGATCACCTTGGTCTCGTTCCTCTCCGGTTTCCCCGTGCGGCTCTGCGCACGTACGGCTGACCCGCTGGTGCAGAGCCCGTATCGGAGGTCGGTGCCGACAGGAGTCGGCCGTGTCCGCAACAGAGTTGGGCACCGCGGGGAACTCGTGCACATCGCCGTGGTGATATCACCCGTGGGATGGAGAAGCCGGACGCGCGGCCTGGCCCGCCGGGGTGGCCCGGGGGACGCTGCCCCGGGCCCGGGCCCGGGGCCGGACGCCGCGAGGCGGTGGGGGAACGCGCCGGCCGTCCCGGCGCTCGCGGACCGGCTCCACCGGGAGGGGCGGGCGGACGTGGCGAGCCGGGACGGCAGGACGTACGAGGCTACGGGAGGGCGATCACCAGCCCCGCCTCGATCAGGGAACGGCACCGCTCGACCGAGGCCTGCCGCTCCCCGGACCGTGCGGCCGCCTCGGCGAGCCCGACCGGGAACGACATGTGCACGGCGGCGAGGAGACCCACCGTGCCCGGGTCCGCGGCGAAGACACCGCCGGCAGCGGCGAACGCGACCCGGCCGTCCGGGGTGGTGCCGAGCAGTTCGATTCCTCCGGGTATCCGTGTGCGCAGGTGCGTCCCGTCGGTCGGCTGCACCGGATCCGCCGCGAGCGGGAGCCGTGACCGCAGCAGCCGGCGGTAGGTCCCCTCGTTCGGCGGGAACTCGGCCACCCCGAGATGGGCCGGTACCTGGTTCCGGGAGATCCAGTTGTGGTGCCGCAGGAGTGCGATGGAGAGGAGCCCGCTGTCATCGCCGAGCGGGACCGCCTGGTGGGGATGTCCCTCGGGGAAGAGCAGGCAGTCCCCGGGCTTCAGCACCTCGTCGAGGACGATCCGGGAGGCAGGTCCGCCCTCCGGGGTGTCCCAGCTCCCCAGCTGGAAACGCTTGCTGCCCCAGAGCATCAGGGCGATGACGTCCTGGCGGTCGGAGTGCCATCCGGTGACGCTGGTCGTGCCGGCGGAGATGAAGAGCTTGGTGAACACGTCGGCCCCGGACACGGCGACGACGTCGTCCATCAGTGCTGCCAGGGCCCCGTACCAGCGGTCGAACTGCCGGACTCCGAGAGTGACTCCCGACTCCAGCGCCCGCCTGACGCGGTGGATGTCCATCTGGAAGGTGTCGGAGTCCGGTTCCAGCTGGTTGCCGAAGTGCTCGCCGGGCAGCTTCCCGTCGGCGTCACGGAGCTCCATGTCCGCGTTGGCTCCCGTACCGGGTCCGGCGATCAGCCGTGGCTCCGCCGTGAGCCAGCGCTCGAACTCGGCGCGGCCGGGCAGCAGACCGGTTCCGGCGTTCCTTCCGAGGGCCGGGGCTTCGCAGGGCTGACCGAGGCCCGACACCACGGTGTCCCCCAGGACGAGGCCGAGGCGCTCGGCGGCTCGCTCGACGGCAGTGCCGTCGGCCGCGTCGACGAGGGACACGAGGCCGTCGGGAACGGCGCCCGCGCGGATGGCCAGTCGGTCGACTTCGTCCAGTCGATGCACGGAGTGAGGCGTCACGGTCATCGCTCCAAGGTCTTGAGCAGGGGGGAGAGGTGGGAGTCGAGGTCGGCGACGAGGCCGGGCCACGGGGAGACGCGCAGCCGGTGCACGGGGACTCGGGAGGCCAGCTCATGGCTGCTGCGGTGCAGGTCCGCCGGGCCGGCGCCGCCGTCACGGAGATGTTCCACCAGCCACGACATCGCCTCCCCCTCGTCGCGGGCCGTCTCGACGGCGGTCTCGACGGCGGCCGGAGCGCCCGGCTCCCGCTCCGGTTCCGCTTCCGGTTCCGGTTCCGGTTCCGGGCGGAGGATCACGACGGCGGCGGGCAGGCAGGCGCCGAGGTACGTCCGCGCCTCCCTCGGCAGCGGTACGGAGCTTCGCCGCCCGCCGGTCCGTACCGCGACCGGGAGCGGGACGCCGAAGACCGCGCCGGTCAGGGAGTCCAGCAGTACGACCTCGTCGGTGGCGACGGCGGCGAGCCCGGCGTCGCGGGCCCAGAGTGCCGCCGTCGTCTTGCCGGCCTTCTGGTGGCCGCAGACGAGGACGGCCCGGCCGGGGGCCGGTACGAGCAGCGCGGCGTGCAGGGCCACGAACCGCCCGCGGTACGGGGGAGTGGCGAGCGGTGGCAGCGCGGGCAGGTGGCCCGTCAGCGCGTGCCACCGGGGATCACCGGGCATGCGGTAGCGGACGCCGGGCCGTTCGCCGGAGAACGACCGGTGCAGCAGGTCGGCCCGGGCGTCACGGTCGAGCCGCACGAGGACGTCGGCGGTCCGCCGCCGGACGGGTACCGCCGCCGCGAGACCGGTCCGCAGCCATCGCTGCACGGCAGCGTCGGCCGTGTGGTAGCGCACCGTACCTCCCGCGAGAACCAGGTCGACGAACGGCATGGCCTCCCCGTCGCCGCTCCGGTCCGGTCCGGAGACCGCGTCCAGGGCCTCGTGCAGCGGCAGCGGCCAGAATTCGTCCTCCCGCCACAGCCGCGTCCCCAGGGCGGCGCCGACCCGGTAGGCCGTGCTCGTCGTGTTCTCCACGACGTCCCATGTCCCGTCGGACCGTTCGCGGACGGCCCAACCGGAGGACTCAGCATCCACGTGCGTCACCCCCGTGTGCTCCGCCTGCGGGACCGGCCGTCCGGGCGCTGCCCACACCCACGAGGTAGGCCCCGTCGTGGGCGGTCCCGAGCCCGGTCAGCGGCTCCAGGAGGTGCTCCACCAGAGCCGGGCTCTGGAAGACCCCGCACGACGGATCCGCAGCCAGGCCGAGGGCGATGCGCTGAGCGTCCCGCCCGCACTGGACGAGCGCGCTCTGCCAGGACACGCCGCCGGGTTCCGTGGCGCGGGGGATCAGCCAGGCGACCGCCGATATGCCCGCGGTCCACGGCTGTCCGATGGCCGCGCGCTGGATCTCGCCGGGCGTGGGCGCCGGGCCCACCCGTGCCCAGCCGCCGTCGGTGCGCCGGTACGTTCCGGTCTCCAGCTCGTGGCCGGAGTGCAGCAGGCTGAGCCGGACTTCGCTCCGCACGGTCGCGAGCATCCGGAGCAGGGCGTCCAGGCTCTCCCTGCCGAGCGGCCGTTCGGAGAAGGCGCGGTGGGTGCGGCGCGAGGCGAGGGCGGCGGGCAGCCGCGACCAGGGCACCGGCGGTGCCGGTGCGGCCGAGGTCGTCGCCCGGTGCTTCACCGTCCGGGCCTCGGCCACTGCCTCGGCGTGCACCAGGAGGGAGGGGAACCAGCCGGACTCGATCCACGGCCGTGACCGCGCCCAGAGTCCCATGGCCTCGTCGGCGGGGAGCAGGGCCCGGGCCGAGACCAGCTCCTCGACCGCTGCCGGGGACGCGCCGCTGTGCTCGCGGATCTCGGCCGGCCGGGAGGGGCGGTCACCGCGCGTACTGGGATTGGCGTAGGCGAGGGCGGTGACGGCCTCGGGCGTCAGCCTGGCCAGGCCCCGTCGTTCGGAGTGGACCTGGGCGTAGAGGCCGTCGGCGCGGGGGACGAGGGACAGGAGGGGATTGGTCCGGTACTCGGTGTCCGGGACCGTCGGCCCGCTCCCGGGCTCCGGCGGGAACTCCCCCTCCACGAGGTCCGGTTGCGCAGTGGCGAGGAGCATCCCGAGAACCGGATCCGGCCCCGTGAAGGACGGCATCGAGAGCCAGGCGGTGGACCAGCCGGTGGCGTGCACGGCCAGGTCGAGCGTTTCCAGGACGTGACCGGCGTCGATGAGGACGGGCCGGAAGGCCCGCACGTCCCGGTAGCGCCACATGGCGCGCTCGACGTGGCTGGAGACGACGAACGCCACGCCGGTGGGCGGGAGGGAAGCCGTCACCGGGAATCCGGCCTCCGCGCGGATCAGCGTGTGGCGGTCGCCGTCGTACCACCACGATCCCCGTAACCGGTCCGGCCACCCGGCGCCGATGACCACGCCGAGATCCGTGGGGTGCCGGGCACCGCCGGAAGGGCTGGTCTTGAGGACGATGGGGCCGTGCCGCCCCTGTCGCCGGCCGGTGATGCGGCCGGCCGCGGCCAGCCACGAGGCCAGGAGGCCGACGTCGGGAACGGTACGGGGGCCGGAGGGCAGCGGTGCATCGGGCAGTTCGGTGACCGGGCCGGGGCGCGGGGTCGTGACGGGTGGCGGCGCGCCGTTCGCCGCGTAGCCGTCCATGAGTGCCCGGTCCGCCTCGTGGCTCGTTTCGACGCTGTAGTCCAGGAAGGGGTAGTCGAGGTTCAGGCGGCGGTAGTGGGCGAGGAAGTCCGGTGGCTCCGGGCTCTCCCAGGCATCCGAGATGCCGAGGGCCTTCGCGGCCGCGGTGAACTCCTCGCTCGCCTCGCGCTCCTCGCCGCGGGCGATCCAGGACAGCAGCGCGCACTCCCGGTCCTTGCCGGAAAGGACGTACGCCTTGCGGGTCGCGGCGTCGACGGAGACCCATCGAGCGTCGGCCTGTATCTGGGGAGCCATGGTCCGTGCGGGAAATATGCGAACCCTGTCCATCTGGTGAGAGTCCTCCTGAGTGCCGGATGGGGAACGCGGCGGGCCCGCGGCAGCCGCGCTGCCGCGGGCCCCGGAACCTCAGGAGCTGTTCTGGACGAGGGCGCGGCGGAACAGGGGAACCGCGGAGTAGATGCCGGCGCTCGCGTCGGGCATGGAGAACCACACGGCGTCCGCCGGCGGCCGGGTGTCGGCCGCGAAGCGCTCCAGGGCGGAGCGGGTCAGCAGCCACCGGCGGTCGCCGTCGGGGTCGGAGATCAGGATGGAGGGGTCGGCCGAGCCGGTGCCCGCGACGACGGGGACCTGCTCGCACAGGGTCTTCGAGGGGAGGACGAACACGACGTCGGCACCTTCGCCGAGCCGGGCCGGATCGACCGTGAACTCGCCCAGGAGTTCAGGGTCGAGCAGGTAGGTGGCGTCCTTTCCGGGGTCTTGCACCGCGATCTTCACAGGCACCTTCCACAGGTCGGCCGCGGGGTCTGGTGGATCCAGCACCGCCGCGGGGTGGTTGCGTGATGTGTCGGCAGTGGACCGGAGCTTCGGTTGCACGGCACACATGGGCCATCGATCCGGATGCGCTCCGTCCAACCGGTCGCAGTGCACACGTGTGGTGACTCACCGTCACAGGGTCGAGACTCTAGTACGGACGTCCGCACCTTGTGCAGTGCATTGGGCGCCCTTATCCGGCATGGCCGGAATCCTTCCGGGCGGGGTCGCGGTGAACGGCCCGGCTCCGGGGGCCCGTACACGCAGAACGGCGTTGCCGACCCCCTGTGGAGGTCGGCAACGCCGTTCTGCTGTTTCCGTGCGAACTACATGACGATCTCGTAGGCGAGAAGCTCACTTTCGGCCACTTCGAGATCCATCTCGCCGATGTTTCCGGCCGACTGCACGTCTCCGCTCACCTGGCGAAGACCGGCCAGCAGCGGAGCGGGACCACGCGCCGAGAGCCTGCCCACCTCGGCCCTCATGGAGACCTGAGCGGCGCTCTTGGCCTTCCGGATGGCGGTGATGGCCTCGGCGGCGATGTCCAGAAGCTGGGGGTCCCCCTTCAGGAACTGCTCCCGGAGATCCGTCCCGCTGGGCCACTGGGCCT
Organism: Streptomyces venezuelae; assembly: GCF_008642275.1. Lineage (NCBI taxonomy): Bacteria > Bacillati > Actinomycetota > Actinomycetes > Kitasatosporales > Streptomycetaceae > Streptomyces > Streptomyces venezuelae. The sequence continues at coordinate 6,619,231 of NZ_CP029189.1, forward strand.
GGTGCACGGAGCCCTCCTGCCACCAGCTCCACGCCTCTTCGGTCGCGAACGGCACGAACGGCGCGAGGAGCCGCAGCAGGGTCGACAGTGCCGTCGACAGCGCCGCCTGCGCGGACGCGGCGGCCTCCTCGCCCCCACCTCCGTAGGCGCGGCTCTTCACCAGCTCCACGTAGTCGTCGCAGAACGCCCAGAAGCACCGCTCGATCGTTTCGAGGGCGCGGGCGTAGTCGTACGCCTCCAGCTGGGCCGTCGCCTCGTCCACGACGTCGGCGAGCCGTGCGAGCAGGGCCTGGTCCAGCGGATTGGTCACCGCGGCACGCCGTTCGCCCACCCCGAGGCCGAGCACGAACTTCGACACGTTGAGGATCTTGATGGCCAGCCGCCGGCCGATCTTCATCTGGCCGATCTCGAAGGCGGTGTCCGTTCCCGGCCGCGCCGACACGGCCCAGTACCGCACCGCGTCCGACCCGTGCTGGTCCAGAAGGTCCAGCGGGGTGACGACGTTGCCCTTCGACTTGGACATCTTCTTGCGGTCGGGGTCGAGGATCCAGCCGCTGATCGCGGCATGCGCCCAGGGGAGCGCGTCGTGCTCCAGCTCGGCCCGGGCGACGGTGGAGAACAGCCAGGTGCGGATGATCTCGTGGGCCTGCGGGCGCAGGTCCATCGGGAAGACGCGGCGGAAGAGGTCGTCGTCGTGACCCCAGCCGCCCGCGATCTGCGGCGTCAGCGAGGACGTCGCCCAGGTGTCCATCACGTCCGGGTCACCGGAGAAGCCGCCCGGCACGTCCCGCTGGTCCGCGGTGAACCCGGGCGGGGTGTCACTGCTGGGGTCCACGGGCAGCGCGTCCTGCGACGGCACGATCAGCTCGTCGGTCGGGTTGCCGTCGGCGTCCAGCTGGTACCACACCGGAACGGGCACGCCGAAGTAGCGCTGCCGGCTGATCAGCCAGTCCCCGGCGAGTCCCTCCACCCAGGACTGGTACCGGTTGCGCATGTGCTCGGGGTGCCAGTTCAGCTCCTGGCCGCGCTCCAGCAGCTTTTGCCGGAGTTCTGCGTCACGTCCGCCGTTGCGCAGGTACCACTGGCGGCTGGTGACGATCTCGAGCGGCTTGTCGCCCTTCTCGTAGAACTTGACCATGTGGTTGAAGGGCCGCGGCTCGCCGACGAGGCTGCCGTCCGCGCGGAGCAGCTCCACCAGGCGTTCACGGGCCGTGTGCGGGGTCGCCCCGGCGAGCCGGTCGTACGCGGCCCGCGCCGCGTCGGACTCCAGCGCGGCCGGTGCCTCGCGCACGAAGCGGCCGTCCCGCCCGATCACCGAACGGGTGGGGAGGTCCAGCTCGCGCCACCACACCACGTCGGTGGTGTCGCCGAAGGTGCAGATCATCGCTGCGCCCGTGCCCTTTTCGGGGTCGGCCAGCCGGTGGGCCAGCACGGGCACCTCGACACCGAAGACCGGAGTCCGCACCGTGGTGCCGAACAGCTTCCGGTAGCGCTCGTCGTCCGGATGCGCCACGACGGCCACACAGGCGGGCAGCAGCTCGGGGCGCGTCGTGGCGATCTCCAGTGCCGGCCCCTCCTCCGCCCTGAACAGCAGGTGGTGGTAGGCGCTGGGGCGCTCGCGGTCCTCCAGCTCGGCCTGGGCGACCGCGGTCTGGAACGTCACGTCCCACAGCGTCGGGGCCTCGGCCTGGTACGCCTCGCCGCGGGCGAGGTTGGCGAGGAAGGCGCGCTGGGAGATGGCCCGCGCCCGGCTGTCGATGGTCTGGTAGGTGTGGTTCCAGTCGACGGACAGCCCCAGCCGGCGCCACAGGCTCTCGAAGACCTTCTCGTCCTCCACCGTGAGCCGTTCGCACAGCTCGATGAAGTTGCGACGGGACACCGGGATCTGCTGCTTGCCCGGAGACGCGGGCGGAGCGAAGTCCGGTTCGTAGGGCAGCGAGGGGTCGCACCGGACGCCGAAGTAGTTCTGCACGCGACGCTCGGTCGGCAGGCCGTTGTCGTCCCAGCCCATCGGGTAGAAGACGGCCTTGCCGCGCATGCGGTGGAAGCGGGCGAGAGCGTCCGTCTGGGTGTACGAGAACACGTGTCCGACGTGGAGCGAGCCGCTCACCGTGGGCGGGGGCGTGTCGATCGAGTACACCCGCTCCCGTGGTGCGGTGCGGTCGAATACGTATACGCCCTGCTCGTCCCAGGTCGGAGCCCATTTGGCCTCAAGGCCGTCGAGTGTGGGCTTGTCGGGTACGCCCTGGCGAGGAGATGCGGTCGTCATGACGGTAGATGGTATCGGGCCGAGTGGTGTGGTAATTCACTTGCCGAACAGCCGAGTTCAGGCCATATATGACTATCGGACGAGAGCGGTACGCGAATACGCCGTCAGGCCGATGAGACCTCAGGCCCATCAGGCCCATCAGGCCTTCAGGCCGCCGGTCCGGTGTCGTCGTCAGTGGCCAGGCCGAACAGTTGCAGGCAGGGGAGCAGCCCGATGATCTCGGTGTCCTTGGCGAGAGCCGGCCGCCACATATCTCGGGGTAGCCGAAGCCGCTGCATGATCACGACTTCCCCGCGCACCACCCTCCGCTCGATTCCGTCGGGGACGTATCCGAGCTTGCGGGACACGGCCAGGGAAGGCGCGTTGTCGGCGAACGCGCCCGTCGTCGCCTCCTCGGCGCCGAGCCCGGTAAAGGCCAGATGGAGCACGGCAGCCCGCATTTCCGTCCCTATGCCCTGGCTCTGGTGCGACAGCCCGAGCCACGACGCCGTGTTCACCTCTCGTGCCGGCGTGAAGCGCCGGGCCGCCATGGCCTGGATGCCCACGGGCCGGCCGCCGAGGAAGACGGCCAGATTGAGGGACCAGTCGTCCGGCCTCCAGTTTCCGAGCCTCAGCCAGTGGTGCTGGACCACCGAACGGGCGCGCTCGGTCCCGGGCAGGTCGGTCCAGCCACTGCTGAACGGCATCTGGGAGGGGTCGTGAACGCCGTCGCGTGCGAGATCGGCCAGTGCTGCCAGCTCGTCCGATCGAGGCAGGCGCAGCTCCAGGCGGGGCGTCGTCAGCCGCAGACCGAGCAGTGGCCAGTAGTCGATCAGCACGATCCAGTCTGACCACAGGCGCTTGCGAGGGGCCACTCCGCTTAGACCCAACGGGCGGAGCCCGCGTCGTCGGCCGGTCTCCTCGACCGGATCTCCGGGATGATCGAGACACGCCAATCGAACAGACGGCAAAGGAGCAAGGATGCAGCTACGTGATGTCCGGTTCGGTGATGTGGACGCCTATGTTCGTATGCGGTGCGACCCGGCCATGATGGCCGATCTCGGTGGGCCGCTTCCTCGCGAAGGAATGGAGGAGAAGGTCCGTCGCGATGTGCGGAACGCGGAATCCGGCACTCAGTGGATCAAGATGATCGTTCTCGACGAGATGGCTCCCGGAGAAACGGCGGGAACCGTCACCCTTTGGTCCCACGCGGAGGACGGCGAGCAGATTTCCGAGATCGGCTGGATGGTCCTGCCGGAGTTCCAGGGACGTGGAGTGGGGAAGCAGGCCGTCCGCGCACTGGTGGAGCTCGCCCGGGACGACGGCCGATGGGGGCTGGTCCATGCGTTCCCGGCGACAGCGAACGCCCCCTCGAACGGGATATGCCGCTCACTGGGATTCCGGTTCCTCGAAGAACGGGACGTGGCCTTCGCCGACCGCGTCCTGCGGACCAGCCACTGGGTCATTGACCCGCGTTCAGTACGGGTCTGACGGCTCACACGGCACCGGGCGGCATCCACGAAGCGCCGGTGCCGGCCGTCACCGTGACGTCAGCCGGTTCGCGCAGTCCCTGCCGCGTGCCACGCCTCGGCGAGGGCCCGCACGGTGGGCAGACGGTCGGCCGGCTCCACTGCGGTCGCCTCCGCGATGACGGCCAACTGGGCCGGGGTTCCGCGCCACTGCGTCTCCTGGTCGCCGGCGTCGAGCAGGATGCGCAGCGCCCGGCCGAGGTTGAAGACGGTGGTGCGGATGTCGATGAGGGAGCCGCGTACGAACTCCTCGGGAGCCATGTAGCGGCTGGAACCGGGGAGCCGGTCGGCTTCCAGCGTGAACGGTCCGGGGCGGTACTCGTCCAGGTCGCACAGGACCATGCGGTGCCGGTCGAAGTCGTACAGCATGCATCCGTCGTACAGGTCGACGGCCACGTATCCGGCATCCTCGACAGCCAGATGGGCGCTGACGATCGCATCGAGGGCGGCGATCACGTGCACCAGCGGCTGGGCCCGGAACCTCGCCATGGGGCTGCCGGGAGCGCTCCGTCCGCCGTGCCGTGACCGGGTCGGATGGTAGAGGACCTCACCGTCCGTCCACGGGTGGACGAGCACAGGGCTGACGGCCGTGGTGAAGGAATGCGTCAGGGGCACGATCGCCGCATGCGCGACGGCCCGGTGGACGGACATCGCCCGGTGCAGCGACGCGACGCCTTGGGGCGTCGATGCGGTCTTCACGAACCAGCGCTGCCCCGACGCCGTCAGCAGCCCGTACGAGACGCAGCCGGAGTCCTGGTCGTCGAACCGCCGGAACACGGTGCCCAACCGGTCCAGCAGGGGCTCTAGCTCGGGGGTGTGCGTCACGTCCTGGAACGGGTGCGTCGTCATCACCGCAATGGTGTCACCCCGCGCGCCGACGGGCGGCGCAGGAGGCGCCCGCCGCCTTCGCCGAAGTCGCCCTTGAGTCTCTCGACGAGGCCTGCGGGGACGCGTTGCGGTGGGCCGCGGTGGAGACCGGGACCGTCGGGGGCATGTGGAGTCCACGGCCTTGCTGCGGCGGCGGCGCCCTCCCGGACCCGCGCGCAGGGTGCCTCGCACGCTGGGCGCCCGGGACCGTGCAGCAGCCCGGGTGGCCCAGTCCGAGGTGCGCCGCCTGCCGAGCATGAGGATGCTGGCTGAGACCGGAGCGGGCCGGCCGTCACCGGCGCAGAGGGCTTGAACGTCCGCGTCAGCCGCGGCAAGCCGCCCGGGGCGGCGGAGGCCGACGTGACCAGCCGGTTCCCGGCGTACGGCCCCAACAGGTCGGGCCGAGGAGGAATTGTGGCAGCTCTGACTCGGATCCCGTTGGACGGCGGAGGCTACGTTCTGATCGAGGCTCCGGACGGGCCGGACGGGCCGGACGGGCCGGTCAAGGCCGGACGCGTCCGCGACGCGGTCCGTGAGCTGCCGGGAACCCTGCAAGAGGCACTGGAGCCGGTCACCGGGGCCGCGCGTGCCACGCTCGAACAGTTGCGCAAAGTCAGGTCGGACGAGATCACGGTGGAGTTCGGAGTCGACCTCGCGGTCGAAGCCGGGGCCGTGATCACCAAGACCGGCGCCCACTGCCACCTGAAGGTGACCGTCAAGTGGAAGCGCAACGGCCTCGACCAACCGCATGGCGATGAGATGACGGGCTGATCCAATGGACGGTAACGAGACGTCGAGCCTGCCCCAGGCGGTGGCTCGAATAGTCGGGCCGAACGGGGAGGTCGCGGGCGCTGGATTCCTAGTGGCCGAGGAAGTGGTGGTCACCTGCGCCCATGTCGTACGCGGGGCCGGATCCGGACCCGGAGGGAGTGTCCGGCTGGCTTTCCCCCACGCGACCGGCGCGCCCCGGATCGAGGGACGGGTACTGAACGGCCCGTGGCGGGACCCTGAGGCAGAAGACGTGGCGCTGGTCCGTCTGAGCAGTACCCCGGCGGGGGTGACGCCTCTGCCGCTCGGCTCCGCATCGGGCTGTCGCGGGCATCAGGTACGTTCGTTCGGGTTCCCCGCCCAGGCCCCGCCTGACGGCCACTTCGGCTTCGGTGTCGCCGGCGATCTGCTGCCGGCCACCGGGAGCAGGAGCGCACACCTGCAGCTGACTGCCGCCAACGACCTCGGCACCGGATTCAGCGGTGGACCGGTCCTCGACGAGGTGACGGGACTGGTCATCGGCATGCTGACCGAGATCACTGCTCCCGACAAGCACGAACGGGGACAGGGGATCGCCTACGTCACACCCACTGAGGTGCTGCGGGAGATCTGGCCGGGACTGGTCGAACAGGACGTGTGCCCCTACCGAGGGCTGGAGACCTTCACTGCGGAGCACGCCCGATGGTTCCAGGGCCGCAGCGACGCCGTGGAGCAGGTGCTCGCGAACCTCGCCCGCCAGAAGCGGCTGACCCTGCTCCTGGGCCCCTCAGGATCAGGCAAGTCCTCCCTGATCCAGGCCGGTGTCCTGCACGCGCTGGCCGACGGTGCGCTGCCGGACAGCGACCGGTGGCTGACCGTCCTCGTACGGCCCAGGCAGGACCTGACGGCCGCACTGGAGCGCGCCGGTCTGGCCGGGCCCGCGACAGGCGGGATCCCCGCAGCCGTCACCCGTAAACTCGCGGACCAGCCCGGACATCGGCGCGTCCTGCTGGTCATCGACCAGTTCGAGGAGCTCTTCACCCAGTCCGACAGGAACCTGGCCGTCGCGGACGAGATCACCGCCGCAGTCACCTCGGACGCCGAGCTCAACGTGGTCCTGATCATGCGGGACGACTTCTACCCGCGGCTCGCCGCCCTGGCCCCGCGGTTGCTGGCGGCAGCCATGCCAGGACTCCTCAACGTGCCCGGCACCCTGAGCCGTCAGGACCTGCACGACATCATCACTCTGCCCGCCCGGGACGTGGGTCTCCACTTCCAGGTCGGTCTTCCGGAGCAGATCATCTCCGACGTCCTGGCCGCCACCCCTGACGGAGTCGCCGCCCGCCAGGCCCCTGTCACCGTGCTGCCGCTCCTGGAGCTGACACTCAGCCAGCTGTGGCAAAGGCGCCACGACGGACACCTCACCCACCAGGCCTACCGGCGGATCGGAGGGGTCACCGGAAGCCTGACCACCTGGTGCGACACCGCGCTCAAGCAGCTGCCGGCCGACCAACGCCCCACTGCCCAGCGCATCCTGACCTCCCTCGTACGCCCCGCGGACCCCAGCCACGGCACACCCGCCACCCGTGCGCAGATCTCCCTCGACGAACTACGCGAACTGGCGGGCGGCCCCGACGACGCTCCGCACGGCGATGATTCCGTTGGCGCGGTCATGGCTGCGCTCACCCGCCACCGGATCATCACGACCCAGACGCTCCGTGACCCCGCACACCCCGATGCCGCTCCCGGACTGCCGGTCGCCGAACTGATCCACGATGCTCTGATCCGCGACTGGGACACGCTGCGCGACTGGGTGAACCAGGACCGTCGATTCCAGATCTGGCTCGACCGCATCCGCCCACGCGCCACTCACTGGGCGGCAGAGGACGACCCAGGCGACCTCCTGGGGGGAGCGGCGCTCGCCGAAGCCCTCGACTTTTCACAGCAACGCCGCCTGCCGAGCGACATCGCAGCCTTCATCACCACCAGCAGGCAACGCCAGCAAGCCGTCGCCAGGCGCAGCAAACGCCTCAACACCGTCCTGGCGACACTGCTCGCCCTCGCGCTCGTCGCCGCAGGGGTCGCCGTCGTACTGGGGAGGAGAGCAGCCACGGAACGCCAAGCAGCCGTTTCTGCCCTGTCCCAGAAGATCGCCACGCAGTCCAGGACATCCTCAGGCGCAAACCCCGACCTCGCCTCACTGCTGGCTGTCCAGGCGTACCGCACCAGCCCCAATCCTGAATCCCTTGAAAGCCTGCAAACAGCCGCAGCCCGCCCACTGCGGCGGCGCTTGCCCGGCCACACCGATCCAGTGCTCTCCGTGGCCTTCCGCCCCGACGGGCGGACCCTCGCCACCGCCGGCCGCGACAACACCGTGCGCCTGTGGGACGTTGCCACGGGCAAGAGCACCAGAACCCTGACCGGGCACGCATACGAGGTGACCTCGGTGGCATTCAGCCCCGACGGGCACACCCTCGCCACCAGCAGCAACGACGACACCGTGCGCCTGTGGGACGTTGACAGGGGCGAGACCACCAGAACTCTGCAGCATGACGACCCGGTGTACGGGGTGGCGTTCAGCCCCGACGGGCGGACCCTCGCCACTGGCAGCGCCGAGGGCATCGTGCGGCTGTGGGACGTCGCCGCAGGCAAGGCCAGAATCCTCCGGAGCGGGCGTGACAACCTGGTGCTTTCGGTGGCGTTCAGTCCCCAGGGGGACGTTCTCGCCACCGGCAACCTCGACAAGACGGTGCAGCTGTGGGATGTGGTTTCCGGCACGCCGCGAACCACTCTGACCGACCACAAGGATGCGGTGCTTTCGGTAGCGTTCAGCCGGGACGGACGCACCCTCGCCACCGGCAGCCGCGACAGGACCGTGCGGCTGTGGGACACGGACGCCAAAAAAATCCGCACTGTCCTGTCCGGGCATTCTGACGTCGTGAATGCGGTCGCGTTCAGCCGCGACGGACGCACTCTCGCCAGCGGTGGCGACGACGACACGGTGCGGTTGTGGGACGTGGCCAGCGGCCTGACCCGTACCACCCTGACGGAACACACCGACGACGTTCGTGCGGTGGCATTCAGCCCCGACGGGAACAGCCTGGCCACCGGTAGCTTCGACAACGTCGCACGATTGTGGGACGTTGCTTTCGGCGCCACTCGCACACGCCTGACCGGGCATCCCGAGGAGGTGCTTTCGGTTGCTTTCAGTCCCGACGGGCGCACCCTCGCCACCGGCAGCCGCGACAGCATCGTGCGGCTGTGGGACGTCGCCGCCACCGAAACGGCCCGCACCGAAAAGGCCCGCACCGAACTGGCCGGCGACGATCAGGTGTTCTCCGTGGCGTTCAGCCCCGACGGACGCACGCTCGCCACCACGGGTGGCGCCGACCATGCGGTGCAGATGTGGGATGTGGATGCCGAAAACGTGCGCACCGCCCTGACCGAACACACCGGCACCATCTGGTCGTTGGCCTTCAGTTCCGATGGGAACACCCTCGCCACCAGCAGTTCCGACAACACCGTGCTGCTGTGGGACGTGGATGCCGGAAAGCCTCGTACCGAGCTGTTCAGAGTCGACAGTGCACTGCTGCAGTCGGTCGCGTTCAGCCCCGACGGTCGCACCCTCGCCACGATAGGCGATGACTGGGGGGTCGTGCTGCTGTGGGACGTGGTCAAAGGCAAGGTCCGCACTACGTTGTCCGGGCCTACCGTCCCAGTGAATTCGGTTGCTTTCAGTCCCGATGGGCGCACCCTCGCCACCGGCGGCGACGACAACACCGTTCGCCTGTGGGACGTGGAGAGGGGCGCCACGCGCGCCACACTGTCCGGGCATACCGCCCCAGTGAACTCGGTCGCGTTCAGTCCCGATGGACACACCCTCGCCACGGGCAGCGACGACAACACCGTGCGACTGTGGGGTGTGGCCACTGGTCAGTTCCGTACCGCCTTGATCGGACACACCGGCAAGGTGAACTCGGTGGTGTTCAGCCCCGACGGCCGTTCTCTCGCCACGGGCAGCCTCGACAAGACCGTGCGACTGTGGAATGTCGCTCTCCCCAGTCCTGACGCGGCGATCCAGAGAATCTGCGGTGCCGTCAACCGCGATTTCACCCCGCAAGAACGAACGACGTACCTGCCAGGGCAGGCCGTCGCCCCGGTGTGCCCAGCACGCTGACGCGGCGACGAGGGGCCGACATCATGGTGCACTGCACTGCACCGCTGGCCTGCGGACACGTCGAAGAGGTCGTAGCGCCAACCCTCGACTGGAAACCCGATGACGGTCCGCGCTTGGCCGAGGCCGCAAGGGTGAAACAGATGATCGAGGAATTCGAGCAGGCCTGGGCCTCAGACCAGATGCTCCAACCCGAAGCCGAACGTGAACGCACCCGCCGGATGCTGGCGGCAGGCTGGCCGCGTCCGAGGCCGGAACGGTCTTGCCATACCTGTCCCCACGCTCGCGCGATTGTCGCGTATCAGCGCGTGGGCTGGCTCATTCCACGCAAAGAGGCGCCGAAGTCCGAGGACCCGCCGCCGGCTCGCGCTGTCTTGGAGCGCCGACTTCGCCAGGCCGAGGCCGAGGCGGAACGGCTGCGAGCGCAGCTGGCCCGGCACGAGGAGCGACGGGACGCCTGACAGACGAGCCCCGGGACCTGCCGGCACCTGGGCCCAGGCAGCTCAGCGTGACGCCACCCTCCACGACCTCACGACTCGATCGGGCACGTCCTACTCCCAGCCCCATGAGCATTCTGGGGGCCAACTTCGAGACGGGTTGGCCCCCCAGAGGTGTTGTGCGTCGCCAGGTACCTTCAGCGGTTCAACGCCGAGTCGAGGTGTTCCTGCACCGGCTCGAACAGGCCGTATGGGACATACCGCGGGATCTCTGCATGGGCGACCCACGCCAGCTCGGCGAGCTCGTCGGTGTCCGCCACGTGCGCGTCACCGCCGACCGCCTCGCAGGCGGTGTACGACATCAGCCGGCCGGTGGCCGGGTGGATCCGTTCGCCGAGCAGTTTCACCGCCTTCACGGCAAGCCCCGTCTCCTCCCGGGTCTCCCGTACGGCGGCGTCCTCGCGGGCTTCGTTGGGCTCGATCTCCCCGGCCGGGAACTGCCAGGAGAGCTGGCCCTCGCTGACCCGCCGCCGGACCATCAGCACGCGGCCTTCGTGCACCACGATGGCCGCGGCGATGCCCGGTCGCTCTTCAGCGCTTTGCTGCGTCACGTCTACTCCTCCAGGAGGCCAGGATGGGCCGGAAGATCGTATCGGCGCCCAGCGCGCCAGTCAGTGGAAGAGCGGGATGCAGTCAGGTGGCCCGGCTATTCCGACAGGCACCACGCTCGCGCAACCCTGCCAGTCGGCCGCCTCTATGACCTCCTCGTGGGCGTCGTAGCGGTGGCCGTTGAGGGAGATCCGGTGGACGCCGTTCGGGCGGTAGCCGAACTTTCGGGACACCGCCCGGGAGGCGGCGTTGTCGGCGAAGGCGGTGGAGGTGACGCGGGCGGCGCCGAGGCCGTCGAATGCGAGGGCCAGGGCTGCGGCGCGCATCTGGGTGCCGTAGCCCTGGCCCTGGAAGCGGCGGCCGAGCCAGAAGCCGGTCCGGGCCTCGCCGGTGGTGGCGAAGTCGCGGGCGGAGAGGTTCTGCTGGCCGATGACCTGGCCGTCGTGGAAGACGGCCAGGAGCAGACGCCAGTTCTCGCCGGTCCAGTCGCCTCGCGCCCACCAGTGGTTCTGTACGACGCTCCTGGCCCGCTCGGCCGGCGGGGCGGAGGCCCAGGGCTGCGGGAAATACACAGCGCCGTCGGGGACGACCCCGTCGGCGGCCACCTGGGCGAGCGCATCGAGATCGTCGTCCGAAGGGAGTCGCAGGACGAGGTCGGCAGTGGTGAGCTGGAGGGCGGTGAGGGGCCAGTGGCGCATGCGTGGGCTCCGAGGGGTCAGGGCCCGTCGAGTCCGAAGACGGTGCCGAACGGGTCGATGAGCTGGCAGATGCGACGGCCGGGCTCCACGTCGAGGGGGCCGCGGTGGTGGGTGCAGCCAGCTTCCAGGAGGCGCTTGCGTTCGGTGTCGAGGTCCTCGACGGACCAGTACGGGACGGTGCTCCGCCCGTGGGCGTTCGCTTTGGGGGATGCCTGGTGGAAGCCGAACTCGACTCCGTCGAGGTCGAGCCAGGCGTATACGGCGGTGCCGTTGATGTCGAGCTTGACCTCGGCTTCGAAGATCTCGCCCCACCAGCGGGCGGCGGCTTCGGGGTCGTCGACGAAGACCATGACGGAGCGGATACCGCGCACTTGGGATGCTCCTTGTATCGGGAAGTGGCACGGTACCGCTGGGGTGGTCACTCGTGGGAGCCGTGCAGGGAACGGAGGCCGGTGGCAGCGGCGAACGCCGCCAGGGCGCGTATGAGGTCGCGATCGTTCCACTGGGTGCCGAGTTCCCGTGCGTGGTGCAGGTAGGCGTGGCGTACCCAGCGCGGGGACGGGTGCCCTTGCTGGTCAGCCATGTGGGCGAGGGTGATGAGGTCGGGCAGGCCGATGATGTCCGGGCGGAGGGTTCATGCGTCGATGAGGGCGAGGTGCCCGTCGCAACGCCGTCCCCACCGCGGACGGCTTCTCCGCCCGCTGAGCATGGCTGGCGCCATACGCCTCGGAGCAGGCTCTGATCGTTGTGACAGCCAGCGCCCGCCTGGCCCGGCAGGCGCTTGTGTCCGGGACGCAGAGGGGGCGACGACCTGCCTTGCGATGACCGGTTTCTTGATCGCGGTGGGTAGGTTCAAGGTGCCCCCGGGGGGAGGCTGGTCGTGCTGAGTCCTCCCAAGACGAGTGACGTGCCGTCAGGTAGGTCAGCATCTGGCCAGCATCAGTCCCCCCGCGTTCCGGAGAGGCTGGCCGACGTGAAGCCCGGTCCGGCAGCGTCACGACGGCTTGGTGTACGCGGAAGTGCAGGCCAGGAGCCTTTTCGTCCGAGACGATGGATTTTCCTTTTGATCTCCGATCCGACGCCCGCCGGTGTAGAGTGCAGGACGCCCTTGACCTGCAAAAAGCTGGCAGGGAGCCGTCTTCTAGGAGCTCAAATTGCTTCGCACCATGTTCAAGTCCTACATCTGACATCTGGACGTTTTCGCAGGTCATCGGCGTGGCGGTGGGGCTCTGGTCAGCAATCGGTCAGCATCAGCCTCTTGGGTTGTTCGTGGAGGCGCACCAGCTGGCGGTCGTGCATGCTGCTGACACAGGCGGCTTGTCGGTGCGCCATGACGGCCTTTGCCACGTGGAGCCCGACGTCCTTGAGGCCGCAGCCCGGCCCTGTCCGCCAGGCACACGGGTGAAGTCATCCACTGGATGGCGAGGGTGTGGAGCAAGGCGGTGGCAACCTCCTCTCCTTCGTTCAGGGGAAGGGAGCTCTATTTCCGCAGCAGTCCGACCTCAAGATTCCCAGCGTCGACAGCAGTGTTTCGCTAGGCGAGAGGACTCGACCGACCGACCCTGTCGTCTGGCTGCTTCGGTATTCCACCAGCAGTGGGCGTCGGGCGAGCGCAGCTCGGAAACCATACGCGGGCCCAGGTGCCGAGTATTTCCCAAGCTTGTAGCGTGGGTTAGATTTTCGTCATCCGGTTCCATGGCAAAGCCCCAGGTCACAGGCCTGGGGCCTTTTGTTGTCCAGAACTTTCCGGGTTCTCATGCCATGCGCGTGCCACAAGTTCCCTCGCGGGAAGTCAGGTTGAGCCTCGGGCGCTACTTGATGTCGAGTGGCTGCCGTCAGTCGCCCTTCCTGGTGAGGCCGACGGGCGGGCTGGTGCGTCATCCGTGTGCCTCGCTTCGCGGTCTACGTGATGCAGGCCGTCGCGGTGCGTGCCAGCGTGATCGGAGAGCGATCCGTACCCCACGCATCGAGAGGAGTCGCCGTCATGGACGGTAGGCAGGACAAGCGTCAGGAGCCGGGCAAGGGGCGGGAGGCGCAGGAGCACCGTCGCCCCGGAGACCCCGCGCAGCCCCAGCCCGGCCGGTCGTCCCGCGAGAAGGGCGAGAAGGGACACAAGCACGGTCAGAAGGAGACCTCGCGCCGCCGCGAGGACGATCTTCTGCGCGAAGAGGACCTGCACGACGAGGGGCTCTGATCGGCGCACCACTCGGCCACTGAGGACTCGGGGTCAGCCCGCCGCCTCGGCGCCGCCGCCCTCAGGTTCGGGTGTGGTGGCGATGAGGATTTGAGTGGCCTGCGTGATGTTGTCGGCGCGGACGGCGCGGGCCATCGCCTCATGGGCGGCGTCGGCGGTGGTGTCCGGGGGGACCACCAGCAGGGCGAAGTGGTCGTTGTGGCCGCGAGTGACGAGGACGGTGTCGTCGCCGACGGGGTCGGCGTCGAGGTGCACGACCTGGCCGTCGATGACCAGACGGGTCGGGATGTCCCGCCAGGCAGAGGTGTCCAGGCCAACCCGTGTGATGGGTCCGAGGTGCGCGGTCAGTGCCGTGATCAGTGCGGGCAGCTCGATCGTGACGTCCCTGGAGCGCGGCCACCAGGCGCCGTCCAGGAGCCCTTGGCGGGACTGTGTGGTCTCCAGCCGCAGCAGGGCGGCGCCCGGCTTGACCGCTTGGTGGATCGCGTCCGGGAGGAGCTTCAAAGGGGCGGGCTTGTCGGATTCGGCCATGGTGATTCCGCCTGTCTCGCGGTGCGACGGCACCCCGTTCGACGGCCGGCAGTGGCGTCGAAAAGGCTGTTGAGCCGGGGACGTCTCCGTCGTTTCACGGTACTCCGGCCACCCTCGCGGTGCGGTGAGGACAACCGACCGCGCTGCTCTCGCCGCCCGCGCCGGAAAATACCTGGTCAGAAGCGGCTTTCTGGATCGCGAACCGGAGTACGGTGAAGAGACCGGGAGTATTTCGCACACCCGCTCCCACGCGGACGTCGTTTCCGGCGATCACTGCACCGGGCCGTTCACGAACGGCCCGGGGACGGGTCCGCGACATGACCACGACCCTCGACCCCGCTGCGCAGTCGGCTGTTGTCCTGCGCCCGGCCCGCCTGTCCCTTACGCCGAAGACCGCTCTGGCAGGCCGGCTGGACGGCGCCTGGTGGCCCCGCTCACGTGACCTCGAAGCCGAGCTCCCCGCTCTCGCCGCCGCTCTGGACGAGACCTGGGGGCGCATCACGCGCGTCAGCGTGAACCCCAGCCGCTGGCCGGTCGTCCCGCGCACGGTTGCCGTGGCCGGGCACCTGTTGCACGTGGGCTGGTTCACCGAACAGGCCCCCGACAAGCTGATCCTGCTCTCCTACACCGTCGGCCGCTGGGACCTCCTGGTGATCCCGCCCGAGACGGAGCCCGCGGCCGCGGCCCGACTGATGGCCGCCGCCGCGATCCCGGGCAGCGTCCTGGCCGCAGACGTCCTGATGGCCAACGAGACCGTCATCGGGCGCGGCATCCGCGACGCCCTCCGCCGGGAGGCCACCTGGGAGGGCGAGGGCGGGGCCTGCATGTCCCCCTTCGGGGAGCCGATGGGACGAACCGCCCTGCCGCTGTCCGGAATCGGGTGGAGGTGAGCTCCGTGGAGACCGTCGTCCTCATCGCGGTGATCATCCTCGTGATCGGCATCGGAATGCGCTGGATCCACCTGCTGAACGCCCAGCACGATGCGCGGATCGAGGCCTACCGCTTCAGTGACCCCCTGCCGAGGCCTCCCGGCCTGCCGGACGACGCCGGTCGTCGAGCCCACCACACGGGTGCCGACCGGTGAGGAACCGACCTTCCTCCGACCGGGGGCAGCGGGCGGGGCGCCCCGGCGCCCCGCATCCGCCGGCCTCCTCACCCACTCAGAAAGGGAACACGCCTACGTGAAGTACATCGAGACCCAGACACTGCCCTCGCTCGGGCACGCCGAGGTCCGGATCATCGCGCACACGCCCGAAGCCGCCCGAGCGGTCGCGGAGGCGCTCCGCCGCTGTTTCGCAGGCGCGGAAGAGCGCAGCTACCCCGCCCTCGACGGCAACACCCGCCTCCACCTCACCGTGGACACGGCGACACCCGCGGGCCTCGACCGCTCCCGGCCTGCCGCCATCAGGCCCTCCGCCGGCACCGGCGCACACTCCGACGAGATCTGAGAAGCCCCGACCAGCACCGGAGCCCATCCCACCCCACACACAAAGGACGCGGTCATGGCCACACTGCGCGAACGCAAGACCTACCGCGACCAGGTGCTCCGGGTCCTGTACGAAGCCGTCGAGGGCAACCGCCTTCTCGGCATCACCGGAGCACAGCTGCGGCGCGACCTCCACGTACCGGAACCGGACCTGGCCGCCGCCTGCACCTACCTGGCGGGCGAAGGCCTGATCACCGTCGACTGGGAACCCGGCAACACCCCGGCGATGGTCACCCTCACCCACGAGGGAATCCGGCACATGGAGGCCGAGGAGGAAGGGACGGCGGGCTCGTCCTGATCCGAGAGACAGGCCCCAACACAGGTCCTATATACGGGCGAACTTCTCGGTCTGTTGGGCGAACTCCTGGGCCATGGCCGCGCTGACCGTGGGCCTGGTTTCGCCGATCGTGCGCAGGTAGTCCTCGGTGGTGGGGCGGGCTCGGGTCCCGGTGTCGAAGGTGTGCTCGAACTGGACCTGTGAGACGGTGCGCGCCACATGGGCGATGTCGGCGGGGGTGAACCCCTCGCTGGCGTCCGCCAGCGCCGCGCTGTCGGCCTCCGCGCCCGCCCGGGCCAGGTAGCTCTCCCACAGCGCAGTCCTCGCGCGCTGGTCCGGGGGGCCGATCGGCAGGACGTAGTCGAAACGGCCGTGCCGTAGGAACGCGGAGTCGAGGATGGTCACGTCGTTCGTGGCGCAGACGAGCAGCCTTCCGTCCTGGCCCCGGAACCGGACGATCGCCTTGAGCAGCTCGTTGACGACGCCGACCGCGGTCGCGTCCGCACCGCTCCGGGTTCCGGCGATCTCCTCGACCTCGTCGATGAAGACCAGGACGTGGTCGAGCCGGGCGATCTCGTCGAAGCGCCGGTACAGCCCGCTCGCCAGCCCGTACTCGGCGGCCAGCCGGGCGGGGAACAGTTCGAGGAACGGCCATTGCAGGCGGCTGGCGATGGCGTGCGCGAACGTGCTCTTCCCCGTCCCGGGCGGACCGAACAGCATCACCGCCCGTGGCAGCTCCACGCCGTGCTGGGCGGCCATTTCGGGATGGGCCAGTGGCAGGACCAGGCGCCGCTCGATGAGCTCCTTCTCCTTTTGCATGCCGGCGACCTTCTGCCACAGATTCCCGGGCGGCAGTTCCGCTCCCAGCGACGCGAGCATGCTGACCGCCTGAGGGGTCACTCGCCCACGCTTCTCGAAGAAGACCAGGCCCGGACGGGCGTCGAAGCCGCAGTTGTGCAGGGCGGTGGCGCCGGTCTCGCCGTCGGGCAGGACGGCGTGCACGGTTCGGACGCCACCGGCGAACAGCCGGTGCTCCAGGGCCGTGATCAGGTCGCTGCCCAGGCCCTGGTGCCGCCAGGCGGGCGCCATGCTGATGCGCAGGATCCACGCCCGCTCACCCTCCACCCTGCTCACCGCGGCGCCGACCACCACGTCGTCCGCGGTGGCCACCACCGCCGGGTGGAGGGCTTGGAGGGCTGCCACGGCGTCCGAGAGCGGAAAGAGCGGCGGCTCTTCGGCCGTGCCGCTCTCGGCGTCGACTCGGAGCACCGACTCGAGATCGTCCTGGGCGTAGTCTCTGACACGCCAACCCGTCATGATCAGCTCCGCGTGTTCGGCCGTACTCCCATCATCAGCCGATGTGCGCGGGACGCGCCCATCGGCCGCCGGCGGCACTGGACGGCACAGCGGCACCTCACGGGGGCAGAGCCCCGCCGCGGCTGCCGTCCTCCGCTCCGTGAGGGAGCCCCAGGTCAGCGGCGGGGTGGTTTGTCGCCAGGCGGCTCCCTTCTCACCACCGACGGCCGGAAATACCTGGTTGCGATTGGTCAGGTTCCGCCGCCGCGCGACGGGACCTGGCCGCGCCGGCCCTGCGTGAACCGGCCCGCCGGGGAATCCGGGTCGTCGGGGCCGCCGGGCACGGAAGCCGTGTGGCGTGCCCGGTCGCCGGGGAGCATCCTGGAAGCCACGCCGCCCGTGCAGCCCGGACGCCGGCCCGCCGCCCGGTTGGAGGCAACAGGATGACCGTCGGAGGCCGCGCGGACCCGGATCGCTCGGAGAGCTTCGGGGAGGAACTGCTCGGGCTGCTCCTGGACGGGGCGCACGAGCTGCCACCCCATCTGGTCGGCCCGCTCGTCGCCGAGACGGTGGCCCGGATGGGGGGCCGCGGAACGCAGATCCTGCTCCAGGACTACGGACAGCAACAGCTGGTCCCCCTGCCCGCCGGCGGCGTGGCCGCCGGTGACCCGCAGCCCATCGACGGGTCCGAAGCCGGCCGGTGCTTCCTGGAGTCACGCCCCGTCGAAGTCCTGACGCCCGATGGCATACGGGTCCACCTGCCCCTGCTGGACGGCGGCGACCAGGTGGGGGTCCTCGCGGTCACCCTGGACGTGGTCGACGACGACACCCGCCGCCTCCTGCGCAGGATCGCGGGCCTGGTTGCCGACCTGCTGCAGACCAAGAACGGTTACACGGACCTCTTCTTCCGGACCCGCCGCAGAGAACCGATGAGCGTGGCCGCGGAGATCCAGTGGTCCCTGCTGCCCCCGCTGTCGATGGTGATGCCGCACGTCGCGGTCGCCGGGGTCCTGGAGCCCGCCTACGCCGTGGCGGGAGACAGCTTCGACTACGCCCTGAACGGCGACGTCCTGCACCTCGCCATGGTCGACGCCATGGGGCACGGCCTGGACGCGGCCACGATGGCCACGGTGGCCATCGGCGCGTACCGGCACGCCCGCCGCATCAGCATCGAACTGTCGGAGATCTACCTCTTCATGGACCGGGCGGTCGCGGAGCAGTTCGACCCGGACCACTTCGTGACCGCCCAGATGATGCGGCTGGACACGGACACGGGGCGCCTCCAGTGGGTCAACGCGGGGCATCCCGCGCCCATGCTGATCCGCGCGCACCGAGTCGTACGCCGTTTGGACAGCCCCACGACCCTTCCCGTCGGCTTCGGAGGGGCTCAGCCACAGGTCAGCGAGGTGGCGCTGGAGCCCGGCGACCGCGTCCTCTGCTTCACCGACGGCCTGATCGAAGAACATAAAAGCGGGCAGGAGCAGTTCGGCGAAGAGCAGCTGATCGACTGGGTGAACCAACTGGAGCAGGCCGACCACGGGATCCGCACGGTGGCACGGGACCTGTCTCACACGCTCAAGCGGGCACGCGGCGAAGTCACCTCGGACGACGCCACCCTCGTCCTGGTCGAGTGGCGCGGATAACGGAGCGCGTGGGCACTTCGCCCCACAGGCGTCGCCGTCCAAGCCGACCTCGAAACCTCCCGTCCGACCCCGCCGCGGAGTAAGCTGGGATTACCGGGAGTAACTCGTGCACCCGCGCCCACGCGGACGTCGTTTCCGGCGATCAAGACATTGCGCCGCCCGGCAGGGCGGTCCGGGAACGAGTCCGCGATCATGACCAATACCGCTTCCCTGTTCTCCGCACGTTTGGCCCTGACACCGAAGACCGCCCTCGCCGGCCTGTTGGACGGCGCGTGGTGGCCCAGGTCCCGCGATCTCGCAGCTGAGCTTCCGTCGCTGGTCGAGGCGCTGGAGGGCCGCTTCGGACGCATCACACGCGTCGCGGTGAATCCCACCTGCTGGCCCGTCGTCCCGCACAAGGTTTTCGTCGCGGGGCACATCGTGCACGTGGGCTGGTTCACGGAACAGGATTCCGACAAGATGATCCTGCTCTCCTACGCCGTCGGCCGCTGCGACCTGCTGGTGATCCCGCCCGAGACCGAGCCGACCGCAGCAGACCGGCTCATGACCGCCGCCGCCCTCCCCGGCAACGTCCGGGCCGTCGGCACCCTGATGACCGACGAAGCCGCGAACGGCCTCCGCATCCGAAACGCGCGAAGAGGCGAGGGTGCCCGGGAGACCGATGGCGGAACCCCCGCGACGCCGCATCGGCACCCCGTCGTCGGAGCACGGATGATCCCGCTGCCGTGGAACATGCGGAGGTGACCGCGCAGACTGTGCACCCTTCCGGCACGGGCCACGCGGTCTTGCGCGAAGTTCCGTCGCCGGGACCTACGTCGGCCGAGTCCTGGACCACCGCGGCCCGAGCCTGGTCGTGACGGCAGGCTCCGTCCTCGGTTCCCTGAGCCTGCTGGTCATCGCAGGGGCCCCCGACCTGGCCGCCTTCTTCGCCGGATGGCTGCTGGCCGGTGCGGCGATGGCGGCCATCTTCTACCAGCCCGACTTCGCCGCCCCCACTCGCTGGTGGGCCCCGACCACGTCCGCGCGCTCACGATCGTCACCCTCGCCGGCGGCCTCGCCTCCACGGTCTTCGCACCCCTGACCGCGATCCTCGCCGACCACATGTCCTGGCGCGCCACCTACGTGGTCCTCGCCGGGATCCTCGCGGTGCTGACCGTCCCGGCTCACGCCCTCGCCCTCAAAGCCCCTTGGCCACCCGCTCCGCCGAGCCCGCCGCGCGTCACCGGCGGGCACGAGCAGGCCGTGCGCAGCAGGGCGTTCTGGATGCTGGCCGTCACCTTCACCCGTGTCACTGCCCGCACCGTCACTCTGACCGTCCTCGGCGCCCTTACCACCGCGGCTCTTGCGACTGCGGCAGGCCCCTACGCCCTACTCGTCGCGGTCTCCGTCCTCGCCGGGGTGGTCCGAGGGAACCTCACCCTCCTGCAGGCCACCGCAGTCACCGACCGCTGGGGCACGACCCACTACGGCAGACTCTCCGGCCTCCTCGGAGCACCCGCCCACGCTGCAGCCGCCCTTGCCCCCTTCGCGGGGCCCTCCTGGCCGGCCCCCTCGGCGGCTACCCCGCACTGCTCACCCTGCTTGCCGCGCTGGCGGTCACCGCTGCCGTCACGGCCCTCGGAGCCGGCACGCACCACCCCGAGGGCGAGGTGACAATCTGCGCCGGCAAGAGCTGAGATCGGCACCCGGGGACACCGCAGGCGGGTGCCCCCGACACGGGGGACTCCTTGTCCGCGGCGGACAGCGAAGGGCAACGGCCCATGCCGCACTACACCTTGAGCCAGGCCGTGCGCCTGCTGGGTGTCTATCCCTCGAGCCGCTGTTATGGGCAGTTCAGGCCATCCCGCTCACCTGGAGTCGTCGAGCTGCCACGATGGCGGTCATGACGATCCCTCCGCTGGATGCGGCGCCGGGCCGGGACGACCTGCTTCGTGCGGGGACGGGTCCTGTGCAGCAGAGTTTCCTGGAGCTTGTCCGGACCACGCGTGAGTACGTGGGTTACAGCCCGGAACTGGTCTCGGGTCTGTTGCAGACTCCGGAGTACGCGGCTGCCGTGCTGCGCCTCGTCGTGGACTTCTACGGGATTCCCGACGACATCGAGGCAGGGGTGGCTGCCCGTACGGCTCGTGCCCAGTACATCGGCCAGCACGGTCGGTCCTTCCACATCCTGCTGGGTGAGCAGGCGTTGTACACCGAATTCGGGGGCCGGAAGTGATGCGAGGCCAACTTCATCGATTGCTGGAGGCGACGGACCTGCGGGGCATGTCCCTGGGGATCATCCCGGCCCGCGCTCGCCTCCTGGTCCACCCGGGAGGCGGCTTCTCGATCTTCGACGACAGCAGGGTCGAAGTCGAGGGATACCGCGGAGCTGAAACGATCACGAATCAGGACCGGATTGCCCTGCTCCGCAAGGCGTTCGGGCTCCTCCAACCCTCCGCTGTATACGGACAGGCTTCCCGAGACCTGATCGCGTCCGCACTGGCGGCGACCTGATGGGTCGCCGACGTTACGCGGAAGGTGATGCTGACTGCCGACATCAGGAGCAGCGTCGCGAAGCTGTCGTCTGCGACCGGGCGTGAGTCAGTGGCCCCGGTCGGCGTTGACCGGAGATCTGGTCCGTGACTGGTCCGGGAGAGAGGGCCGCTCCGGTGTCTGATGTGTCGTCAGCTAAGTCAGCATCTGGTCAGCATCGGTCCTTGAGCATTCCGGAGCGGCTGTCCGATTCGACCCCTGTCCGGCGGTGCCACAACAGCCTGGTTCGCCCGGAAATGCAGGCCAGGAGCCTTCTCGTCCGAGACGATCGATGTTCCTTTTAAACTTCGATCGGACGCGTGCCGGTGTAGAGTGAAGACCGCCCTTGACCTGCAGAAAGCTGGCAGGGAGCCGTCTTCTAGGAGCTCAAATTGCTGCGCACCATGATCAAGTCCAAGATCCACCGGGCCACCGTCACCCAGGCCGACCTGCACTACGTCGGATCCGTGACCGTCGACGCCGATCTGCTGGACGCGGCCGATCTGCTGCCCGGGGAACTTGTCCACATCGTGGACATCACCAACGGGGCCCGGCTCGAGACCTACGTCATCGAGGGCGAGCGCGGATCCGGGGTCATCGGGATCAACGGCGCCGCCGCGCACCTGGTGCACCCCGGGGACCTGGTCATCCTCATCAGCTACGCGCAGGTCGAGGACGCCGAGGCCCGGGTGCTGAAGCCGCGCATCGTGCACGTCGACGCCGACAACCGGATCGTGGAGCTGGGTGCGGACGCCTCCGCACCCGTACCGGGTACGGACCAGCGTCGCAGCCCGCACGCCGTGGCCGTCTGAGGGGAGTCGGGGACCATGCCGATCGAGTACCAGGACGACCGTGAGGCCGGACGGCTGCTCGCCGTCGAGGACGGGGCGGTGGTCGGCCACATCGCGTACTTCGTGCTCGACGCCGAGCCCCATGCCCTGGTCGCGGTGCACACCATCGTCGATCCGGGGCATGAGGGCCGCGGTATCGCGGGCGGGCTGGTGAGGACCTTCTACGGGATCGCCGCCGCCCAGGGGGTGCCCGTGGTGCCGCTCTGCCCGTACGCGGCGAGCTGGGCCGCCAAACATCCCGACGAGGCGCCCGAGCCGGCCTCCGAGGTCGTACTGGCGGCCAAGGCGCAGCTCGCCGCGGCCCCCGACCTCTGGTGACCGATCTGCTCCTGCTGCACACCTCGCCCGTGCACGTCCCGGTCTTCGACGCCCTGCGCGACCGGAACCACCCGGGGGCCGTGCTGCGGCACCTGGTGGTCCCGGAGCTGCTGGACCGGGCCCGTGCGGAAGGGCCGGAGTCGGTGGCTCCGGCCCTTCGGGGGCTGCTCCTGGCGGAAGCGGGGCCGCCCGTGCTGGTCACCTGCTCGACCATCGGGGCGACCGCGGAGTCGCTGGCTCCGGAGCTCGGTGTTCCGGTGCTGCGGGTGGACCGGCCGATGGCGGCCGCCGCGGTACGGACGGGGGCGCGGATCGCCGTACTGGCCGCCCTGGAGTCCACCCTCGCCCCGACCGGGGAGCTGCTGGCCGAGGAGGCGGGCGAGCGGCCCGTGTCCGTCGTCCCGCACCTGGTCGCCGGGGCCTGGGACCTCTTCGAGGCCGGGGACACCGCCGGCTACCTCGCCCGCGTCGCCGCGGTCGCCGACTCCATCGCCGGCGCGGACGCCGCGGACGTCGTCGTGCTGGCCCAGGCCTCCATGGCCGGGGCCGCGGGGCTGGTCACGGGCCCGGTTGTGGTGCTGTCCAGCCCGGCTCCGGGCCTCGCCGCGAGCCTGGCGATGCGTCCGGCCCCGTAGGGCGGATCCCTCCGGTCGGGCGGCCCCCCCCCGCGAGCCCGGCCCGGCCCACGAGGGACCCCCAGGGCAGGCGTACCCGGCGCAATCGCGGGAAGGTGGGCCGTATGGTGCGAAAGCAAGAGGCAGAAGAGACGCAGCCGCCCGTCCCGGGGCCCGACCCCGACCCGGGCCCCAGCCCGTTCCCCGACCCCGAGCCCATGCCGCGGCCCGTACCGCCCGTACCCGGCCCGGTGCCCGAGCCGGACCCGATCCCGCCGCCCCCGGGGCCCGCGCCGATCCCGCAGCCCGGGCCCCTCAGCTGACCGTGCGGGGGGCTACGGGCGGACCTACGAGCGGACCTCGGTGCGGTCGCCGCTCCAGAGGGTGTGGAACGAGCCCTCGCGGTCGGTCCGCCGGTAGGTGTGCGCCCCGAAGAAGTCCCGCTGCCCCTGCGTGAGGGCCGCGGGCAGCCGCTCCGCGCGCAGCGCGTCGTAGTAGGCCAGTGAGGCCGCGAAGGCGGGAACCGGGATGCCCTGGCGCACCGCCGCCACCAGGACGGACCGCCAGCCGTCCTGCGCCGCCGCGATCTCCTCGGCGAAGTGCGCGTCCGCCAGCAGGCTCGGCAGCTCCGGCCGTGCGTCGTACGCAGCCCGGATCCGGTCCAGGAACGCAGCCCGGATGATGCAGCCGCCGCGCCACAGCGAGGCCACGGCGCCCAGGTCCACGTTCCAGCTGTACTCCTCGCTGCCGGCCCGGATCTGGTGGAAGCCCTGGGTGTACGAGACGATCTTCGACGCGTACAGCGCCTGCTCCACCTCGGCGGCGAAGGCCTCCGCCGCCTCCGGCGCGAGCGCCGCGGCCGTCGGGCCCGCGAGCCCGCGCGCGGCCGCCCGCAGGTCCGCGTGGCCGGAGACCGCGCGGGCGAAGACCGCCTCGGCGATGCCCGACACCGGCACCCCGAGGTCGAGGGCGATCTGCACGGTCCAGCGGCCGGTCCCCTTCTGCTCGGCGGCGTCGGCCACGACGTCGACGTACGGGCACCCGGTCGCGGCGTCGGTGTGCGCGAGCACCTCGGCCGTGATCTCGATCAGGTACGAGTCCAGGCGCCCCCGGTTCCACGCCCGGAAGGTCTCCGCGATCTTCGCGGGGGAGTAGCCGGCGACCTCGCGCAGCAGGTGGTACGCCTCGGCGATGAGCTGCATGTCGGCGTACTCGATGCCGTTGTGCACCATCTTGACGAAGTGTCCGGCACCGTCGGGCCCCACGTGCGAGGTGCACGGCGTCCCGTCGGCGGCCTTCGCGGAGATCTTCTCCAGCAGCGGTCCGAGGGAGGCGTACGACTGCGTCGAGCCGCCCGGCATGATGCTCGGGCCCAGCAGCGCACCCTCCTCGCCGCCGGAGATGCCCACGCCCACGAAGTGCAGTCCCTGCTCCCGCAGTTCCCGCTCGCGGCGCCGGGTGTCCTCGAAATGCGCGTTGCCGCCGTCGATGATGACGTCGCCCTCCTCCAGGAGAGGCGCGAACTCGCGGATCACGGCATCGGTCGGCTCCCCGGCCTTCACCATGATCACGATGCGCCGGGGGCGCTCCAGCGCGTCGACGAACTCCTTGGCCGACCCGGCCGCCACGAAGGCGCCCTCGTGCCCGAACTCCTCGACCAGTGCCGTGGTCTTGGCGGCGGTGCGGTTGTGCACGGCCACGGTGAATCCGTTGCGGGCGAAGTTGCGGGCGAGGTTGCTGCCCATGACAGCGAGTCCGGTGACGCCGATCTGGGCTGTGCTGGTGCTCATCGGTGCGCTCCTGCTTGCTTCGGTGTGCCTTCGGTGGGCGGGGAGCTCCGAAACTACCCCGCCCCGCGCCCCAGTGGATCTTTTACTCATCGAGATACAGTCAAGTTCCCTTGGCATGCGCCCCGTTGCGCCTCTTGTCACGCTGTGATCGCGCCGTTAGGTTGTGCGGTTCCTGATGTCTTCGATGGGGGCTCCCATGGGTGTACGGGGCCGGCACCGCCGGTATCAGCCGAGCAGCATCAACCGGGCCTCCCTGGCCGTCACCGCCGGCGGTGCCGGGATCGCGCTCCCGCTCATCGGGGCCGGAGTCGCCCACGCGGCTTCCGTGGACACCTGGAACAAGGTCGCCTCCTGCGAGTCGACGAACAACTGGCGCGTCAACACCGGCAACGGCTACTACGGCGGCCTCCAGTTCAGCCAGAGCACCTGGCGCGCCTTCGGCGGCACCGCCTACGCGCCGCGCGCCGACCTGGCCACCAAGGACCAGCAGATAGCGGTCGCGGAGAAGGTGCTGAAGGGGCAGGGGCCCGGCGCCTGGCCCCACTGCGGCAAGCAGGCCGGACTCTCGCGCAGTGGCCCCGCGCCCGCCGTCACCCCGCAGACCCAGGGACGGTCCCCGGCGGCCCCCGTGGTGCCCGTGGCGCGGACGGCCCCGGAGCAGGGTGGCGGACCGGTCCCGACGGGAACCTCCGTCCTGCCGAACCCGTACGTCGTCGCGCCCGGCGACTCGCTCTCCGCCATCGCCACCGACCAGCACGTCGAGGGCGGCTGGCAGGCGCTGTACGAGACGAACCGGACCACCATCGGCGGCAACCCGAACCTGATCTTCCCGGGCCAGCGGCTCACCCTGCGGGTCACCACGGCGCCGGCCCTGCCGCCACCGCCCCGGCAGGACCCCGAGAAGCCGCCGCGGACCGCCGACCCGGTGACCCCCGTGGAGCCGGCCGCCGAGAAGCCGGCCGAAAAGCCCGCCGAGAAGCCCGCCGAGAAGCCCGCGCCCCCCAAGCCGGTGGAGAAGCCCGCGCAGAAGCCGGCCGAAAAGCCCGCGCCGGAGCCCGCCTCAGCGCAGCAGAAGCCGGCTGCGGGCGGATTCTCCGCCCCCGTCGACGCGGCCCTCGGCACCGCGTACCGCGTCTCGGGATCCTCCTGGTCCAGCGGCTACCACACGGGCGTCGACTTCCCGGTGGCGACCGGCACCACCGTCAAGTCGGTGGGACCCGGTGAGGTCGTCTCCGCCGGCTGGGCCGGGGCCTACGGCTACCAGGTCGTCATCCGGCACACCGACGGCCGGTACTCCCAGTACGCCCACCTCTCCGCCCTCGGCGTCAAGGCCGGTCAGCAGGTCTCCGGAGGCCAGCGCATCGGCCGCTCCGGCTCGACCGGCAACACCACCGGCCCGCACCTGCACTTCGAGATGCGCACGGGACCGGGCTACGGCTCCGACATCGACCCGCTCAAGTACCTCCGCGGCCACGGGGTCCGCATCTGACCCGCGCACGTGCGAGGGCACGACGGTGAGCAGGATCAGGCCGGCCGCCGCGAGCGCGGCGCTGGCCACCGCCGCCGTCGCGCCCGCGGCCCCGTACCGGAAACCCTCGCCGAAGAGCGTGATGCCGACCGTCGCCGCCACCACCGGGTTGACCACCGTCACCGTGGCCAGCGGTGCGGTCAGTCCGGCACCCCGGTAGGCCGCCTGCGACAGCAGCAGCCCGACGGCCGCCAGCACCGCGATCGCGGCGAGGCCGGGCCACAGTCCGGGCAGCGCGTCCGGCCCGAAGTCCTCGGCCACCGACTTGGTGAACACCGATGCCATGCCGAAGGCCGTACCGGCGGCCGCGGCCAGCAGCACACTGTGCAGCACCGCCCGGTGCATCCGGTGCGCGGCCAGGAACAGCGCCAGCACCAGCGCCCCGGTCACGACCAGCAGCACCCGCCCCTCGTCCTGCGCCAGCGACTGCTCCGCCCGTCCCTCCCCGCCGGTCAGCGCGAGCAGCCCGGCCAGGCCGGCCGTGGCCAGCACCGCCCCCCGCCAGGCGGCCGCGCCGGCCCGCCGCCGTACGAGGACGGCGGCCATCGGCAGCGCGAAGACGATGGTCAGCGCGCCCAGCGGCTGGACCAGGCTCAGCGGCCCGTACGCGAGGGCCACCACGTGCAGCAGCGCACCGAGGCCGTTCAGCCCGACCGCCACCCACCAGACACCGCGGCGCAACGGGGCGTACCGGCGCTCCGGCGTGGTTGCCGCGACCCGTTCCTGGACGATCGCGCCGCCCGCGTACGCCACAGCGGACACGAGGCAGAGCAGGACCGACAGCGCCAGTGCACTCATAAGCTCCACAATGCCCCACCCACCTGCCCTATTCCTCCGTCCACAGGCGGTGATCAGTCATACTCCCGACGTAGTACGGGAGTACGCAGCGTGGCCCCTCCGGCAGCGGAAAGCGACCCCGGCAATCCCCCCGGCAATCCCCCCGGCCGTCCCCCGGCGCCACCGGTACCGCCGCGCATCGTGACGCCCCGCTCGCGGTGGGTGAGAGCGACGGAAGCGGGTTTGGCTCCGGGCGTGTGCGATCCGTACAGTTGCCCTTTTGAGGATTCCGCAGCAGGCGGATGCGGACGAGTGATCAAGGAACGGCAGCGGCCATGACGGTGACCGAAGACAGCCAGGACCACGGGCACGCCTACGGGCCCGGCATCGACCCCGACCGGCTGGCCCTCTGCCTCAGCGTGCTCGACGAGCTGGACAAGCTCGACGTCGACCACCCCGACGCGATCACCGTACGCCGTGCCACCGCGGGTCTCTACCGGACGGTCAAGCAGCGCCGCCGCCAGGAGCGCCGCGCCGCCAAGACCGCCAACGACAAGGCCGTCACCGAGGCCACCGCCACCGGCTCCGCCGAGCGCATCGACGACGAGACCGAGGGCATCCTGCCCTCCTCGGTCACGGAGGCCGGCCGGATCGCCGGCATACTCCAGCGCCCGCGCTCCTGCTACGTCTGCAAGACGCGGTACGTCGAGGTCGACTACTTCTACCACCAGCTCTGCCCGGCGTGCGCCGTGGAGAACCGGACCCGCCGCGAGGCCCGCGCCGACCTGACCGGCAAGCGCGCGCTGCTCACGGGCGGCCGCGCCAAGATCGGCATGTACATCGCGCTGCGGCTGCTGCGGGACGGCGCCCACACCACGATCACCACGCGCTTCCCCAAGGACGCCATCCGCCGCTTCAAGGCGATGGAGGACTCCGCGGACTGGATGCACCGCCTGGAGGTCGTCGGCATCGACCTGCGCGACCCGGCCCAGTCCGTCGCCCTCGCCGACCAGGTGTCCGCGGCCGGCCCGCTCGACATCCTGATCAACAACGCGACGCAGACCGTACGCCGCCTGCCCACCGCCTACGCGGCGCTGGTCGAGGGGGAGTCCGCCCCGCTGCCCGCCGGCGAGCTCCCCGCCCACCACGTCATCGGCGCCTTCAACTCCGGCGCGGTCGACGGACTGGCGGCGCTGCCCGTCGGCGTGAGCGGACTGGAGGCGCAGAAGGTCGCCGACCTCGCGCTGGTCGCGGGCAACGCCAGCCTGGAACGGCACCTCGCCGGCACGGCCATCGACGCGGGCGGCCTGCTGCCCGACGTCGTCGAGAGCAACACCTGGGTGCAGACCATCGACCAGATCTCCCCGGTGGAGCTGCTCGAAACCCAGCTCTGCAACTACACGTCGCCGTTCATCCTGATCAGCGCGCTGCGGCCGGCCATGGCCGAGGCGGCCCGCAAGGCCGCCAACGGGCGGGCGTACGTCGTCAACGTCTCGGCGATGGAGGGCGTCTTCAGCCGCGGCTACAAGGGCGCGGGGCACCCGAACACCAATGCCGCCAAGGCCGCGATGAACATGGTGACGCGGACCAGCGGCCAGGAGATGTTCCAGACCGACCGCATCCTGATGACCTCGGTCGACACCGGCTGGATCACCGACGAGCGCCCCCACTTCGACAAGCTGCGCCTGGCCGAGGAGGGCTTCCACGCCCCGCTCGACCTGGTCGACGGCGCGGCCCGGGTCTACGACCCGATCGTGCGCGGCGAGGCCGGCGAGGACCTGTTCGGCGTCTTCCTCAAGGACTACGCCCCGGCGAACTGGTAACCCCGGAGCCTCCTCCCCGCCCTACCGGGCCCCGCTCGACCCCCTCGACCCCCTCGGCGCACCGAGGGGGTCGAGGGCGTTCCCGGGGGGCCCGGCCCGCCAGGTCCCGGCCGCGACCAGCTCCAGCAGCGGCTGCCAGTCCTCCAGCACGCCCGCGTCCAGGTCGGCCGCGGCGGCGGAGTCCCGGGCCTGGCACAGGCTGGCCGCCGCCTCGGCGTCGCCCCCGTCGTGGTGTCCGGCGGCCGCGCCGACGGGGTGGTGCGGCGACTGCAGCCGTACCAGCCGGGCCACGCGCTCGCCCAGGAGCAGGCGGACCGACTCTGCGGCAACGCCCACGGTAACCACCCCGTCACTCAGACGGAGCAAAGGTCCGAGCCGGTGCACCAAGCCTGCGATCTGCAGTTCCTTGTCGAAGGGGTGCGAGCGGCGGAGCAGCGCCGCGGTCCGCAGACCCCGGTCGTCGGGGTCGGCGCGCAACACCTCCATCAGCTCCAGCACGCTTGTGATGTAAGGGACTTGAGCCTCGGGCACTTCGGACCTCGCCACCGCCGACCCCCTCCGTCACACCCCGCGCGTCCGGGATCGAGCACACCATCCGCCGCGTACCCGCAGAGCCACGACTTGCTGAACTAGGAGCGAAAGTAAGAGGGCGCAGCGGATTTTGCCTTCCTATCGAGCGGAGGTCCGCTCATATGTGTACTCTGGGGCATCAAGACGGCCCCCATCCGGGCCGCGCTCCACTAAGGCGCCACCGCGTCCGGAAACCCTTTCACCCCTTGCCCGGTGCGCGGTCCGCTTGCCGGGTTACGCGACACGAAGGAGTGCGCGGTGACTGAAAAGACCAAGCCCGAACCGACGGTGATGGAGCGGACGGGAACACGGGCGAAGCCCCGGACCGACGAACTCGGAAGCCTGGAGGTCTGGGCCCGATCCGCCCCGATCCGACTGGCCGGCTACGAGGACGACCTGGCGGAAGCGCACATCCTGCCCGGGATCGACTAGTCCGCGAAGCGGTGTCAAGCGCCCCCTCGTGCCCACGCGCACCGGGGGCGCTGTCGTGCCCGCGGCCCTGCCCGACGCCGTGCCCGCAGCCCTGACCGACGCGGCCCCCGCCTCCGGCCCGCCCGCCTCCGGTCGTTCCCCGCCCGGCGGCGGCCCGGTCCCGATGCGGTTCCCCTTCCGGCTACGCCGTGAGCGTCTTCGCCGACGGCGATCACCGCTTCCGCGGCCCGGCCCGGCCCCGGCAGGCTGGCGGGCATGAAACTACTGATGCTGGGTGGTACCGAATTCGTCGGACGCGCGATCACCGAGGACGCCCTGACCCGGGGCTGGGAGGTGACCGTCTTCCACCGCGGACACCACACACCCCCGCCGGGCGTGAAGGTGCTGCAAGGGGACCGGACCGCGCCCGGCGGGCCGGCCGCCCTCGGCGCCGGGGAGTGGGACCTGGTCGTCGACACGTGGGGCGGCGCCCCCACGGCAGTACGCGACAGCGCCCGCCTGCTGCGCGACCGGGCCGGGCGGTACGCGTACATCTCCAGCCGCTCGGTGTACGCCTACCCCGCGCCCGCGGGCCTCGACGAGCACGGCCTCCTGGTCGGGGGCTCACCGGACGCCGGGCCCACCGCCTACGCCGAGGACAAGCGGGGCGGCGAACTCGCCGCCCTGGACGCCTTCGCGGACCGCGCCCTGCTCGCGCGCGCCGGCCTGATCCTCGGCCCGTACGAGAACGTCGGCCGGCTCCCGTGGTGGCTGAACCGCACCGCCCGCGGCGGCCCGGTGCTCGCTCCCGGACCGCGCCGACTCCCGATCCAGTACATCGACGTGCGCGACCTCGCCCGGTGGACGCTGGACGCCGCCGAGGCAGGGCGTTCGGGCGCCTACAACCTGGTCGCCCCGTCCGGACACGCCACGATGGGAACGTTCCTCGAAGCCTGCGCCGCCACCACCGGAGGCCGCGCCGAACTGCGCTGGACCGACCCGGACCGGATCCTGGCGGCGGGCGTGGAGCCCTGGTCCGAGCTCCCCGTCTGGGTCCCCGAGGGCGAGGCCCACGACCACATACACCGCGGGGACGTCTCCAAGGCGCTGGCCGCCGGCCTGACGTGCCGGCCGGTCGAGGAGACCGTGGCCGACACCTGGGCCTGGCTGCGCACGCTCGGCGGGGCCGCCCCGCAGCGCCCCGACGTACCGGCCAAGGGCATCTCCGCGGAGCGGGAGGCCGCGCTACTCGGACTCTGAGCGGTGCGCGTCGGCGAGACGGGTCGGCGGGAGGTACTCGCGCACGAGCGTGCGGTGCCACCAGGCCCCCGTCTCGCGCCGCTCCCGCCAGGTGGTGAACCGGTAGCGGTACAGCAGGGCGCGGACATGGACGGGCGGGGCGTCCGGGAACGGATTGTCGCGCAGCAGTCGCAGCGTGTCCCGGTCGCCCGCCAGCAGCCGCTCCACGAACGGCCCGAACCAGTCCCGGGCGTAGTCGGGGGAGATCGCGGCGAACCACATCAGCCAGTCCAGCCGCAGGTGGTACGGGGCGAACTGGCGCGGAATCCGGCCCGGTTCACCCGGCTTGCCCTTGAAGCCGTACTCGCGCCAGTCCCCGTCCGCGCGCGGCACCCGGTCCGCGGTGCCCTCCACCGCCACCTCCATCCGGACCCGGCCGACCGAGCCGAAGGCCCCGTAGGTGTTGACCAGGTGCAGCGCGTCGAAGGAGCGGTTCATCACCTGGCGGCGCGAGACCATGTTGAGCACCGGGTGCCGGCTGAGGAACAGCACGAGCACGGTCACCGCGCACACCACGGCCACGAACCACACGGGACCCGTGCGCGAGGCGGCCGCGGGCGGGGCGCCGGCGAGTCCGGTGAAGTCCACGGCCGAGACGGCCAGCGTGATCGTCAGCCAGTTCAGCCAGGCGAAGTTGCCCGACAGCACCAGCCACAGCTGCGTCGCGATGACGATCCCGGCGGCGTACGAGGCCACCGGCTGCGGGGTGAACAGCAACACCGGGACGATCAGTTGGGTCACGTGGTTGGCCGCGCACTCCACCCGGTGCAGCGGCTTCGGCAGACGGTGGAAGAACCAGCTCAGCGGCCCGGCCATCGGCTGCGTCTCGTGGTGGAAGTAGAGGCAGGTCAGCTTGCGCCAGCAGGGGTCGCCGCGCATCTTGATCAGCCCGGCCCCGAATTCCACGCGGAAGAGCACCCAGCGCAGCAGCCACAGCACCAGGAGGGGCGGCCCGGCCCGCGCGTTGCCGAGGAACACGGCGAGGAAGCCCACCTCCAGCAGCAGTGACTCCCAGCCGAAGGAGTACCAGGTCTGCCCCACGTTCACGATCGAGAGGTAGAGCGCCCACAGCACGGCCCACATCGCCATGGCGGCGGCCAGCGGCACCTCGTCCCCCGCCCCGGCGGCCAGCGCCGCGGCCAGTGCCGCACCGCCCCAGGCGCAGCCCGCGAAGAGCCGGTCGGAGTAGCGCAGTTGGAAGAGGCTCGGGGCGCGCCGGAAGGGCACGTACCGTATGTAGCGCGGTACGGGCGTCATGCCGTGCGCCCCGATCAGGGCCCGGAACTGCAGGGCGGCCCCGAGGAAGGCGACGAGGTAGACCCCGGCGAGGGCCCGCTGGAAGACCAGCCGGGCGAGCCAGTATCCGGGCGCCGTGAACCAGTCCATCGCCTCCAGTATCGGACCGGTCAGCCGGTGGCGGCCAGCTTGCGCAGGTGGTGGCCGAGGAGGCGGGCGTACTGGTGCTGGAGGACGGGGACCACCGGACCGGCGAGCCGGGTGTACCAGGCGTTCGGGCGGCTGAAGGCGGTGACCGTGAACCACACCGTGCCGTCGGGGTCCATGTCCACGACGAAGGACTCCTCGCCGCATTCGGGGTGTCCGGCCAGGGTGCCGTAGGCGAAACCGATGCGGGCGGGCTCGTACGCGGTCCAGATCACCTGGCACGGGGCGTCGATCCGCAGCGGCCCGAGGCCGATCCCGACGACCACCCGGCTGCCCGGCCGGACCGCGCCGACATCGGCTTGTACGCGCATGCCGGAGGTCCGGTGGGCGTGGAAGGTGGTGACCGCGGTGCCGGCGGCCTCGAAGACGGCCCGGCCGCGTCCGAGACGGGTGCGGTGGTGCAGGTGGTTGTATCCGGCGGGCAGCGGCCGGTGGGCCGTCGCACCCCGGTCGGGGTAGTTGACGGTGTCCCGGCCGGCGCTGATGAGGCGGGTCATGGCGAGGTCTCCACTCGGTCGCTGGTGTTGCTGTCGCTGTCGGTGTCGGTGTCGGTGTCGGTGTCGGTGTCGGTGGTGGGGCGGTCGGCGCCCAGCCGGCGCCAGGCGAGCACGGAGCACAGGGCGAATCCGAGGGCGTTGCCGAGGCCGTGGGTGGCGGCCATCCAGGTCAGGGTGGGGTGGGTGATCCCGGTGGCCTCGCCGGCCGCCCACCACAGGGCGAGCAGCATGGTGGCCACGAGCACCGCCGCCGAGGTGGCGAGCAGGGTCCGCGTGGCCCGGTCGGCGCCGGCCGGCCGGATCTCCCGCCAGGTGAGCAGGGCCACGGCCCACATCCCGCAGGTCAGGACCACCGCGCCCAGCAGCTCGGCCCAGTCGTCGACGAAGTAGCCCAGGAGTACGAGCAGGGTGCCCGCCGGGACGCTGTACGCCGCCCAGCGCGCGAGCCCACCGGTTTCGGCGCGGTCGCCCACGGCCCGGCACACCAGCCCGGCGACCAGGGCGGCGGCGAACCCGGCGAAGTGGAAGTGGGGCACGGTCAGCGCCAGGATGTCGAGGTCGAACCCGAAGAGCCGGTATGCGGCGCGCTCGGCGACCAGGGCGGTGGCGGCGATCGACGGTGAGACCAGTGCGGTCGCGACGGCGATCGCGGGCGGGTTCAGGGAGCGGGCGCGCAGCAGCAGGACCGGGGCCCGGGCGGCGAGTGCCAGGCAGGCCGCCGCGTACAGTGCGGCGAGCACGGCGGCCGGAGTTCCGCGGGGCAGCCACAGGCAGACTGCGCCGGGTGCGGCCGCGAGCGGCCACAGGCGGGCCGCGCGCAGAAGCCGGTCCGGGTCGATCAGCCGCAGGCCGGCCGGGACGACGTAGAGCATGCCCAGGGTGACGATCACGTTCACCAGTACCTTCACCCTGGACTCCCCCCAATGCCGCGGCCCAACGCCTTGAACGCGTTCAACTCACAGGGGTGAGCCTACGACGTTCCTTGAACATGTTCAAGAAGCGCTCCGGTTGCGTCTCCTGCGCGGATGCGGCAGACAAGAGGGAGCAACCGGGGCAAAAGGGAGATTCAAGTGAACGGATCGTCACTTCCGACACCGCGTCAGACGTCACGTCGTCATGCACCCGCCGGCACCGCCCTCTTCGCCCTCCTCGGCCTCCTCGCCGCGGCGTGCGGCGGCAGTCCGGAGCAGCCGGCCGGCGCCCCGGGAGCCGAGAGCCAGGAGGTCTACCTGCAGCCCGTGGCCTCCGCCGGCCCCGACCCCTTCACCGCCTCCTCGGCCACGGCGGAGTCCGCCCCGGTGCAGCCCCCGCTGCCCAACCCGACCGGCCAGGGCATCCGCACCGTCAACGCGGCCACCCCCGGCCTGTACGGAGGCACCCAGCGGCTCGGCAGCTGCGACGTGGAACAGCAGGTCCGCTTCCTGACCGACGACGAGGCCAAGGCCCAGGCGTTCGCCGAGGCGTCGAACATCGAAGTGGCGAAGATCCCCGACTTCCTGCGCGGCCTGACCCCCGTCGTCCTGCGCGCCGACACCCGGGTCACCAACCACGCCTTCCGCGACGGCTCCGCCGACGGCTTCCAGTCCGTCCTCCAGGCCGGCACCGCCGTCCTCGTGGACGAGCACGGGATGCCCCGCGTCCGCTGCGGCTGCGGAAACCCGCTGGCCTCTCCGCGCACCGCCAAGGGATCCCCGGTGCAC
The DNA here is from genome assembly GCF_008642275.1 of Streptomyces venezuelae. Lineage (NCBI taxonomy): Bacteria > Bacillati > Actinomycetota > Actinomycetes > Kitasatosporales > Streptomycetaceae > Streptomyces > Streptomyces venezuelae. The sequence goes on from NZ_CP029189.1 coordinate 6,654,099, forward strand.
AAGGGCGACCCGTGGAGCGGCTACCAGGCCAACCAGGTCGTCGTCATCGAGCCCACCACCCATGTGATCAACAGCCTGGTGATCGTCAACATCGCCGACAACACCTGGATCGAACGCAAGCGCGGCGACGACGGCGCGCAGGACCGGCCCCCGAAGGCGCTGCCCCCCTTCGACCCGTCCGCCGGAATCCCGGACGGCCCCGTCACCGCGCCGGGGTCCGCGTCCGGCGGGCCCTGCCCCCCGGACCAGGCCGCCCCGGGCTCGCCGAACGCCCCGGCCGCCCCGGCTCCGGGGGCGACGGACTGCCCGCAGACCTCGCAGAGCTCACCCGGCGGGAGCCCGCCGCGGAGCCCCGGCAAGCCGTCGAACCCGTCCACCCGGCCGCAGGAACCGGAGCAGCCGCAGCAGCGGCCGCCGTCCGGCAACTCCTCGGACCCGCTGACCGACCTGCCGCTGGACCCCGGTGAGCAGGCGTTCCCCATGGACCCGGACGGCTCGGGGGCGCTGCCCGGCGACTCGGTGAACCCCTTCGGCCCGGACATCCCGTCCGACCCCTACACCCCTTACGATCCCAACGCCCCCCTCACCGTCCCGGACCAGGACCTGCAGCCGCAGCCGTCGGACGGGGGCCATGCGCTGGAGAGCGCCTGACCGGCCCGTGTGTCATGGTGGATCGGTGCCGACCACCGTATCGCTGCCGGACGACTGGCCCGCACACCCGGACCGGTCGCTCTCGCTGAACCGCATGGGCAGTTTCGACTGGGACCTGATCACCGGTCTCATGCACATGGACGAAGCCGCCCTCGACGTCTTCGACACGACTCCCGACGAGTACGACGGCCGGCCGGAGTCGCTCGACCCGCGCGTCCCCGCCGCCGAGGGCGCCCGGCTCGACGCCCTCGTCTCCTCCGCCCTCAAGAGCGGCGAGGACAGCTACGGCGCCTACTTCCGCATCCGCTGCCACGACGGACGGCTGCGCTGGACGCACACCCAGGGCCGCGTCATGCGCGGCCAGGACGGCCGCCCGTACCGGATCATCGGCATCGTCCGGGACGCCACCGACGAGCTCAGCCACTCGGCGGAGCGGCTCGGCCTGGACGAGGAGCGGCGCCGCCAGACGTCGGTGGTCGAGTCCACCACCGCCGCCCTCGCGCACGCCCGCACCGTGCAGGACGTCATCGACGTCATCGGTGACGCCCACGGGCTGGAACGGCTCGGCTCGATGGGCATGGTGATGGGCCTCGTCGAAGCCGGCCGGATCCACCTGGTCGCCGAGGGGCCGGAGGACAGCTTCGTCCCCGGCACCCGCTACACCCGGATCGACGAGCAGTACCCGATGAGCGAGGTCGTCCGCTCGCTGGAGCCGCGCTTCCTCGACTCGGCGCAGGAATTCGCCCGGGACTACCCCGGGCTCTGGGCCAGGATCTCGTACATGCGGATCTCGGCGGCCGCCTACCTGCCGCTCATCGCCCAGGCCCGCCCCATCGGCGCGATCGGCTTGCTCTACCAGGACAAGGACGGCTTCACCCAGGAGGAGCGGAACCTGCTCGTCGCCCTGGGCAGCAGCATCGCGCAGAGCCTCCAGCGGGCCATGCTGCTGGAGCAGGAGCACGACCTGGCCGAGGGCCTCCAGCAGGCCATGCTGCCGCGCCGGATCCCGTCGGTGGCCGGCGGCGAGATCGCCGTACGGTACCGGTCCGCCCGGATGGGGCAGGACATCGGCGGCGACTGGTACGACGTCATCCCGCTGCCCGGCGGCCGGGTCGGCGCCGTCATCGGCGACGTCCAGGGCCACGACACGCATGCGGCGGCCGTCATGGGCCAGCTCCGGATCGTGCTGCGCGCGTACGCCGCCGAGGGGCACTCGCCCGGCACGGTCATGGCCAGGGCCTCCGTCTTCCTCCACGAGCTGGACACCGACCGGTTCGCGACCTGCACGTACGTGGAGGCCGACCTCTCGACGGGCGTCCTCCAGGTGGTCCGGGCGGGCCACATCGACCCGCTGCTGCGCACCCGCGACGGGGACTGCCACCGGCTCCCGGTGGCGGGCGGGATGCCGCTCGGTCTCTCGGCGGAGTTCGGCCGCCTGGAGTACCCGGTGACCACCGTGGAGCTGGACCCCGGGGAAACGGTCCTGCTGTGCACCGACGGCCTGGTGGAACAGCCCGGCGCCGACCTCGACGACGGGATCCAGCTGCTGACCTCCCACATCCGCCGAGGCCCTGCGGACCTGCAGCTCCTCGCGGACCTGCTGTGCGAGATCGTCGACGAACGGGGCGGGGACGACGACATGGCACTGCTCCTGCTGCGCCGCCACGTGGTGCCCGCCCAGGAGGGCGGCGGCCGGCTCCAGCAGCACGTGGCACCGGGCGACCCGGAGGCCCTGGTGGCGGCCCGGCACATGATCGGGGCGGCGGTACGGTCGTGGGGCGCGCGGGAACGCGCCGACGAGATCGAACTGGTCGCGGACGAGCTGATCGTGAACGCCCTGATGCACACGGACGGCCCGGCGATCGTGACCCTGCGGGTCCTCGCAGGTCCCCAGCGCCGGCTCCGGGTGGAGGTGGAGGACCGCTCCAGCGCACTGCCGCGCCGCCGCGAGGCGGGGGAGTCGGGAGTCTCCGGACGGGGCCTGATGCTGGTGGACCGGCTGGCGGACGTCTGGGGTGTGGAGCCGCGCGGCGGCGGCAAATGCGTGTGGTGCGAGTTCGTGATGGGCTGACCCCCGCCCCGGCCCGACCCGACGCGCCCCGCTCCCCGCCCTGGCCGGCACGGCACCTCGTCGTCGCCGGTTGTCGGTGCCGTTGTCGGTGCCGTCCGGCAGGATCACCGTCATGCCCGGACCCACCCGCGCCATCACCGAGTACTGGAACGCCGCCGCGGCCGCGTTCGACGACGAGCCGGATCACGGCCTGCGGCAGGAGCCCACCCGCGCCGCGTGGGCCCGGCTGCTGAGGTCCTGGCTGCCCGCCGGGCCGGCCGACGTCCTCGACGCCGGCTGCGGCACCGGTTCGCTGTCCCTGCTGCTGGCCGAGGCCGGACACCGGGTGACCGGCGTGGACCTCGCGCCCCGGATGGTCGAGCGGGCCGAGGCCAAGCTCGCGCAGGCGGGCCTGCCGGGGCGCTTCCTCGTCGGCGACGCCGCGGATCCCCCGACCGGGCAGGAACGGTACGACGCGCTGCTCTGCCGCCACCTGCTGTGGACCCTGCCCGATCCCGGGGCCGCGCTCCGCGCGTGGGTCGCGCGGCTCCGCCCGGGAGGGCGACTCGTACTGGTCGAGGGACGGTGGCGGCAAGCCGGTGACAGCGGCGTGCCCTATGTCGCCGGAGCCGAGGCGCTCCCCTGGTCCGGCGGGGTCACCGCCGTGGATCTGGCCGCCACGCTCCGGCCCCTGGTGTCCGGCCTGCGTATCGAACCACTCGATGAAGACGCCGAGTTGTGGGGCGGACCCGTGGCCGACGAGCGGTACGCGCTGATCGCCCGGATCTGACCGGCGCGGTGCACGGGGCGGCCCCGCCGACTCCGCTCAGCGCTGTGAACGGGGGAAACCAGGAGATCACGATCCACTTCTACCGCATCTGCGCGACGGGATGAGGCCGGTGCCCGGCTCGCGCTTCGCCCGGGGCGGCGGCAGGCTGGGAGCATGCCGGAGCTGCCCGAGGTCGAGGCCCTGCGGGAGTACCTCGACGAGCACCTCACCGGGCGGGTGGTCGAGCGCGTCCTCCCGCTCGCCGTGAGCGTGCTCAAGACCTACGACCCGCCACTGACCGCCCTGGAAGGACAGCAGGCCGGCACCACCGCCCGGTACGGCAAGTTCCTGGCCCTGCCGGTCGGTGAGGTCCACCTCGTGACGCACCTGGCCCGGGCCGGCTGGCTGCGCTGGCAGGACAGCCTGCCCGGGCAGCCGCCGCGCCCCGGCAAGGGACCGCTCGCGCTGCGCGTCTCCCTCGTCGGCGGGGGCGGCTTCGACCTCACCGAGGCCGGTACGCAAAAGCGCCTCGCCGTGTACGTGGTCCACGACCCGCAGGAGGTGCCCGGCATCGCCCGCCTCGGCCCCGATCCACTCGCCGAGGACTTCGACCGGGACGCCTTCGCCGCGCTGCTCGCGGGGGAGCGGCGCCAGATCAAGGGCGTGCTGCGGGACCAGAGCGTGATCGCGGGAATCGGCAACGCCTACAGCGACGAGATCCTGCACGCCGCCAGGGTCTCGCCGTTCAAGCTCGCCGCCTCCTTCACCGAGGAGCAGCTCACCGAGCTCTACGAGGCCGTGCGGAGCACCCTGGGCGAGGCCGTCGGACGGGCCCACGGGGTGGCCGCGGGAAAACTCAAGGCCGAGAAGAAGAGCGGCCTGCGGGTGCACGGCCGGGCCGGGGAGCCGTGCCCGGTCTGCGGGGACACCGTACGCTCGGTGTCCTTCGCCGACTCGTCCCTGGAGTACTGCCCCACCTGCCAGACGGGTGGGAAGCCGCTCGCGGACCGGCGGCTGTCCCGCCTCCTCAAATAGGCCGCCGCTGCGTAGACTCCGGCACCATGGCCGAGGAGCAGCAGCCACCACCGCCCCGGCGCGAGACCGTCACCGGGGTTCCCCGGGGTGCCCGGCGCCGGCCGCCCGCGCACACCCCCGCCCGCTCGGAGATCTCCGAGCAGACCACCCTGGGCGCCACCTACGTCCGGGCTCTGATGCGCAGTCAGTTCCGTGCGGCCCTGGGCGCGTTGGCGGCGCTCGTGGCCCTGATCGGGACCCTGCCCCTGGTGTTCGCGGTGTCGCGCGACGGGACGGGGCCGCTCGTCTGGGTGGCGCTGGGCCTGCTGGTGTATCCGGTGATGTGGCTCATCGCCCGGTGGTACGTCACCCGGGCGGAGCGCAACGAGGCCGATTTCACCGGCCTGGTGATGGATCCGGCCGACCGCGGTTAGGTCGTCTCCTGCGGATGCCGCCGGCCGGGCCCGCGGCGCCCGGTGCCGTGCCGGGCAGGGCGTCGGGGCGTCCTACGTCGGCTCGTACGGTTCCACCGGGAGCGGGCCGAGCGGTTCCCGCGCGTGTCCCTCGGGCGAGCAGGCGGCGAACGGGCCCTGCCGGGGGTCCATCAGGACCTTGAGGTGTGGATCCGCGTGATGGATCCACCACGTCGTCATGCCGAGGGCCGGATCGTGCCGCAGGTGCTCCCAGGCCAGCCAGAGCGCGGACAGCCGGGCCCCCGCCTCGGGGTGCTCCCACCAGTGCGGACACCAGGTCGCTGAGGTCCCGTCCAGGGGGCGGCGGATCATGACCGCCAGGTAGTCGGTGACGAAGGCGAAGACGTCGGCGAAGTAGAACTCGGCGGCCTCGCCGCCCGCTTCCGGCGTCTGCGTCTGCGCCGGCGTGCCGGACACCGGAAGCGGCTCCGGATCCGGCCGGGGGAGGGGGTACAGCGCCAGCAGCGAGCCGAGGGCGCCGTCGCCGCGCCCAAGCTCCGCCAGAAGCCAGCTGAGGAGCAGGTCCTGCGACTCGGCGACCTCGGCGTAGGCGTCGGCGGCCAGGGACGCGACGATCCGCTCCCTCCATTCGTTCAGCCGCCTTCTCCAGCGCTCCTCCTCGACGGCCGTCCGGGACCCGGACAGGAAGCGCGCCACCGCCCACTGGTGTTCCTGCCAGGCATCGCCGTCGGCGTCGGCCGTCACCCGCGCCGCCACCCGTTGCGCGTGCTCGCTCGCTTTGCTGTCCATGGAACCGATGAGCGCCTTTCAAGCCAGTGAAGGAGTGTGCTGATCATATGAGTTCAGCGTCCTGTGGCCGTGCCTGCGCCCGCGGCATTGTCAGAACAGGTGCATCGCCAGATGTCCCAGCGGCAGTCCCAGTTGCCAGGCCGGGGTCCACACCCGTGCGTTCTCGTCCAGTTCCTGCGGTGGGTCGTCGTGGTCGGGCCGCCCGGGGTCGAGGTTGGTGGCGAACAGTTCGGTGCCGTCCAGCCAGCGCCACGCCGCCCTGGCCAGTTCCAGGTCGGGGTCCCCGCCGTCGCCGCGTTCCCGGGCCTCCTCGCCGAGCGCCAGGAACCGGGTGTGCACCCAGTCGCGCCAGGGGTGTCCGTACGCCGTGAGCGACAGCCACTCGTCGAGCTGCGAGACCACGCGGATGCCGGAGAGCTCGCCCGCGGCGTCCGAGAGGTAGATCGTCAGGGCGAGCGTGTCCCGTCCGGCCCGGAACTCCAGGGTGCTGACCGGGATGAGCCGGCCCGTGCGCAACAGTTCGTCCGCGATGTACTCGGCGTACAGCCAGGCCATGGGCACCGCGAGCCCGCCGTCACTGGTGCCGTTACTACCCTCGGGCTGCACCGTTCCACCTTCTCCCGCGTTTCGAGCGTCCCGTCTTCAGCCCTGAGCCTTCACCGAGCGACTCGCGGAGCGGGGGATGTTTACTCAACTTGCACGCTCTGATGCCGAAAACGACGCGTTTTATGTCCGGTCCGCATCTATTCACGGCGTTAACCGATCTTTCGCCGTGTCGCGGCCCCGGCAGCGTCCGGAAGCGGCGGCCTACGCGCCGAGGTCGTACCCGTACCCCTGCAGGCCCTTCTTCAGGGCGCGAAGGGCGTAGTGCGTGCGGGACTTGACGGTACCGGCCGGGATGCCGAGTTCGGCGGCGGCCTCGGCCACCGAGCGGTCGCGGAAGTAGACCTGCATCAGCACCTCGCGGTGTTCCGGTCCCAGCGACCCCACGGCCCGCCGCACGTCGATCGCCGTGACCGAGCCGGCCACCGCGTCCTGGGGCTCGGGTGCGTGTTCCAGCACCTCGGGATCCACCTCGAGCGGCCGTGACAGCCGGGCCCGCCGGGCGTCGATCGCGAGGCGCCGGGCCACCGTGAACAGCCAGGGCCGCATGGAGTCGTGCCCGCTGGACAGCGCCTCCGGGTGCTGCCAGACCCGTACGAGGGTCTCCTGTACGAGGTCCTCCGCGCGCTGGGCGTCCCCGGCCGTGAGGCCGACCAGGAATCCGAACAGGGCCCGACCGTGGTCGCGCTGGAGTTCGGCGAGTGCCTCGGGGGCCGTACGCGGGAGGGTGGGGGAGAGCGGCACGAGGGGCTCCTTCCGGGGTGCGTGGGGGCCGTGGAGGTGGCGACACGTCCACCCTGACCTGCACGGAGCCCACCCGGAACCGTCCGGCCCCGGCGTTGCGCCCAACCACCCGGGTCGTCCGCCGGGCGGCCGTGCGGGTCGGTGAACGGTCGAACGGCGCGGCGAACGGCAGGCGCGGAGGTCGCCGGTGCCGCCGGTGCCGCCCGGGTCCGGGGGTGGCCGCCCGGGTCCGGGGGTGGCCGCCCGGGTCCGCGGGTGTCCGCCTGGGTCCGCGGGTGTCCGCCTGGGTCCGCGGGTGTCCGCCGGGTTCCGCCGCCGTCCGTGTCCGCCGTTCGGGTGGGCGTGTGTCCGCGAGACGGATCCGTTCCTTGACTTACGGCGGGTAGTTATATGGATTGCATGTGATCACATGTCAGATAATCGTATTAATGAAGGCAGGGCACATGACCACGCGAATCCGGCCGCAGGTGCTCGCCCTCCTGTCGGCCGTCCTGCTGTCCGCCGCCGCCGGATGCTCGGCCACCGGGAGCTCCGCACCGGCCCGCCTCGGGGACTCCGGCGGACCGGCGGCCCCCACCACCGCCGCCGGACCGCCCGCCGCCCGGGGATTCACCCTGGTCGCGAGCGGCGACGTACTGCCGCACACCTCCGTCATCCAGCGCGCGGCGGACGACGCGGGCGGCGACGGCTACGACTTCAGGCCGATGTTCTCGGGGGTCAAGCCCCTGGTCTCCGCAGCCGACCTCGCCCTCTGCCACATGGAGACCATCTACGGGGAGGAGGGCGGGCCCTTCTCCGGCTACCCGGCCTTCACCTCTCCGCCAAAGGTCGCCGACGGGCTGAAGGACGCCGGGTACGACGGCTGCTCCACCGCCTCGAACCACACCCTCGACGACGGGAGCGCGGGCCTGCGCCGCACGCTGGACCGCTTCGACAAGGTCGGCCTGGGGCACGCCGGCTCCGCCCGCACGGCCGCCGAGGCGGCCAAGGTGACCACGTACACGGCGGGCTCCGCCAAGGTGGCGCACCTCGCCTACACCTACGACACCAACGGCTACCCGCTGCCCGACGGCCAGCCGTGGGCGGTCAACCTGATGAAGCAGGACAAGATCATCGCGGATGCGCGGGCGGCCCGGAAGGCGGGCGCGGACGTGGTGCTGGTGAGCGTGCACTGGGGTACGGAATGGGAGACCGAGCCGGACGACACCCAGCTCTCGCTCGGCAAGGCGCTCACCGCCTCGCAGACCGGCGGCCGCCCCGACATCGACATGATCCTCGGCACGCACGCGCACATCCCGCAGCCCTACGAGAAGGTCAACGGGACCTGGATCGTCTACGGCATGGGCGACCAGGTTGCAGGCGAGATGTTCAACCACACCGGTGCCCGGGACATGCGGGGCAACTACGGCTCGATCGGCCGGTTCACCTTCGCCCCGCCGGCCGCGGCCGGACAGCGCTGGCAGGTGACCAAGGCCGAGTTCGTACCGCAGATGATGGACCTCTCGGCGGGCCGCGTCGTCCACCTGCCCGACGCCCTCGCCGAGGACCCCGGGCGCGAGGACTACGAGAACGCCCGCGACGCCATCGGCGAGGCCGTCCTCAGCCGCGGCGCCGCCAAGGACGGCCTGACCATGGGCAGGTAGGACGCGGGGCGGGGCCCGGAGAACCTACGGACCACGGTGACGGGCCAGCGGCCCGCCTTCACCAGGCGGATCGCCACCGACCCCACGATCCGGTGGCCCGCCTGTTCGGAAGCGCCGACCACCACCGCGTCCGCCATCAGCTCGTCCGCCGCGCTCGCCAGGCCGGCGTACGGGTCGCCGCGGAAGGTGTGGAACTGCCAGCGCACCTCGTAGATGCCCTTGAGGCGCTCCGCCGACGCGCGGATCTCGGCCACCAGGCCCTCCGCGATCTCCCCGGTGGTGTCCGCCACCGGCGCGCCCAGCGCGGCGCCGGCCGCGATCACCGGCTGGACGTACACGAGGGCCAGCAGGGCGTTCTGCCGCCGGGCCAGGCCCGCCGCGTAGGCCGCGGCCCGCAGCGAGGACTCCGATCCGTCCACCCCGGCCAGGATCACCTTCGGGCCGTCGGTACCGCGTTCGAATTCCGTGTTCACGTGCTCCGTCACCCTGCCGAGGATAGGCCGTGCCCCCGGACGCCCGGAGCACGGCCCGGGGATCACCCCTCCCGCTCGGCGCGCGCACGGGCGCCGCCCTCCCTACAGTGCGAACCATGAGTGCCACCAGCACAGCCGTGGAGGAGAAGCACGGAACCCGGAACCGCTTCCTGAACCGGGTGCCCGACGGGTTCGGCGCGTTCTTCGGAACGCTCGGCCTGCTCTGCGCCCTGCTCGCGCTCTCGCCCACGCTGCGGCGGCTCCTGCGGCACATCGTGCGGTTCCTCGACCTGATCGTCGTACCGGTCAGCGCGAACCTCGCCTACGCCGTCTTCCTCTTCCTCCTCGCGGCCGCCCTCGGCACCCGCAAGAAGGTCGCCTGGTGGATCGTCATCACCTATTTGGCCCTGCTCATCGTCGACGACGTGCTGGAGATGGCCGTCGGCGAGTACTGGATCGGCGTCCCGTCCATGGTCATCGCGGTCGCGGCGATGGCCGTGCTGATCGCCGCCCGCGACGAGTTCTACGCAGCCTCCCGCCCCGGGGCCCTGTGGCACGCCCTGTTCGTCCTCGGGGTCGGCCTGCTCGCCGCCGTACTCGCGGGCTGGGCGCTCGTCGCCCTCTTCCCCGGCACCCTGCCCAAGGGGCAGTGGCTCGACTGGGCCGCCAAGGAGGTCTTCGGCGGTCTCTTCTCGGCCAGGGAGTTCGACGGCCACCCACCCCGGCCGCTCTCCTTCCTGCTCGGCCTCTTCGGCGCCGCCGCCCTGCTGAACGCAGCCATGACCCTCTTCCGCTCCCAGCGTCTGACCGCCGCCCTGCACGGCGACGAGGAGCCCCGCATCCGCGCCCTCCTCGGCGCCTACGGACGCAACGACTCCCTCGGCTACTTCGCCACCCGGCGCGACAAGGCCGTCGTCTTCGCCCCCAACGGCAAGGCCGGCGTGACCTACCGCGTCGAGGCGGGTGTCTGCCTCGCCAGCGGGGACCCGGTCGGCGACCCCGCCTCCTGGACCGCCGCCATCGACGCCTGGCTGGCCGTGGCCCGGCGCTACGGCTGGCAGCCCGCCGTCATGGGTGCCTCCGAGGAGGGCGCCACCGCCTACGGCCGTTCCGGTCTCGGCGCACTGCAGCTCGGCGACGAGGCCATCCTGCACGTGGCCCACTTCGACCTCGACGGCCGCGACATGCGCGTCACCCGGCAGGCCGTCAACCGGGTCCGGCGCACCGGGGCCACCACCGTCATCCGCCGCCACTCCGCCCTCTCCGAGGACGAGATGCAGAGGATCGTCGAAAGCGCCGACAAATGGCGCGACACCGAGACCGAGCGCGGCTTCTCCATGGCCCTGGACCGGCTCGGCGACCGCGCCGACGGGGACTGCCTGCTGGTCGAGGCCTTCGACGACCGGGGCGAGCTGATCGCCCTGCTCTCCTTCGTCCCCTGGGGCAACGACGGCATCTCCCTCGACCTGATGCGCCGCGACCGCACCGCCCCCAACGGGGTCATGGAGTTCATGGTCGCGCAGCTCTGCGCCGCCGCCCCCGGCCTCGGCGTACGCCGGATCTCCCTCAACTTCGCCGTCTTCCGCTCCGCCTTCGAGGAGGGCGGCCGGATCGGCGCCGGCCCCGTCCTCAAACTGTGGCGCAAGCTCCTTCTCTTCTTCTCCCGCTGGTGGCAGCTGGAGGCGCTCTACCGCTCGAACGTCAAGTACGGCCCCGAGTGGTACCCGCGCTTCCTCTGCTACCAGGACGCCGGCTCGCTCGCCCGGGTCAGCCTCGCCTCCGGCATCGCGGAAGGCTTCGTCTCCGTACCCAGCCTGCGCACCCTGTGGGGCAACGGCCACCCCAAGGGCCTCACCGCCCCGGTCACCACCGAGGGGCTGCCCTCCATCGAGTCCCTCGGCCTGGACGCGGCCGGGCAGGAGGCCCCGGGAGTCCCGGCCGAGCGGCTGCCCGAACAGGTCCGCGTCCGCCACGCGAAGCTGGACCGCATCCGCGCGGCCGGCACCGACCCGTATCCGGTGGGGATCCCCGCGCGCACCCACACCGTCGCGGAACTGAAGGCCACCCACCGGGGTCAGCCCGGCCGCCCCCCCCCTCCCGCCGGGTGCCCGGACCGGAGAACAGGCCACCCTCGCCGGGCGCGTGATGCTCGTACGCGACCTCGGCGGCGTGGTCTTCGCCGTCCTGCGCGACTGGTCCGGGGACATGCAGCTGATGCTCACCCGCGACGAGAGCGGGGCCGAGGTGCTGGACTCCTTCACCTCCCAGGTCGACTTCGGCGACCACGTCCTCGTCAGCGGCGAGACCGGCGCCAGCAAGGCCGGCGAACCGTCCCTCGTGGTCCGGTCCTGGCAGCTCACCGGCAAGTGCCTGCGCCCCCTCCCCGACAAGCGCAAGGGGCTCGCCGACCCCGAGGCCCGCGTCCGGCGCCGCTACCTCGACCTCGTCGCGAGCCCGGAGGCCCGGGACGTCGTACGGGCGCGCTCCAGCGCGGTCCAGGCCCTGCGCCAGGGACTGCTCGACCGCGGCTACCTGGAGGTCGAGACGCCGATGCTGCAGCAGATCCACGGCGGCGCCAACGCCCGGCCCTTCCGCACCCACATCAACGCCTACGACCTCGACCTCTACCTGCGCATCGCGCCCGAGCTCTACCTCAAGCGGCTCTGTGTCGGCGGCATGGAGAAGGTCTTCGAGATGGGCCGCACCTTCCGCAACGAGGGCGTCTCCTACAAGCACAACCCCGAGTTCACGATGCTGGAGGCCTACCAGGCCTTCGCCGACTACGACGTGATGCTCGACCTCACCCGCGAACTGATCCAGGGCGCCGCCACCGCCGCCTTCGGCTCGCCCGTCGCCCACAAGGCCGGACCGGACGGGAAGCTCGTCGTCCACGACATCTCAGGGACCTGGCCGGTCAAGACCATGTACGGGGCCATCAGCGAGGCCCTCGGCGAAGCGGTCGACGCCGACACCGACGAGCAGGTGCTGCGCCGGCTGTGCGACCGGGCGTCGGTCCCGCACGCCCCCGAGGACACCCGCGGCGACGTGGTGCTGGAGATGTACGAGCGCCTCGTGGAGGAGCGCACCAAGCTGCCCACCTTCTACAAGGACTTCCCCACCGACGTCTCCCCGCTCACCCGCCAGCACCGCCGGGACCCCCGGCTCGCCGAACGCTGGGACCTGGTCGCCTTCGGCACCGAACTGGGCACCGCCTACTCGGAGCTGACCGACCCGGTGGAACAGCGCCGCCGCCTCACCGCCCAGTCCCTGCTCGCGGCGGGCGGCGACCCGGAGGCGATGGAACTCGACAACGACTTCCTGGACGCCCTGGAGTACGCGATGCCGCCCACGGGCGGCCTCGGCATCGGCGTGGACCGCCTCGTCATGTTCCTCACGGGCCTGACGATCCGCGAGACCCTCCCCTTCCCACTGGTCCGCCGCGGCTGACCGGGCCGGGGGCCGTCGGCATGGGCCGACCGGGTGAGGCGTAGAGGGTGCGTCCGCGCCTCTCGACAACTTCGGCGATGTCGTTGATACGTAGTAATAATGAAAAATGACGAGCCGACAGTAGGGCGGCGCGCGGTCCTGCGTACCGCCGTCTTCCTCGGGGTCGCCGCGGCCTCCGGCCTGCTCAGCGTGCGTGGTGAGAGCGGTACCGGCGCGCCGGGGGAGGGTCCGGGCGGGTCCGGAGCACCAAGCGGGCCGGGGGCGCGGCCCGCCGCCGGTGCGCCGGGGCTGAAGGCGCGGGCGCTGCCCGAGAAGTCGTACCGGCTGCAGCCGATGACCGCCGACGCGCCGGTGCGCGCGGCGGCCGTCAAGCCGGCCGTGAGAACCCGGCCCATCCTGGAACTGCCCGCCGCGGAAGCCGCGTCGGCCCACATGGTGCTCACCTTCGACGACGGCCCGGACCCCCGCTACACCCCCGCCATCCTCGACACCCTCGCCCGGTACGGCGTCCGCGCCATGTTCTTCGTCTGCGGGGAGATGGCCACCGAGAACCGGAACCTGTTGCGCCGGATGGTTGACGAGGGACACGTCATCGGCAACCACACCTGGACCCACCCGCTCATCCCCCAGCTCAGCCGTCCCGCCCTCGCCTCCGAGATCGGCCGCACGAGCGAGGTCGTACAGCAGACGGTCGGCGAGGCGCCGCTGTGGTTCCGGGCCCCCTACGGAGCCTGGAACCGGGCCGCCTTCGAGATCGGGTCCGAGCTCGGTATGGAACCGCTCGCCTGGACCGTGGACACCCTGGACTGGAAGGAACCGGGGACCCCGACGATCATCTCCAGGGTCCTGGAAGGCGCGGCCCCCGGCGTGATCGTCCTCTCGCACGACGCCGGCGGCAACCGGTCGCAGAGCGTCCAGGCGATCTCCTCGTACCTTCCCCAACTCCTCGCGCGCGGCTACCGGATGACCCTCCCGGTGCTGCCGCCGCGCTGAGCCGGGGCCGGTCGCGGCGGATACCTGACACCTCCGGCCTCAGCGGGCCTCCACCATGCGGGCGAAGACGACCACGTTGCCGTCGTAGCCGCGGGCCTTCGAATATCCGCCGCCGCAGGTGATCACCCGGAGTTCCGCGTGCCCGGTGTCCCCGTACACCCGGGCTCCGGGGAAGGCCTCCTTGGAGAACACCTCCACCCCGTAGACCTCGAACACCGCCGTGCGGCCGTCGTAGCGCTCCACCTCGATGTGGTTGCCCGGCTTGAGCGAGCCGAGGCCGTAGAAGACGGCGGGGCCCTGCGCGTTGTCCACGTGCCCGACGATCACCGCGGAGCCCCGCTGGCCCGGCGAGATGCCGTTGAGGTACCAGCCGGCGAGATTGCGGTCCTGCGGGGGAGGCGCGTCGATCCAGCCCTCCGCGTCCAGCCCGACCGTCATCACCGGCGCGTCCACGTTGATCGTGGGAATCCGGATGCGCTGGACCGACGAGTGCTCCAGCACCTCCATGTCCGCGGGGGGTGTGGGCGGATTCGCCGGCAGCTGGTCGGAGGTCACCGCGACGGCCGAGGCCGCGGTGGGCTGCGGAGGCCCGTCGCCGACGTCCACACCGTTGCGCACCATGGCGAGCCCGGTGAGCATGACCAGGGCGAGTACGCCCCACGGCGAGTATCTGCGTTTCTGCCCGGTCTCGTCCTCGCCCATGGTTCTCCCTTCCCGACGCGGGGGTCCCGACCCGCGTTCCTGTCCCGCCCCTGTACGCCCTGCTCCACGCACGCTAAGGCCGAGCCGGAGGGACGGCGAGGGGGGAAGGGCGAACGGGTGGCCGCCACCCGGAGGGAGCCGGAAGGGATGCGCCCATCCAGGTAATCGTCACATAAATGCCTGACGGGTCGTGACCTGCGGATCCGTCAGCTGCATTTCCCGCCCTTCGGCGTGTCGCTCAACCGGGCGGCCCAAAGCCGGAAATGCGGAGGTTGCGGGACGACCCGAGGGTTCGACGTGGGAGGCGTTCTCGTCGATCATCCGGGGCCGACGCTCCGGGGCGCTTTCCGCTGGAGGTTCCACCATGCGTGTTGTGCGCGCTCTTACCGTGGCGGCGGCAGCCTGCGCCGTGATCGGCCTCAGTGCCCCGTTCGCCTCCGCGAACCAGGATCCCGGGGGCCGGGGTGGGAACGGGGGTGGGAACGGCCCCAGCAACATCTCCGTCAACCCGTACTCCGTGCACCAGGGATCCACGATGCAGGTGAGCGCGGCGGGCTGCGGACACGGCGGTACCGTCGCCTCGCCCGGCAACTTTCCACCGGCCAACCTGTCCGCGGGCTCGATCGGCTTCGCGACCGTCCGGATCTTCAACCACGCCTCGCCGGGCCACCACACGCTGTCGGTCAAGTGCAACGACAGCAACCTCATCGCCACCCACCGCTTCACGATCCTTGAGGGCAACCCCTCGCAGGGCGGCATCGGCGGGTCCTTCGGCCCGTCCACCGCCGAGACCGCCATCGGTGCGGGCCTCGTCGGCGCCGCGGCCCTGGGCGCGGGCGCCCACGTGGTACGCCGTCGCCGCCCGCTCCGCAGCCGGGCCTGACCGGTATCCCCGGATCCGGATCCCCCGCTACCGCCGATCGCCCCGAGTCCTCGTCAGGACTCGGGGCGATCGGCGGTAGCGGGGGATGGCCGGCGGCGTCAGTGGCTACGGTCGGACCCCCTGCGGCGCAGGGCGAACACGGTGCCGCCCGCGGCGGCGAGGAACAGGCCCGCGCCGGCGCCGAGCTCCACGGGATCCATGCCGGCCACACTGCCGCCCAGGCCGCCGCGGACACCGAGTGCGGAGGACGGGGTCGGGAGGAGGGCCGTGCCCGTGCCGGTGCCGGTCCGGGTGGAGCTCGTGGTGGGGCCGGTGACGCCGCCGGCGATCGTCAGGTCGGCCGAACCGGTCTCCCCGTTGCAGGTGAAGGAGACGGAGTAGACGGCTCCGCGCCGGGCGTCCCGGTCCACGGTCACCCGTACGGTCTGGCCACGCGAGATGCTCACGGTGTCGAAGACCCCGGAGGAGGCAGTGGCGTAGGCGGCGTTGCAGCGGCTGACCGCGAGGACCGTCTGCCCCCCGGGGGCGACGGTCGAAGGCGTGAGGGTGAAGCCGAACGAGGTGATGGGCTGGGCCTCGGCAGCGGTCGCGGCGGGCGCGCCGAGGAGGCCGAGCGTGAGTACGGCGCCAGTGGCACCGGCGCTCAGCAGGGCGGTGGCGGAGGTACGTATCGCACCCATGGTTCATTCTCCGGATCCCCGAGGAGCATCCGCGGAACGGTTTTCCGCACGTGGGGGGTCGTGCGCCTCGATGTCCGACACGCTAGGTCGGGGTGCGGTGACCCGCGATCAGGAACGGGCGAATGGGGCATGCCCGTGGGCCGAACCGGGGACGGGCGACCCGTTCCCGGTTTGCGGACGGCGTGATCCGGAGGAGAAGGGCTAGCCGCCGAGGTCCAGGTGGGGGAACTGGGTGGAGAACGGCTCGGCGGTGGCGGAGATGCCCCGCCCGAACGGTGCGTCGAAGTCCCAGATCAGGAACAGCAGGAACGCGATGAGGGCACTGAACAGACCCGCCAGCAGCATCTCGCGGAACGACCGCCTGATCTGCAGGGTGAAGATCAGGCCCACGGTCACCAGGGCGCCGACGATCAGTCCGAACCACACCACTCCCGGCATGGTGGCCCCGGCGCTCGAACCGCGTGCGCTGCGGGCGTCGTCGACGACCGCGACCTGGTCGACCAGCGGCTGGTAGGCCTGCCCCTCGTGGTCGGTCTGCGGCTCGTAGTCGGTGACGTCCCGGCGGATACGTTCCAGCAGCTCGCCGCCGTGCTCGCTGAGCTCGCCGTGGTCGGCCATCCGCTTCCACTCCGTGTCCACGACGTAGGTCACGTACGCGTCGACATCGGACCGGATCCTCTTGCGCACCTCGGCCGGGTAGACCTCGGAGCGGACACTGATCTCGTGCAGCGCCTGGGCCTCCTGGCGCACGTACTCCTGGGCGGCCCCGCGGCCCTCCCATACGCCGGCGATCGCCAGACCCAGCACGATCGCGTAGATCACCCCGATCATCATCGTCATGTACTCGATGACGTCCGGGGTCTCGTTCGGATCGTCGTCGTCGCCGATCCTCCTGTGGTTCAAGAAGGCGATGGACAGCACCACGGCACAGGCCGCGGCCATCGCGAGGGACAGGACGAGCCATTCCGACAAGATGACTCCCAATCGGTTACTGGTGGGACGGAAGAAGTGCTAGCGCGGGCGCAGCGCGACGATCGCGAGCACCGCGGGTGCCGCGGTCATCAAGGTGAAAGTCACCGGCGAGATGTGGTGCTCGGCGGGTTTGCGGGCGGCCGCGTGATACGCGGGTCGGGCCACCGGTTTCCGCGGCACGGGTTTCACCTCTGGGGCGGGTGGTGGCAGTGGGGCAGGTGGTGGCGGTGCGGGCGCCCTGACCACGCGCGGCGCCGGGGGCGTCGGCTTCGGCGGGGGAGGCGGGGGCAGGACCGGCTTCGGTACGGGCTTCGGCGCCGGCGCGGGCGGCGGCGGTGGTTTCGGCGGCGCGGGCTTCGGGGGCGGCGGGGGCTCGGGCGGGGGCGGCGGGGGAGTCGGCTCGGGGGGCGGCGTGGGCTTCGGCGGCTTCGGTGGCTTCGGTGGCGGCTTCGGCGGGCAGGGCGGAGGGGGCGGCGGCGGTGGGCAGTGGGGATGGCCGTGACGGCCTCCGCCCTGCCCGCCTCCACGGCGTTTCCCGTGGTCGGAGCCCTGGTCGTCACCGTGATGTCCGCCACGCGGTCCGCGTTCGCGGTCGTTGCCGCCGGCCGCCGCGGCCACCACGGTGGCGGCGGGGCCGTCGCCGGAGTCGGTCGTCGCGTAGGCGCGGCTATCAGCCACGGCCGGCGTGACGGACAAGGCCGCCCACAGCAGGACCGGGACTGCCAGCAAGCGCCTGGCACAGGCTCTGTTCACCCCGGGAGCATGGGCCCGCGCGCGCCCGGGCACGCGAGGCTCGGCCCCTGGTTCGCCTGAACGGGTGGACTGCCGACCAGAGAGGTTTGAGCCACCCGTGGGTCGGTAGTGTGGTGACTCCGATCGCTCCTCAGCCAATTCCCATAAGGGACTTGTCGGTATCGGTCATTCCCTCGTCCGGCGTGGCGGTGCCTTTGGTGTGTGACGAAGAACGGATCGCCAATTTCCGCTTTTGCTCGCCCTGTTGGGAAATGATCAGTACATTCGGCTCGGACAGGAGTCCGACCTCACACGGACGACCGCAGGACCAACGCTTGGAGACCCCGATGGAGCGCCCCGCCTGGGCCCCGCCAGGCATCGACATATCGGTGCCGAGCGTGTCCCGCATCTATGATTACTACCTGGGCGGGTCCCACAATTTCGAGGTCGACCGCCAGACGGCTCGCCGGGCCATGGAATTCATGCCGGGACTGCCCAAGATCATGCAGGCCAACCGGGCATTCATGCGCCGTGCCGTCCGGCACGCCGTCGCCGAGGGCGTCACGCAGTTCCTCGACATCGGCTCCGGCATCCCCACCTTCGGCAACGTCCACGAGATCGCCCAGGCCGCCAGCCCGCAGGCGCGCGTCGTCTACGTCGACCACGACCCGGTGGCCGTCGCGCACAGCCGGGCCGTCCTCACGGGAGACGACCAGAGCGACATCGTCGCCGCCGACCTGCGCAAGCCCAAGGAGATCCTGGACGCCCCCGAGGTCGGCAGGCTGCTCGACCTCGGCCGCCCGGTCGCGCTCCTGCTCGTCGCCGTCCTGCACTTCCTGGAGGACACGGACGCCCCGTACGCCGCCGTCGCCGAACTGCGCGACGCGCTGGCCCCCGGCAGCATGCTGATTCTCACGCACGCCTCGTACGAGGGGATTCCGCTCACCCAGGAAACCGCCGCCGGCACCGTGGGCGTCTACCGCGACATGCGCAATCCTCTCGTCATGCGTACCCGGGAACAGATCAGCGGCTTCTTCGACGGGTTCGAGATGCTGGAGCCGGGCCTCGTGTCCATGCCCGACTGGAGGCCGGACCGGCCGGACGAGGGCGAGGACGGCGAGACACCGGAAGACCCCTACGCCTTCTCGGGCTTCGGCGGCGTGGGACGCAAGGCGTGAGACTTCCGGCACAGACGGCGGGCGCGCCGAAGTTCGCTGCGGCACCGGCCGTGGCCGCGGCGCCGGCCAGCGGGTCCGCCGCGGCCCCGCACGGCGGCATCGAGGACCGGATCGCCCGCTTCGCCACGATCTGGGGCCGGGCGATCTTCCCGGTCACGGCGACCTCGCTGACCCGCCCCGAGTTCGAACGGCACCTCGTCCCCCTCACCCGGACGCTCACCGAGGCCCTGCACGCCCGGCCCTTCGACGCCTCGGTCGCCCAGCAGGTGGGGGCGGAACTCGTCGCCGTGCACTGCACCGACCCCGAGGCCCTGGCGGGCACCCTCGGCGTGATCGAGTCGTACCTGGTGCTCTACTGCGGCCCGGACGGACCCGAGGGCTCCGGCGTGGAGGGCACCGAGGAGTACCGCTCCCGCTGCGCCCGGCTGCAGCACGCGATCGCGGCGGGATATGCCCGCGCACTGCGCGAGCGCACCCTCAGGGAGCAGGAGGCCATCGCGCGCTCCGCGCTGACCGCGCGCAGCGACGCGCAGCAGGCCCTGCACGCGAGCGAGGAGCGCTTCCGGGCGGTCTTCGAGGGCGCGGCCGTGGGGATCGGCATCGCCGACCTCGACGGGAACGTCCTGGAGGTCAACGACACCCTGCTGCAGATGTTCGGCGGCCTGGAGGGACACGTCCGCAGCCGCAACGTCAGCGAGTGGGGGCACCCCGACGACACCCCGCACGTCTGGCGGATGTACGGCGAGCTGGTGCGCGGCGAGCGCGAGAGCTACCGCGTGGAGAAGCCGTACTACCGGCACGACGGCACCGTGCTCTGGACCAATCTGACGGTGTCGCTGCTGCGCGACGCCGACGGGAAGCCGCAGTACCAGCTGGCGCTGATGGAGGACACCACCGAACGCCGGCTGCTGAACCTGCGCCTGCGCTACGAGGCCACCCACGACGCCCTGACCGGTCTGCCCAACCGGACGCTGTTCTTCGAACGGCTGGAGAAGGCCCTGGGCGGGGCCGGAGGCGACCACTACGGCCTGTGCTATCTCGACCTCGACGGCTTCAAGGCGGTCAACGACAGCCTCGGGCACTCGGCGGGCGACCGGCTGCTGGTGGAGGTCGCCGACCGGCTGCAGAGCTGTGCGACCGGCCCCGGCGAGGTGGTGGCCCGGCTGGGCGGCGACGAGTTCGTCGCCCTGACCACCGGCTCCGACACCGAGCAGAAGGTGACCGAGCTGGCGGTCCGCATACTGACCGCCCTGTCCACCCCGATCCGGCTGGAGGGCCGGGAACTGACGGTCCGGGGCAGCATCGGCATCGTCGAGGGCCGGGCCAAGGAACGCACCCCGGCGGAGGTGCTGCGCAGCGCCGACATCACGATGTACCGGGCCAAGGCGGCCGGCGGCAACCGCTTCGAATTCGCCGACGCCGAGGCGGACGCCCGCGCGATCACCCGCCACGGCCTGACCAACGCCCTGCCCGCGGCGCTGGAACGCGGCGAGTTCTTCATCGAGTACCAGCCGCTCGTCCACATGCGTGACGGCAGCGTGCACGGGGCCGAGGCGCTGGTGCGCTGGTCGCACCCGCAGTACGGGGTCCTCGGCCCGGACCGTTTCATCCCGCTCGCCGAGCGGACCGGGCTGATCGTGCCGCTCGGGCGCTGGGTGCTGGAGGAAGCCGTCCGCCAGGCCCGTATCTGGCAGCGCCAGCACGGAGGCGCGGCCCTGCGGATCAACGTCAACCTCTCGCCGACCCAGCTGCACCACCCGGGCCTGGTCGCCGACACGGTGGCGGTGCTGGAGAAGTCCGGCCTGGCTCCCGGTGCGCTGTGCCTGGAGGTCACCGAATCGGCCCTGATAGGGGCCGACGACGAACTCCTGGAACCGCTGCGCCGGCTCGCCGCCCTCGGTGTGGACATCGCCCTCGACGACTTCGGTACCGGCTACTCGAACCTGGCCAACCTGCGACGGCTGCCGGTCAGCGTTCTGAAGCTCGACCGCTCCTTCACCCAGGGGATGCAGCAGCAGCCCGCCAACCCGGTCGACGTCAAGATCGTGGAGGGGATCGTCGCCCTGGCGCACAGCCTCGAACTCGCCGTCACCGTCGAGGGAGTGGAGACCGGAGCCCAGGCCGCCCAGCTGCGGGCCCTCGGCTGTGACACCGCACAGGGCTGGTACTACGCCCGGCCCGGGGCCCCGGACCGCATCCACACCCTCTCCCTCTCGGACGCGGTGCCCACGCCCTCCTGACGTCCCCCGTCGGGCGGGCGGTGCCGGCCCCCCGGCCCGAGGGGGCCCGGGCCGCCTCGGCTTCAGGCGTGCGGTGCCCCTCATTCCAGGCCGACCTCCGTCCCACGGCCGGGGGTCCGGACCGCTTCCACGACCCGCTCGTACCGCTCGGCCGTGTCGGCCAGGACCCCCGCGGCCACCGGCAGCCGCTCCGCCTCGTATGCGTCGAGCGCCGCGTCCGCGTCCGCGTCCGGCCCGGAGAGGGCGGCGGCCAAGGCGCGGCCGAGCGCCGCCGCGTCCTCGATCCCGGTGTTCATGCCCAGCCCGCCGGCTATGGGGTGCACGTGCGCGGCATCCCCGGCGAGCAGGACCCGGCCCTCCCGCATCCGCGTGGCCATGCGGACGTTGACGCGCCAGGAGGAGAGCCAGGTGGGGTCCTCCAGCCGGACGCCCGGCACCCCGGCGCACCGGTCGAAGATCCGCTGGAAGCTCTCCAGGGAGGGCGGCAGGGGCTCGCCGTGCTCGTCCTGCTCGGGTGAGGCCTGCAGCTGGAAGGAGTCCGTCCCCGGCATCGGGCACAGGAGCATCCCCCCACCCTCCGAGGTGAACCACTGGTGCCAGACGTCCCGGCCGAGCCCCGGCGCCCTGACGTCGCCGATGACCATCGCGGGCTCCTTCTCCCCGTTCCCCTCGAAGGGGATGCCGAGCAGCTTGCGGGTGGTGCTGCGCCCGCCGTCGCACCCGGCGAGATAGCGGGCCGTGATCACGCCTCCGTCCGCCAGCTCGACCCGCACCCCCTCCTCGTCCTGGGTGATGCCGGCGAGCTCCGCCCCGTACTCGACGTGCACGCCCAGTGCGGCCAGCCGGTCGCGCAGCGCCTCCTCGGTCTGCCACTGGCCGATCAGCAGGCCGGCGTCCTCCGGGGTGGGGGTGTCGTTGATGTGCTCGCCGTCGAAGTACTTGCGCAGGACCACTCCCGCGGTGCCGGCGGCGATCAGGGGTTCGGCCATGCCGAGTTCCTCGAAGATCGCGAGACTGCCGGCCCGCAGTCCCTTGCCCCGGGACTCCCGGTGCGGTTCGGTGCGGCGCTCGATGACGCGGACGGCGAATCCGCGCTGGGCGAGACCGCAGGCGAGCGTCAGCCCGGTGGGGCCGGATCCGGCGATCAGTACATCGGTGTGGTTCATGGGAGGTCCTCTCCTCGTCGATGTCCCAAGGAAAGCGGCTCCCGCCAGAAAAAGCAACCCGGTAACAAAAATAACCCGGTCTCTGATTCGTGCTACGCTGTGCGCATGGAGAACACGACGGGTCTGCGCGAGAGCAAGAAGCTCCGTACGCGCCGGCAGCTGGCGGACACGGCGCTGGAGCTGTTCCTGGAGCGGGGTTTCGACGCCGTGTCGGTGGCGGATGTCGCTGCTGCGGCCGAGGTGTCCAAACCGACCCTCTTCCGGTACTTCCCGACCAAGGAGGACCTGCTCCTCGACCGGTTCGCCGACCATCAGGACGAGGTGGCGCGCATCGTCCGCGAGAGGCCCGCGGGCCGGACGCCGGTGGCGGCCGTGCACGCGCACTTCCTGACGGCCCTCGCCGAGCGGGACCCGATCACGGGGCTCTGTGACCATCCGGAGGTCCTCTCCTTCCAGCGGCTGCTCTACACCACCGCCAGCCTGGAGTCCCGCCTGTCCCACTACAGCGACCGCGAGGTCGAGCTGCTCGCCGCCGCGCTGGAGGCGGAGTCGGTGCTGCCGTTCGCCGCCCGGCTGGCGGCCATCCACCTGGTGGCGGCCCGTCACGAGCTGGGGCGGGAGAACTGGCGGCGGCTCGACGCCGGGCAGAGCGCCGACGAGGCCCATCCGGCCGCCGTGGCCGATGCCGACCAGGCCTTCGGCATGCTCGCCGACGGCCTCGACCGCACCCTTCCCACAGCCCCGCCCACACCCGCCTGAGGCCCCGCCCGCCCCGCCCAAGCTCACCTGAGGCCCCGCCCGCACCCGCCTGAGGCCCCCGGGCCGAAGGCCCGGCGGCGTCACGCCATCAGCATCCGCCGCAGCTCGCGCGCCGCGCGCGGCGGAGCCACGTCCGTGCGGTGGGCCAGGGCGATCGTCCGGCGCAGCGGGGAGCCGGCCAGCAGGGTCACCCGCAGCCCCGGACCGGCACGGTCCACCACCATCGCCGGAACCACCGCGACACCGAGCCCCGCCCGGACGAAGCCCAGGACCGCGTCCATCTCGCCGCCCTCCACGGTGAAGACCGGCTCGAAGCCCTCCGCCCGGCAGGCCGCCACCGTGAGCTCCCGCAGGTCGTAGCCGTGCCGGAACATCACCATCGGCTCGTCCCGCAGCCCTGCGATGGTCAGTTCGCCGCCTCCGCCGGGCGCCGGCCGTTCCGCCGAGGAGACCACCACGAGGTCTTCCGTCAGCAGCTCCACCGTGGTCAGGGCCGGCGCCGAAGGAGGGAGCGGCAAGGCGATCAGGGCCAGGTCCAGGGCTCCGCGCGCGAGTTCCCGTACGAGGTCCAGCGAGCCGCTCTCCTCGATCAGCAGCTCGATCCCGGGATGCGCGTCATGGAAGGCCCGCAGCACGTCCGGGAGCAGGCCCGTGCAGATGCTGGGCGTGGCACCGAGCCGGACGCGGCCGCGCCGGAGCTGCGCGAGTTCCTGGACCTCCAGCCGCGCCGTGTCCGCGTCCGCCAGGATCCGCCGGGCCAGCGGCAGCAGCGCCTCACCCGCGTCGGTGAGCGCGATGTTGCCCCGGGCCCGGCTGAACAGCTCGGCCCCGAGTTCCCGTTCGAGCGCCTTGATCTGCTGCGAGAGCGAGGGCTGCGCCACGTGCACGCGCTCCGCGGCCCGGGTGAAGTGCAGGGTCTCGGCGACGGCCACGAAATACAGGAGCTGCTGGAACTGCATCAGCCCAGGCTACCGCCATCGATAGACACTCTCTATCGATATCAGCTCCATCATGTCTTGGACCTTTCAGGGTCCTCGTCCGTACCGTCGAGGACATGGCTCTGGCAACGCGGACGGATCGACGGCCGTCCATCACACGCACGATCTGGGACTCCTCCGTCGGCAAGAAGTCCGTGATGGCCGTCTCCGGTCTGATCATGCTCGGCTACCTCGTCGTGCACATGCTCGGAAACCTCAAGATCTTCTTCGGGGCGGACGAGTTCAACGGCTACGCCCACTGGCTGCGCACCCTCGGCTCGCCCTTCCTCCACCACGAGTGGGCCCTGTGGCTGGTCCGCGTGGGACTCCTCGCCGCCGTCGTCGCCCACGCCGTGTCCGCGTACCAGCTCAGCCGCCGCGACATCAAGGCCCGCCCGGTGAAGTACGCCCACAAGCGCCGCCGCGCGAGCTACGCCACCCGCACCATGCGCTGGGGCGGCGTCATCCTCGG
The DNA here is from genome assembly GCF_008642275.1 of Streptomyces venezuelae. NCBI lineage: Bacteria > Bacillati > Actinomycetota > Actinomycetes > Kitasatosporales > Streptomycetaceae > Streptomyces > Streptomyces venezuelae. The sequence continues at coordinate 6,678,470 of NZ_CP029189.1, forward strand.
CCTGTTCATCGTCTGGCACCTGCTCGACCTCACCACGCTCACCGTCAACGAGCGCGCCTGGTCCGGCCACCCGTACGAGAACGTCCTGTCGACGTTCTCCACCTGGTACGGGAACACCATCTACATCGTGGCCATGGCCGCCCTCGGACTGCATGTCCGCCACGGCTTCTGGAGCGCCGCACAGACCCTCGGCGCGGGCCGCGCCCGGCGCGAGCGGACGCTGAAGTTCCTGGCGGACGGCCTGGCCCTCGTCCTCTTCGCGGGATTCGTCTCCGTCCCCGTCGCCGTCATGACCGGAGTGGTGAGCTGACATGAGCAACGCCTACGCCCGTTTCACCACCGGCGAGCCCCTCGCCGACACCAAGGCCCCCGAGGGCCCCATCGCCGAACGCTGGGACCGCCGCCGCTTCGAGGCGAAGCTGGTCAACCCGGCCAACCGGCGCAAGCACACAGTGATCGTCGTCGGCACCGGCCTGGCGGGCGGTGCCGCCGGCGCGACTCTCGCCGAGCAGGGCTACCACGTGGTCCAGTTCTGCTTCAGCGATTCGCCGCGCCGCGCCCATTCCATCGCCGCCCAGGGCGGCATCAACGCCGCCAAGAACTACCGCAACGACGGCGACTCGGTGCACCGCCTCTTCTACGACACCGTCAAGGGCGGCGACTTCCGCGCCCGCGAGTCCAACGTCCACCGCCTCGCGCAGATCTCCGTGGAGATCATCGACCAGTGCGTGGCCCAGGGCGTTCCCTTCGCCCGCGAGTACGGCGGCCTCCTCGACACCCGCTCCTTCGGCGGCGTCCAGGTCTCCCGCACCTTCTACGCCCGGGGCCAGACCGGCCAGCAGCTCCTGCTCGGCGCCTACCAGGCGCTCTCCCGGCAGATCGCCGCCGGCAACGTCGAGATGCACGCCCGTACCGAGATGCTCGACCTGATCGTCGTCGAGGGCGTGGCCCGCGGCATCGTCGCCCGCGACCTGATCACCGGCGAGATCTCCACCCACTACGCCGACGCGGTGGTCCTCGCCAGCGGCGGCTACGGCAACGTCTTCTACCTCTCCACCAACGCCATGAACTCCAACGCGACCGCCGTCTGGCGGGCGCACCGGCGCGGCGCGTACTTCGCCAACCCCTGCTTCACCCAGATCCACCCCACCTGCATCCCGCGCACCGGCGACCACCAGTCCAAGCTCACCCTCATGAGCGAGTCCCTGCGCAACGACGGACGCATCTGGGTCCCCAAGGCCAAGGGCGACACCCGCGCCGCGGCCGACATCCCCGAGTCCGAGCGGGACTACTACCTGGAGCGGATCTACCCCTCCTTCGGCAACCTCGTGCCCCGCGACATCGCCTCCCGCGCCGCGAAGAACGTCTGCGACGAGGGCCGCGGCGTGGGCCCCGGCGGCCAGGGCGTCTACCTCGACTTCGCCGACGCCATCCGCCGCATGGGCCGCGACCAGGTCGCCGAGAAGTACGGCAACCTCTTCGACATGTACGAGCGGATCACCGCGGAGAACCCGTACGAGGTCCCCATGCGGATCTACCCCGCCGTCCACTACACGATGGGCGGCCTGTGGGTCGACTACGACCTCCAGACCACCGTCCCCGGCCTGTTCGCCATCGGCGAGGCCAACTTCTCCGACCACGGAGCCAACCGCCTCGGCGCCTCCGCGCTGATGCAGGGCCTCGCCGACGGCTACTTCGTCCTCCCCTCCACCATCAACGACTACCTCGCCCGCCACCCCCACCGGAGCACCGTCGACGACACCCACCCCGAGTCCGTGGCCGTCGTACGCGAGACCCGCGAGCGGCTCGCGAAGCTGCTCGCCGCCGACGGGGACCGCACCCCCGACTCCTTCCACCGCGAGATCGGCGAACTCATGTGGGAGTACTGCGGGATGGCCCGCAACGAGGAAGGGCTGCGCAAGGCGCTCGACCGGATCCCCGAGATCCGCGAGGAGTTCTGGCGCCGGATCAAGGTCCCGGGCAGCGGCGAGGAGTTCAACCAGTCGCTGGAGAAGGCCAACCGCATCGTCGACTACCTCGAACTCGCCGAGCTGATGTGCCTCGACGCCCTCGCCCGCGCCGAATCCTGCGGCGGCCACTTCCGCGAGGAGTCCCAGACCCCCGACGGCGAGGCGGCCCGCCAGGACGAGGCCTTCTCCTACGCCGCCGCCTGGGAGTTCACGGACACCGGAACCGCTCCCGTCCTGCACAAGGAAGACCTCGTCTTCGAGTACGTCCACCCCACCCAGCGGAGCTACGCATGAAGCTCACCCTGCGCGTCTGGCGCCAGCGCGGCGCCGACGCCCCCGGCCACATGGTCTCCTACGAGGTCGACGGCATCTCGAAGGACATGTCCTTCCTGGAGATGCTCGACACCCTCAACGAGGACCTCATCCTGCGCGGCGAGGACCCGGTCGCCTTCGACCACGACTGCCGCGAGGGCATCTGCGGCGCCTGCAGCCTCGTCATCAACGGCGACGCCCACGGCCCGGAACGCACCACCACCTGCCAGCTCCACATGCGCTCCTTCGCCGACGGCGACACCATCGACGTCGAGCCGTGGCGGGCCGCCGCCTTCCCGGTGGTCAAGGACCTCGTCGTCGACCGCGGCGCCTTCGACCGGATCATCCAGGCCGGCGGCTACATCACCGCCCCCACCGGCGCCGCCCCCGAGGCGCACGCCACCGCCGTACCCAAGGCCGACGCCGACTTCGCCTTCGAGCACGCCGAGTGCATCGGATGCGGCGCCTGCGTGGCGGCCTGCCCCAACGGCTCCGCGATGCTCTTCACCTCGGCCAAGGTCAACCACCTCAACGTCCTCCCGCAGGGCTCGCCGGAACGCGAGACCCGGGTACTGGACATGGTGGCCCGGATGGACGAGGAGGGCTTCGGCGGCTGCACCCTGACCGGCGAATGCGCCACGGCCTGCCCGAAGGGCATCCCGCTGCCGTCGATCGCCGCGATGAACAAGGAGTGGCTGCGGGCGGTGCGCAAGGGTCCCCGCTGAGCCCGGGCTCCCAGGAGCCCGTCCCCGGCCCTGCGCCGATCGGCTGACCGGCGGACGCCCGCACCGCGCCGCGCCCCGGCGCCGCCGGGGCCATGGTGGACAGTGGCGCCATGCCAGAAGCCCCCGCCGGGTCCGGCCCCCGTCGCCGAGCCGTACTGGCCGCTGCCCTCGCCCCGCTGGCCGGGGCCGGTTGCTCGGGCGGGGAAACCCCGCACCCCCCGGCGCCCGGTGCCCCCGCGCCCGCCGGACCCCAGGACGCCCTGGTCATGGTGATCCGGCACGCGGAGCAGCCGTACGCCGGCGGCCTCGGCAGGGACGCGGAGGGCGAGGACGACCCCGGTTCGCTGGCCGGCCGCGGCTGGCGCCGGGCCGAGCGGCTCCCGCGGCTGTTCCCGCCGGCCCCCGGCTCCTCGCTGCCCCGCCCCGCGGCCGTCTTCGCGGCAGGCGGCGAGGCGGCCACCGCCCCCGCCCGGTCCCGGCAGACGGTGGCGGCGCTGGCCACCGCCCTGCGCACCCCCGTACGCGCCGAGTTCGCCGTGGGAGCCGAAGCCGCCCTCGCGCAGGCCGCGCTGGCCGGGCCCATGCCCGTACTCGTCTGCTGGGAGCACAGCGGGATCCCGCGCCTGATCCGGGCCCTCGGCGCCCATCAGGTCCCCGGCACCCCGGCCACCTGGCCGGACCGGCACGACCTCGTCTGGATCCTCACCCGCCGCCAGGGGCGGTGGAGTTTCCGCGAGCTTCCGCAGCACCTGCTGCCCGGCGACGTCTGAGCCCCACCAGCGGAGCGGTTCGCTGCCCTCCGCGTCCTCCAGGACCATCACGTCCCCCCCCGTTGGGCCCGGCAGCCTATGCCCGACCCGCTTCCCCGCCGCGGCCGGTCCCCAGGGCCCGCGCCAGGTACGGAGCCGTGCGGCTGCCCGCCGCGGAGGCCACCTGCGACGGCGTACCCGCCGCGACCACCCGGCCGCCCGCCGTGCCGCCACCCGGGCCCAGGTCGATGACCCAGTCCGCGCCCGCGACCACCGCCATGTCGTGCTCCACGACCACCACCGAATGCCCGGCGTCCACCAGCCCGTGCAACTGCCGCAGCAGCACCCGCACATCGGCCGGATGCAGCCCGGTCGTCGGCTCGTCCAGCAGGTACAAGGTGTGGTCCCGGCGCAGCCGCTGCAGCTCAGTCGCCAGCTTGATCCGCTGCGCCTCACCGCCCGACAGCTCCGTGGCCGGCTGCCCCAGCCGCAGGTAGCCCAGCCCGATCTCCTCCAGCGCCCGCAGGCTGCGCGCCGCCGCCGGGACCTCCGCGAAGAAGCCGGCCGCCGACTCCACCGTCAGGCCCAGCACCTCCGCGATGTTCAGCCCCTCGTACCGGACCTCCAGGGTCTCGGCGTTGTACCGGGCTCCCGCGCACTCGGGGCACGGGGCGTACGTGCTCGGCAGGAACAGGAGCTCCACCGAGACGAAACCCTCACCCTGGCAGGTCTCGCAGCGGCCCCCCGGCACGTTGAAGGAGAACCGGCCCGCCTTCCAGCCGCGCGACCTCGCCTGCGGGGCCGCCGTGAAGAGCTTGCGCACCACGTCGAACAGCCCGGTGTACGTGGCCAGGTTGGACCGGGGCGTCCGGCCGATCGGCTTCTGGTCCACCTCCACCAGCCGCCGTACCGGAAAGTCCGCTTGTGTGAGCCGTTCACCGACCTCCCGGGCCAGCACCTGCCCCACCAGCGTGGACTTGCCCGACCCCGACACCCCGGTCACGGCCGTGAACACCCCGAGCGGGAACTCCGCCTCCAGCTGACGCAGGTTGTGCCGGTCCACCCCGCTCAGCCGCACCGCCCCGGTCGCCGCGCGCACCGGCCCGGGCGCACCGGCCGGCTCCTGCGCCCCGAACAGGTGCCGGGCCGTCGCCGACCCCGCCACCCCGGCCAGCTCCTGCGGCGGCCCGCTGTGGAGCACCTGCCCGCCGTGCTCCCCGGCCAGCGGACCCACGTCCACCAGCCAGTCCGCGTGCCGCACGACGTCGAGATCGTGTTCCACGACGAAGACCGTGTTCCCGGCCTCCTTCAGCCGGTCGAGTACCCCGAGCAGCGCCTCGGTGTCGGCCGGGTGCAGCCCCGCCGACGGCTCGTCCAGTACGTACACGACGCCGAACAGCCCCGACCGCAGCTGCGTCGCCAGCCGCAGCCGCTGCAGCTCGCCCGCGGACAGGCTCGGCGCGGTCCGGTCCAGGCTCAGATAGCCCAGCCCCAGCTCCACGACGGGTCCGATCCGGGAGCGGAGGTCCTCGGCGAGCACCCGCGCCGCCTCCCCGTCCAGGGGCGCGGAGGCCAGGACACCGTCCAGGTCGGTCAGCGCGAGCGCCGCCAGCTCCGCGATGGTCCGCCCGGCGAAGGTCACGGCGAGGGCCTCGGGCCGCAACCGCCGCCCTTCGCACACCGGACACGGCGAGTCGGCGAGGAACTTCTCGGCGCGGGCCCGCAGCGTGGCGCTCTTGCTGTCGGCGAAGGTCCGCATGACGTAGCGGTGGGCGCTCATGTACGTTCCCTGGTAGGGCCGTTGGATCCGCTCGGCCTCTCGTACCGGGTGCACGGTCACCACCGGCTGCTCCTCGGTGAACAGGATCCACTCGCGGTCCTTCGCCGGAAGTTCCCGCCAGGGCCGGTCCACGTCGTGGCCGAGCGTCTCCAGGATGTCCCGCAGGTTCTTGCCCTGCCACGCGCCCGGCCAGGCGGCGATGGCGCCCTGGCGGATCGACAGTTCCCGGTCGGGGACGAGGAGTTCCTCGCTGGTGCGGTGGATCCGGCCGAGCCCGTGGCAGGACGGACAGGCCCCGGTGGCGGTGTTGGGGGAGAAGGCGTCGGAGTCGAGCCGCTGCGCACCCGGCGGATAGGTGCCGGCCCTGGAGTACAGCATCCGCAGGGAGTTGGACAGCAGGGTCACCGTGCCGACCGAGGAGCGGGAGCCGGGGGAGGAGCGTCGCTGCTCCAGCGAGACGGCCGGCGGCAGCCCGGTGACGGAGTCCACCGCGGGCGCGCCGATCTGGTGGATCAGGCGGCGGGCGTACGGCGCGACCGACTCGAAGTACCGGCGCTGGGCCTCGGCGTAGAGCGTTCCGAACGCGAGCGAGCTCTTGCCGGACCCGGAGACTCCGGTGAACACGGTCAGCGCGTCGCGCGGGATGTCCACGTCGACGCCGCGCAGGTTGTGCTCCCGGGCGCCCCGGACCCGTACGTAGGGGTCGAGGGCGGCGGGGGGAGGGGCGGGGGTACCGGCGGCCTGGTGCATTCGTCCCATTTTAGAGGTGTGCCTTCCAAGGGCCGCCTCCAGGGGCCCGCCCCTTGGCGGCCCGCCTTCAGAGGCCCGCGATCCCGGCCAGTCGCGCGTAGGAGTCCAGCAGCGCCGTCCGGTCGTACGTAGAGGTGGTGACCAGCAGTTCGTCCGCGCCGGTCTCCTCCGCGACCTCGGACAGCTCCGCCGCCACCCGGTCCTCCGTGCCGTGGATGTGGCCGGAGAGGGCGCCCTCGTAGAGCTCGCGCTCCTTCGGGGTCATCGGCAGCGCCTCGATCTCCTCCGCCGGGCGCAGCGGCGGGAAGCTGCCGCGGGTGCGGGAGTGCGCGAGGGCCCAGGCTTCCGGGACGAGCATGCGGCGGGCCTCCTCCGCGGTGGCGGCGACCGCCACGGTGCCCGAGACCACGACGTACGGCTCCGCGCCGTGGGCGGAGGGCCGGAACTCCTTGCGGTACGCCTCGACGATCCCGCTCACCCGGTCGCGGGCCCGCAGGTCGCCCACCACCAGCGGCAGCCCGGCCCGGGCGGCGATCCCGGCGCCTTCACCGGTGGCCAGGACGTAGGCCGGGATCCGCAGTCCTTCGGCGGGGTGGGCGTGCACCTGGGGGTGGGCCCGCTGGGTTCCGTCGAGCCAGCCCAGCAGCTCGGCCAGCTGCTCCTCGAAGCGGTCGGCGTCGCCGGTGTCACGGCCCAGGGCCCGCCGGATGCCGCCCGTGAAGCCGACCGAACGCCCGAGGCCCATGTCGATCCGGCCGGGGAACAGCGACTCCAGGACCCCGAACTGTTCCGCCACCACCAGCGGCTGGTGGTTGGGCAGCATGACCCCGCCCGTGCCGACCCGGATCCGGTGCGTGGCTCCGGCGACGGCGGCGGCCAGGACCGTCGGCGCCGAGCCGGCCACCCCGGGCACGCTGTGGTGCTCCGAGACCCAGAAGCGGTGGTAGCCGAGCTCCTCGGCCGTCCGGGCCAGCTCCACGGTGTCGCGCAGGGCCTGCGGGGCCGGGTGGCCCTCGCGGGTGCGCGACCGGTCGAGTATCGAGAGTGTGCGGATCACACAGGACTCAACGCCCACCGGCCGTGAGGATTCCCGGTACGGCTCTCCTACGCTGGCGGCATGAGTGAGCACGCGACCCGGCCGCTGGCCGTTTTCGACCTCGACAACACCCTGGCGGACACCGGACACCGCCAGCACTTCCTGGAGCGCCGGCCCCGGGACTGGAGCGGTTTTTTCGCCGCCGCCCCGGCCGATCCGCCGCTCGCGCGCGGAGTGGCGCTGGCGGTGGAGAGCGCGGCCGACTGCGAGGTGGTGTACCTGACCGGGCGGCCCGAACGCTGCCGTGCGGCCACGCTCGACTGGCTCGCCCGGCACGGTCTGCCCGAGGGGCGGCTGTTCATGCGCGGCAACCAGGACCGGCGGCCGGCCCGCACCACCAAGGTGGAGGTGCTGCGGCGGGTCTCCCGTGGCCGGGAGGTGCGGATGCTCGTCGACGACGACGAGCTCGTCTGCCAGGCCGCGCGCGCCGCCGGGTTCCGGGTGGTGCTCGCCGACTGGGCGGCGGACGCGCCGGAGCTGGAATCCGCCCAGGAGGTCGACGGCAGGACCTGACCGGGGAAGCCGGTTCCGGGATCGGGGCCCTGCCGGCGGCACGTCCACGGGCGGCCGCGCTGCCGGGCCGGTGCCGGAACCGCCGTCCACGGCGTCCGCAGCGGGTGCCGCGGACGCCGTGCGCGCTGCGGCGCCGCCGCGAACGGCCCGCCGGCCCGTACGGCGCACTCCCGGGGCGTCAGCCCAGCGTGAACCAGGCCGCCCGGGCCTTCTTCCACTCCGCGTGCGTCAGGTCCTTGGCCTCGGTGCCGTCCCCGTACAGGTCCGCGGACCCGCTGTCCGTGATCAGCTGCACCCGGGCGCCCGGAACCGTCAGGTCCGGCACCTCCACGATGGCCTCCCAGCCACCGGGGTCGGTGGTCGGCAGGTCCGCCCGCTTGACCGGCGCGTGGCCGGGGACGCCGTCCCACTGGTAGAGCGCGTACGGGTCCGAGTTGTCGTCCGCGGCCCAGGAGCCGGCCAGGATCAGGTACTGCCCGGCGGCGTTCTTGCGGATGTCCCGGACGGAGAGGCCGCCGAGGTCCAGCTCGACACCCGCGCCGAAGGTGGCCTTGGCCCCGCTCGCCAGGACCTGGTCGAAGTTGGTGACCGGCACGATCAGGGCCTTGCCGCCCGGCACCACCGGCGCCAGCGGGGCCCGGAAGCCCAGGTAGGCGGTGCTGGTCGAGCCCGGGGCGAACTCCAGGCCCTCGACGTTGAACCCGTCGATCTGCTTGGGGGCCTCCCCCTCCGCCGTACCCGCCGCGAAGCCGTACCTGTTCCCGTTGGCCTTGTCCCAGGCCACCAGGTCGTCGCGGAGCTTCTTGTACGAGCGCCCGTAGGCCAGCTGCGTTCCGGCGCCGGAGCCGCTCACCGTCGTGGTGAAGACCGTGTTGCGGGGCGCCTTGTACTCGCCGTCCTTGTTGTTGCCGAGCGAGCCGGTCCAGTAGATGGTGTTCCCGACGCGGGTCGCGCCCTCGATGTCCACCTCCTTGCTGACTCCGAGCTGCGAGCTGAAGTCCCAGGTCCTCACCGGCGCGCCCGAGCGGGAGCGGTCGTACAGGCGCAGCACGTTGGACTCGTCGTCGGCCACCACCGCGTACCCGCCGCCCACGTCCACGGCGGCCGAGGCGTCCGCGGACCCGGTGAGGTACCGCGCGTCGGCCGGGTTCTGCACGGCCGCGGAGGCCGCGTAGGACAGGGTCTTGGTGGCGGTCTTGCCGCCCAGCCCGGTGACCTTGACGGTGAGGTTGGTGTAGCCACGGCCGCGCGCGGCGACGGCCAGCTGACGCACCGCCCCGGAGCCGGTGAAGGTCACGTCCCCGGTCCCGGCGACCGAGGCCTTGCTCGACGCGGACACGCTGACGGTGAGCGCTGACGCGTCCGCCCCGCTCTGGCCGACGGTGACGTTCACGACCGGGTCACCGGTCGCGCCGACGGCCCCGGACAGGTAGGAGGCGGACAGGGCGATCGTCGGCGTCCCGTACGTCACGGCCTGCGCGGGCACGGTCAGCGCGGCGACCAGCAGGGCGGCGGCGCCGGCGGTACCGGCGGCGAAGCGAACGGTCACGGAAGGTCCTCTCGTCTACGGCGCCACGTCGTGACGGCCGTCGAGAAGATTCGGCCACGGTGGACAACTCCCGGTGCACAGCACCCGTCCACTCGGAGAACAGCGTTCCGGAACGGGCGTTGTCGGTGGCGGAGGTTAGGATCCGCTGTTTGTTCGAACGAGGGAAAGCTGTGGGGGCGTAGGGGATGAGCGGGCAACTGAGGGACGTCGCGTCGGAGTTGGCGGGCCTCCTGTGGCGGGAGCACACCGTCTACCGGGATCGCGCGGGCGGTGTCGTGATCCGCGGGGAGCACGTCCAGCGCTGGATCAGCCTCGCCTCCGGCGGCGGACGGGACGAGGTGCTCGTGCGGGCCGGCCGGATCCTGGAGGGCGGTACGACGGCCCCCGCCCGCACGGAGGCGGTCGTACACCTGTCCGCCGGGACCGGCGCACTGGCGACGGTCTGCCGCCGCCTGCTGTCCGAGACCGCTGCCACCCCGACGGCCCCGCCGCGCGGAGGAGGCAGGGGCGGCGGCGGGCGGCGCACGCCGCGCGGGCGGGCCGTCTCCCGGGGCAGGCACACCAGCCCGGCGTCCTGGGTGGTCGTCGCCGCGGTCGTCGCTGTCGTCGGCCTCTACGTCGCGACCGTGGCCGGGTGGATCTGAATCCGCCGTCCGCCCCGGCAGAGTCCGCCTTCCCGTCCGACCGACCGTCCGACCGACCGACCGTCCGTCCGTCCGTCCGTCTGACCGTCCGTCTGACCGGCGATCAGCTGCCGGCACCACGGGCGAGGACCGGTAGCGGGGAGCGCCGGCCGCCTGCACCGGGCCCGGCGGATGGCTGCGCCCGGTTGGAGTCCGGGCAGCCCGCCGGGTGCACGGGGCGGGCTGCCCGTGGGCGCGTCCGTCGAGCGCCACGCCTGCCGGGCGGCACGTCATGCGCGTCGACGTGTCCGCAGGGGGCATGACAGGTCCTGCGCGGGCACCGTGTTCCACCGGCGGGACGCCGGGGAACGCGAAGGCCCCGCCCGGGGGTCAGTCCTCGCCGTCGAGGCGGAAGCCGACCTTGAGTCCCACCTGGTAGTGGGCGATCTCCCCGTTCTCGATGTGGCCGCGTACCTGAACCACCTCGAACCAATCCAGATTCCGCACGGTCTGGCCCGCCCGGGCGATCCCGTTGCGGATGGCCTGATCGATGCCCTCGTGGGAGGTGCCGACGATCTCGGTCACCCGGTACGTGTGATTGGACATGGAGGTCTCCCGACGGTGGGTGGCTTTTGCCTGGTTCTAAGGTGCCCCAGTAAGTCCGGGTCCGCGAACTTTGGGCGAACAGTTCCGGGTGAAAGACCCTTGACCGGCCTATTGGTCTATGCCAATTTCGAGCCATCTGAGACCGAGCCCAGAAGGTGACCCTCTTGAAGATGCGCTTCCTCGCCGTGTGCACCGCCCTCGCGGCCGCTGCCGCCCTCACGGGCTGCAGCGGGTCGGCCGACCCGGCCGGAGGGTCACAGAAGGTCACGCTCTGGCTGATGAAGGGCAGTGCCTCGGAGGACTTCATCGGCAAGTTCACCGCGGAGTTCGAGCGGGAGCACCCCGGCGTCGACCTGGACGTCAGGATCCAGGAGTGGACGGGCATCGGCGACAAGGTCAACGCCGTCCTCGACGGCACGAGCAGCGAGCGCGCCGACGTCATCGAGGTCGGCAACACCCAGGTCGCCAAGTACATCGAGACCGGCGGCCTCGAAGAGCTCACCCTCGAAGGCCTGCGCGAATGGGGCAGCAAGGACTGGCTCAAGGGCCTCGCCGACCCGGGAACCATCAACGGGGCCCAGTACGGGGTCCCCTGGTACGCCGCCAACCGGGTGGTGATCTACCACAAGGACCTCTTCGCGAGCGCCGGAATCAAGACCCCGCCCAAGAACCGCCAGGAGTGGATCCAGGCGACCCAGAAGCTCGACAAGGGCGACCAGCAGGGCATCTACCTCCCCGGCCAGAACTGGTACGTCCTCGCCGGCTTCATCTGGGACGAGGGCGGCGAACTCGCCGTCGAGACCAGCGGCAAGTGGGTCGGCACGCTCGACGACGACAGGGCCCTGGCCGGCATGGACTTCTACAAGCAGCTCCAGGCCCTCGGCGACGGCCCCAAGGGCGCGGACGAGGAGACGCCCCCGCAGTCGCAGGTCTTCGCCCGCGGCCAGGTCGCCCAGATCATCGCCCCGCCCGGCCAGGCAGCCGAGATCGAGGCGGCCAACCCCGCCCTGAAGGGCAAGCTGGGCTTCTTCCCGATCCCCGGCAAGACCTCCGACAAGGCGGGGGCCGTCTTCACCGGCGGCTCCGACCTGATCATCCCGGCGCGGACCGGACAGCGGAAGGGTGCCGTGGACGTGATCACGGCGCTCGTCAGCGAGAAGTGGCAGACGGAACTCGCCCGCACGATGAGCTACGTACCCAACAAGACCACCCTCGCGCACGTCGTCGAGGGCAACGAGGGCGCGGCCAACATGGCCCCCGGCGCCGCCCAGGGCCGCGCCACCCCCACCTCCGCCCGCTGGGCCGAGGTCGAGGCGAAGAACCCGATCAAGCCCTTCATGACGGCCGTGCTCAGCGGCCGGGACCCCAAGCAGGCCGCCCGGGCCGCCTCGGAGGAGATCGGCAAGGTCCTCAGCTCCGACCGATGAGCCGCTGCCGAGCCGCTGCCGGGTCATCGCGGGGCGCCGCCGGGTCACTGCGGGCCACCGCCGGGTCGCCGTTCGGCCGGTCGCGGGCCGGTCCAGGGCCACCGCCGGGGCAGGGGCAGCGCCGAGTCCAGCGTTCAGCGTCCGCACATCCAAGGGCCGCTGAGCGGTCATGTCGAATCCAGCCGGTCACGGAACAAGTAAAGGAGCCAGGCCACACACCTGCGGGCCTGGCCCTCCGTGCCCGGATCAGGAGCCGCCATGACGATCGCACCCCTGTCCCCGTCCCCCCTCCCCGCCCCGGCGCCGTCCCTCTCACCGGCACCGGCACCGGCACCGGCACCCGCGCCCGCGCCCGCCATCCGCCCCGCCCCCGTCAGGACCCGGCCCGCGGCGCCCGCCACGCCGGCCGAAGGGCCGCGCTACGCGGTCCGCCTCGCCCGGGACGAGGACGAGGTGCGCGCCGCCCAGCGGCTGCGCCACCAGGTCTTCGCCGGCGAGCTCGGCGCCCGCCTGGACGGGCCCGAGCCCGGCCTCGACTCCGACGCCTTCGACGCGTACTGCGACCACCTCCTCGTGATCGACGAGGAGACCGAGCAGGTCGTCGGCACCTACCGGCTGCTGCCCCCGGAACGCGCCGCCGTCGCCGGCCGGCTCTACTCCGAGGGGGAGTTCGACCTCTCGGCCCTCGCCCCCATCCGCCCCGACCTCGTCGAGGTCGGCCGCTCCTGCGTCCACCCCGACCACCGCAACGGCGCCGTCATCGCCCTCATCTGGGCCGGCCTCGCCCACTACATGGACCGCACCGGACACAACTGGCTCGCCGGCTGCTGCTCGATCCCGCTCGCCGACGGCGGGGTACTGGCCGCCGCCACCCGCGAGACCGCCCTGGCCCGCAACCTCGCCCCTCAGGAGTACCGGGTCACCCCCCACGTCCCGTGGAGCCCCGAGGGCATCACCTTCCCCGACCGCATGGAACTGCCCCCGCTGCTGCGCGGCTACCTCCGCCTCGGCGCCTGGGTGTGCGGCGAGCCCGCCCTCGACGCCGGGTTCGGCTGCGCCGACCTGTACGTCCTGCTCTCGCTGCGCCGGACCAACCCCCGCTACCTCAAGCACTTCCGCTCGCTCGTCCCGGGCGCATGAGCGTCTGGCTGCCCACCTCGCCCTGCACCCCCCAGGCCTGCGCCGGGCACGAAGGGGACACCGCGAGCGTGCCCCGGGCGGTGCTCAGACTCGCCGCCGCCGTCGCCCTGATCCTGCTGGGGATCCTGGGCGCCCCGCCGGTCCGGCTGCTGCCGGCCGGCCCCCGGCACACGGTGGTACGGGCCTGGTCGGCCGCGCTCGTACGGGCCTTCGGGATACGGATCACCGTGCACGGCAGCCCGGGGCCGGGCGGCGGGCGGCTCCTGGTCGCCAACCACATCTCCTGGCTGGACATCCCGCTGGTGGCCGCCGCCCTGCCCTGCCGGATGCTGGCCAAGAGCGACATCCGGGCCTGGCCCGTCCTCGGGCGCCTGGCCGGACAGGCCGGCACCCTGTTCATCGAGCGCGACCGGATCCGGGCCCTGCCCGCCACCGTCGGGACCATCACCGGCGCACTGCTGGCCGGGGACCGGGTGACCGTCTTCCCCGAGGGCTCCACGTGGTGCGGCCGGGCCCAGGGCACCTTCCGCCGCGCCGCGTTCCAGGCCGCCCTGGACGCGCGGGTCCCCGTACAGCCCCTGCGGCTCGGCTACCTGCGGTGCGACGGGAGTCCGGCCGGGGCGCCCGCCTTCGTCGGGGACGACCCGCTGACCGCCTCGCTGTGGCGGATCGCCCGGGCCCGCGGGGTGCGGGCCGAGATCACGCTGCTGCCGCGGATCCCGCCGGGCCGGTACGCGCACCGGCGGGACCTCGCAGCCGCGGCTCAGCGGGCGGTCGCGGGGATCCCCGCGACGACCCCGACCCCGCTACCGGGCACGCCCGCTCAGCCGGCCACGCCTCCGGCGACCGACAGGGACAGCGCGAACCGGCCCGCCGCGTCCGTCCACCACTGGGTCAGTTCCAGCCCGGCCGCCGCCAGCTCCTTGCGCACGCCCTCCTGACGGAACTTCGCGGAGACCTCGGTCAGGATCTCCTCCCCCTCCTCGAACGGCACCACCAGGTCCAGCGCCCGGATCTTCACCACCAGTTCCGACCGGGCCCGCAGCCGCATCTCGATCCACTCCTGCTCCTTGTTCCACACGGCCACATGCGCGAAGTCGGCCGTGTGGAAGTCCGCCCCCAGCTCCCGGTTGACGACCGCCAGCACGTTCTTGTTGAACTCGGCGGTCACCCCCCGCGCGTCGTCGTACGCCGCCACGAGCACGGCCTCGTCCTTCACCAGGTCCGTCCCCATCAGCAGCGCGTCCCCGGGCGACAGCATCGCCCGTACGGACGCCAGGAACTCCGCCCGCTCCGGCGGCAGCAGATTCCCGATCGTGCCGCCCAGGAACACCACCAGCCGGGGCCCGGGGGATTCCGGCAGCTGCAGCGCACGCGTGAAGTCGGCCAGCAGGGCGTGCACCCGCAGCCCCGGGTGCTCCGCCAGCAGCGTCTCGGCCGCCCCGCGCAGTGCGCTCTCGCTCACGTCCACCGGCACGTACGTGTCCAGTGCGGGCATCGCCTCGATGAGGTGCCGGGTCTTCTCCGAGGACCCGGAACCCAGCTCCACCAGGGTGCGGGCGCCGCTCTCGCTGGCGATCTCCCGTGCCCGTTCCAGCAGGATCTCCCGTTCCGCACGCGTCGGGTAGTACTCCGACAACCGGGTGATCTCCTCGAAGAGCTCACTGCCCCGCGCGTCGTAGAACCACTTGGGCGGCAGCGCCTTCGGTGTGCGGGTCAGCCCGTGCAGCACGTCCGTGCGCAGTGCCGTCTCGGCGGCGTGCTCGTCGAGTGTCCGGGTCAACTGAAAGTCGTTCACAGGGAGTTCTCCTTGAGCGGGGTCAGCTCGACCCTCGTGCGGGTGGCGGTCAGCAGGGTCCGGTCGGGCACTTCGCGCCACCGGGTGTCGTCGTCGTACGGCTCGGAGGCCACCACGGTGCGCCGCCGCTCCTCGTCGGCCAGGTACCAGAGCGAATCGCCCCAGGCCGTCGCGGCGATCGTGGCTCCGTCCGTGAGCAGCAGGTTCAGCCGGGAACCGGGAGCCGCCGAGGCCAGGTCCCGGACCGGCTCGGCGAGCGCCGTGCCGAGGTCGTCCCCGGCCCGCAGCCGGTGCAGCACCAGGGCCCAGACCAGGGCCGAGTCCGTGCGGGCGGCGAGCCGGAGCAGTTCTGCGGGCGGCAGCCCGGCGGCGAGCGGGGCGGCGGACGCGGGCCAGTTCCGCACCGCGCCGTTGTGGCTGAACAGCCATGGCCCGTCCGCGAAGGGCGCGGCCGCCGCCTCCCCGTCGGCGCCGGGGTCCGTGGCGTCCCGTACGGCGGCCAGCACGGCCCCGCTGCGGACCACGCGGGCGAGATCGGTGAGGGTCAGGTCGCCCCAGATCGGCCCGGCCCGCCGGTAGCGGGCGGGCACCGGGTCCCCGTCCGCGTACCAGCCGACGCCGAAGCCGTCGGCGTTGACGGTCCCGGACCGCTGGCGGCGCGGCTCCCAGGACTGGCGGACCAGCGAGTGCTCCGGTTCGCTCAGTACCTCTCCGAGGGCCACCACCGGCCCCAGGTAGGCCAGATGGCGGCACATCAGACGTCCCTCGCGGTCCGGAAGCCGGAGAAGATCTGCCGCCGCACCGGAAGGTCCCAGTTGCGGAAGGTGCCCCGGCAGGCCACCGGGTCCACGGCGAAGGAGCCGCCGCGCAGCACCTTGTGCTCCGGGCCGAAGAACACCTCCGAGTACTCCCGGTACGGGAAGGCGCGGAAGCCCGGGTACGGCAGGAAATCGGAGGCGGTCCACTCCCACACGTCACCGATCAGCTGGCGCACCCCGAGCGGGGAGGCCCCGGCCGGGTAGCTGCCCACTCGCGCCGGGCGCAGGTGCCGCTGTCCGAGGTTGGCGTGCGCGGGGGTCGGGTCGGCGTCGCCCCACGGGTAGCGGGTGGAGCGGCCGGTCGCAGGGTCGTGCCGGGCGGCCTTCTCCCATTCCGTCTCGGTGGGCAGCCGCCGCCCCGCCCATCGGGCGTAGGCGTCCGCCTCGTACCAGCTGACGTGCAGAACCGGTTCTTCGTCGGGCACCGGCTCGACCACCCCGAAGCGGCGGCGCAGCCACTGGCCGGCCTCCCGGTGCCAGAACAGCGGGGCCTCGATGGAGTGCTCGCGGATCTGCTCCCAGCCCGGCGGCGCCCACCAGCGCGGATCGCGGTAGCCGCCGTCGGCGATGAACGCCAGATACGCGGCATTGGTCACCGGAACCGTGTCGATCCAGAAGGGCGCGGTGTCCCTGACGTGCGCGGGCCGTTCGTTGTCCAGCGACCAGGGCTCGGCGGAGGTGCCCATCGTGAACGGGCCTCCGGGGACGAGGACTTCGGCGGCCGGCGGTGGATCGTACGGGCCGTCCGGTTCCGGGGCGGTCAGAACCGGCGCGCCCCGCCGCAGCTGATGGGTGATCAGCATGGTCTCGTCGTGCTGCTGTTCGTGCTGGGCGATCATCCCGAAGGCGAAACCGTCGTCGAGGAGCGTGCTGCCTTCCAGCGGCGTCCTTTCCAGCAGGTCGAAGACCCGGCCGCGCACCTCGGCCGCGTACCGGCGGGCTTCCGCGGGCCCGAGCAGCGGCAGTTTGGGCCGCTCCGCGCGGGGGTGCTGGAAGGCGTCGTAGAGGGGCTCGATCTCGGGGCGCATCGACTCGCGTCCGGCGACCCGCTGGAGCAGCCAGAGCTCCTCCTGGTTCCCGATGTGCGCGAGGTCCCAGACCAGCGGCGACATGAGCGGGGAATGCTGGGCGGTGAGGTCCTCGTCCGTCACGGCGTCGGTGAGGCCGGCCGTGCGTATGCGTGCCGCCGTCAGGGCGTCGGCCGCCCGCTCCCGCAGGCGGGAGCCGGACTCGGAGGGGGTCTCGGAAGGGGTCTCGGAGGTGGAGGAAGATCCGGTGGTCATCGGCGGACCTCTTTTCCGGTGAGCACCTGGGGGGACGCGTCGTCGGCCGGACATCGGCCACGCAGTACGTAGCGCTCGGTGAAGGCGCCGACCGTGTCCCGGACGTGCGAGCTCGCCCCGAGCCGCGGCAGGGCCTCGGCGGCGGCCCGGAAACAGGCCTTCGCGGACGCCCGCAGCTCGGGATCGGCCAGACCGTGCCGGGCGGCCGACCGCCAGAGCGGATTGCGGGGCGCGGGATGCGTCCCGTAGGAGTCGGCGAGCCCCTTGGCCACGCGGTACGCGGTCTCGGCGGCCTCCGGATCGTCGAACAGCGCGTGCACGACGGCCACCGGGACCAGCCAGCCGTCGTCGCCGGGCTGCGCGTCGATCATCCGCAGTTCCAGGTGGCCGCGCGGCCGGACCGGCGGGAAGAGCGTGGTCAGGTGGTAGTCCAGGTCCTCGGCGGTGGGCGGCCGCAGCGCCGGGTGTCCGTCCGTACGCAGCCAGTCGCGGAAGGTCGTACCGGGCGGGGTCTCCCACGGCCCGTCGTCCCCGTACGACCGGACGCACATCACCTCGGTGTCCAGGGCCTGCCGGGTCCAGGCGGTTCGGGGATCCCCGTCCAGCGGCGGGGCGAGCGAGCGCCGGGAGTCCAGGTCGCTCCAGATCCCCTGCCGCGCACAGCGCCAGCCGGCGTACGGGCCCTCGTGCGCGGGGGAGTTGGCGAAGGCCGCCACCAGGACCGCACCCAGCAGGTGCGCCAGCCGCCAGCGCCGGCCGTGGCCGAGCACACCCGGCTCCTCGTACCCGGCGTCCACGCAGACCTGCACGGAGGCGGAGGCGCACATCATGGCGCGCCCGGCCGGGCCGGTGCGGTCGAAGTAGGCCTCCATGGCGTCGTAGCGCGGGCTGTTCAGCAGCCGACGGTACGGGCGCCGGGGGTCACGGCCGACGCCGCGCAGGGCCAGGCCCTGGGCCAGCAGGGCGGCGCGTACGGCGGTGAGGTCGGCCTGCAGGTCGTCCACGCAGCCGCTGAGGGAGGTGGCGGGCGCCGAGCTCAGCTCCAGCTGGCCGCCCGGTTCCACGGTCACCCCGGAGTGCAGGGGCAGTGCGCGGGCCGCGGCGTGGGCGGCCCGCAGCCGCTCGGGGGGCAGGGGCTGGTCCGGCCGCTCGGCGTCCATGACCAGCCATTCGAGCTCGGCGCCGAGGAGACGCGGCGGGCCCGTCTTGAAACAGATGCCGTGGATCAGGTCCTCGGCCTGCGTCTCGCTGAGCGAGGGCACGGGAATCGGGCCGGGTGCGGGTGGGGAAGCGGATGAGCCCTGGGACATGACCGGTCCTCGTCTCCTGTCGTCGGTCGTGACATCACCCGTGCCTACCCCTCCTCGGGGCACAAAACCCTTTGCCGCCGGGAATGGCCGGACAGAGGATGGCGGCGTGAGCAGCAGATTGCGCGAGATCGCGCGGGAGAACGCGGAGATCCTGGCGGCCGGGGGGTACCGGACGCGGTCGGGACGGCAGGTTCCGCTGGCCGCCGCCCTGGCGGAAGCCAAGGCCGGAACCAGGATATATGGGCCAAACCAGATCATTCCAGACGGAGAGATCGCGTCCGGCGGTGCTGTGACCGTCGTCGAGGTCACCGCAGAGAGCAGCACGGTCGCCGCCCGAAGGCTCGCGACGGCCACCCCGGCCCACCCGGAACCCTCCCCCGTCGCCGTCCTGAACTTCGCCTCGGCCCGTAACCCCGGGGGTGGTTACGTGCGCGGGGCCAAAGCCCAGGAGGAGGCGCTGTGCCGTGCCTCCGCCCTGTACGAGACCCTGCTCGAAGCCCCGGAGTACTACGAGGTCCACCGCGCGGAGCGGAGCACCTTCTACACCGACCGGGTGATTCACTCGCCCGGGGTCCCGGTGTTCCGTGACGACCGGGGCCTGCTGCTGGACACCCCCTTCCGGGTCGGCTTCCTCACCTCCCCGGCGCCCAACGCGGGCACGATCCGCCGGCAGGAGCCGGAGCGGACCGCCGAGATCCCGGCGGCACTGCTGCGGCGCGCCGGGCTCGTACTGGAGGTGGCGACGCTCCACGGATACCGGCAGCTGGTGCTCGGCGCGTGGGGCTGCGGGGTGTTCCGGAACGACCCGGCCCAGGTGGCGGAGGCCTTCCGGGGGCTGCTCGCCGACCGGTTCGCCGGAGTCTTCGAACGGGTCGTGTTCGCCGTCCTCGACCGCGACCCCACCACCCGCGAGGCCTTCGAGCGGGCTTTCCCGGCCTGAGGTACGGGGCGGCGGGGTCCGCGGCGGTCAGAACGGCTGCGCCGCGTCCAGCAGGAGCGCCGGCAGATAGGGCGACGAGACCCGGACCCGCCAGCCCCGGCGGCGGGCATGGCAGACCAGGGCCAGGATGTCGAAGTCGACCGCGGCGTCCGCCCCGGCGCCGACGAGCCGGTCGCCCACCGAGTAGTAGTCGCGATGGGCCTCCAGCGCGTCCGCCAGGGCCAGGTTGAAGCTCTCCTCGTCACCCTCCACCAGCTGGGAGAAGAGCACCGCCGGGGACGGGGTGAACCCCCACTCCAGGATCCGCTCCACGTCGGATACCGCCCGGTCCGTGGCGGGCTCCGGGTCCTCCCCCCGCAGGTAGTCGTGCAGGGCCTGCCGGTACGAGGCGAAGGCGGAACGGTCCGCCTCCCGTGCGGTGGGGCCGCTGAGGACCAGCGGGGCGAGATCCGCACGGCTGCCGGTGATCAGGGCGCGCTGCACGGCCACGTGCCAGTTTCCGGGCCCGAGCGTGCGGTCCGACCGGGCGGCGGCCGCGGACCCGCCGCCCGCGCGTACGGCCTCGTACAGCTCGCGTACCAGGTACTCGGCGTGCCCGGCGGCCTCCGGCATCTCGGGGCGCTCGACCACCAGCGGGCCCGCTGCCAGTGCGGCGACGGCGTCCGCACGCCGCTCGCGCCCGTACGGCCCCACGCGCGGTGCCGGCTTCTCGAACCCGGTGACCAGCGCCCGCGGCAGGTAGCCGGACTCGACCGGAGGCGGCCAGCCCTCGCGGCGGTGGCCGAGCGCGGCCAGCGCCAGCGGCACCAGGGGCAGCAGGGTGCGCGGCTCGGCCCGCGGGTCCTCCAGACGCGAGTAGGGGAGCAGCAGTGCGGTCAGCTCGGCGCCGAAGGCCTCGCGGTCCCGGGCGGCCAGTGCGCGCAGGGCGCGCAGCGCACCGGTGGCGGGGTCGGCCGCGCCGGCCGTCCGGGCGTCCTCGGGCTCGTCGGCCGCGGCCCGTGCTCCGGCCCGGCGGTCGGCGACCCGGGCGAGTGCGGCATCCAGTGCGGCGAGCTTCTCCTGCGCGGAGGGCGGGAAGTTCTGGCCCTGGACGCCGAGGTCCCCGTTCACGTACGCGAGCAGACCGTTGATCAGTTCCACGGAGGGGAGCCCGGGCCCGCCGGCCCGCTGCGGGGTCGCGCGGGCGAAGGAGAAGGCCTCGCCGTGCCGTTCGGCCTTGCCGGCGAGAACCGCCACGCAGAACGCGTCGATCCAGCGGGCCGCGGTGACCGCCTGGGGGTTCCCGTCGGCACCGCAGTCGTAGTCGCGGCCGAAGTTCACGTAGTTCAGGAAGATGTGGAAGGGAGCGGTCGGGTAGGCGGCGAACGACACGACGCCGGCCGCCGTTTCGGCCGCGTCGTCCAGGATCGCCTTCGCTTCCGGGGTGTCGAGGTCAGGGGTGACCGCCGAGAGCGCGCCGAGACCGTCGAGGAAGGCCAGCGTGACGTCCCACCAGTCGTAGGCGTCGATCCTGCCGCCCCGGGACCTGGAATACACGTCCGAGATCATCCGGTTCGTGAAGTCCTCGCGCACCGCCGCCAGGGCGGCCTCGCTCACCCTGTGTCGTTCTATTCGCATGCCCGCTACTCCCTGTGTCCGCCTACGGGCCCCACCCTAGGAGATCACCAGGACGGTCCCGGCCAGGGACACGGCGGGTCAGGGCCCGGACGGCGGCCGCGAACGCGTCACCGTCCGGGGCCGCGTGCTACTGCCAGCCGTAGCGCTCGCGCAGCCGGTCCACGACCCGGTCGAAGCGGCCGCGGTCGAGCGCGCAGGCCTCGCGGCGCATCCCCGACTCGTGGACCCGCAGCACCCGGTCCACGTCCACCCAGGACTCGCGCCCGGCACGGTCCCAGGGGCCCGTCCCGATCGGCACCCACTCCCGGTCGTGGTCGTGCCGCTTGCTCGACAGCTGCACGGCGAGCAGGGTCCGTCCGCCCGCCTCCCGGGCGACGACCAGCACGGGACGGTCCTTGCCGCGCCCGTCGTTCTCCTCGAAGGGGACCCAGGTCCACACGATCTCGCCGGGATCGGGATCGCCGTCGGGGTCCGGGGCGTACTCGGTCCGCACGCGGCCGATGGCATGCGGATCGGCCTCCACGGTCGCGGTGTCGCCGCCCTGCCCGGGCTGCTCGATGTGGCCGTTGCTGTGGTGGGAAAGTGCTGTCATCCGGGTGAGGCTACTGGCTGCCGAGGCCCGGGCGGAGGAGGCGGGCACACTCGCCCGCGCCGCTGTTCAGTCGGTGACCAGGGCCATGATGAGCCCGTCGTAGCCCTTGCTGCCGACGGTCTGCAGGGCGGTCGCGGTCAACCGCGGGTGCTCGGCGATGAGTTCGGTGAACCGGCGCACGCCTTGGACGCGCGGGTCGGAGCTGTCCTCGTCCACGACGGCGCCGTCGCGGACGACGTTGTCCCCGATGATGACGCTGCCGGGCCGGGTCAGTTCGAGGGCCCACTTCAGGTACTCGGGGTTGGAGGGCTTGTCGGCGTCGATGAAGACGAGGTCGAACGGATCCTCACCGGTGAGGTCCGGCAGCAGGTCCACGGCGCGCCCGCGCCGGATCTCGACGACGTGGTCCAGTCCCGCCCGGGCGATGTTGGCGGCCGCGACCCCGGCGCACCGCTCGTCGACCTCCAGCGTGACCAGCCGGCCCCCGGCCGGGAGCGCGCGGGCCAGCCAGATGGTGCTGTAGCCGCCGAGGGTGCCGATCTCCAGGATGCGGCGGGCGCCACGGACGCGGGCGAGGAGGTTCAGCAGCTTGCCCTGGTTGGGGGCCACCTGGTGGGCGGGCAGGCCGGCGGTCTCGGTGGCGGCGGCCGCGGAGAGCAGGGCCTCGTCCTCCTCGACCAGCAGGCCGTCGAAGTAGTCGTCAACGGCCGTCCACGTCTGCTGAACCATGGGCGCGTCGCCCCTTCCGATGATGTGGCACTGGATAGTTCCTTATGGGAACTTACAGGAAGGGGAGGGCGGGCCGCTCCGGATCCCCCGGCCGCACCGCCGTCCAGCCCTCCGCCGCCTCCACCTGTGCGGCCAGGCCCAGCAGCAGCGGCTCCGAGTCGGCCGGGCCCAGCAGCTGGGCTCCCATCGGCAGTCCGCCGGCCGTCAGGCCCGCCGGAATGTTCACCCCCGGCCAGCCCAGCACGTTCCACGTCCATGCGTACGGGCAGGCGGCTATCATCGCCCGGTCCGTGGCCATGGCTCCCAGCCCGGCCAGGGCGCCGATCCGCAGCGCAGGAGTGGCCGTCGTCGGGGTCAGCACCACGTCGAAGCGGTCGAAGACCTCGCCGACCCGCCGCCGCAGGGCCGTCTCCGCCCGGCGGGAGGCGCGCAGGGCGAGCCCGCCCAGGACCCGGCCCGTCCGCACCGCCTCGTGCGTGCGCGGGTCCAGCAGCGCGGGATCGGGCACCCGCGCCACCCAGTCCCGTACGCCGCTGGTCGCGCGGGGTACGAAGGTCAGGCCGATCGGGCCGTAGCGCGGGTCCTCCGGGATCACCTCGTGGCCCAGTGACTCCAGCCGGCCGGCCAGCCGTTCCACGGCGGAACGGATCTCCGGGTCCAGGGACTTGGGCGTCGCCGTGAAGGCCATCGCGAAGGAGAGGGCGATCCGCAGCCGGCGGGGCGTGCGGCGGGCCGCTTCGACGGCGGAGATCCGTGCCGGGCGGTGCAGGTCCTCGGGGTGCGGGCCGCTCGCGGCGTCCAGCAGGAGCGCCGCGTCGGCGACGCTGCGGGCCAGCACGCCGTTGACGGTGAGCCCGTGGAAGGACTCCGGCTCCGGCCAGGTGGAGATGCGCCCGCGCTGCGGTTTCACACCCACCAGATGGGTCCAAGCCGCGGGGATCCGGACCGAGCCGGCCCCGTCCGAGCCCAGGGCGGCCGGGACCAGGCCCGCCGCCACGGCGGCCGCCGAGCCGCCGGAGGAACCGCCGGGCGTGTAGGCCGGGTTCCACGGGTTGCGGGTCTGCCCGAAGGCCTCTCCCTCGGTGAAGGGCCACTGCCCCAGCTCCGGCGTCTGGGTCTTGCCGACGATCACGGCACCGGCCGCGCGCAGCCTTCGTACCGCCTCGCTGTCGGCGGTCTTCGGGGCGAAGGCCCCCGCGCAGCCGAAGGCCGTCGGCTCGCCGGTCACGTCCATGTCGTCCTTGACCGCCAGCGGTACGCCCAGCAGCGGCAGCCGCTCGCCCGCGGCCAGCCGCCGGTCCGCCGCCTCCGCCTCCGCGAGCGCGGCCTCGGCGCGTACGGTCCGGAAGGCGTTGAGCTCCGGCTGGGCGGCGGCGATCTTGCGCAGCGCGTCCTCGGTCAACCGCCTCGCGGACACGGTCCCTTCGGCGAGGGCGCCGGCCATGTCGACCAGGCCTGACACCGTCGGAACGGCTGTATCGGACATCGCGTACCACTCCCCATTACCGGTCGGTAGGAAGACCGTAACGGGGAGTGGGCGGGCAGTTCTAGAGCCAGCCCTCCAGGGAGGCCATGAACCCGTCGAAGTCGTCCCGGTGGATGGTGTGTCCGGCTCCGGCGACCGAACGCACCTCGAATCCACGGCTCTTGAGCAGCAGGCTCCGCTCGTCGTCGATCAGGACGCTCGGATCGGCGAGCTGGACGAGGGACGGAACCACCGCTGCGGAGGGCATCAGGTCGGTGCCGGCCAGCGGCGCGAGGCCCAGCGCGGTCCGCTCGTCCCAGAGGGCCAGGGTCTCCAGCTCGATGTCGACGTCCACCTCCTCCCAGCGCGGGTTCATCGCCCGGACCCGCTCCTTGGTCGCCGTCTTGAACTGGGCGAGCAGCTCGGGGCCGAAGCCGTCGGCCGGGGCGGCCAGATGGAACGCGGGGTCGGAGAACACCGCCCGGGCGGGCCGCAGCCGGTCCACCGCGAGCGACAGGGTCAGGCCGCCGAGGGAGTGGCCGATGGCGAGTTCGGCGCCGGCCGGGAGCGTCTCGACGACGTCGTCCGCGAAGAGCTCGGGGCTGTACTCGCCGCGGCCGCTGGCGCCGTGGCCGCGCAGGTCCACGGCGATGACCCGGTAGCCGTGGTCGGCGAGTGCGGGGCCGACCCGGCGCCAGGTCCGGTGGTCGGCCATCATGCCGTGGATCAGGAGGGCGACACGGTCGCCCTCGCCCCAGGTCTGGGTGTGCAGGTGCACGGTGTGTGCCTTTCTCGGGGGTGGATCTCGGTCGAGGTGTGGACGGTGTGGAGGCGGCGAGGGTGCGGAGGGCGCGGGCCGGCGGTGTGGGGAGCCGGTCGGGGCATCGGCCGCCGGCCGGTCAGCGCACGCTGCGGATGGGCTTCACCGCCAGGGCCCCCGCCACGGCCAGCGCGGCGGCGACGACGAACAGCGCGGTGTACCCGCCGCTGAGCGAGACGACCACCGAGGCGACGAACGGCGCGATGATCTGCGGACCGGCGTTGGCGATGTTGAGTACGCCCATGTCGCGTGCGGCGTCCTCGGCCCTGGGCAGCACCATCGTCACCAGGGCGGTGTCCACCGCCATGTAGCACCCGAACGCCAGCCCGTTGACCACGGCGAAGGACAGCATCGCGGTCCAGCTGGCCGACACCGCCGGGATGGCGAGGGCGACGGCCGACAGCAGCGCCGAGGCGCCGACGAGAAGCTTGCGGCGGTCGAACCGGTCCGACAGGTATCCGCCGACGACCGTGGAGACCAC
Source organism: Streptomyces venezuelae (assembly GCF_008642275.1). Classification (NCBI taxonomy): domain Bacteria; kingdom Bacillati; phylum Actinomycetota; class Actinomycetes; order Kitasatosporales; family Streptomycetaceae; genus Streptomyces; species Streptomyces venezuelae. Next base: position 6,703,563 of record NZ_CP029189.1, read on the forward strand.
CATCGCCACGCTGGTCAGGGGCATCAGCACCGCCACCGCGGCCTCCGGCTTCATGTCACCGGGCAGCACGGTGTGGTCCTGCAGGATGTAGAGCTGGTAGCCGCTCACGGCGAAGTAGCCGAGGACCAGCAGCGCCCGCCCGATGAAGGCCCACCGGAAGTCGTGGTCGCGCAGCGCGCTCGTGAAGGCGGCGAGCTGGTCCTTGACGGGCATCGGGGCGCGGGCCGGGAGTCGCTGCTCGCGGCCGCAGGCGGTGAAGAGCACCGCCGCGCCCGCGACGAGTGCGCCGAAGACGAGGTATCCGGTGCGGTAGTCGTCGGAGAAGGCCGCCCCGATGAGGGCGCCGAGGGTGGAGCCGAAGGGCAGGCCGAGGCCGACGGCCGCGGAGGCCCTGCCGCGGGCGTCCACGGGTACCCGGTCGGGGACCACGGAGGTGATGGCCGCCTGGTAGACGTTCATGACGGCCTGCCCGAGGCACCAGGCGATCGTGATCAGCAGGATCGTGTCGGCGAGCCCCAGCAGGAACATCGCGGGTACGGCCGCGAGTCCGCCGCCGAGGATCCAGGAGTTGCGCCGTCCGCTGCGGTCGGACAGGGCGCCGGCGACGGGGTTGAAGACCGTGGCGAAGATCGCTGAGACCCCCGCGATCAGGCCGAAGTTCGCAACTTTGTTCGCCGGGTCGACGTCCTCGACCTGCAGGGCGAGCAGGACGCCGGCCACCCCGATGTACAGGGCGTACATGGCGCTGTTGCCGACGAGCAGCAGGGGCAGCAGACCGCGCCGTGCGGGAGCGGGTCCGGGTCCGGGTCCGGGGCCGGTGAATGACCCCGGGGACGCGTCGGGGGTGGCGGCGGAGCCGGTGCCGGGGGAGGAAAGGGCCACGGTGCCCTCCTGGGCGGGTGCGAGCGGATGAGGGGAGAGGCAGGTGCGGCGGGGTGAGGGGTGCGCGCCGCCCTGTCGCGACGGCGGGGGTGCGACGGAGCGCGACAGGACGGCGGCACGACGGGGCACGGCGTCGACATCGGAGGTTGTGGGATGTGACGCCGTGGTTACACGTGTCAATGACTCGTGTAACCACTGTGTAGCATCCGTTTCCGGCCATCCGCTAGCCCTCGGACGCAATCGGTCTGGAAAGATGCCACGGCAATGTCTCAGTCATCGAAAACGCCGAAGCCTGCCGCCCCGGCCACGGGATCGGCCGCTCCGTCGCCGCCCCCCGTTCCGACGAGCGCCGACGTGGCCCGCCTCGCCGGCGTCTCGCGCGCGACGGTCTCGTACGTGCTGAACAACGCGGAGGCCGTACGCATCAGCGAGCCGACGCGCCGCAGGGTCCGCGAGGCCGCCGAGGAACTCGGGTACGTCCCGCACGCCGCCGCCCGCAGCCTGCGCGCCGGACACACGCGGATCGTGCTGCTGCCCACCTCCCACGTGCCGGTCGGACCGCTCTACAGCACCTTCCTGAACGAACTCCAGTGGGCGCTGCGCCGCCTCGACTACACGGTGGTGCAGTACGGCAGCCTCGGACTCAGCGGGGACGAGGCCGTGCGGGCCTGGGCGGAACTGCGTCCGGTGGCCGTGATCTCCCTCGGCGAGATCACCCTCTCCGCACGCAACGTCGAGACCCTCAAGCGGGCCGGAGCGCGGGCGGTGATCACGATGGGGCCCGTCGGCGTGCCCGGGGCGCACGCGCTCGTGATGGACCAGCAGGAGGTGGGGCTCCGGGCCGCCGCCCATCTCGTGGAGCGCGGACGCGGGCGGATCGGTGTGGTCGTTCCCGAGGAGGAGGGCCTGGAGCTGTTCTCCGCACCCCGGCTCGCCGGCGCCCGGTCGGTGGCGGGTGCCGAGGTCACGGCCCTGCCCATGGCCTACTCCGAGGAATCGGCCGCGGCCCTCGCGGCCCGCTGGCGCGGGCTCGGACTGGACGCGGCGTTCGCGTACAACGACGAGTACGCGATGCTGCTGATGCGCGCCCTCCAGGACGAGGGGCTCCGCGTTCCCGAGGACGTCGCCGTCATCGGCGCCGACGACCTGCTGATCGGGCGGCTGCTGCGGCCGCGGCTGAGCACCGTGCGACTGGAGATGCCGACCGGCGCCCATCTGGCCTCGCTGGTGGACCACGCGGTGCGCGAACCGTCGGACGTCACGGAGCGGCACGATCTGATGGCGGCCGCCGCCGTCCACCGGGAGTCGACCTGACGAGGCCCGCACCCCGGGGTCCGGGCCGGACGCCGGTCGGCCTCCGGGGAGCCGTTGACAGGCGGTGACGTGCGGACGGAGACTGCGGGCGCGCCCCACCGGGCGTGCCCGGCGGCGTGCCCCGGTGTCCACACCGGCACCGACGCGCCACCGCCCGTACGGATCCGCCCAGGAGAGACCCCATGAGCATCCGCACCGTCCGCGACGTCTACGTCGTCGACGCCGTCCGCACTCCGATCGGCAAGTTCGGCGGCGCCCTCGCCGGGGTCCGGCCGGACGACCTGGCCGCGCACGTCGTGCGCGCGCTGGTGGAGCGTACGCCGGACCTGGATCCGGCCCGCATCGACGACGTCGTCTTCGGTGACGCCAACGGCGCGGGCGAGGACAACCGGGACGTGGCCCGCATGGCGGTGCTGCTGGCCGGGCTGCCGGTGAGCGTCCCCGGGGTCACCGTCAACCGGCTCTGCGGATCCGGCCTCGAAGCCGTGATCCAGGCCGCCCGCGCCATCGCGCTCGGCGACGCCTCCGTGGCCATCGCGGGCGGGGTCGAGTCGATGAGCCGCGCCCCCTGGGTCGTGCAGAAGCCCGAGCGGTCCTTCCCGGCCGGGCACCAGCAGATGTGGTCCACCACCCTCGGCTGGCGCATGACCAACCCGCGGATGCCCGAGGAGTGGACCGGCTCGCTCGGCGAGGGGGCCGAACTCGTCGCGGACAAGCACGGCATCACCCGCGAGGCGCAGGACGCCTTCGCCCTGGAGAGCCACCGCAAGGCGGCCGCCGCCTGGGCCGCCGGCCTGTACGACGACGAGGTCGTCCCGTACTCCGGTGCGGACCTGGTGCGGGACGAGTGCATCCGGGAGGGTTCCACGCCCGAGGCGCTGGCCCGTCTGAAGCCGGCCTTCCGGACGGACGGCACGGGTACGGTCACGGCCGGCAACGCCTCACCGCTCAACGACGGCGCGGCCGCACTGCTGCTGACCGACGAGGAGGGCCTGGCGGCCACCGGCCGGGAGCCGCTCGCCCGGATCAGTGCTTCCGCCGTCACCGGCATCGAACCCCAGCTGTTCGGCCTGGGACCGGTGGACGCCGTCCAGCGGGCGCTCGCCAAGTCCGGCCGCGGGCTCGCCGACCTGACCGCCTTCGAACTGAACGAGGCTTTCGCCGCCCAGGCGTTGGGCTGCCTGGCGGCCTGGCCGGAGCTCGACCCGGCCGTGGTCAACCCGCGGGGCGGCGCCATCGCCATCGGCCATCCGCTCGGCGCCTCGGGCGCCCGCCTGGCCGGTTCGGTCGCGCACCAGCTGGCGGCCGCGGGTTCCGGCACCGGCATGGCGGCCCTGTGCATCGGGGTCGGGCAGGGCATCGCCCTCGTCCTGGAGCGCTGACCCGGACCGGTGCGGCGCGCGGGCGTCGATCGTTTCCGGTCACCGCGAGGCGTCAACTGCCCAATAACTGAACAGATGTGGAGCCTCCGGTCTGGCACGATGGCGCGTGCTGCCGCCCCCCGCCCCGCCCATCCCCACCGGAGGCCCCGCGCCATGCCGCTCCTCGATCCGACGCTCTGGCAGGACGGACCCACCCTCACCGGCGGTCCCGCCCCCGTCGTCGAACCCGCCACCGGCCGCACCCTCGCCACCATCGACCTCGCCGCGCCCGCCGACGTGGCGGAGGCCGCCGTACGGGCCGCCGCGGCGCAGCGGGACTGGGCGCGCGCCACCCACCCGGAGCGGGCGGCGGTGCTGCGCCGTGCCGGAGACCTGTTCACCGCCCACGCCGACGAGCTGCGGGGGTGGCTGGTCCGCGAGTCCGGTTCGATACCGGGCAAGGCCGACTTCGAGCTGCACGTCGCCGCGCAGGAGTGCTACGAGGCCTCCGCGCTGGCCTCGCGTCCCACGGGGCAGGTGCTGCCGAGCGAGGCGCCCCGGCTGTCCTTCACCCGCCGGGTACCGGCCGGGGTGGCCGGGGTCGTGGCCCCCTTCAACGCCCCGCTGATCCTGGCGATCCGCTCGGTCGCCCCGGCGCTGGCACTCGGCAACGCGGTGCTGCTCAAGCCGGACCGGCGCACCGCCGTCTGCGGCGGCCTCGCGCTCGCCGCGGTCTTCGCCGCCGCCGGGCTGCCGGGCGGGCTGCTGCAGGTCCTGCCCGGCGGAGCCGGTACCGGCGCCGCGGTGGTCGCCGACCCACGGGTGCGGGTGGTGTCCTTCACCGGATCCACCGCCGCGGGCCGGTCCGTCGGGGAGCTGGCCGGCCGTCACCTCAAGCGCGTGCACCTGGAGCTGGGCGGGAACTCCGCCCTCGTCGTGCTCCGCGACGCCGACGTCGAGGCCGCGGTGGCCCAGGCCTCGTGGGGGTCCTTCTTCCACCAGGGCCAGATCTGCATGACCGCCGGGCGGCACCTCGTGCACGCCTCGCTCTACGACGAGTACGTCGAGCGGCTCGCCGCACGCGCCGAGGAACTGGCCGTGGGGGACCCGTACCGCGAGCGGGTCCACCTGGGCCCGCTGATCGACCGCGCCCAGCTGGACCGGGTCCACGCCCTGGTGGAGGCCAGCACCGGGCAGGGGGCCAAGCTCGTGGCCGGAGGCACGTACCGGGACCTCTTCTACCGGCCGACGGTCCTGGCGGGGGTCGCCGACGACACCCCCGCCTACACCGAGGAGGTCTTCGGCCCGGTGGCGCCCGTACGGTCCTTCGGGACGGAGGAGGAGGCGGTGGCGCTGGCTTCGGCGGGCCCGTACGGCCTCTCCCTCGGCATCGTGACACGGGACGCGGCGCGTGGGCTCGACCTGGCGGAGCGGATCCCGACGGGCATCGCGCACATCAACGACCAGACGGTCAACGACGAGGCCGTCGCCCCCTTCGGCGGAGTCGGTGCGTCCGGCACCGGGGCCCGCTTCGGCGGCGAGGCGAACCTGGACGCGTTCACGGAACTGCGCTGGACCACGGCCCGCAGCACGCCCGCCGGCCACCCGTTCTAGACCCGCTCACCCCTGGGGGGTGTCCGCAAAGGAGCGCCGGCCGCCCGAAGGGCGTCGCGGGGCAGGCGGTCGTTTGCGGACACGACCCAGGGGCGGAATGCGCGGGGCAGGTCGTTCGTTCAAGGGAGCAGACGGCTCAATCAGGAGGTCTGGACACCGTGGCTACAGTCGAGCTCACCAAAGAGAACTTCGACCAGACGGTCAGCGAGAACCCGTTCGTGCTGATCGACTTCTGGGCGGGCTGGTGCCGGCCGTGCCTGCAGTTCGCCCCCGTCTACGAGCGCGCCTCCGAGGCCCATCCCGACCTCGTGTTCGCCAAGGTGGACACGGAGGCGCAGCAGGAGCTGGCCGGAGCCTTCCAGATCACCTCGATCCCGACGCTGATGATCGTCCGGGACCAGGTGGCCATCTTCGCGCAGCCCGGAGCGCTGCCGGAGGCGGCCCTGACGGACCTCATCCGCCAGGCCCGAGAGCTCGACATGGACGAGGTCCGCTCGAAGATCGCTGCTGAGCAGCAGGGCGCGGGCGACGGGGACGCAGGAGTGGCCCAGGCCTGACGCACGACGGTCCGCCGGGCTCGGACGAGCCCGGCGGACCGACGCCCCCCCCAGCGCCTCAGCCCGGTGTGCACACCGGCTGTGCCGGGATCCGGACCGGGAGGCTCCTGCGCTCCTCGGCGGTGAACGTCCGGTTGCCGATGGCCTTGCACAGGTCGCGCTGCCACGCCCGGGGGTCGAGCGGCAGGACACCGCCGGGGCCTGCGGGGTCGGCGTAGATCACCGTCCCCGCGTCCCTGGAGATGTCGATGAAGGAGTACGGACGCGTGGAGGCGGAGGAGAGGGGGCCGGAGTCCCCACTCGGCGGCTGACCGAATTCGTACGACTCCAGAAGGGCGCGTTCCTCGATTCCGTAGGTGCGCACGGCGTTGTTGGCGCCGATCAGGAAATGGCCGTCGCCGTCGAGGAACTGGGTGACGGTCGGCGTGGTGGAGTCCTCGGCGGTGCTGCGCAGGGGGCCGATCTCCTTGCGCAGCGGGTCGCGCCGCCACAGCTCGACGATGGAGCCCCGGCGCATCAGCCCGAAGTAGCGGCCACTCGGGTCGAACTGCACGGCCAGGACGTCCTCGGTGGTGCGGACGGTCTCGGTGACGGTGCCCGTGGTGATGTCGACGATGCGGACCGAGGGGTCGCCCCAGACGGTCACGGTCACCCTGTCCGGGGCCGGGTAGGGGCCGATGCTGGTCCGCGGCGCGGCCCCCGTGGTGGGCAGCAGGGCCTTGGCGTCGTAGTGGGCGAGTTCCCGTCCCGTACGCGCGTCCCACTGCTGGACCAGGGTCCCGGAGACGGTCAGGACGTTGCCGGCGGCGTCGAAGAAGTGCTGGAAGTCCGGTTCCGCGCCGCCGCCGCCCAGGATCGGTGCGGGCGTGCTGGTGGCCGGGGCGGGCGGCTCGGCCGCGGTGATGGTGGCCAGTCGGCGCAGGGTGGAGGCATCGAGGACGGCGACCACGTTGCTGCCCTCCAGGTCCGCGAGCAGGCGTCCGTCCTTGCTCAGCCTCAGCAGGTCGGTGCTCCCGGGTTTGCGGTACGGAGTCCGGCGCTGGGCCTCCGCGATGAGCTGGTCGTTGGCGCCCGGCGCCGAGGGCCGCACCTGCAGCGCGGATCCGTCGGCGAGCAGACTGATGGTCCTGCCGCCGTCGTGCGTGAGGATCTGCTGGCCCACCTGGAGGATGGATTCTCCGGTGGGGAGTTCGGTGTAGGTGATCAGCGAGTCCTTGAACCCGATGTAGTAGAGCCTGCCGTCGGCCGACGCCAGGTGGCGCGACCAGCGCGCGGACGGTTGGGGGACGGTGGCGAGCACCTTGTTCTGGAGCAGGTCGACCAGCCGCAGCGTGTCGTGGTGCCAGAACGCCACCCGCGTGCCGTCCGCGCTGACCGCCTGCGTGAGGCACGTCCCGCCCTTGTACCGCTCGTCCTGCTCGATGTACGGCTTTCCCTGCGGGGCGCCGTCGGAGATCCGCACCAGGCTCGACGACGTGTCCGCGCCCTGCGTGCCGCACACCACGGCTGCCGTCCGGTCCCCGGAGGGCTCGATCTCGGTCGCCCCGGCGGCGACGACACGCGACGCGTCGGTCGACGGGTCGTAGGCGAGCAGGACCGTGTCGTCCCGGCCCAGCGTGCCCCGCCGCAGCAGCAGGGTCCTGTTGTCCGCGGCGATCCACAGGTCGTCGGTGCTGCCGTCGTTCGGGTCCTTGGGCGCGCGCGTCTCGCGGGCGATGGCGCCGCTGTCCAGGTCCCACCAGACCAGGTGGTCCCGTACCCGGTGGACGATCACTGTCCCGTCCGCCGACATGTCGGGGTCCAGCCCGTTCTCCGTGCCGACGGCCGCGCCCGGGGCGGCTGCCAGCCTGTGCAGCTCGCCCATCGGCTCCGTGCGGTCGGCGTGCACCGGGAACCACGCGGCGACCCCGTCCTCCTGGACGTAGCCGGCCCGCTTCCCGTCGGCCGAGACCATCGGGTACTTCACCTGTCCGACCGAGGGAACCTGAGCGCTGCGGACGTTGCCGGTGGTGACGCCCGTGAAGAGCATCGCCCGTCCGTTCTTCGAGGTCGCCAGCACCACGTCGCCGTCACGGCTGGTCTGCAGGTCCCGTACGGTCCCCAGCAGGCCCGAGACGACCCGGCTCCTGTCCGCGTACGCCAGGTGCTGGCGCAGCAGCTGGTTGCGCGCCTCCTGGGTCGGCGAGGTCCGGTAGGCCGCGAGCGCGAGCATCACGGACTGGGCGGGGTCGGTGGCCGCGACCTCCTGTGCCGCCTGCGTCAGGGCGCGCGAGGTGGCGAGCGCGTCCCGTTCGCGGCTCTCCCGCCGCGTGATCAGGAACAGCGAGCCCAGCAGGACGGCCACGACCACGATGCAGGAGACCGCGGACCAGGCGCCGCGCACCCGGCGGGCCCGGGAGCGCTGGTGGGCCCGACCCGCGTCCAGGTAGGCGCGCTCCCCGGGGCTCAGGTCGCCGGCGCGCGCGGGCAGCCACTGCCCGGCGCCGGCGAGGGCCACGGTCGTCGGCAGCAGCTCGGACGCGTGCCCGGCCCGCTCCCAGCGGTCCATGTCATGGCGCAGGGACTCCCGCCACACCAGGAAGGACCGGTCCTTCTCGACCCATTCCGCCAGCTTCTCCCAACCGCCGATCAGGGCCTCGTGCGAGAGCTCGACCGTCTCGCCGCCTTCGGCGCTGCGGCCGGTCACCAGGAGCCGGGTGGCGGCGAGCCGCTGCGCGACGCGCCACTGCTCCTCGCCCAGGTCGCCGCGCAGGGCCGTCCGGCGGGTCGCGGCCGGTGACCCCACGGGCACCCGGATGAGCTGGGTGAACAGCCGCCGGGCCGCCGCCTCGTCGCCTTCGGGGACGTACTCGGCCCAGACCTGATCGGCGTGCCGGCTCAACGCCCCGGTGACGCCGCCGAGGTTCTCGTAGGCCTGGTGGGTGAGCAGTCCTCCGCGTTGTCGCTGCCACAGCAGGTCGAGGGTGAAGCCCAGCAGGGGCAGGGCGCCGGGCTCGGCTCCGGTGTCCTGCAGGATGCGGTCCACGAGGCCGGTTTCGTAGCGCACCGCGGGGGCGGCGTCCACGGGTGCGGTCACGACCTCGCGCAGCCGCTCGGGGCCCAGGGGGCCGAGGGCGTGGACGCGGCGGCCGATGACGGTCCCGAGCCGGGGATGCGCCAGCGCCATCTCCAGGAAGTCGGCCCGTAGCGTCGTGAGCACCCGGACCGGCTGCGGCAGGGCGTCGGCGAACAGGACGTCGGCCAGTTCGTCGACGGCTTCCGGAGCGAGGGCGAGGAGTTCCTCGAACTGGTCGACCACGACCAGCAGCCGACGGCTGCCGGACAGATCGAGTACCCGGGCCACGACATCGGCGAGGCCGCTCTGCCGCAGCACCCCGGTCAGCTCGGGGATCCGGGCGAGGCGTCGCGTCTCGGACAGCCCGGGCTCCAGCAGCGGCAGCAGCGCGGCCGCGAGGACGGCCAGGGGACTGCTGCCGTGGGTCGGCCGTACGACGATCGCATCGGCCCCCGATCGCCGCAGGCGGGGGACGACCCCGGCCAGAGCCAGGGAGGACTTGCCGCTTCCGGAGGCGCCGACGACGGACACCCACTGTTCGCCGGCCAGCGCGAGGTCCAGCTCGTCGCTCTCGGCCCGCCGGCCGTGGAAGTGCGGGGCGTCGGTCTCCCGGAACGCGGTGAGGCTCCGGAACGGTGACGGCGGGAGGGCCAGCGGGCGCAGGTCGGGCCAGGTCCGGAGGATGCCGGCCGTCGGGATCAGGTAGCTGACCGCGGGGCGGCCCGACTCGGCGACGGCGATCATGCCGACCACGCCGACGTGGTTCTCGTCCCAGACCGGTGTACCGCTGAAGCCCCGGGAGACCGGATAGCCCCCGTCGGCCAGATCCGCCTGTATCCATCCGTAGGCCTGCGACTCCCGCAGGACTCCGGAGTGCCAGACTCCGCCCGGGCGGCCCGCGGGGAAGCCGAAGGCGCGTACCGGATGCCCCCACACCCCCTCGGCCTCGATCAGCCGTACGGGGTGGGCGCCGGGCAGTGGGGCGTCCAGCCGGAGCACCGCCATGTCCCCGCCGCCCGGCTCGCGTGGCGGCTGCCAGCGTTCGACGCTCGCGGTCACCCCGGCGGCTTCCGGGGCGAAGGCGGACATCAGGGGAAGGTCGACGTGGATCCGGGAGCCGGACGCGGGCTCCTCGTCCTGCGGCGTGCCGAGTGCCGCGGACACCACGTGGGCGCACGTCAGCGCGAGCTCGGGAGAGATCAGGAAGCCCAGTCCGACGGGCTCCCCGCGAACGTCGCGGATCCGCAGCACTGCGGCGTCCAGGGCCTTCGGGCCCACGCCTTCCGATGCCTGCGGCTGCGTCACGGCGAGGGCTCCGCCGGGACGGGGCCGGTGGCCGGGTTTCCGGCAGGGCCGGCGACCTGGCCGGTGGCCGGAGCTGCCGGAGCTGCCGGACCTGCCGGGCCTGCACCGGGGCCGTCGGACGGAGACCGGGTCCAGGTGAGCGAGATCCGGAAGTTGGCCTCGGCCGCCGTACTGGAGATCACGACGTCTGCCTCGGCGGAGACGGACAGCCCGAACTCCAGGGTGAGTTCGTCGGGTGCCTGGGCCATGCCGCGGAAGCCGTCGACGAAACTCTGCGCGACCGGCCGGATCCCGGTCACCATCTCTCCCAGCGAGCGTGAGGCACGCGCCATCACCTGACCCGGCCGGGCCACCCGGACCAGGCCGTCCTCGCCGGTCTCCACGACCTCCACCCGCACCACGTCCGGCGGCCCGTCCGCCCCACCGATCGGTAACTCCACGAGATACGACACGCTTCCCCCTTTTCGCGTCCGAACCGCCCCCGCGGTGACCCCCGTTGCCGCGCGGGCGGCTCCGTTCCACGGGAACCCCCCGTCGGGACGGAGCCCAGTGTGGGCTCCCCACGCACAGGATGAAAAGTCTTTCTAGAAAAAAATCTAGTATTGGTGCTTTAGGCTGAATCCGACGAGGATCGAGGTGATCCACCGCCGTCACGAGACCGAGGACGCCTGCCCGATGCCGAAGCAACAACGCGGCGAAGCCACCGTCGAACAGGTCCTGGACGCCGCGCTCCGCATCTACGCCGCGTCCGGCGAGGCGGGCCTCACCCTCGGGGCCATCACCGGCACCAGCGCGGTCAGCTCCGGAAGCATTTATCATCACTTCGGCAGCCTGGACGGGGTGGTCACCGCCCTCGCGATGCGGTCACTGGAGCAGCTCCTGAAGGAACTGGCGGCAGCGCTGCTCCAGACGTCCGACGCCCGCTCCGGCATCCGGGCCGTGGTCCTGGCCTACCTGAACTTCGTACAGGCCCAGCCCGACGCGGCCCGCCTCATCCACTCCGTCACCGCGGATCGCGTGGGGATGGACCGCGCGCGGGAGATCCGGGACACCCAGGAGGCCCGGCTGACACCGATCACCCTCTGGATCCACGCGCACCAGGAATCGGGCGAACTCGCCCGGCTCTCCGCCCCCTTGATCGAGTCCCTCACCATGGGGCCTGTCGTCGCCGTCGTCCGGCGCTGGCTCACCGTGGGGGACGTCGATCTGGCGGAAGCCGCCCGTGAACTGCCCGACCACATCTGGCGGTCGGTCGGCGGCTGACCCGGCCGGCCCGACGGGCGCCAACGGCCGGCTGGCTGGCGGGCGGGTGAGCGGGACGGGGCCGTGGTCGCGGCGGAGCCCAGGTCCCGGGCAGGAGGGCGGCGTCACCACGCCGAACCCGGCCGTCATCCCGGGCATGTCTCGCGGAGCGCACGTAGAGTGACAGGGCATCAGTCCCCGGCCGGGATTCCCACGGGTCCTGGTGGATGCCTCTGGAACCCTTGGAAGGTGCCTGTGTCGGAAGCGGTGGAGTACGACGTAGTGGTCCTCGGCGGGGGACCGGCCGGTGAGAACATCGTGGACCGGACCCGCGCCGCCGGGCTGACCACGGCGCTCGTCGAGAGCGAACTGGTGGGCGGCGAGTGCTCGTACTGGGCCTGCGTCCCGAGCAAGGCACTGCTGCGCCCGGCACTGGCCCGGGCCGACGCCCGCCGGGTGCCGGGCCTGGCCGGCGCCGTCCAGGGACCCCTGGACACGGCGGCGGTGCTCGCGCACCGCAACTACTGGACCGGTGACTGGAAGGACCAGGGCCAGATCGACTGGGTCGACTCGACCGGCGCCCACGTGTACCGGGGCCACGGCAGGCTCTACGGGGTCCGCAAGGTCGCCGTCACCAGCCCCGAGGGTGAGCACCACATCCTTTCGGCCCGGCACGCGGTGGTCGTCGCCACCGGTACCCGGGCCGTGGTCCCGGACCTTCCGGGGATCGCCGGGGCCCGTCCCTGGACCAGCCGTGAGGCGACTTCCGCACAGGAGGCCCCCGGCCGGCTGCTGATCGTGGGCGGCTCGGTGGTGGCCGTGGAGATGGCCACGGCCTGGCAGGCCCTCGGCTCACAGGTCACCGTCCTGGCGCGCGGCCCCGGCCTGCTGCCCCGGATGGAGCCCTTCGCGGGGGAGCTGGTCGCCGACGCGCTGCGCGAGGCCGGGGCGGACGTCCGGATCGGGGTGTCCGTCGAGGCGGTCGTACGCGACGGCTCGACCGGTCCGGTGAGCGTGGTCCTGGAGGGCGGCGAGACGCTGGAGGGCGACGAACTGCTGATGGCGACGGGCCGCGCGCCGCGGACCGAGGACATCGGACTGGACACCGTCGGCCTGCCGCCCGGCCGGTGGATCGACGTCGACGACACCTGCCGGGTGCCCGGCCACGACTGGCTGTACGCCGTGGGGGATGTGAACCACCGCGTGCTCCTCACCCACCAGGGCAAGTACCAGGGGCGGATCGTGGGAGCCGTAATCGCCGCCCGCGCGGCCGGCACCCCGCTGGACACCGCGCCCTGGGGTGCCCACACGCCGACCGCCGACACCCGAGCCGTCCCGCAGGCGGTCTTCACGGATCCGGAGGCGGCCGCCGTGGGCCTGACCCTGGCCGAGGCCGAAGGAGCCGGGCACCGGGTGCGCGCGGTCGACTACGACATGTCCAAGGTCTCCGGCGCCGGTCTGTACGCCGACGGTTACAAGGGCCGGGCCCGAATGATCGTCGACCTCGACCGCGAGGTCCTCCTCGGCGTGACCTTCGTCGGCCCCGGCGCCGCGGAGCTGATCCACGCGGCCACCATCGCCGTGGCGGGGGAGGTCCCGATCCAGCGCCTGTGGCACGCGGTTCCCTCGTTCCCGACCATCAGCGAGGTCTGGCTGCGGCTCCTGGAGACCTACCGGGGGTGAGGGCCGGTCCCGGCTCCCGGAACGGCCCGGCTGTGCCATGTGGCGCAGCCGGGCGATTCCGCTGCCCGGGTGCTTTCCGGCCACGGGATCCGGATCCGCCCTCGTGGTAACGGAGTTGACGGGTCGTCACGGTACGGGAGATGGCGTGAACCAGGCGTACAGCGTTAATCGATATTAGGTTAGCCTTACCTCAGTTTCGCCGACTTTCCTGTGCCTGAAAGGTGTTCCAGTGATGCGTGCTGCCTCCCTGCCCCGTACCGCCGCCCGCGCGGCCGTCGCCGTCTCCGCCGCCGTCGCGCTCGCCGTCGGCGCGGCCGGTTCCGCCTCGGCCGCCACCGCGACGCGTACGGTCACCGACGGCGCGACCACCTTCAACCTCAGCCTCACCGCACCCTCCTCCGCAGCCGCGGCCGGCCAGAACCTCACGGTCACCGGAAGCGGCTACAACACCGCCAAGGGCATCTACGTCAGCCTCTGTGCCGTCAGCGGCGCACCGGGTGCGAGCAAGCCCACTCCCTGCCTGGGCGGTTCGGACCAGTCGGGCACCACCGGCGCCTCCCACTGGGTCAACAACGTCTTCGGCGGGACCCTGGCCAACACCTCCAAGTTCGGCACGGGCGGCACCTTCAGCGTCACCATCCACGTCAAGGCCGACCTCGGTGGCGGCCAGATCTGCGGAGAGACGGTCGAGTGCGCCATCGTGACGCGCGCCGACCACTTCAACTCCTCGAACCGCAAGTACGACGTCCACGTGCCGGTGGTCTTCAACTGAACGCCGCTCCGGGCCCGATTCCCCGACCCGTCGACGAGGAAGCCATGACACCCCGACACCCCCTCACCCCCGGTCGTACGGGCGCCGCATCCGCCGCGCTCGCGCTCGTACTGGCCGCGGCCGCCACCGGAAGTCCCGTAGCGGCAGCCGGAGGTGAGGGGGGCGACGTACCGCCGGGCACCGTCACGTACCGGCCTGTGGCGCAGTTCACCACGGTGGGCAAACCGCGGGACCTGCTGCTGCACCCGGACTCGAAGAAGCTGTACGTCGGTTCGGACGACCTGCCCGAGACCGCCGACGTCAACGAGGGCGGGCTGCACGTCCTGAACCCGGCCGACGGCAAGGTGCGCAGCACCGTCGGCCAGGCTCCCGGCCCCACCGGCACGCTCGGCCGGCGGGCGGTGCGGCAGCTGCTCGCGCCGCTGCCCGGCGACGGGGCGGTCTTCTCCTATCCGCTGCGCGGCATCGGTACCGCGAAGGACGGCGACGCCGCCGCGGCGGGCGCGTGGGTCCCGGGTGCGGCCGTCACCCACGCCACCGCCGGGCTCACCCCCTCGACGGCGCTGGTCGCGCAGGGCTCCGTACTGTCGGAGATCGACATCGCGACCGCCGCCGTGAAGCGCTCCGTCACCCTGGCGGGCGGGGACGGTTTCGCGGTCGACGCGGCACGCGGCACGGTGTGGTGCACGGACATCGGCAACCGCCGGATGTACCGGGTCGACGCGGCCGCCTTCCAGGTCGCGGCGACCGTCGAACTCCCGGCCGGCGAGGGGTTCGGCGGGTTCACGGAGGTGGACCCGGAGACCGGTGCGGTGTGGGTCGGGCTGGACTCCTCCGTCGTCGTCCACGACGCGGCGGGCAAGCGGCTGGGCACCCTCCGGGGTACGGGTACGGACATGCCCCGTGCGGTGGGCTTCGACGCCACCACGCACGAGGCGTTCGTCGTGTGGCAGGACGCGGGGGACACCTCGCAGCCGGGCAGCGACAACGACGGGGCCCTCACCGTCCACCGCACCAGTGGCCTCCAGGAGGTCGTACGGCCGGTCGTACTCCCCGGCATCCACGTGCAGTTGGGCAGTGCGGCCGTCGCCGTCGAGCCGGGTGGCGCGTCGGTCTTCGTGTCGGACCCGGTCGCCGCGAAGGTCATCCGGCTGGAGCGGGCGACCTCCCCGAAGGTCACCAGGAACCCGGCGGACCAGACGGTCACGGCCGGCTCGCGGGTCTCGCTGACGGCGGAGGCCGAGGGGACCCCGCGGCCCGGTGTCGCCTGGCAGGTCAGCACGGACGAGGGCCGGACCTGGCAGACCGTGGCGGGCGCCACCGCGCCGACGTACGCGTTCACGGCGGCGCTCTCCGACAGCGGCCGCCGCTACCGTGCGCAGTTCGGCAACGAGGCAGGCGTGAGCCGTACCGCTGCCGCCACCCTCACCGTCACCAACGCGGACCCCACGACGGGCGGCAGCGGTGACGGCGGCTCCACCACGGCCGGGTGCACCGGCGGGACGGGCTCCGCCGGCTCGGCCGGGAGCGCGGCGGGGGGCTCCGGCGGGAGCCCGGGCGGTACGGGCGCCCCGGACGGGGGGCCGGGCGGTACGGGCGCCCCGGACGGGGGGCCGGGTGGTACGGCCGGCTCGGCCGGCTCGTCCGGTACTTCCGGTACGCCCGGCAGCGTCGGCGGCGGTTCGGCCGCCGGTGCCACGGCCGGTGCCACGGGAGGCGGCGCGCTCGCCTCCACCGGAGTGGCGGTGGCCTCGCTCGCGGGGAGCGCCGTCGTCCTCACGGCGGCCGGGTGGGTGCTGATGCGCCGCGCACGGCCGCGCGGCGCCGCCTGAGGCCGGGCGGCCCGCCGCACCACGGATCCCCGGATCCCGCCGGGCGCGGGGCCCGGCGGGATCCGGGGATCCCCACTACCGGTTGGTCGCCGCCTGCCGGTAGGTACGTCCGTCACGGGTCCGTGTGAGCCGGCCCGAGGTGATCAGATAGCGCCGCAGCGCCGAGCAGTCCTCGTGCACGGTGCGCAGCGCCTCGTTCACCTCGGGCTCCGTGTAGTCCCGGTCCGGTGTGAAGAGGGTCGCCGCGAGGTGGTCGAGCAACTGCTCGCGGCGGGCCGCCTTGCGCGGGATCACGGTGAGCCGGCCGCCGGAGAAGAGGTCGGCGACGTTTCCTCGCGGCGGGCGCGGAGCGGACTGCTGTTCAGGATCGGTGCTCTCGGACATGAGGAGGAGCCTGACCGCTGGGGTCCCCCGCGGGCAACAGGATTTCCGGCTCGAAGGACCTGAGGGAGTCCTCACCGCCGGTCCACCGGACGTCGAGCTGCTGGCGGACCAGGAGCCAGCCGCGCGGTCCCCGGCGGAAGTCCCAGGCGTACGCGCCGCCCATGGAGTAGGTGGCGGCTGCCGGCCCGGACGTGGATGCCGTTCCGGGCGCGGAGGCCGTCCCGGGTGCGGAGGCCGTGCCGGACGTGGCGGCCGTGCTGGATGCGGTGAGCGCGACGAACCACATGTAGCCGATGCCGCTCGCCCGGTCCTCCTCCACCTCGAACTGCATGTTCAGGATGTGGTGCTGCATGCCCGGATAGGGCGCTTCCGCCTCCTCCACCTTCGCGCGGACGGCCTCCTTCCCGCGGGTCTCGCCCCACGGCCCGAACTCCAGCACCGCGTCCTCGGCCCAGCAGTCGCTCCAGGTCTGCCAGTCCTTGCGGTCAAGTGCCCGCCAGCCCCGGACCAGGAGCGTGCGCAGGGCCTCCTTGTCCTCCAGGATCCGCAGCCTGCGGACCAGACGGTCGTAGGCGGGGTCCGAGGGCCCGGCCTCGGCGCCGCGCTTCCCGGCGCGGGTCACCGGGCGCTCGCGGCCGGGCGGACGACGATCTCGTTCACGTCGACCTGCGGTGGCTGGGACACGGCGTAGGCGATCGCCTCCGCGATGGCCGAGGCCGGCAGTGCCACGGCACGGTAGGCCTTCATCGCCTCCCGGGCCTCGGGATCGCAGATGCCGTCCGCGAGCTCGGACTCGGTCACACCGGGGGAGACGAGGGTGACCCGGACGTCCCCGGCGGACTCCTGCCGCAGGCCGTCGGAGATCGCACGGACGGCGTACTTGGTGGCGCAGTAGACGGCGGCGGTGGGGGAGACCTCGTAGGCGCCGACGGAGGCGATGTTGACGAAGTGCCCACCGCCCTGGGCGCGCATCACCGGCAGGGCCGCGGCGATTCCGTGCAGCACCCCCCGGACGTTCACGTCGATCATGCGGTCCCACTCGCCGGTCCTGAGCGCTGCCAGCGGTGAGAGGGGCATCACGCCCGCGTTGTTCACGAGGGTGTCGAGGCGGCCGTACTCGTGGACCGCCGCCTCGACGAAGGCTCGCATGTCCGCGGCGTCGGTGACGTCCAGGGTACGGAAGGCGGCGGTACCGCCCCCCGCCGTGATCTCGTCGACCAGCTGTTCCAGCCGGCCCGTACGGCGGGCGCCGAGCAGGACCCGGTGCCCGTCCGCCGCCAGACGGCGTGCCGCGGCCTCCCCGATGCCGCTGCTCGCACCGGTGACGGCCACGGTCTTCGTCCCGGTCGTGGCGGTGTGCTTCATGTCTGTTCCTCCTCGTGGGCGGCTTCCGGCCGCCTCGCCCTCAGGAGTCTGGGCGGCGGCGGGAGGGAGGACCAGGACGGGCCGTGCCGGGGTACGGCGCACCCGGGAACGAGGCGCAGGAGAGCCTTCGGGCCGGTACGGGCAGCGGCTGGCCGACCGACCGACCTGCCGACCAGCCGCCTCGCGCCGCGCACGCGGCGCGGGCTCTCCCCGCCGGGCGGACGACACGCAACCGGCCCGTCCGGCACCGGAGTCGACCGGAGCGGACGGGCCGGGGCGTGGGGGAGCGCCGGTCGCCGGTGTCAGGGTCCGACGGTGATCTGCTGCGCCGGGTCGGTGGTGTCGGCGACCTTGTAGACCGCGTTGAAGGTGGACGAGGTCGCACTCGTCGGGCAGCCGAACCCACCGGTGACCTTGACCGGTACGGAGGCGTTGGTGAAGGTCAGGGTCGACGGGGAGCCATTGGCCCAGGTGCCGCCGACACTCGCCGGAGCCGTGGGTGCGGCGGTGACCGTACAGGAGGCGAGCCCGCTCGTCTGGACCACCAGCCCACCGACCGGCAGGCCCATGGTGGCGGTGACCGGAGCGCCGTCCTGCATCGACACCGACCAGGCACCGCTGGTGGTGACCGTGGGCGTCACTCCCCACATGCTCGACGTGCACGAGCTGTACGTGGGAGCCGAGATCGGCGCCGACACGGGCCCGGCCGGGTTGCTGTTGCCGGGGGCTCCCGGCACGCTCCCGGTGGCGACGGAGACCGTACAGGTCACCGTGACCGAACCTGCCTTGAGGGTGGCCTTCCCGCTGAGGGTGGCCTGGAACGCGTGACCGGCGGGGGTGACGGTGGTCGACCCCGCCAGGGGTAAGGGCGCCGCGGAGGCGGTGACCGAGGCGAGCGCGATGGCTCCGGCCGCGGCCGTCCCGAGGGCGAGCGCGGTGCGCGTACGGCTCATGGCTGTGCTCCTTGGGGATCGTGGTGCGGGGTGGGGGGAGGGGGTGCGGCCACGGCGGACTCCGCATTTCCGGCGCGGCGCACGGCGTACGGCTGCCAGGCGAACATCAGGCCGCCGCCGAGGATGCCGAGCAGGGTGCCGATCAGGAACCCGCCGAGGTTCGACAGGACCAGGGCGGCGGTGGCGATCAGGGTGGTGAGGACACCCGCGAGAGAGCGCTGAGCAGGGGAGAACCAGGCGGTGAGCCCGAGCACGATCATCACGATGCCCATCAGGACGGACGGGATTCCCGCCACGCCCTGCTGGAGCATGACCTTCAGCGGTGCCAGCGGCAGGACGCAGATCCACGACCCGGCGAGGACGGCGAGCAGCCCGCCCCAGAAGGGCCTGCTGCGCCGCCACCGCCCCCACCGCTGCCAAGGGCTCAGAAGCATTCCTTCTTGCCCTTGCTGATGTCCATGCCGAGCCCGGTGAGTTTGAAGGTGCCGGCGTTCGTCGCCCACGCCGTCTGCTGGAGATCGGTGATGCGGACCGTGTCCGCCTGCTGGCCGAAGAGGTCCTGCATCCCCTGGGCGTCCGCCGGACCCTTGTCGAGGGTGGAGGCGTCACGTCCGATCTCGATGTTGCTGAAGACGGCGTCACCCGAGAGCTGGGTGGCGTCGACGAACAGGTTGCTCGCCTCCACCGGGGCCTTGCGTCCGGCGGTGAGGTTGAGCGAGATGTCCCCGATCACCGGGAGCGTGGTGACCACGGACTGGCAGAGGCTGTGGAGCTTGGCCTCCCTGATGGCGGTGACGGCCACCGGGATGAGCTCCTCGCGGGCGTTGACGTCGACGCTGCCGTACTGGGCGAAGCCCTCGCCCTCCAGGCTGCTCGCCGACACCTTGAACTGCTGTCCCGACACGGCGAACGAGGCGGCCAGCACCCCCTGCGCCAGGGCGATGCCGAGGCCGGCGGTCACGGCGACGGCGGGAACGGTCAGGAGGGCGAACCGCCGCCAGCGGACGCGGCCGGAGTCACCGGGACCGTCTTCGGGCAGGGCGGACGGGTCGGATAAATGGGGAGAACCAGTCATGAGAACGTCCCTTATATCGGCTGTGCACCGTTGTTACCGACGAGTTGAATGTAAGAGTGCCAATGGGGGTTGGCAAGGTTGTGCGAGTGCACCCTTTGAGCCGACTCCTACTGCTCCGTACGCAGCAGTTCGGCGACCTCCGTATCCACCCGCCGGGCCATCGCCCGCGCGAACTCCGTGGCCACCACCTCACCGGCCACCGGCCGCAGGGCCGTGACCGCCGCCGTGATGTGCTGCAACTCAGTGGCCGAAAGTCGCTCCAGGCCCTCAGGGGTGCCCGAGCCGTCAGCGCGGCCCGAGCCGTCAGCGGCGCCCAAGCCCTCAGGGGCGCCCGAGCCCTCTGGGCGCGCGGCGCCGTCCGCGCCCGGGGCGCCGTCCGCGCCCGGGGCGCCGTCCGCGCCCGCGGCGTCGATCACGTACCGCCGGAAGAGCCCCACGAACCGGTCCGCGACCGCGGCCGCCTGCGTCTGTACGAACTCCCCGGCGTCCAGGATCTCCGTGAGCGGCACCCCCTGCCGCACCAGGGCCAGGGTCGCTTCCAGCAGCCGCCTGCTCGGGTACGTGACCAGGTCACCGTCGACCGTCACGTAGCCCAGCTCCGCCGCGCGCCGGGTGTCGGCGGAGGTCGCCGTCGGGCCGAACAGCTCCCGCAGTTCGGCCCGGGTCATGGTCACCGGCTCCTCCTGCACCCAGTCGCGGGTCATCTCCCGTTCCAGGCCCAGCAGTTGGGACAGGCCGCCGCCCTGCTCCCATGCGTCCAGGAGCTCGGCGATGCCGTTCACCGTGTAGCCGCGCCCCAGTAGATCGCTGATCAGCCGCAGCCGGGTCAGGTGATCGTCGGAGTACCAGGCGATCCGGCCCTCCCGGCGCGGCGGCGGCAGCAGCCCGCGCTCCTGGTAGTAGCGCAGGTTGCGCACCTTGACGCCGGCCGCCCGGGCCACGTCCTCGCGGCGGTAGCGACCGCCACCGCTTCCGTCCTCCACCTGGCTGTTCACGCGCCAGAGTGTAGGACGTACCGCCAGGTCACATGGGTCGTGGACGATCCTGCTTGACCGCCCGCAGGACCACGAACCGCGGCTCGCTCGCGACGACTTCGCTGTTGCCGAACAGCCGCCGCAGGTGGGTGTGGTAGCCCATGTGCCGGTTGGCGACGATCCACAGCTCGCCACCGGGCCGCAGCACCTTGCGCGACTGCGCGAACATGCGCAGCGCCGTCGCGTCCGTCGTGGCCTGGTGGGAGTGGAAGGGCGGGTTGCTCAGCACCAGGTCCACGGAGCCGGGGGAGAGCATCGCGACCCCGTCGCCGACGTGGAACTCGGCGGTGCGCCGGCCCTCGCGGATGTTCGCCCGGTAGGTCGCCCGCGCCGAGGCGACCGCCTGGTAGGACTCGTCGGTGAACACGACCTCGGCGTCAGGGTCGTGGGCCTGGACGGCCGTACCGACGACGCCGTTGCCGCAGCCCAGGTCCACGACCCGGGCGCCGTCGGTGTTCGTCGGCAGGTTCTGCAGGAAGAAGCGGGTGCCGACGTCGAGCCGGTCGGCGCAGAAGATCCCGGCGTGGTTGACGACGGACAGCCCGGAGGCCGAGCCGGCGTCCTCGTCCACCGTGTACGTCAGCGGCCACGGCCCTGCGGAGGTGGGGCGGGTCGCCCCGGGGGTGCCCGGCGTGCAGAAGATCAGCCGTGCCTTCTTCTCGGCGAGCGAGGTCTTCGTCGGGCCCAGGATCTTCTCGAAGAGGCGCAGCGTGGAGGTGTGGATCTCCTTGACCATGCCGGTGCCGACGACGACGGTGCCCGCGTGCACGTGCGGGGCCAGCCGGTACAGCTGGTCCTCCAGCAGCGCCAGACTCTTGGGTACGCGGACCAGCAGGACGTCGATCCGCTCGGGCGGCGGGTCCTGGGTGGTCAGCAGGGTCACCGTCGACTTGGCCGTCCCGATGCCGGCCCGGTCCAGGTTCGCGGCGGTGGCGGCGCGGCTCAGGGCGGAGTCGGTGATCTGCGTCGGGTGGTACGCGGCGAGCGCCGTCGTCAGCGTCCCCCAGCGGTCCCCGAGCACGACGATCCGTCCGGCGGCGGCCAGGTCCACCGGCCCGCGTTCCCCGGTACCGGAGTCGAGGTGGCGCAGCAGGTACTCGTCGGCGGCGTCCCATGCGCGGAGCCGGTCGCGCGGGTCCTCGGGGAAGCGGGTGAGCTCGTAGGAGCCGAAGGGTGTGGTGAGGCGGTTCATATGGGCCCCAGGCTATCCGAGCCGGGGGCCCGACCCCGCATGCGCGGGGCCGGGTGGCGCCCTACTCGGGGAACTCGCCCGCCATGGCGGCCGCCATCCGCAGGTACGGCCGGGCCTCGGCGGCCCGGCCGAGGCGCTCCAGCGTGCGACCGAGCATCAGCTGTGCGTAGTCCTCCACCGGCCAGCGTTCGAGGATGCCGCGCAGCTCGTGCTCGGCGCGGGAGAGCTGGGCGGAGTGGTAGTAGGCGCGCGCCAGCAGCAGCCGGGGCGCCAGCTGCTCCGATGCCTCGCCCGCCAGTGTCTCCAGGACGCGGGCGGCCGTCGCGTACTCCTTCGCGTCGAAGAAGAGCTGCGCGCGCGCCCAGCGCTCGGCTGCCGTCCCGTGCTCGAAGTACGCCGTCGGCGCGTTCATCGCATCCCTTCCGCCGTTCGGGTGGTCGATCCGCTGCATCCAACACACCTGGGGCGTGGAACATTCCGCTCTCCGCCGCCACCGCCTCGGGGCTAGGTTGTCCACATGAGCAATCTCGATCGCCAGCCCGCTCTTTCCGCCTGCGGCGGCCGCGGCTTCGTCGTGGCCGAACCGGTGCGCGAGCTCCTCAGCCCGCGCACGGTCAAGCTCGGAGAGTCCACCGAGGTCCGACGACTCCTGCCCAACCTGGGCCGCCGCATGGTGGGCGCCTGGTGCTTCGTGGACCACTACGGCCCGGACGACATCGCCGACGAGCCCGGCATGCAGGTCGCGCCGCATCCGCACTCCGGGCTCCAGACGGTGAGCTGGCTGCACGAGGGCGAGGTGCTGCACCGCGACAGCGTCGGCAGCCTGGAGACGATCCGGCCCCGGGAGCTGGGCCTGATGACCTCCGGCCGCGGCATCAGCCACTCGGAGGAGAGCCCGCGTCCGCACGCCCGCTTCCTGCACGGCGCGCAGCTGTGGGTGGCCCTGCCGGACGCGCACCGCAACGTGGAGCCGCACTTCCAGCACCACGCCGACCTGCCGCTGGTGACGGCCCCGGGGCTGACGGCGACGGTCATCCTGGGCACCCTGGACACGGCCACCTCGCCGGGCACGGCGTACAGCCCGATCGTGGGCGCGGACCTGACCCTGGCGTCGGGCACGGAGACCCGGCTCCCGCTGGACCCGGACTTCGAGTACGCGGTCCTGTCGATGTCGGGCGAGGCCCACGTCGACGGCGTCCCGGTCCTCCCGGGCTCGATGCTCTACCTCGGCTGCGGCCGCACGGAACTCCCCCTGAGGGCGACTTCGGACGCGAGCCTGATGCTCCTGGGCGGCGAGCCGTTCGAGGAGGAGATCGTGATGTTCTGGAACTGGATCGGACGGTCACACGATGATATCGCGCAGGCCCGAGAAGACTGGATGAACGGGTCGCGATTCGGTGAGGTGAAGGGCTACGACGGCCCTCCGATTCCGGCCCCAGAGCTTCCCCCAACCCACCTGAAGGCGCGAGGAAGGGTGCGTTGACCTGCTGGTTTGTGCGCGCGAGGGCTGGGTGTGGTAATTGCGCCCGGCCCTCCGGTTTTGGTTTCTCAGGGGAGGCTGTCGAATGCGGGGCGAGAGCCTTCGGCGCCGACGGTCGAGTCTCATGTGTCGCAGGCTGTAACCAGGTTTGGTCGGACGAATGCTGACCTTTTGCTGACTTTACTGACGAGTAGTTAGATCTGGTTGCCGGTTACGTCGCCGCCTCTTGGTAGTCAAGGGCGATGGTGGTCGCCGCCGGGCCGTCCCCTCCCACCACCCTGGCGGCGAACCCGGCCGGGGTCTGCGATCCATGGATGAAGGGGGGCGGGTTAGTGCGCGGCGGGTGTTGTGCACAAGTGACAAGACATTGCTCGGCCGGTCCTCTTCGCCGGGCGGAGCTGGAAACGTCGTGTGAGAGCGGGAAGCCTACGGCTCCGATGTGACGGGGCGTTCCAGTGGAGTGCCCTCTTTGAGGAATCGGGTGACCGCGTCCATGCGGTCGGAGAACCCGACCGGTGTGTGGTCCGCCAAGAGGTCGAGGTGGTCGGCGGGCCAGGCTTGGGGGTTGCCCTTCAGCAGCACGAGGCGCTGGTCGAAGGCGTAGTCCGCGCGCTCGATGCGCTGCACGAGCGACAGAGCATGCTCCAGGCCCTGCTCAGAGCCGCCGACGGCCTGCACCAGGACTGTTCGCTTGGGCAGGTTGACGCGCGCGGTGGGGCGTACCGTGGCGCCGCGGGGGAGCTCCACGGTGGGGCGCCGGTCGTAGGCGATGCGGGCATCGTCGAGGTACGCGTAGAACTGACGCACGAGCTTGCTGTCCCGGTCAGGGGCTGCGAGCCATCGCAGCCCGTCGGTGGTCAGCATCGCACTACTGATGTCCGATACGAGCGTCGCCGCCTGTTGCAGGGGCCGGCGGCCAACGATTCGTCCGTCCACTTCGCTGAGGCGGAATGCGCTGAGTGTCTCGGTCCAGGCGGTCGCTGCTCGGGTTGGGCCCCAGACGTCGACTCCAGCATCGGCCAAGCGAGAAACCATGGTGCCGCCGTCGCTGGCCAAGGCGTCGTCTCCGGACACTCGGAGAAGGACGGTCAGGCCGTCTCCGTCGGCGAAGTACGAGCGTCCTGTGAGTGCGACGGATCCCGGGCGGCCTGCCGGTGCGATGTGCCAGCAGCGCAAGTCCTCGGTGAGGCGAGGGTCGAGGGGGGAGGCGCTCATGGGTATTCCTCGAATCCCTCTAGCGTCGGGGCCGGTATCGGCGGCGTGGGCGGAACCCAAACGTAGCCTGCGGAGATGTCCATCTTGCATTCCAGGACGAAGTCCCTGACGACGCGGTCGTACTCTTCGTCCATAGAGGTCAGCGTCGCGTTGGCGATCGGGTCCGGCGCGTGACGGATGTCGTCCGGGGCGTAGACGTCCCGGTTGCCTCGCTGTTCGCTCCACCTGTGTTTGTGCGTGCGATTGATGAAGTGCTCGCCAGTTTCACGGTCGAGGTGTGTCCCCCGAACATCGAGGCGGCGGAGGACCGTGCGGCTTCCGGGGTGGAGGAGCATCAGGCTGTACTCCCACGGCTTGTCGAGGCCTATTCGGAAGCGGAGGTCGAGGCGGCAGGAGAGATCGGTGCGGACAGGAGTGTTTGCCTCGACGTGGATAGGGGAGTACGCGCGACGCGGAGCATTCTTCTGTTTCCACCGGAACGGAAGGTGGAGAGCGCCTCCGACCTTGCCCCCGAGGATCTTGTCGGCCAGGGCATCGATCATCACGTCGTCAGGGTCCATGCACTCCCCCCTCAGCATCGAGATGACGAACATAGAACCAGCACCACGGGATTGATAGTGGAACGGATCAACGTCTTGCGTCTTCCTCGAGGTCTTCGGCCACACCGCGCGCGCGAGCCTCCACCGCTCCAGCAAGCCGCCGGTGGTCTGGGCTCGGTCGACGCGGAGGGCGGTTCCTCTGTGCGTCGGCGCTGGCAGCAACTTGCCGACCGGGTTCGGAAGTCTGCGCAGTCGCCGTGACAGCCGCCGACACCAGAGAGCCGCGCCGTATGGCTCAGCAGATTCTTCGTCTGCTGGTGGTACAGCAGTTGGAATAGGGCTGACCAGGCAAAACGGTGGTTCGGGATGTCCATCCCGGCAGTATGGTCCGAGAATGGACCGGATCTTGGTCCCGGCCGACCAGACACGGGTTGCTCATCCGGAGGGCCAAGCTGCCGGGCTGGCGACGTCGTTGCAGTGCAGGATGCGGTGGGCGGTTGAGGGCGTGATCCCGGTCGGGGCGGTCACCCGCAGGGATCGATCAGGCAGCCGGTTGGCATGTCTGGTAGCGGCGCGTGGGCCGCGCGCCGCGAGTGTGTGGAGAGCCTGCTGGGGCTGGGGCTGGGGCTGGGGCTGGGGCTGGGGCCGGCCCGCGACGCGTACGGTCGGCGTCGGGTGGCGCTCGTTCCTCGCCCGGCTGCACCAACTCGGTGATCGGCACCGCCGCCAACACGGTCACCGCCTTCACCCCCGCCCGTGCGCAGCGCCTCTCCATTCCGCAGTGGGATGCTGTCGCCGGACGCCTGGCGCGCCCGGCCCTCCGAGGTGACGGAGGGCCGGGCCCAGGTCAGTTGTCCATGCCGAAGTAGCGGCTGAGGTAGTCGATGATCTCCGTGGAGTGGGGGAGGAGCTCGGGCAGCTGGGCGGCCAGGGCCGCGCGGGTGGCGGTGGCGAGGGCGCCGGTGCTGGTGGCGGCGGGGCGGACGTACGGTTCCAGGCGCTTGATCAGCTCGTAGTTGCTGTCGATGTTCTCGGCGCGCATCGCCTTCTCCAACGGCGGCGCCCCGGGCGGCGGGACGGGTGCGAGCACCCGGCTGACGTAGGTGACGCGGTGCAGGATCCGCCAGCACGGGGGCTTGGCGGAGTTCTGGCGGGTCTGCCGCAGGGCGGCGGCGTCGGGGGCGTCGCTGCCCGACAGCCAGGTGGGGTCGACGACCTTGTGGTAGAAGTCGTCGAAGTTGGCGCTGTTCTCGCCGAGGTAGAAGGTGAGGAAGCGGTAGGCGTCGACCTTGCCCGGCACCAGGACGGGCTTGCCCGCCGTGTCGTAGACGGGCTTGCCGTCCTTGTCGCGGCGCTGCAGGTCACCCGGGGGTGCGCACTGGACGTCGAGGCCGAAGGAGCGGGAGGCGTCCTTGCCCTTGGCCCGGGTGACGCTGAAACCGCCTCCCACGGAGGCCTCAAGCTGGCCGTAGAAGTTCACACCTTTGAAGCCGAAGTTGCCCCCGTAGGTGCCACCGATACTGCCGCTGAGCGCGTAGGAGCCGGAGGTGGTCTCGCTGACGGCGTCGGTGGCCTCGGTGGTCTCGGCGAAGAAGCCGCCCTGGGCCGTCCAGACGTAGGTGTTGACCAGGTCCCGGTGCGAGAAGCCGGTGGCGGCGGCGCTGCCGGCGGTGCTGCGCCCGGTCTCCTGCTGCTCGACGGACATGCCCATCGAGCGCAGGAGCGCGTTGGCCTGTCCCCGGGTCGGGTCTGGGCGCTGGGTCTCGGTCGAGACCGATTCGTAGAAGGCGTGCAGCCGCTGCTGGTCGCGGGTGATCCGGCGCTTGAGCGCGTAGGCGTCCCGCGGCTTGAAGTAGCTGTACTCGCCGTAGCCGGTGGCGGTGGGGTAGTCGGGGTCGGTGACCTTGCCGCGGTCGTCGAAGCCGACCGCGCCGTCCAGGGTGCCCTGCTTGGTGTAGCGGGGGTTGATCGGGAAGTGGATGAGGTTCCAGTCCGGCGGGATGTCCGGGTTGGGCAGCATCCGGTAGGCGACCAGGGCACCGGTGTGCGCCAGGCGCAGCGCGAAGACGTCGGCGGTCTGGGACTGCACGAGCGCCATGCCGTTGTTGGCGGGCACGTACCGGCGGCCGACGGCGGAGTTCAGCACCTTGGCGGCGTCCTCGGTGTAGCCGGTCAGGGCCAGCTTGGCCTTGCGGGCGGTGTTGGCGCCCTGGCTGACCTTGGTGTCCTCGCTCCAGGTGTTGGAGAACTCCAGGCGGCCCGTCAGGCCGACCTTCAACTGGGCGTCGGCGAGCGGGGACGCGATGCCGAAGCCGGCCGGAGCAGTGATCGACAGGACGCTGGCATCGGTCTCGAAGCCCACCGCGAAGCCGAAGGCGGCGTTGACGCTGCGGGTCTTGCTGGAGGACAGGCTCCGCACCACCTGGTTGGCCTCGGCGAACTCCACCGAGGAGGCGGCGGCGTAGCCGTCGGCCTTGTCGGTGAGGTTCTCCGAGGGCACCGGCGGGGCGCCCTCGATGTAGCCCATGAGTTGCGGGTCGAACTGGGCCTGGCCGACCCACTCGGTGGTCAGGTCACCCACCTTGTAGCCGGTGACCAGGTGCCAGCGGCCGTCGCGGACGAAGCCGTAGCAGCGCTTGAGCACACCGAGCGTCTCGCCCTTCGCGTCGTACTGGAGGTCGGCGTACTCGGTGGCGCCGGGGGCGCCGGCGATGGTGTCGTGGAAGGGAGTGCGGACGTCGGCGAGGGCCGACCGCACCTGGGCGGTGTCCGTGGACACGGGGGCGGTGGAGAGCAGGACGCGGGGCCGCTTCGCGGAGAAGGCGAGGTTGTTGCCGCGCAGGCCCTCGTCGCGCACCGAGGTGGTGCCGGGTTCGGTGGAGTCCCGGTCGAAGGGCCAGTAGCCGAGCAGGTCCCGCTTGTTCTCGCGCAGGCGGGTGAACAGGTTGTCGCTGATCTGCTCCCGGGTGCGGACGGTGCGCCAGATCCGCACCTCCTCCAGCGTTCCGGTCAGCAGCTCCGTCGGTTTGGCCCCTTCCAGGCGGGCGCCCAGGGTGAGCTGGGGATCGCCCCAGGAGGCGGTGTCCTGGGCGGTCACGGGGGCCTCGGACAGCGGCTCGCCGTTGCGGTACAGCCGCAGCGGGCTGGCCGTGGGGTCGACGTCGCGGGTCCAGCGGGCGCCCCGCAGCTTGGCCGGGAAGGAGCCGGAGACATCGACGGTGACGTTCCCGGCGTTCTCGTTGAAGGGCCAGCGGGCCAGCAGCCCCTTCTCACGCGCGGTGACCGGCTGCCCGAGCTGGACGGCCGGCCGTGCGGAGTTCCACAGCCGCACCTCGCACAGGACGCCGTGCAGCCCACGGCCGATCTCCAGCTCGCCGGAGTTGGACTGTGCACCAGGGCCGCTGTACAGGTGACTGCCGGCGGCTGCGCCGTCCAGGTAGAAGCGGATGTCCTGCTCGGACTGGATGCTCGCGTTCGCCTGGGCGGCAGCGGAGGTGTCGGGCTTGCGGCGCTGCCGCACCACGGTCACCCGCTGGAAGGCACCGACCGTCACGGCCCGGTCGGAGGTGTGCCGGACGGCTTTGCCGTCGGCCTCGGCGAAGGCGAACTCCACCCGGCCGTCGGCCAGGATGCCCAACTGGTACGGGACGCCGTCCCGGCCGCCGTCGACCACCGTGCCCTTGGCGAGCAGGCCCATCGGGGCGCCGAGCTTGTCGATCCGGACGAACGCCTCGATGGTGAGGTCCTCCAGGACGTCCAGCGAATTCTGCGGGGCCACCGACAGGCCCGCGCCGCCGTTCAGGCTCAGGGCCCAGGACTGGGCGAAGGTGGCGGCCAGGTGCGCCCATTCGTTGCACGGGAAACGCTCCGCCGAGCGCACCACCCGGTCGCCCACCCGCGCGACCACCTGGTAGCCCTTGATCGGTGAGGGCGGGCTGCTCGGCCCGTCGAAGGTCCAGTGCCCGAGCAGGCCCGGTTCGCGGCCGGAGAGCCGCTGGTGGCGCTCGGAGGAGATCTCGTGCTGGGTGCGGGCCCGGCCGAAGACGCGGACCTCGTCGATCCGGCCGTCGAGGTAGTCGCCGGTGAAGGGGAAGTGGCCCAGGATCAGCGGGCCGTTGCCGGTGTAGGCCCCGTTGGAGGTGCGGCGGGCGACCTCGACGCCGTCCCGGTAGAGGATCTGCTCGCGGGTGGCGTTCTTGTAGACCGCGGCCCAGTGGTGCCACTCCAGGTCCGGGTAGGCCTGGGTGGTCTTGAGGTCGTCGCCGTACAGCGAGAAGTAGAAGGTCTCGTCGGGGTGGACCCACAGGTGCAGGGACTGGTCGACCCGGCCGTCCGTCGCACCGTGGAACAGCAGCGGCTCGACGCGGCCCCGGGACTGGTTGCGCTTGGCCCACAGCTCGATGGTGAAGTCCCGGTTCGCCAGGTCGAGCGAGGGAGTCAGCTGGGCCTTGGTGCCGCCGACGAACTGCCAGGCCGGCAGGGCGGCCGGGGCGAGCGCCAGGGAGTAGCCCGATCCGTCCGTCCTGGCGTGGACGATCCGGCCCCCTCCGGCCTCGGGGTTGACCCAGGCCTCCAGGCTCAGGTCACCGGTCGGGGCGATGTTCTGCTGCTGGCCGGCGGGCAGGGTCAGGTACTGCTCCTTGCCGTCGAACAGGAAGGCCCGGCCGGGCATCTCGGCCCGCCAGCGGCAGCCGCGGCCGGTGATCGTCGCCTTGGCCGTGCCGTTGGGGACGGAGTCGACGCCGCCCGGGGTGAGCCCGATCAGGCGGGAGCCGGCGGACAGCAGGACCCCGGCCCGGGTGGACTCCGCCCGGGCCCAGTCGTAGCCGACCAGGCTGACCTTGTCGCCGGGCTTGATCGCGGTGCCCGCCGTCGTGAGGGTGAGCGTCTTGGCGCCGGTGAGGTTGTCGGCCTCCGCGGCGTAGCCGGTGCTGCCGATCACGAGGTGGGCCTTGGCCGGGACCGGCACGGTGGTGGCCCCGGTCAGCTCCACACTTCTGCCCGTCACCCGGGCGACCGCCCCGACCGTCACCGGCCGGCCGGGGCTCCCGGCCAGGGCGGCGGCCATCAGGTCGGCCTTGCGCGGCAGCGACCGCCAGGTCTCGGTGTCCGTCCCGACGGAGATCGTGAGGTCGCAGCGGCCGGGCGCGTCGCCGTCCGCGACCTTGATGGTGGCGCTGTCCAGGGCAACGGCCGGGTCGCGGGCGAGGAAGGTGAGCGTGCCGCCGTCCCCGGCGAGGGTCTGGGCACCGCGGACGACGCCGGTGTCGTAGTACACGGCGAAGAACTGGTTCTCGGCGCCGCGGAAGTACAGCACGACGTTGCCGGTGCCGCTGTCCAGCAGTGCGGGCCGGTCGGTGCCCCGGGCGAATTCGAGCAGGCCGCCGGACAGGCTCAGACCGGTGGAGTCCACCGCCAGCAGCGGCATCGCCACCGTCAGGTCGTCGTCCCCCCGCAGGGCGGTCGACAGGCGGGCCAGCTGGTCCCGGGCGTCCTTGAGTTCGGCCTGCTGGGCGGCCAGCACGAGCTGCAGTTCGGCGACCCGCTGTTGGGCTGTGCGCGCCTCCTGGAGGAGCTGGCGCGCGGCGTCCAGCTTCTCCTTCGCCGCGAGGTACGCCACGTCCACACCCGAGCGCATGGACAGGCGCGTCATCTTGAACAGGCCCGAGTCCGCGGTGAGGCATTCGCTCGACTGGACCAGGTGGGGTAACTGGTACGTGGAGGGCAAACCGATCGCGAGCCGGCTGCCGCGGTTGACGATGCGGACGTGCTCGCCCTCGGCGATCAGCTGGAACTGCGCGCTGACGTTGCCCGGTTCGCGGACGATCGTGCTCAGCCGGGCGGTCTCGGACGTCGAGTTGCCGGTGACGCGCAGGTCCCGGTTGCGCTCGCGGGCGACCAGGAAGTAGCAGGGCCGGCCGCCCTGGCTCTGGCCGGTGTCGTCCAACCACCAGGTCGACCGGGGACCGTTGGGGGGGACGAACTGCACTCCGGCCTCGTACTCCGAGGTGAGGATGGCGAAGAGCGACTGCGCCAGGTGGCCGCCGGCCAACTGGCGCGGTGTCTTGAGCTCCAGGCTGTAGATCCAGGAGGTGGCCAGGTCCTTCTCGGCGAGGTATCGCCGCTCCAGGTCGTCGAAGCCCGGCTTCAGCCGGTCGACTTCCGCCTGGTACTCGGCCACCCTGCCCGCGGTGCCGGCCAGCCGGGTTATCTCCGACTGAAGGGACGCGACCTCCGGCTCCAGCCGCTTGATCAGCTGCTGCAGGGCGCTGACCTGCTCCGAGTCGTGGCCCTTCGTCGGCCGCTTGAGCACCGCCGGGTCCAGCACGTCCGGCGCCTGGGCCAGCCGGCCGTCGCGGCCGACCGCGAAGTCCAGGCCCGCCAGGCAAGGGTTCTGGCCGTACCTGGCGGCGAACGCCAGCAGCACTCGGGCCTGCCGCTTGGCGGGCTTGGGGTCGGAGCGGTACCCGGCGACCACGTTCTCCTGCTGGTGGTACAGCACGGCCGACAGGCCGGACACCACCGAGCGCCCCTTGAGGACGAAGCTGTCGCGCCGCACCCCGGGGTGGTCGCCGACCGGGGCCTCCGAGCCGGTCCACTGCACGCCGCCGCCGAGGGTGCCGTGCAGCGCCCGGTCGGTCTGGTCGTTCGCGGTGCTCCCCGTGCCCTCGTCGAACCGGTAGTAGGCCACCAATCCCGGCTCGTTGCCGATCAGCCGGTAGCTCATGTCCTCGGTGAGCTCGGCGGCGGAACGCACCCGGTCCCAGATCCGGATCTCGTCGACGTCGCCCTTGAAAAGCCTGTCCGTACCACCGGAGGAGTCCTTGCCGACCAGGGTGTTCACACCGGTGGCCGGGGTGAACGGCAGCGCCCCGCTGCCGGCCGGCCTGCCGTTGACGTACAGCTTCGCGGTGGTGCCGTCGAAGGTGGCGGCGATGTGGGTGTAGGCGTCCGTCGGTACCGACTCGGTGGACAGGAGCGGCGACGGCGCGCCCCGGTGGGTGAGGCTCACCAGGCCGGCGGCGTCCACCGCCAGCAGGTACTCCCCGCTCCTGGCCAGCACCGGGCCGTCGTAGGAGGCGGGTTTGACCCAGGCCTCGATCGAGTACGCCCTGCCGCCGAACCGCAGAGCCGCCGGATCGCCCAGGTCGAGGTGGGCGTCGGTGCCGTTCAGCCGCAGCGCGGTCTCCGCCCGCCCCTCGGTGCCCGTCACCGGCACCAGCTCGCGTCCGGTGAACGGGCAGTTGCCCGGGCTGCGCTCGAACACCGCGTCGCGGTAGAGCGGGTCGGGGCTGGTGTAGAAACGGGTGCCCCGGGTGTTGAACAGGCCCTGGGCGCCCTGCTCGACGCTGAAGGAGTCGACCCGCCCGGTGGCGTCGTTGTGGGCGAACAGCTGCCAGCGCTGCACGCCGCTGATCGCGGTGGGCACCAGCACGGCGGCGAACCGGCCCTGGGTCAGGTTCCGTACGAAGGACAGCTCCTGGGTCGGCTCGTGGAAGGGGCGGCCCTCCATGTCCTCGGTGCCCAGGCTGTCCTTGGCCGACTCGGGACGGGTGGCGTGCCGGCTGCGCTTGTAGCGGACCTCCAGAACCGGCTTGAGCTTGCCGTCCACCAGCAGGAACCGGTCGCACAGCAGGGTGTCGCGCACCAGCGGCACCTTCTTCGTACCGCTGAGCACGTAGTCCGTGCGGGACGCGCTGCCCGAACAGCCGCCGCCGGTCAGCTTGTACACCGCGTCGGAGTGCGTCTCGCCGACCGACTGCCGTAACACCACCACGTACGTGCCGTCGGAGACCACGTGGAACGGGGCGTCCGCCGTCAGCCGCGCGGTGGTGGACAGGAACGGGTCGGTCTCCTGGGCCGTGGGCCGCTCGTCGACGGCCGCCTCGGCCCCGCCGCGCTTGACCGTCGGCATCGCCGTCGCGCCGACCACTGCGTACCCCACCTCGGCCAGCTCCCGGGGGAAGACCAGCTCGGCCGGGTTGTCGCTCCAGTAGGCGGTGTCCGCCTCGCCCTTGGCCGGCGGGCCGGACAGGTCCAACACCGAGTAGACGATTCGGCGGGACGCATCCATCGCGAACGCGATGGTGGTGCCCTGGTGCCGCGCCATCGTCACGTGCCGGTACGACCGGTCTCCGTAGATCTTGAGCAGGGATTCCTGCGGTGCCACTGCTTCCCCTCCCGCGAGCATGACCGCTGACCCCGGCCCTCACGGTCCGGAGCGGCGCTGAACGTGCGGATCACTCCTGACGGAGCGTCGGCCATTCTGGCACCCACAGTTACGATTGCGCGGAGGTCGTGGAGCCGCTCGGGCGGTACACGGCTTGAACACCGCTCCGGGTGGCCGGACTTCGCCGTCCGGCGACCATTGTCACGGCCGAGGGGACGCAGGCCCGGCGAAGCCGTCGGGTGGCCGCCCCGCCGTGTCGTTCCGCGTTCCACCCGCCGTCGGCACCCGTTGCGACCGGCGCCTGCTGCCGCCCGAGCGGTAGGCCGAGCGGCTCAACTCGCCCCTGCCGGAGCCGGGAAAACCGGAAACCAGCTACGACCTTGGTCTTATGGGCGTGCGCGACTGGATCGGGCACACCGGCGAGATTCCCGGCTTCACCGCGACGCTCTTCTACCACCCGGGGCTGGACGCCACTGTGGTGGTGCTGGTCAACAGCGATGTCGCGTCGGGAGGATGCCCGCCTCAGATCCCCACCTTGGCGAAGAGCCGCCGCAACGGCCCGTGCGACGTACCGGCGAACCTGATCAGTGCCGCACTCGCGGACGCCCTTGGCAAGCCCATTCCGCCGCCGCCCACCCCCTGAGAACATCCTGCGAGGCGAACGGCGACACCCCTCCGCCCGGCCGTAGCTGGAGGATCGACTTGCGCTGTTCCGCAGGGGCGCCGGCCGGGAATCTGGTCCGTGACTGGTCCGGAAGGAAGGGCTGAGCTGACCCCTTGGGTCGGTGCAGTGGTTTCACACCGGTCGGTGTCTGATCGCAAGAGAGCTCCCGGAGAGCAATCTCCGTTCAAGGAGCTCGACTTCGGGCTCTAGAAGAATCCGAGCTTCTTGGGGGAGTGGCTGACCAAAACGTTCTTCGCCTCCTGGTGGTACAGCAACTACACCTCTCCTGACCTGGTAAAAGGGCAATTGGCGTGGCTTGTTGGCGAGGGCTGGTCCGGAAATTGCCCGGATCTTGGGTCCTGGCGGTCCTGGGATGGAGGGCGTGGGGTGGGCTGGGAGGCTCCTGGCGGCCTCGCATCGGCACGGCACGGATACGGTCAAGGCCGGTCCTCCGGTACGGCGCGTGAGGCCTCCCCGGTTCGGTGGCGCCGCCATTCACGCGGTGTGACGCCGTACGTGGCCCGGAACCGACGGGTGAAGTGGCTGGGGCTGGTGAATCCGCAGCGCGCCGCCACTGCCGACACGGGGAGGCCGGCGTGCTGAGGAGAGGTCAGCAGGCGGCAGGCCGCTTCGAGTCGCTCGGATATGACCCACTGTTCGAGCCAGGGCCAGGGCATGCAGTCGTCCGAGAGCGACAGACTCTGGTCCGTCCGCGACCCCGGCTCGTGGCCCGTGCCAGGTCCGGGAAACCAGACCGAATCCCCGTCTGACTGCGCGATGTACTCGTCGATCGCTCAAGGTGTGTGGAAGCGGGGCCGCGCGAGACGGCAACACCCGCTCCGGAATCCGCCGTCGGAGGCTTCCTTGAGGACCTCGACCTTGTCGCGGATCCGGTCGACGGCGGCGTCGTCGCGGAAGGCATCCTGGTCGGGTTCGCGGCGTGTGCCTCGACGTCACATGCGCACGTACTCCTCGGTGTCCTCGGCGAAGTCTTTCAGTGCCTGGTCGGTGAGTGTGGGTCTGGTCTGGGCTATGGCCTGCAGGTAGTCCTGCGTGCCGATCGGGATGCCTTTGCGCTGGGCGACTTCGCGTTCGAAGGCGGTGGCGGCGCCCTTGCGAGCGGCGAACTCTATGTCGGCCGGCGTGAACATTGCGCTTGCCTCTACCAAAGCGTGCAGGTCGACCTGGGCGGCGGCGGGTCCGAGGTAGCGCCGCCAGATGGCCGAACGGGCCTCCGGGTCCGGCGGGCCGACGGGGATGACGTAGTCGAAGCGGCCGGGCCGAAGGAACGCCGGGTCGAGGGAGCGGACGGAGTTCGTGGCGCAGATCAGGAGGCGGTCGTCGTGGTCGCGGAAGCCGGGGATCAGCTTGAGCAGTTCGTTGGTGACTCCGTGACTGGGGTCGACAGCCGTACCGGACCGGACAGAGGCGATCTCCTCGACCTCGTCGATGAAGAGCAACACCGTCTCCAGTTCGGCCAGTTCCGTGAACACCTCCCGCAGCGAGGTCGCCAGCCCTCCCTCGTGGGACGAGGCAAGCCGGGAGGGGAAGAGTTCCACGAAGGGCCACCGCAGCCGCGAGGCGACCGCTCGGGCGAAGCTGGTCTTGCCCGTGCCCGGCGGTCCGAAGAGGATGACCGCCTTCGGCGGCCTCACTCCGTACTGCTCGGCCAGCACGGACTGTGCCAGTGGTAGCACGATCCGCCGCTCGATGGCCTCTTTCTCCCGCTCCATTCCGGCGAGGCTGTCCCACAGACCCTCCGGAAGCATCCTTCCCCCGAGTTCCGCCAGGAGGCCGGCGTCGCTTGCACCGAGGTGTTCGACCTTCTCGTAGAAGACGAGCCCGGCCCGGGGGCGGTATCCGGAATTCTCCAATGCTGCGGTTCCCGTCGCCCCCGGCGCGAGAAGCGCGCCGATCCGGCGGGCTCCCAGCGACCGCAGGCGCCGTTCAAGCTCGGCGATCAAGGAACTCCCGATTCCGCGGTTGCGCCACGTCCCGGCCAGAGCCACCACCATGATCCAACCCCGCTCGCCACAGGCCTGCGCCACGGCGACACCCACCAGCTCGTCGCCGACCACCGCCACCACGGCGGGTCCTCCGGCCCTGGCTGCGGTCACGACTTCCGAAACGGGGAAGACGGCAGGGGCCTCGTCCGCTTGCTGGTTCTGGTCCCAGATCTGGATGGCGCGGTCCAGGTCGTCGTCGTGGAAGTCCCGCAGTCGCCACGTCGGCATCGCAACCACCTTCGTGAAGGAGCCGGGGCCACCGCCGTTCCGCAGGGCAGAGAGCACGGTGCTCCCGGCAACGGATCCATGCTTCATTCTCCGTGTGCGTGCCACTTGTGTGCGCGTCGACCGATTCGGCATGGGGAGCCGCCGACAACCGCAGGCTGTCAAGTGCGCCCGCCTGCGTCGCAAGGGCGCACAGGGCGCTGCAACGTACTACATGACTACTGTGCGCGACGGTCGTCACGTCTTGTGTGTGAACAGTTCGGATAGGTCACGGACCCGAGTCGAGGGGCGCCCGATTGAGATCCGTCGGTATCGCTGTACACGAGGAGTACGGAGCCGGGCGGAAGTGTGATTTCGGTGGTGGGGTAGTCGGCCTCGGGGTCGATGCCCAGAACGAGTTCGGGGGGCAGCCTCAGGAATTCGGTCCGGCCGTCGGGGTGGCGGAGCAGGGGTGGCGGGTGTCCAGCGGTGGCGAGACGGGCGCGGTGATGGGCGAGGTCGAGCTGGGCGATCAGGCTGCTGGTGAACAGTCTGGCGTCGAGGTCGGTCAGGAGGCGGTTGGTGCGGGCGAGCAGGTCTCCGGGGGAGGCGCTTGCGGTGGCGTGCGCCTGGACAGCGGTGCGGACCTGCCCCATCAGGAAGACGGCGGTGTTGTGGCCTTGGACGTCGCCGATCGCCGCTGTGGTGGCGGTGGGAGTGTGGATGAGGTCGTAGAGGTAGCCGCCGATAGCCATGCCGTGGCCGGCCGACTGGTAGCGGGCGGCGACGTCAAGGCCGGGGACGTGGGGCAGGGCGGGGGCAGCAGGCCGGTCTGGACGGTGTGGGCGAGGGTGTGCTGGGCGTCGTAGAGGCGGGCGCGGTCCAGGGCTTGGGCGATCAGTCCGGCGAGGGAGGCGAGGAGAGCAGGTTCGGTTGGTGGGAAGGGGCGGGGCTGGTCGTAGGAGAGGACGAGGGAGCCGATGCTGTGGCCGGAGACGGTGAGGGGTAGGAAGGCCCAGGCGTTCCCGGAGGCGGAGCGGGGTGCGTCGGGGTAGGTGCGCCGGAAGTCGGCGGAGTCGGGGAAGGAGACGGCGTCGCCCGTGGCCCTCGCGTGCGCGGTCGGGGTACGGGAGGTCAGGGGCGTACCGTCGAAGCGGTTGATGAACTCCGTGCTGTAGCCGCGGTGGCCGATGACGTGCAGGCGGCCTTCGTCGGCACTCATGAGGACCAGGCCCTGGGGCTCGAAGGCGGGCACGACCTGGTCGGCAACGACGTCGGTCACGTCTTGAACGCTGTCGGCTTCGGCGAGGTGGGTCAGGTGGTACGCACCAGGGCACCGACTGATTCATCGGACTGCGTGGCCTGTGAGGTGGCCGTCCGTAGCGGGGCGGGTGTGATGTGGACGCTGATGCCAGTGCCGTCGGGGTAGAGCTGGAAGAGGAGTTGCTTGTCCGGGGAGCGCGTGGCGGTGAACGAGGTGGGCCGGCGGGTGACCGCCGCAGCTCTGTAGCTTTCCTCGCTGACCGGTGCGTGCAGCCACGGCAGTGCTTCCCAAGGCCGACGGCCCGCGAGTGAGGCGGCATCGGCGCTCTTGCATCGCCAAATGGCTCGGGGCATCACCTTCCAACCCGGCCCCATGGGTGGGACCCAGCTTGCGCTGATCTTCACCCAGCTCGTCGTGGCCGGCCCGGTCTTCTCCGGCTGGTTCGGACTGGTCCGGATGCGTAGGTCCGCCCTGCGGTGGACGTGGTGCGTGGCAGGTGTGACGAGAAGGGTTCGACAGTCGCTCACTTCTGGGCGCTGATCGCTGCCGTCTCCGGAACGGTGGGCCTCGCCAACATCGCTGGTGTCGCCGTCGCCGTGTCCATCGGGGGTTCCGGCGCGACGCTCCGGATGATCCTCCGTGGCCTCCTTGGCCTGCGATGAAGCTCGTCGAGGGACGAAGGCCAGGAGCCGGTGACGGGAGGATATTTCTTCTTCCGGGAGCTCGACTTGGCGCTCCAGAAGAACCCAATCGGGCGTGCAGAGCGCCCGCCCGCCGGGCCGCCGCGTCCCTGGCCTGAACTTCACGGGCGTGTCTGCAAGTGCCGAAGCGGCTCTGCCGCCGGACGTTGCGGCGAGGTCCCTTCTGTGCAGTGCACCCGCAGCGGGTGCGGATCGCAGGATCTGTAAATTGCAGAAATCTGCAATTTAATAGATGCTGTGATTGCTGTGTCAGTAGGTAGCCGCGGGCACGGCGCCAGGCGTATGCCCCGTTCGGGGTGGTGAGAAGGGTGCGAGACCGTGCCGGTTCCGCTGTATCAGGCGAAGGCCGAGTTCTTCCGGATGCTCGGGCACCCGGTGCGGATAAGGGTTTTGGAGCTCCTGCAGGACGGGCCGATGCCGGTGCGGGACCTGCTGGCCGCGATCGAGGTCGAGCCCTGCGCCTTGTCCCAGCAGCTCGCGGTCCTACGCCGCTCGGGGATCGTTGCCTCGACCCGTAACGGCGCTACCGTCGTCTACGCACTGGCCGGCGGGGACGTCGCTCAGTTGATGCTGGCGGCGCGGCGGATCCTGACCGAGGTCCTGACGGGGCAGAGCGAGCTGCTGGAGGAACTGCGCGAGTCCGAGGTCCCGGCCTCGTGAGCGTGAATACCGCCCTGACCGCCGTGCTCGGCCGGGTCCGCTGCGTTCTGCCCGCCCGGGCCGACTGGGCCGTCATGGCCCGCAGCCCCCGCCGGGACCTGCTGGCCGGGCTCGCGGTGGCGATCGTCGCCCTTCCCCTCGCGCTAGGGTTCGGGGTCTCCTCCGGTCTGGGCGCGGAGGCGGGGCTGGCCACCGCTGTGGTCGCGGGCGCGCTCGCCGCCCTGTTCGGCGGGTCGAACCTCCAGGTGTCCGGACCGACCGGTGCGATGACCGTCGTCCTGGTGCCGATCATCGCCCAGTACGGGCCTGGCGGTGTCCTGGCCGTCGGGCTGATGGCCGGCGTGCTCCTGATCGGTCTCGCCCTGCTGCGGGCCGGGCAATACATGCGGTACGTGCCGGCACCGGTGGTGGAGGGCTTCACCCTGGGGATCGCGTGCGTGATCGGCCTCCAGCAGATACCCAATGCCCTCGGGGTCGCCAAGCCGGAGGGCGAGAAGGTCCTGCTCGTGGCGTGGCGGGCGCTCGTGGAGTTCGTGGCCTTCCCGAACTGGACGGCGATCGGCCTCTCGGTGGGTGTCGCGGCAGTGATGCTGGCCGGGGCGAGGTGGAAGCCGACGGTCCCCTTCTCGATCGTCGCGGTCATCGCCGCGACCGTGATCGCGCAGGTCTTCCGTCTTGACGAGGCGGCCCCGATCGGTGACCTTCCCTCCGGGCTCCCCGCTCCGTCCCTGGCCTTCCTCAAGGCTTCCGAGTTCGGCTCGCTGCTGGCCCCGGCGGTCGCAGTCGCGGCGCTCGCCGCGCTGGAGTCCCTGCTGTCGGCGACCGTGGCGGACGGGATGACGGTGGGCCAGAA
The DNA here is from genome assembly GCF_008642275.1 of Streptomyces venezuelae. Taxonomy (NCBI): domain Bacteria; kingdom Bacillati; phylum Actinomycetota; class Actinomycetes; order Kitasatosporales; family Streptomycetaceae; genus Streptomyces; species Streptomyces venezuelae. Next base: position 6,742,939 of record NZ_CP029189.1, read on the forward strand.
GCACGATCCGGACAAGGAACTGTTCGGGCAGGGCATCGCCAACCTCGCGGCTCCGCTGTTCGGCGGTGTGCCGGCCACCGCCGCGATCGCCCGCACGGCGGTCAACGTCCGCACCGGCGCCTCCTCCCGGCTGGCCGCGCTCACCCACGCCGCGGTGCTCGCGGTGATCGTGTTCGCCGCCGCCCCCTTGGTGTCGAAGATCCCTCTCGCCGCGCTGGCCGGCGTGCTTCTGGCGACGGCGATCCGCATGGTCGAGGTCGGATCGCTGCGCGCGATGGCGAAGGCGACCCGCTCGGATGCCGTCGTGCTCGTCCTGACCGCCGCGGCCACCCTGGTTCTCGACCTCGTGTACGCGGTGATCATCGGCCTCGTCGTCGCGGGAGCCCTCGCCTTGAAGGCGGTGGCGAACCAGGCCCGGATGGAGCAGGTCGACTTCCGCCCGGACCTGCCTGGCGAGCACAGCGACGAGGAACACGCCCTGCTCGCCGAGTACATCGTGGCCTACCGCATCGACGGACCGCTCTTCTTCGCCGGCGCCCACCGCTTCCTCCTCGAACTCTCCGAGGTCTCCGACGTGAAGGTGGTGATCCTGCGCATGGCGAGGGTGACCACCCTGGACGCCACCGGCGCCCTCGTCCTGAAAGACGCGGTCGAGAAGCTGAACCGGCGCGGCATCGCCGTCATGACCTCCGGTATCCGGCCCGGCCAGCGCCAGGCCCTGGACGCCGTCGGCGCCCTGGACCTGCTGCGCCTGGAGGGCCGTGAGTACGCCACCACCCCCGAGGCGATCGCCGGCGCCCGCAAGCACTTGGAGCGGGCAGGACTGCTGCCCCGTACGCACCACCGACCGCACCGCATCCGGAAGGCCGCACGATGACCGTCCCCGCCGACCTCCGCATGATCGAGGTCTCCGGCACCGAGGCTCTCTGGCTCCTCGAGGGCTCCGCCCAAGGCCGACTCGTCTACATCCAGCGGGAGGTGGCCGTCGTCCGCCCCGCCACACACGTGATGGAGTACGGACGCCTCGTCGTCCGGGCCCCCGTACAAGCCGCCACCATCCCCGGCCGGGCGCTGCTGACCTACCAGGTCGACGAGATCCGCAGCCCAGCCGGCACCGGCTGGACGGTCAGCGCCCACGGCCCGGCCGATGTCATCGCCGACCCAGACGAGGCCGCCCACTACCGGCGCACCCTGCCCGGCTGGGCCCACGGCCCCCATGACACCCTGCTGCGCCTGCACCCGCATTCCGTGTCCGGGTTCCGCCTGGCCCGCACCGTGAACGGGGTGGGCCGGTGACTGTCCAGGTCGAGGCGATGCCCCACCGGCACGTGCTGGACGTGCCGGCCATGGGGGCCGCCGTCCGCATCGCCCGCGAGACCACGGAGCTGGTCCTGGTGGAGTGCGGGGTGGGCCTTCGCCATCCGAGCGTCGGGCCGGCGCTGCTGATCGTGGCCGAGCTGGTGACCAACGCGGTCCGTCATGCCGCCGTGACGTCCCCGATGATCACGGTCACCTACGCGCACGGGCCGGGAGGATTCGCGTTCGCCGTCCACGACCGCCACCCCTACCACCCCGCCCTGTTCGGGGCGCTCGCCACCGCCCCGGGCAGCGGCTTGGCGATGGTGGTGGAGATGACGATGGAGCTCGGCGGCACCGCCGTCGTACGGGCGGATACGGACGGGCGTGGCAAGGCCATCTGGATCACCCTTCCCCTGTAAAGCCGAGGAGCTGACGATGACGATCGAATGGCGCTACACCACTCGCCAGGACCTGGGCGTGCTGTCCCTGGCCGGGTACCTCGGCGCGGACGCCACCGACCGGTTCACCGGAGCGATCGGCTGGGCGCTCGCCCGGGGCACCGGACCGGTCATCCTGGACCTGACTGGTCTGCTGGGTTGGTCGGCCGGCGGGCAGATCGCCGTCGCCCAGGCCGCCCGCCGCCTCGCCGAGAGTGGACGCCGGCTCGAGCTCGCCGCGATCCCCGCGGACGGCTCGCTCGTCCCCGACGCGACCTGCCCGCCCATGCCCGTCCACTGCGACCTCGCCGGCGCCCTGGCCGCCCACGGTGCCCCGGGCACGGTCAAGCAGTGGACCACCGACGACTGGCCCACCTCGCACTCTCCCGAGGCACCCGCCCTCACCTGAGACAGCACCACCATCCACACGAACAGCGACGAAGGACACCACCGCCATGGGCGACATCATCTTCAAGGACTCCAACGGCACCGTCCTGGAGGACGGGGACTCGGTCACTCTGACCAAGGACCTGAAGGTCAAGGGCACCTCCGAGACCCTCAAGCGCGGCACCCTGGTCAAGAACATCCGCCTCACCTCTCGCCCCGGCGAGGTCGAGTGCAACACCAAGAAGGTCAAGGGCCTGGTCCTGAAGACCGAGTTCCTCAAGAAGGCCTGACCGGCGAAGGCCCCGCCCCGGCGTGCCGAACGTCACGACGGTGCCCCGCCGGGTCCACGAGTTGCAAGGATCTGCAATTGTGGAGGTCGCAAGGTGTGAAGAGGGGCGAACGGATGCCTCTACGAAGGAACGGTTCCGGGTGGATGAGATGGGCAGTCACGACAGGGGTACCCAGGTGAGTACACCGCTGTACCAGCTGAAGGCGGAGTTCTTCAAAACGCTGGGGCACCCGGTCCGCATCCGCGTCCTGGAACTCCTGGCCGAGCGCGAGCACGCGGTCGCCGAGATGCTGCCCGAGGTCGGGGTGGAGGCCGCGAGCCTCTCCCAGCAGCTGGCCGTGCTGCGCAAGTCCAACCTGGTGGTGACCCGCCGGGAGGGCTCGAGCGTGTACTACGCGCTCACCGACCCCGAGATCGTCGATCTCCTGCGGGTCGCCCGAAGCATCCTCTCCGGCGTTCTGGAGGGCCAGGCCGAACTACTGGCCGACCTCAAGGCCAGCCGCCACGCCTGAAAGGTGCCGGCCCTGCGGGGACCGCGCCCCACGTACGCGGCCGTCTTCCGTCAGTGCGGGTTCAACGTGCTTCTGACACCGGAAGACGGCCGCTCCCTCATATGCCGAACCGCGCCGCAGGCGTTCGGGCCCACTCCGGTCCCCCTCACTTCTGGGCGTGCTGCCCCAAGTAGAACAGCAACCAGATGAACCCGGCGAACACGTGCGTGCCGAAGATGTAGAAGAAGGCCCGCATCGCAACGCCCTTCTCCTTCCACTTCTCGTGCTCCGTCGCCGTGTCCTTCTCGGGCAGGTTGTCCGTCATGACGCACCTTCCTCCTTCGTGCTCGGCTTCTCGACCGGGTGGCGGCACGGGCGGATGCGGACCTGCATGCCGTGTTCGCCGGCGTACTCGATGGCGGCCGCGACTTCGCCGGCCTCGACCGTGCGAACCTCCGACTCAGGGCCGGTTCCGAGGTAGGTGATCTTGTACAGCTGTACGGCCTTTTGGCTCCTGCTGGTCATGGTGTGCCTTCCGGCAGGATGAAGCGGACGACCACCGTTTTGCCGTGCCCGCCGGAGGAAGGCTGGATACGGATGTCGCCGCCGAACGTGCGCGCCAGGTCAGCCACCGTGCGTAGCCCCTGCCCGGAGGTCTGGCCGGCGTCGGCCAGCGCTATCGGGCGCGGGTCCAGGTCCTCGACCGAGACCACGAGCAGGTGCTCGGCCATGTGGAGAGTCACCTCCGCATCCGGGGAGTCCTGAGCGTGCCGGACGGCGTTGGTCACCAGTTCGCTGACCACCAGGAGCACGGCGCCGAAGAGGGCGCTGGAGCTCTCAAGCCCGAAGGAGACGAGGGACCGTTCGCTGCGCTCGCGCGCGGCCCGCACGGAACCCGGCACCAGCGGCACCGTCCACACGTGCTTGAGCACCTCGACGGCAGGCCGGCCGTTGGGGTGCCGGGCCATCACCGACGCCTCGGACACGCCGGTGCCACTGTCTGGTTCACCGGCCGTCTCCTGCGTCGGTGGCCATGCCGTGATCGTGGGCCACGCGCAATGCGTCCTCCAGCTCCTCTGCCGCCTGCGCCACCTCGAAGGCATCGTCAGCCTCCTGTGCAGCCTGGAGACGAGCCCGCGCCACGCGGACCCGTTCCAGCGCCGCTTCCTCGAACCCGGCCACACCGGGACCCCCGTCCACCATATCCAGAACTAGTAAATTGCATAACTCTGCAAGTCTAGCTGGTGCGGGTCCGTTGGGAAGTTCACCGGCCCAGGCTGATCAGGGCACCTTGCGCACCAACTGGCTGGTCAGCTCGTAGCGGGTGCCGACTACGGCCAGGCAACCGTCGGCGATCCGGGCGGCGAGATCCGGCTCGGCGGCAAGGCGCGCCCGGACCCGGCGGACGTTCTCGGTGACCGCCGCGTCGATCCGGGCGTCGCCCTGAAGCCGGTGGTCGATCGCCGGCCGGATCCGGTCCGCCAGGTAGCGGATGTGCGCCGGGAGTTCGCCGCCGGCCTCGGCGTGCACGGCCGCAGCGACCGCCCCGCGCCCCTGATGCCCCAGGACGACGATCAGCGGGACACCCAGTTCCAGCACGCCGTAGGCGATGGTGCCCAGGACTGCCTCGTCCAGGACTTCGCCCGCCGACCGAACGGTCAGCAGATCGCCCAGCCCCTGGTCGAAGACCAACTCCGGCGGCACGCGCGAGTCCACGCACCCGAGCACCACGGCGAACGGATGCTGCCCGCCCACCAGCGCCCGGCGCACATGCCCGGCGCGGTCCGGATGCCTCTCGTGGAACGTCCGCCAGCGCCGGTTTCCCGCCTCCAGCTCGCCCCACGCCTGCCGGGGCCCGGCAGGCCGCGGCCTGCGGACAGCTGCCTCCCCGGCCCGTGCGCCTGAGGCTGCTGACGGCCCGAACGCCAGCCCGACCCCTAACGCCAGGGCTCCGCTCAACCCCGCACGCACCATTCGGCGCCGCGCGAGGACCACCTCGGATTCGCAGTCACGATCGACACTCATGTCTGGACAAAGTAGGTGCCGGCCCTTGTCGGGCATCGGGCACAGGCCGGCCTTGAGCATGATTTGGCCCGCGCTGGAGGAGAGCGTTTCCGGGGCGGATCCGAGTTCTGTCGGGGCAGGGCGGCGAGGGCGCCGCCCTGCCGCTGTCAGCCTGTCTTGAGCATGCTGCGCATCTGGGTGATTTCGGCTGTCTGGGAGGTGATGATGTCGTCGGCCAGGGCCTTGGCGGGGCCGTAGACGCCCTGCTGCTTCTCCGTGTTGGCCATGGCAATGGCGCCTTCGTGGTGGTCGATCATCATGGTCAGGAACATGGTGTCGAAGACGTTGCCCCTGGCCTTGCCCAGCCGATCCATGTCCTGGTCGTCCATCATCCCGGGCATGCCGGATTCGTCGCCGTGGTCCATGCCGTCCATGCCGACGCCGGTGGGGACCTTCTCGCCCCACGCCTTGAGCCAGCCGGTCATGGTCTCGATCTCCGGGGCCTGCGCCTTCTTGATCTTTTCTGCGAGTGCCTTGACGTCGGGGGATGCGCCGTGGGCGGCGACCATGTCGGACATCAGGATGGCTTGGCGGTGGTGAGGGATCATCCCCTGCGCGAAGGCGACGTCCGCCTCGTTGTGCCGGTCGGCCTCCGACGGCGCCGGGGCGGTCGCGGTGGCCGGAGCACTGCCGGCCGTGTTCGTGGTGTTGTCGCCGCCGCACGCGGCAAGGACCAGTCCGGCGGCGACCGCGGTGGCCGCCAGGGCAGCCCGGCGCGGCCGGGATCGGTTCGTGTTCATGTCGCTGAGCTCCAGTGATTCGGATGCGGGAGGGGCTGGCTCTCCGTGGGCGACGCGCTCGGGCGCGTGCCACGGGAGGAGTCCCTACGTCCGCAGGACCTGGAGATCGGCGAGCGAGGGCGGCGCCCGCCCTCCGGCGGGCTGGTGGACCGGTGAGAGCGACGGTGCAGGCTGGGTAAACACGAGGCTGCCGGGCATGCTGCTGAGAGGCGTGGTATCCGGTGCGGCGACGCCGGGGGCACCGGGCAGGGCCGGGGAAGCGCACATCTGGTCCGCATGACCGGCGTCCGGGACCGGCCCCCGCTGCCCGTCGTCGCCGCACGGATACAGCGGGCCGGCGGCCGCCGCGTGGTGGGACACGTGCACCGTCACACCCGTCGCCGGCAGCGCGGCGGAGGTGCCGAGACCGTGCATCCCGAGCAACCCGATCAGGAGAGCGAGGACGAGCAGCGCTCCGAGCCGCGGCACTGGCCGCGGCTGCGGCTGCGGCTGTGTGCGGGGCTCGTGACGGGTCACATTTCCCACCGTAGGACGCACCCGCGCCTGGCGCAGCACGGCATGGGCTCGGCTAACCGGCCTGGCGATCGTCTGCGTCGGCTGGGGCCGGAGGGGTCGAACCGGGCAGGTGGAGGCGCTTGAGGGCGAGGGCGTTGACGGCGACGATGACGCTGGATCCGGACATGGACAGGGCGGCGATCTCGGGGCGGAGGATGAGGCCCGTGGCGGGCTCGAAGACGCCGGCGGCGATGGGCAGGGCGATGGCGTTGTAGCCGATGGCCCAGCCGAGGTTCTGGCGCATCTTGCGCAGCGTGCCCCGGCCGATACGCAGGGCGGTGGGGACGTCGAGAGGGTCGGAGCGCATCAGGACGAGGTCGGCGGTCTCGATGGCGACGTCGGTGCCTGCGCCGATGGCGATGCCGAGGTCGGCCTGGGCGAGGGCGGGGGCGTCGTTGACTCCGTCGCCGACCATGGCGACCTTGCGGCCGCCGCGCTGGAGCTCTGCGATCGTGGCTGCCTTGTCGCCGGGCAGGACCTCGGCGATGACGGTGTCGATGCCCAACTGCTGCGCGATCCGCTCGGCGGTGGCCCGGTTGTCGCCGGTGAGCATGACGACCTCGACGCCGAGCGCGTGGAGTTCGCGTACGGCGGACGCGGAGGTCTCCCGCGGCGCGTCGGCGATGGCGATCAGGGCGGCGGCCAGGCCGTCGACGGCGGCGATGACGACGGTACGGCCGGTGGCTGCCAGCTCGTCCCGCCGGGCGGCGAGCGGACCGAGGAACACGCCCTCGCGTTCGGCCAGCCGGAGGTTGCCCACGGCGACCCGGTGGCCGTCCACCACGGCGGTCGCCCCGTGACCGGGCACGTTCTCGAACCGCCGGGCCCGCACCTGCTCCACGCCCCGCGATTCTGCGTGGCGCACGACCGCCTCGGCCAGCGGGTGCTCGGATTCCCGCTCGACCGCCGCGACCAGGCGCAGGACCTCGTGTCCGTCACTGCCGGGTGCGGTGATCACCTCGGTGACCTCCGGTTCGCCCTTGGTGAGGGTGCCGGTCTTGTCCATGACCACGGTCTGGATGCCGGCGGACGCCTCCAGGGCCATCGCGTTCTTGAACAGGACCCCTCGCTTGGCTCCCAGCCCGGTGCCGACCATGATCGCGGTGGGAGTGGCCAGGCCGAGAGCGTCCGGGCAGGTGATGACGACCACGGTGATCGCGAACAGCATCGCGCTGCTGAAGGGCCGGTCGGTGGCCAGGAGCCAGACGGCGAGGGTGAGTCCTCCGCCGACGAGGGCGACGAAGACCAGCCAGAACGCGGCCCGGTCGGCGAGCCGCTGGCCGGGGGCCTTGGAGTTCTGGGCCTCCTGGACCAGCTTGACGATCTGGGCCAGTGCCGTGTCGGCGCCCACTTTGGTCGCCCGTATCCGGAGGGTTCCGTTGGTGTTCAGGGTGGCGCCGACTACGGCGGAGCCCGGTGCTTTGTGCACCGGCAGGCTCTCCCCGGTCACCGTCGACTCGTCGACCTCGCTCTCGCCGTCCTCCACGACCCCGTCCGTGGCGATCTTCGTCCCTGGGCGGACGAGCAGCAGGTCCCCGACGACCACCTCGGAGGTGGCGACTTCGACCGTTTCCCCGTCCCGTAGGACGAGCGCCTTGGGCGGGGCGAGGTCCAGCAGCGCACGGACGGCGTCGTTGGCGCCGCCGCGGGCGCGCATCTCGAACCAGTGGCCGAGCAGCACGAAGGACGCCAGTACGGTGGCGGCCTCGTAGAAGACCTCTCCGCCGCCCGTGAGCGTGATGACCAGGGAGTACAGCCAGCCCGCGCCGATGGCGACCGCGACCAGCACCATCATGTCCAGGGTCCGGGCGCGCAGGGCCCGGACGGCGCCGACGAAGAAGATCGAGCACGAGTAGAAGACCACCGGCAGGCTCAGCAGGAGCGCCCACACGTCCTGACGGAGCCCGAACGGCACGGGCACGTGCCAGCCGAAGACCTCCTCGCCGATCGGGGACCAGACCACGATCGGAATGGAGAAGACCAGCGCGACGAGGAAGCGGTTGCGCATGTCGGCCACCATGGCCGCCATCGACATCCCCGCATGGCCGCGATGGGCTCCGTGGCCCGTCTCCTCGTCAGGCGACGGTCCGCCCTCCGGCCCGTGCCCCGCGTGCGCGGACGGTACGGCTTCGGTCGCTTCCACCACTTCCACCACTCCGGGCGGATCCGGCTCCTCCATCGGGTCGCAGATGTGGGACGGCACCGACTGGCCCGCGCAGTGGTAGCCGCACTCGGTGACCCAGCCGCGCAGCTCGGCCAAGGAGGTCCGGCGGGGGTCGAAGACGACCGTGGCCGACTGCGCGACCGCGTTCACCTCGACGTCCAGCACACCCGGCCGGCGGCCCAGCACGGCAGCGACGGTGTTCTGCTGAGTGGCCCGGACCATGCCCCGCACGTCCAGGACCACCGTGCTGCGCTCCTTGCCCCCGTCGCGCGGCTCGTGCTTCCGCGGGTGCCGCATGCCCGTTCACCTCCCCGATCCGACAGCGGGTCCACTCGGCCAGGGCGCCTACCAGCAGCCTGTGGCCGTCGCGACCGCCGCGCAAGGGCAGGGCAGGCGCCCGGAGAGCGGGCGGTGACTGGTCCGGGCCGGGACCGCGCCGTATCGATTGCGGATCACGTGCTGCGCTGGTCGCGGGTGTCCCGGCGAAGCTGGTCCGTGTGGCGGGTGAGGGCGTCGATGCGTTCGGCGAGCTCGGCGTCCTCGGGCCGCAGGTGGGGCCGGGTGTCGGCCAGGGGGCGCACGAGGCGGGCGGTGTCGTTGTGGGCGAGGGCCTGGTTCAGGTCGCCGATGGCGCCCTCGGCGCCGGCGGGCAGGCCGGCCAGGGCGGTGATCTGGCCGGCGAGGCGGCGCAGGTCGGCGGCGCTGTCGCGGGCCCAGGCGTCCACTCTGCGGTCGGCGGCCCGGGTGTCACGGGTGGCCTGGACGCGTTCCTCGCCGGTGCTTCCGGCTTTGCCGGGGCGCATTCGGAGGTAGCGGCGTTCTGCGGCCTGGCGGCTGGCGACTCCGAGGGGGCCGGCGAGGTCGGCCCAGCTGGCGCCCTGGCCGCGGGCGGTTTCGATCAGGCCGGTTTCCCAGCCGGCGAGCTGCTCGCGGACCTCGCGGAGCATCAGCAGTGAGGCCAGGGCCGGGTGCGGGCCCGCGGCCGGTGCCGCTGCCGACGTGCTTGTGGAAGCTTGCTGCGCGTCCTTGACGGCCTGGTTGATGGTCTCCAGTGCCGCGGCGGCGGCCAGGAAGGTGACGGGTGCAGTCGGCTCTGCGGCCTCGGTCATGGCGGTCTCCGTGGTCTGTCATCCTCCAGATGACTGCTTGCTTGTCATCGTTTCGATGACATGTTACAACGGAAGCACGTTGAAGCGCATTGGCAGTTCCTGCCTGAACCAACTGGAGGTGTTTCGCGATGTTGATGCGCACTGACCCGTTCCGCGAGATGGACCGGATTGTCCAGCAGCTTTCGGGTACGTCGGGCACGTGGTCGAAGCCGTCCGTCATGCCCATGGACGCCTACCGCGACGGCGACGCGTACGTGATCGCCTTCGACCTGCCCGGTGTGAGCACCGAGGCGATCGACATCGACGTCGAGCGGAACATGCTGACCGTGAAGGCCGAGCGCCGGCCCGTGGAGAAGTCCGACGGCGTGCAGATGGAGCTCTCCGAGCGCCCTCTCGGTGTCTTCTCCCGTCAGATCATGCTGGCCGACACGCTCGACACCGAGCGCATCGAGGCCGACTACGACGCGGGTGTCCTGACCCTGCGGATTCCGATCGCCGAGCGCGCCAAGCCGCGGAAGATCGCCATCGGCGGCGACGCGGGCCGCAAGCAGATCTCCGGCTGAACCGGCCGGCACCGGCGGCGGAGGACGGGGAACCCGATCCCCCTCCGGCACCCCGTCCTCCGCACCCCTTACCCCCTTTCACCCCTCCCGCGGAGGTGATGTGAGATGTCGATGCGCCGGGAAGCGTTCCTGGACCACGTCCAGGAACGCGGCGAGTACCGGACCCGGGAGGAAGCCGAACGCGCAGCCCGCGTCGTCCTCGCCCTGCTGGGCGCCCACCTGGTCGGCACCGTGCGGGCCGAGCTCGCCGCCCGGCTCCCCGAGACCTACGCCCTGATCCTCCTCAACCCCCTGCAGGCCGCGGAGCCGCTCTCCCCCGAACGCTTCGTCCGGGCCACCGCAGCCTGGATCGAAGGCGCCACCGAGAAAACGGCCCTGTGGGACATCGGCGCGGTCCTTTCCACCGTGGCCGCCGCAGCCGGAGACACCCTGATGCGGGACGTCCTGCTCCAGCTCCCGCCCGGCTACGACCTCCTCTTCGGCCACCCCCAGCCCACCTGACCGGCCGGCGCCACCGGCCGGACACCGAACCAGCGACGAGAAAGGCAACCGCAGCACCCAGTACGACCAGCCTCGACCGCACCAGGCCCAGCCCGCCATGACGTTCGAGCAGATGCTGGAACGCGTGCGCTACGAAGGCGCCTACCCCACCCGCGAACGCGCCGAGGAATCCGTCCGCACGGTCCTCGCCGCCCTCGGCCGCCAGCTCGTCGGAGACGAACGCGTCGACCTCGCCCAGGCCCTGCCCGTCGAAGCCGCCCTGGCCCTGACCGCCCAGATCCCCGCTACCGAACGGCTCACCGGCTGGAGCTGCGCCGCACCGGTCGCCGTCGTGCCCTTCGGGTAGTCCCGGGATCCGGCTGCGAGACCCTGCTCAGCCGCGGCGGGCGGTCCGCACCTGCGAGCGCAGGGACCGTGCCACCTCCGCGTCGAACGGTTCGGTGCTGGGGGTGAGCATCGCCGCGGCGGCCGTGGCCACCCCCAGCGCGCAGGCGCTGACGGGGTCCTCGCCGGCGGCCAGCCGCGTGGTGAGGGCGGCGACCATGCTGTCTCCTGCTCCGGCGTCGCTCAGGGGCTCACCGGGCAGCGGCGGTGCGTGGAGTTCGGTGTGGCCGTGCGCGGTCGAGCACAGCGCGCCCAGCGCTCCGAGGGTGGTGACGGCGATCTCGGCGGCCCCCGTGGTGAGGAGGCGTTCGTTGAGGGATCGGGCGTCGTCGAAGCCGCTGACGGGGTGGCCGGTCAGGCTCTCGGCCTCGGTTCGGTTGCACCTGAACAGGAACACGCCCTCGGCGAGCGCTGCCGGGAGCGCCGGCCCGGAGGTGTCGAGGATCAGCCGGGATCCGGCTCTCCTGACCCGGCGGGCGACGGTCGCGTAGAAGTCGTCCGGCAGTCCGGCGGGCAGGCTGCCGCTGGCGACGACGTACGAGGGACTGCCGGCCACGAACCGCTCCAGCACATCCAGGCACCGCTCTCCCTCGCGCCGGTGCAGGCGCGGGCCGGGCGGCACGATGTGGAAACTGCGGTGCGATTGCGTTTCGAAGAGCACGAGTGCTTCGCGGGTTTCGTCGTCGATGTCGACGGCGACGTGGTCGATGCCCTCTTCGTCCAGCAGTCGGTTCAGGCGCAAGCCGACCTCGCCTCCGGCGGTGTGGAAGGCGGTGGCTCGTCCTCCGAGCCGTACGACATGACGGGCGACATTGATCCCTCCGCCCCCGACGGCCACCGACCTGACCCGCGCACGGTTCTTTCCGATGCCCTCCAGGCGATCGACCTCCCAGCAGAGATCGATTGCGGGATTCATCGTCAGGGTGAGGATCGACGGTCCGGAGGCACTCCCCGATCCCCCCGCACCGTCGGTAGTCTCGGCTGTGGAGGGGGACGGAGTCGCGGCCGTACTCATCGCGGTGCCCTGGAGGCCGCGCCGGCCCATACCTCGCGCACCACGTGCTGGGCACGGCCCCGCTCACCGCAGCCTGAGGAGACCGGGCCCTGATCCCACGCGCTGAGGTCAATCCCGACCGTGGCCGCGGCCTGGGAGAGCTTCGAGTCCTGACGATCGTGCCGACCGTTGATCGGATGAGGCATTGCCATGCCCGCTGTCCTCTCGCGCTGGCTGCCGGAGGCCGTTCTCAGCCTGGTGCTGTGGCTGCTCGGGCCTCAAGTACGGTGATCGTGAGGCCACCGGTCGGCCAGGGACGCGCTGCTGTCTTCAGCCCTCACCCCGAGGGGAGTACGGCCCGGCATCCGAATAGGCCGGAACGGCGCATGACGTACCCGTGGCCCACCCGGGAACTGGTCCGTGCGGCCGAAGGTCTCGTCCAGCTCCACTGGCCCGGCGCCGCCCGGGCGAGATCAACGTATTCACCTCCGTGACAGCGACACGTCCGACCCGGCTCCCATACTGGAACAGTCTGACGTCTCCTGCATTCCGGCTCACGGCTGGGTCTGCTCCTCGGCCGGTAGTTCTAACGGGAACATCGGGTAGCCGGTGACCGCTGCGGCATTCGGGCAAGATCCTGGTGAACTTGGTCGGACCGGTCTGGGGCGAGGCACCCTGGGACCGGGCAGGCAGCTCGGGTGGGCGCAGCGGCCATCGGCCGACTTCGCCATCGACTCGTCGACCTCGCTCTCACCCTGCTCCACGACCCCGTCCGCGGCGATCTCCGCCCCTGGACGGACAAGAAGGGGCCGGGAAGGCCATGGCCCTCGGGCGGAGCGGCGGCGCGCGGGACGATGGGGACCTTTGGTCCCGATCGCGGTCCCGGGCGGCCCTCGCCCGGGTGCGTCGGCAGTGCCAGCGTGAGTGGTGTCCCCCGTCGGCTTATCGGTTGGGAGGAAACGTGGAAAGCACCTTCCGCACCCCGGATACCAGTTCAGTGGTTGTTGGCGTCGACGGCTCGAACGCGGCACGTACGGCCGCCATGTGGGCGGCAGCAGAGGCCGCACGCCGCGACCGCCCCCTGCACATCGTCTACGGGGCCGACACCGACGGCAGGACCCTCTACCTGTCGGCGGAGATCATCGATCGGGTCCGCGCCAACGGCCGGGAACTCCTGGACGAAACGGCGAAGGCTGTTACCGACCAGTACCCAGGTCTGCGCGTGAGCACGGAGTTCAGCCGAGCCGACGCCGTCAGCACCCTCCACCGGGCCGGTGCCCTGCACGGCACCATCGTGGTGGGCAATCGCGGCCTCGGCGGATTCGACTCGCTCATGCTCGGCTCGGTCGGCCTGGACGTCGCGGCTGCCGCCATGACCCCGGTCGTCATTGTCCGGGGCCTCGACGGGGCCGAGGAGACCGGAACCGTCCTCGCCGCCATCCGTGACGAGCACGACCTCCTGTACGCCCGCTACGCCGCGTGCGAAGCCGTACTGCGCAAGGGATCGCTCCGGCTCCTGCACGTCTGGAACATCCTGCAGTTCGTAGGCCTGGTGGTCAGCATGCTCGACGACGTCGACGAGATTGCAGGGAGGCACGCGGAGGCCCTGCGTGCCGTCACCGACGCGGTCCGCGACGAGTTCCCCGACCTCGAGGTGCGGGCCGACGCCGAGAAGAGCATCTCCGTGGCCGGCGTTCTGGTCGAGGCCTCCCGCCACGCCGACCTGCTCGTCATGGGCGGCCGCCGGGTCCCCGGCGCCCTCGGGATCACCCGCAGCCTGGGCACGTCCACGCACAGCGTCCTGCACCAGGCGCACTGCCCCGTCCTCCTCATTCCCCGGACGGGCAGTGACTTCGGGAGCAGGCCATGACCGGCCGCAGGGGCAAAGACATCGTCGCCGGAATCGACCCGGCCAGGGACTGGCATCTGCCCCTCGCCTGGGCCGCCGACGAGGCGCACCGCCGTCGGCTTTCCTTGCGCCTGGTGGCGGTGGCGCCGCAGCACGACACCCACCACGTCGACGACATCACCGGCCCCGTGGACCTGCGACGGGCGGGAGCCGACAGACTCGAGCAGGCCCGCAACTGGGTACGCGACCGTCACCCGGAGGTGGACGTCACCGGCGACCTGCTCCACGGGTTCCCCGCCCCTGTCCTGGGCAGGGTGGCCAAGGAGGCCCGGCTGGTCGTGCTCGGCTCGCGACACCTGAGCCGCACCGCGGAGTTCTTCAGCGCGGGCTCCGTCGTGGTCCCCGTCAGCGCCCAGGCCAGCTGCCCGGTTGTCGTCGTGGGTGACGCGGAGCACATCAGCCAGCAGCCGCCCTACGTGGTCGTCGGCCTCGACGGCAGCGCATCCGCCACGGCCGCGCTGGCGTTCGCCTTCGATGAGGCGGACCTGCGCGGAGCAGCGCTCCGGGTCGTCTGCGTGCGGCAACCACCGCTCTTCATGTCGAACGACGAGGAAGTCGCTCTGCGAGCCCAGCGCGCATTGCTTTCCGAGGCCACCGCCGGCCTGTCGGACAAGTACCCCGACGTGCACGTCACCCACGAGGCCATGACGGGCCACCCAGTTGAGGAACTGGCGCGGGCGGCCGAGCATGCCCTGGCCCTGGTGGTAGGCCGCCGGGGTCGCGGCGGATACACCGGAATGCGCCTCGGTTCCGTCGTCCACGGCCTCCTGCACCGTGCGCACTGCCCTGTGATCACCGTGCCGAGCGAATGACGCCGCCATGACCATACGTACGACCACCACGCGGCCTGTCGGCTTCCCGGCGGGACCGGGGCTCACCCAGGCCGAAGCCGAGCGCCGCCTGGCCCGGTACGGCAGGAACGAAGTCGCACCCCCACGGTCCACGCCGCTGCACCGACGGGTGCTGGCCCAACTCCGCGACCCGTTGATCATGGTGCTCCTCGGGGCCATGGTGCTGACCATAGCGATCGGGGACCACCCGGACGCCGTCGTCATCGGCCTGGTGGTCGTCTTCAACACGACCGTGGGAGTGGCGCAGGAAGTCCGGGCGGACCGCGCTGTCGCCGCGCTCTCCGCCCTCTCCGCCCCGCACGCGAGAGTGCTGCGCGACGGCACCCCGCACGAGGTTCCGGCGGCACTGGTGGTGCCGGGCGACATCCTGCTGCTGGGGGAGGGGGACATCGTCGCCGCAGACGCCGACCTGACCGAGGCATCCGCACTCCTGGTGGACGAATCCATGCTCACGGGCGAATCCGAGCCGGTGGACAAGACGGCGGACGACACGGTCAGCGCAGGCACCGTCGTCGTCCGTGGCCGAGGGTCCGCTACCGCGACCGCCACGGGGCCGGCGAGTGCCCTCGGGCGCATCGCGGCTCTCCTCGACACGGGCCGGGACCTCACCCCGCTCCAGCGTCGCCTCGCATCACTGGGCCGGATCCTGGCGGCCGTCACCATCGCCCTGTGCGTGCTGTTCTTCGCCCTGGGCCTGGCACGCGGCCTCCCGTGGAGCACGATGGCCGTGACCTCCATCAGCCTGGCTGTCGCCGCAGTGCCGGAGTCCCTCCCCGCCGTGGTCACCCTCGCCCTCGCGCTCGGAGCGCGCCGGATGGCAGCCCGCAACGCCCTGGTCCGCCGTCTGCCGGCCGTGGAAACCCTTGGCTCCGTGAGCATCCTGGCCACGGACAAGACGGGCACCCTCACCGAGGGGCGCATGGTGGTCCAGCACCTGTGGACGCCCTCCGGCACCGCAGATGTGACCGGCAGCGGCTACGAGCCGCTGGGAAGCCTGACCCGAGAAGGGCAGCCCCTGGCGGCAGACCAGCTCCGGCCACTGCAGGAACTGCTCACGACGGCAGCCCTGTGCAACGACGCCGGCCTGCGGCCCCCCGGAAAGGGCTCGGACATGTGGACGGCTGTGGGCGATCCGATGGAGGCCGCGCTGCTGGCGGCAGCCGCGAGAGCGGGTTGCCCGGACCAGGCCGCCCTGCACCGGGACTGTCCCCGGTTCGCGGAAGCTCCCTTCGACAGCCTCCGCAAACGTATGACCACACTGCACCATCTTCCGGACGGAAACGTCCTGGTATGCCTCAAGGGCGCGCCGGAGGCGGTACTGACCGCCGAGGTGCTTGCCGCACCGCAGGAGCTTCTGGACGGGGCCCGCCGTCAGGCCGCTCTTCTGGCCGCGCAAGGCTTTCGGGTCCTGGCCGTGGCAGGAACCGAGCGACTCGTGTGGGACCGGCCGGCTCCCGAGGCCGAGCACGGACTGAGCCTCCTGGGCCTCGTCGCCATCAGTGACCCGCCCAAAGCGTCGGCCGCCACGACCCTGGAAGCATGCCGCGCGGCGGGCATCACCCCCGTCCTGATCACCGGCGACCATCCGGCGACGGCCCGTGCCATCGCCGTGCGTACCGGCCTCGTCGAGGACGGATCCGCCAGTGAGGTCCTCACCGGGCCGGAACTGGCCGCGGCCCCGGACACCGACCTGACCCGGATCCGTGTCTTCGCCCGGACCGACCCGCAGCAGAAGCTGGACATCGTCCGCGCATGGCGCGCCCGGGGCGCCGTGACGGCCATGACCGGGGACGGCGTCAACGACGGCCCCGCCCTCCACCAGGCGGACATCGGTGTGGCCATGGGTGCCCGCGGAACCGAGGTCGCCCGCCAGGCGGCGGACCTCGTGCTCACCGACGACGAGCTGTCCACCGTGGTCAAGGCCGTAGAGGAAGGCCGCCGCGTCTACGACAACATCCGGCGCTTCCTCGTCTACGCCATGGCGGGCGGAGCCGCCGAGATACTGGTGATGCTGGCAGGTCCGGTGCTCGGCCTGGCCCTGCCTCTGCGGGCAGGACAGATCCTGTGGATCAACCTCCTCACCCACGGGCTGACGGGCGTGGCCATGGGCGCCGAACCCGTCACTCCGCAGGCCATGCGACGCCCACCGCGCCCGCCCGGACAGCACATCCTGGCCGCGGGCGTGTGGCAACGCCTCCTGGTACTCGCCGCAGTTGTGACGACCTTGAGCCTGGCCGCCGGCATCGTCGCACGTGCTACGGACCTGCCCTGGCAGAGCGTGCTCTTCCTGGCCCTGCTGGCGGCCCAGCTCGGGGTGGCCCTGGGCCTGCGCGCCCGACTGCTCATCAGGCAGAACCTCTTCCTCCCCGCCTCCGTGGTGGTCTCCGCGCTCCTGGCGACGGCCGCTCTGTACGTGCCCGCACTCCAGTCCCTGCTGGACACCGAGCCCGTGGGTTGGTCCGGTGCGGGGCTCGCCGCCGCGGCCGGTCTCGGGGCGTTCATCGCCGCCCGGATCCTCCGGGGCGCGTTCCACAGAAAGGCATGATCATGAAGACGTATGTACCGGGAACCGGCGTGCACGCCGAGGTGGGCGACCAGATCGTCGTGGGCGGCCCCACCGTCGGAAAGCCGGGCCGAGACGGCGAAGTCATCGCCCTGCACCATGAGGACGGCACCCCTCCCTACGACGTGCGCTGGTCCGACACGGGTCGTACCACGGTGTTCTTCCCCGGCCCGGACGCCCATGTCCGGCACCTGCATGCGGAGTCGGGCAGGCCCCGCGGTACGGAGCAATAGCGCCGAGACCGGAAGGGACGTCCGCGCCTGCCGGTCCACCGTGGAGGTGGTCGCCCGGCACGGCCTCCGATGGCCGGAGGGCTCCTCGAAGAGCGCCAAGTCCGCATCGACGAGGTCCGGGGCACTCGCGACCGGCTGAACGGCCTGCTGGAGGCAGTCATGTCGGTCGGCCGTGAGCTCGACCTGCCACAGGTGCTGCACGGTATCGTCGAGGCCGCCGTCGTCCTCGTGGACGCCGAGTACGGCGCACTGGGTGCCAACGGTGACGACTGGAGGCTCGCCGGTTTCGTTTCGGTGCTTCGCCCAAACTGCGCTCCCGCACCGTCCAGGCCGTGGCCGAAGCCGCGGCAGCCCTCGGCTTCGCCCTGGCCCTGCGCATGGAGGGCCTCATCGACACGGACGCATCACCCGAAGTCGCGGACGAGATGCCCGCCGTCATCGGGGAGGCCCTGACGAACCACCGCCCGTCACGCCGAGGCCACCCGTTCTGAGGCGTCGATCGTTGCCGCCGACGGTGTCCTCACCGGCACCGTGCCCCCGTCGGTCGCGGGTCAGAGGAAACTGCCGCTGCCGTAGGGCGCGTACAGATCAAGCAGGCGGATCCGAGCGGCTTGTAGCCGATGGGCGAGGACCTGCCCCACCCAATGGCCCAGGGCCGAGCCGAAGGTGGTATCGGAATCCATCAGGGATCGGACCTCCACCGCGTCGAACTCGTAGGCACGGACCGGTGTCATCGCCTCGGCGCCGAGGCGCCACGTGTAGGGCTTGAACAGCCACGAGCAGCCGACCAGCTCCCCGGCCCCGAGGGTCTCGATGACAGCCGCGCGTCGACCGGGAACGTGCACGTCCAGGGTCACGGTGCCCGACCGGACGATCCAGAACCGGTCCGCACGACCCCCCTCGTGGAAGAGGCGGGTCCCCTCGTCGAGGTTGACCTCGCGGGCGAACTCCATCAAGCGCGAACGGCAGTCGGCCGGCAGCGCGGCATTGATGCGGATGGGAGAAGGAGTGCTCATGAACGGCTTCCTGATTCGGGTCCATATCCAGTTTTGGCGAGTGGGTCTGCCCGGGGTATGGGTCCTGTGGGCCCAGGCAGGGACCGAACGGCCTATGCCTGGGCGCGTCGGGAACGGGGACGCTGGAGAGCACACCGCGACCCCGCCCCGGTCCCATGGACGGAGGGTGCCAACGATGGAGAACCGCCCGGTCGGCAGCGCCGCCGTCGCTCCTGCCGGCCCTACGCCCCGGAGGCGAACGGAAGAGCTCGGCACCGAGGAGGCCTTCCGGCTGCTCGGAACCGTCGGACTGGGCCGCACCGTGTTCACCCGCCATGCTCTGCCTGCCGTGCGCCCGTTAGCCATCTCCTTGACGACGGCGACATCATCGTCCGCGTTCAGGACGGCTCGACACTGGCGGCCCTGCTCACGGCCCCGGACAGTCCGGACGTCGTCGTGGCCTACGAGGTCGACGCCATCGACCCTGATACCCGTCTGGGCTGGAGCGTGGTGGCCACCGGCTATGCCAGCGCCGTCACCGACCCGACCGAGCTGAACCGCTATGCGCAGCGCCTCAAGTCCTGGGCCGACGCACCGTCATCAGGTGCCGTTCGGATCAGACCGGGCGTGGTCACCGGCTTCAGGCTCCGGGCAGTCAATTCGTAGCTGCCCCCATCAGGATCCGCGAGAAGCGGGCGGGCTC
The DNA here is from genome assembly GCF_008642275.1 of Streptomyces venezuelae. Taxonomy (NCBI): domain Bacteria; kingdom Bacillati; phylum Actinomycetota; class Actinomycetes; order Kitasatosporales; family Streptomycetaceae; genus Streptomyces; species Streptomyces venezuelae. The sequence goes on from NZ_CP029189.1 coordinate 6,762,170, forward strand.
TTTCCTTGCTTTCGTGCGCGCGGGCCGATCTCATCCCGGAGGCCGGGGGGCTCCTCGAGGACGCTCCAGGCGACCGGGCCGAGCAGGTCCGCCACCCTGCGGAAGACGTCCATGAGCAGGTCGTCCACGGTCAGCATGCCCACGACTCGATGCCCGTCCAGGACAGGGAGGCGCCGGACGCCGCTGTTGCGGAACGTCTGGTACGCCGCGTGGATGTCCTGGGCGGCATCGACGGTGACAGCCGGAGCGGTCATGACCGCTCCCACAGGATCATCGCGGTCGAACTCTCCGGCCACGGCGCGCACTGCGATGTCACGGTCGGTGACAATGCCGCGCAATACTGTTCCCTCCGTCACGACCAAGCAGCCGACGCCGTGGAGGTCCATGCATCGGGCCGCCTCCCCGATCGTCGTGGTGGCGTTGACGGACACGGCGGGGGCGGACATGTACGCGGACACGTTCATCGTCCGGCTCCTTCCCACTGGATCCATGTGGTTGACCGTAGGACGGGGTGCCGGAGTCGGCGAGGGCCGAGCGGACCCCCGGTTGTGGGACCGCATGGCCCTGTGCTGCTCCGCCCCGGCGGCGGACCATGGCATGAGGACAGACCGACCTGTTCCGAGGTGATCTGACATGGCATCCACAACATGGACCACCCCAGGGGTGTTCACCGGCTCCGGCGGGGTGCTCACCGCCGAAGCGGGATCCCTCACCGGGGAACTGACGGTCCGCACCAGCTGGGACGCAGGGCAGGCACATGTTGCCGTCCAGTACGCGGGCGCGTCGAAGTGGTGCACGCTGGTCGGCAGTCCAGTGCCCTGCCCGTCCGCCGAGGAGGCTCGCTCGGTACACCAGTGCGCGGTGGAGGCCGTGCGCACCAGGGGACCTGTCCCCTTCGCGCCGTGGCCGCTCACCCCCGCGGTTCACCGTGGAACGGACGAGGTGCCGGCTCACGCAGCCGGATGAGCGCACGTCGATGAGCCGACTTGACCGCGCATGCCTGGCCAGGGCCGGCCATGGACCGTGGGGAGATTCCACGGCCTCCTGTCGGTCCTGGATGCATGATCTTGAGCGTCGCGCAGGCGCGGCCTGCCCTTGCCTGGGGTCGGACTGCCCGCAGGGACCTGAACGCGAACGACGGCGCCGCATCACGGCCTCAGACCGGCAGTTCAGCAGCCCGTGATTGAGAGCGCACCCGGCCCGGCGTCCGAGTACAGCCGCAGCCGTGCTCTGCCGGGTGTCGCACACCAGGCCCCGTACATCCAGCACCGACGTGCTGCGCTCTTTGCCCGTCGTGTGGTGCTCAACGGGGTGTGCCATGCCCGGTTCGCCTCCGGGATGGGTTCGGCTCCGCCCGTAGAGCGGCCTGCGCTCCTGGTGAGGGAGCCGCGACGGCTGCTGCGACGCCGGGGGCCGATGGGCTCCGCTGCGGTTGGCTCTGCACCGGCAGGGGGAGATTCGGCGACTGCGGTGGTGGCCTCGCTGGTCTCGGTCCGCGACGAGGGCAGCGTGTTGTCAACCGGGTGGGCGTCGCTCCGGGCGGACACTTCTCGCATGCCCGAGGAGCAGACGGCGTCCATCCCTCCTGAACCGTTGTTGCAGGTGATCGTCAACCTGGCCCGGTTCCATCGCGAACACGAGCAGTTCTACGCACAGGCTCCGCTGCGGCAGGCGGGCGAGCTTCAGGCGCGGTCCCGGGCGCTGAAGTCGCTGGCGGACAGATGGAGTGTGACCGACGTCGGTGAGTCGGCACGGAATCCGTTCGCAGGTGCGGAGGATCTGAATGCCCCCGGACTTGTCGCGGAGTCGGGGATCCTCTTCATGGAAGGGGCGGACGAGCCCGTCGAGCTTCAGCGGCTGAAGCGGGATGTCAGGGAAATCGCGGAAGACAGTGAGCAGACCGGAATCTGGCTGGCGCACGCGATGGAGCAGGCATGGGAGGCCGTCGGCCTCTTGGCTGCATATCCAGTGCTTGCCGATCTGCTCGGGGAGCGGCACCGCATCGTCGCCAACGACTGGCAGTCGGCGGGGTTGCTGGCGCTGGTTGCCCATCTGCTGCGCCGCTCCATTGACTTGTTGGATCGGGTCAAGTTCTCTCCCGCGGCGCTGCGAGCTGACCTGGGGTCCCAGCGGAACGCCCCTGCATACCTCTTCTCGGCGTCCGAGCTGCTCGACCGGGCGGCGGACCTCCTCGCGGAATCGGCAACGCTTGTGCGCGACAATGAGCGGCGGTGGCGTGTGTTCGGCGCTCGCGTCCGCCGGCTGCGGTCCGACTGAAGCGGCTACGTCGGCTCCGTCGTGCAGCGCATCCGCTCATCTCGTAGAGACGGCAGACGATGCGCAGGCCGGCATGCGACCAGGTGTCAGGCGGTGACGACCGCAGGCCGACGTGCGGTCGACACGTTGGGCGGACTCTTGGAGCGCGGCCCCGTACGCGATCTCCTCCGGAGTCCGGGCCATGCGCTGCGCCTGGCGAGAGCGCAGCATGAGTACCACTGGCGGTTATTTTCGGGGCGCTGCCCCGGGGAGGCTCGCTGCGCGTCGGCCTGGGCCAGGGCACAGACTGGTGGGGTGGGTGCCATGGATGCGATTGAGCTCAGGGGACTGACCAAGCGATACGGGGCCGTGGTCGGGGTGGACGAACTCACGCTCGGCATCGGTCGGGGCGAGGTGTTCGGCTTCCTCGGGCCCAACGGGGCGGGCAAGACCACCACGCTCAGGTGCCTGACGGGTTTGCTGCGCCCAACCGCCGGACACGTCCGGGTGCTGGGGATGGACCCGCTCGCCGATCACCGCCGGGTGGCTGGGGAACTCGGCTATCTCCCGGGTGAGCTGCGGCTGTACCCGGAGCTCACGGGGCGCAGACCCTCGACCTCCTGTGTTCCCTCCAAGGCCGGCCCTGCACGAGGCGAGCCGAGCTGTGCGAGCGGCTGGGGCTGACGCCCGCGGTCCTGCGGCGCACGGTGGGCGGGTACTCGCGCGGCATGAAGCAGAAACTGGGCCTGGTGCAGGCGCTGCAGCACGATCCCCAGCTGGTGGTCCTGGACGAGCCGACCGAGGGGCTGGACCCTCTGGTCCAGGAAATGTTCTTCGAGTTGATGGAGCAGGCAGCGGCCGACGGCCGCACGGTGCTGTTGTCCAGCCACGTGCTGCCGGAGGTGCAGCGGGCCTGCGGACGCGTGGCGATCGTCCGGGAAGGGGATGCGCCCTTTGGGGCGCGCGGAACAGTGGGCGCCCCGCTGGGAGGGCGACCGGGTGGAGCTCCTCGTACCCCCGAGCGAGGTGGTGGAAGCACTGCGTGAGCTGCTGGCCTTGGGAGTGGCCGACGTCATCGTGGAGGAGGCGGGTCTGGACGAGGCGTTCCTGGATCTGTACCGCAACGGCCAGGCGGAGGGGGCCGCGCCGTGAAGACGCGGTGGCCCCTGCTGTGGCTGGCACTGCACCGGCGTCGGCGGATGCTGGTGGCCCTCATGGTGGGGATGGTCACCTTCGAGGCCCTGATCGTGGTGGTGGCGAACACGATCGCGCCCGGGCAGCTCTTCTCTGCGGGCGGGAAGGGCCCTCCGTCGGCGTACCGTGCGTTCAGCGGCTCGGGCGGAGACGTGTCGATCGCCAGCTACCCGGGGCTGCTCGGGGCCGGATTGGTGCATCCCTTCTGGATCGCCATGCAGCTGACCGCTATCGGGGCGCTGGCCGCGGCCGCGGTGGCGGCCGACGTGGAATCCGGGACGATCGAGCTCATCGTGGTGCGCCCCGTGAGCCGCAACCGGCTCCTCGCCGAGCGGACCGCCGCCGTGGTGATCGCCGCCCTCGCCCTCAACGCCGCGGCGACGCTGACGGTGGCGGCGGGCGTCTGGTTGTCCCCGGACATCCACCGGGACGTGCCGTTGAGCGGTGTCTTCGCGGCGGGGCTGATGGGGTGCGGCTTCGCGCTGTGCCTGGCCGGACCGGCCCTGGCCGTGTCGGCCTGGGGGAGCCGACGCGCGCAGGTGATCGGTGCGACGATCGCCATCGGGGCGGTCGGCTTCGCGGTGAACTTCATCGCGCTGGCCTGGTCGAAGGCGGCGCCCCTGCGGTTCATCAGCCCCTTCCACTACTACACACCGGGTGACGCACTGGCACAGGGACATGTGCTGTGGCCGCAGCTGGGAGTTCTGGTCGGGGTCGGAGTCGTGGGGCTTGTTCTCGGCCACGCGTTGCTGATGAAGCGGGACCTGGCCCCGTAAGGCTGACATGGCGCTTACGCAGAGGCGGGGCCTTCGAGCCGGCAGTGCACGCCGACCACACCTTCGACGGCCCGGGCGAGGCGCGTGGCCACGGGGATGAGGTGCGGGTCGCGGGTCCTTCCCGACAGGGTGACGATCCCGTGTGTGACGTCGACCGTGATGTCACGGTGCGAGAGGGGGAAGAGACGGTCGACGACCTCGCGGCGGACCTCGGCGGCCAGGTCGTCGTCGGCGCGGAGGAAGACCTTCAGGAGGTCGGCGCGGCTGACGATGCCGAGGAGGGTGCCGTCGGCGTCGACGACCGGAAGCCGTTTGATGTGGCGGTCGGCCATCAGGCGGGCGGCCTGGGGGAGCGTGGCGTCGGGGCGGATCGTGACGGCGGGTGTGGTCATCAACTGCTCGGCGCGGACCGATCCGGCCTTCGCGGTGTCGCCGAGGCGGCGCATCTGCTCGATGAGGCTCGGTCCGTGTTCGTGGAACTCCTCCTTGGTGAGGAGGTCGGCTTCGGAGACGACGCCGACGACATGGCCTTCGCCTTCGATGACCGGGACCGCGGTGACCTTCCAGCGCTCCATCGCGGTGGCGATCTCCTTGAATTCGGCGGCGGCGGTGACGGTGACGACGGTCTTCGTCATGACGTCGTTGACGGTGTACGGGGTGGAGGTCATGGCTGGTCCTCAGCGGGCGTAGGCGAGCGGCATGTCGCTGTGGTGGGGCGCGAACAGGTCGAGGATCCGGGTACGGGCCGAGTCGAGGCGACGGGCGATGACTGCGGCGACAGCGGTCGATATGCAACGGCCCACGGCGGCGTTCTCGTCGCAGAGCTTCCGTACGGCCTCGGCGTCGAATTCGAGCGCCCGAACGGGGTGGGTGGTGACGGCGCCGAGGTGCCAGGAGTAGGGCGGGACCATCCATGACCAGCCGAGGAGCTCTCCTGAGCCGAGGGTGTCGACGACGGCGGCTTTGTGGCCGGGGACGTGCAGGTCGAGGGTGACGGTGCCGTTCTCGATGATCCAGAAGCGGTCGGCCCGCTGCCGTTCCTTCAAGATGCGGGTTCCGGCGGGGATGTCCACGCGGTGGGCGTGGGCGAGCAGAGTCCGGCGTGCTTCGGGTTCCATCTCGTCGAGGAGCGTGGTCATGGCGGTCATGGTGTGCCTCCAGCCGTTCCCCTTCAGGGTCGTGCCGGTCTCTTGGGGTGCGGGAGGGCCTCGCGGGGCATACCGCAGGGCCCATACGGCCCGGGTCAGCGGACCAGGACGGCCTCGCCGGATTTGGGTACGACGGCCGTCCATCCCAGCTCGTGGTCGATGCGGTCCCGGAGGGTCTCGGCGGCGGTCTGCTCGCCGTGGACGAGGTAGGTGGTGTGTGGGGGCGGGGCGTCGCGCAGCCAGTCGATGATCTGGTCGGCGTCGGCGTGGGCGGAGAAGTGGGGTACGTCGGCCACCTCGGCGCGTACGGGGACGTACTCGCCGAACATCTTGAGGGTGCGGGCGCCGTCGACGAGGTCGCGGGCGCGGGTGCCGGCGGCGGCGAAGCCGACGATCACGACAGCGTTGCGGGGGTCGGGCAGCAGCCGGTGCAGGTGGTGCAGGACCCGGCCGCCGGTGGCCATGCCGGCGGAGGAGACGATGACCGCGGGGCCTGTGGTGCTGTTGATGTCGATGGACTCCTGGACGGTACGGGCGGCCAGGAAGGGCTCTGGGCTGAACACCGCCTCGCCCTGGGCCAGGATCTCGGGCCGCAGTTCGGGAGCGCGGGACCGCAGGGCGTCGCGGTACACGTCCAAGGCGGCCAGGGCCATGGGGCTGTCCACGTAGACGGGCACGTGGCGGGGCAGCGTGCCGTCGCCGCGCAGCTCGGCCAGCTCGTGCAGGACGACCTCGGTCCGGTCGATCGCGAATGCCGGGATGACGACGGTTCCTCCTCGCGACAGCGTTCGGGTGATCACGGCAGCGAACTCGCGCCGTGCCGTCTCGTGGTCGTGGCGGCGGTCGCCGTAGGTGGACTCCATCAGCAGCACGTCGGCGCCGGTGAAGGGCTCCGGGGGCAGCAGCAGGGGGTGCCCGGGACGACCAAGGTCGCCACTGACGGCCAGGGTGTGGCCGTCCTCCAGCGTGAGGTGGGCCCAGGCTGAGCCGAGGATGTGTCCGCCGTGGTGCAGCGTCAGCTTCGTTCCGGCCATGATCTCGATCTCGCTGCCGACCTCGACCGGGTCGAAGAACTTCAACGTGTTCTCGACGTCCGAGTCGTCGTAGAGCGGCTTGGCGGGGCGGTGCTTGGACCAGCCGTGACTGTTGGCGTGCTCGGCGGCCTCCATCTGGAGGCGGGCACTGTCGCGGAGCACGATCTCGGCGAGGCGGGCCGTTCCGGGGGTGCAGAGGATCGGACCACGGAAGCCGTGCCGAACCAGGCGCGGCAGATAGCCACAGTGGTCCAGGTGAGCATGGGTCACGACCACGGCGCGGAGGTCGGAGGCGTCGAAGCCGGGCTTGTCCCAGTTGCGACGGCGCAGGTCCGCGAAACCCTGGAAGAGCCCGCAGTCGACCAGGATGCGGGCGTGGTCGCTCTCGACGAGGAACTTGCTGCCGGTGACCGTGCGTACTGCACCGAGCAACCGGAGGAGTGCAGGTCTGGGCGAGGCGGTAGCGGGGCGCGGGGCTGTCTCGGACATGACCCGCCCTCCCTTCGGTAAGGGGATCCGGTTCTCACCATTGCACCGTGTGTAAGGGCCGACAGGGGGCCGACAGGCCCACGCAGGGGACCGACCGGCCCATGCGCGGGCGGTCGAGCCCGGTCCAGCCTGGCGGTGCAACCTCCTTAACGTATGCAAGGGAAGATGGGGAGCGTCGTGAAGACACTCGCCTTCCAGGGCCCGGACAGACGCAGCCAGCGCGATCGTCCGTGCCGACGCCGTCACCGTCCGCGGCCTCGACGAGAGCATCGCCGAAGGCGACGTGCCCGAGGTGAATTCGGTCAGGATCCTCGGCACGGGACGTATCGGCCTGGCCCCCATCGTGACCGCCGGTCTCCACAGCCCCGGCACACGTTGCCATGGTTCCGGCCACCCAGCCCTGACACCGAGAGGACGTGAAGACAATGAGGAGAACCCAGCACGGGCCGGGCGCCACAGAGGCGCCGGCCGGACGTACTGACCTCGGGCGGCGGATCGCCATGCACCGTGAGGAACTCGGCCTCACCCGGGACGAACTGGGTGAGCGCTGCGGCGCTGACGGCGCGTACATCACCTACCTGGAGGAACACGCGGCAGCGCCGGCGATCGGCTCCCTTCTGCGACTCGCCGACGCGCTCGGGACGACCGCCGCGGAACTCTCCGGCGCGACGACGGAATACCCGCCAGGCAGAGGAACGGCCGTGCGGGATGCCAAGCTGGTCGAGTTGTCCGAAGCCGAGTGCCGACGGCTGCTGTCCACGCACGGCGTGGGCAGGGTCGCCGTCTTCACCCCGGAGGGTCCGGCGATATTCCCGGTCAACTACGTGGTGGCGGGCCGCGACATCGCATTCCGGACCTCGGGTGACGCGGTGCTTGCACGGGCCGCCGGCACCGTGGTGGCCTTCGAGGTCGACCACATCGACGACGCCACGCGCCTGGGCTGGAGCGTTATGGTCGTAGGCGAGGCGGGAGGCGTCACTGACGCGGAGGAGCTCGGTCGGCTTGACGCAGTCGCGTACTCCCTGCCCTGGGCCGGCGGCCCGAGGACCCATTGGATGAAGGTCACCGCGATCCGGATCACTGGGCGCCGGGTGATCAGGCAGTGAGTCCGCTTCGAGCCGTCGTTCTGGACACCGACGGGGTCCTCCTCGATTCCGCCGCGCTGCATGCTGTTGAGTGGAAGTCCGATTTCGACAGATTAACGCCGCGGATCCGCCGGCGTGCGGCACTGCATGGACGGTCGCCGCCCGAAAAGAGCACGCGTTCACGGAAGCGCTCAGGGACGGAGCGGTCGAGACGTTCGACGAGGTCCGGCCCGCACACAACGGCGCCGCCCGGCCGCATCCTTGGGGTTCCAGGAGGCCGACGGACCACGAGAAAACCGAGGCTGAGCGCAGGCTATTTGCCGGCAACGGATATGGGCGATGACTGTGCCGGTTGCGGCTCGCTCGCTGCCTGCCCCGACAGCCCGGCGCCACGCCGGACATCCTTCGATTACTTACCGTGCATCCCACTTAACGTTGAGTAAGGAAGTGATCGATGCCCTAGGGCTGCAGAAGGCGAGAGAGATGATCGCGCGAAGAGACCTGCTCGTAGCCGGGGCCGTTGGTGGAGCGGCCCTGGTCCTTCCGGTCCCTAATGAGGCGGTGGCACTCCCGAACGAGACCGCGGTGGTTCCGGGGGCCAGGTCTGTCGGGAAATTCGCAGTCTCCACCCTGGACCCCACGACCATCCCGAAATACGTCACCAACCTGGTGATCCCGCCGGTGATGCCGAAGGCCCGGCACCCGGAGCGGCACGGCATCGATACGTATGTCATCGGCGTCCGGCAATTCAGCCAGCAGGTATTGCCTCCCACTCTGCCGTCCACCACCCTGTGGGGATACGGCTCGCTCGGGGACAACAGCACGTTCAACTACCCGTCGTTCACCATCGAGGCCAGCGTAGACAGGCCTGTCCGGGTCACCTGGGTGAACGATCTCGTCGACAGCCAGGGCCGTTTCCTCCCGCACTTGCTGGCGATCGACCCCACCCTGCACTGGGCGAACCCGCCGGGCGGAAATGCCGGGCGGGATTCGCGGCCGACCTTCACATCGACGCCGGGTCCGTACACCGGCCCCGTACCGATCGTCACGCACCTGCACGGTGGGCATTCCACCGAGGAGAGCGACGGCTACACGGAAGCGTGGTACCTGCCACGCGCGAACAACATTCCTCCGGGATTCGCCACCGTGGGCTCGTTCTACAACGAGTTCCGGGACAAGTTCGCCGATGCGCACCGCCTGAAGTGGGATCCGGGTACCGCGACCTTCCAGTACGCCAACGACCAGCGGGCATCGACCCTCTGGTTCCACGACCACACCCTGGGTCTGACCCGGCTCAACGTCTACGCCGGACCCGCCGGCTTCTATCTGCTCCGCGGCGGTGAGTGCGACCTGCCCAAGGGGGCCCTGCCCGGCCCGGCGCCCGCCTCCGGAGATCGGCCGGGTACCCGATACCACGAGATCCCCCTGGCCATCCAGGACCGCTCGTTCAATTCGGACGGCTCGCTGTTCTACCCCACGACCCGGGAATTCTTCGACGGGTTCGCGGGTCCGTACATTCCCACGACCGATGTGTCCCCCATCTGGAACCCCGAATTCTTCGCCAACACCATGGTGGTCAACGGCCGGACATGGCCGAAGCTCGAAGTCGAACCGCGTCGCTACAGGCTGCGCTTCCTCAATGGATGCAATGCCCGGTTCCTCATCCTGAAGATCGCGGACAGTCCGACCGTCAGACCGGCCCGGTCGGCCGTACCGTTCTGGCAGATCGGCAACGAAGGCGGGTTCCTGCCCGCACCAGTGCGGCTGGAGCGGCTGCTGCTGGCCAATGCGGAGCGGGCCGACGTCATCGTCGACTTCACCGGGATTGCGGAAGGTACCGAGCTGTACCTCATCAACGAGGGCGCGGACGAACCCTTCGGCCGGGGCGAACCGGGCGTGGCCTTCCCTGTGGCGGATCCGGCCACCACTGGGCAGGTGATGAAGTTCGTGGTCGGCCCTCTGGCGAGCAAGGACACCAGTGTCCCGCCGGATCGGCTCAGGCTGCCCAGGATCAGGCCACTTGGCTCGGCGAGCGTCACCCGTCGGCTGTCCCTCAACGAGGCGAACTCCAGCAACCCCTTGGTGCCACCGGGAACGCCCGTCCAGAACCTGCTCGGTACGGTCGACTCCGCCGGCAATCCGGTCTCGCTCGCCTGGGACGACCCGGTCACGGAGAACCCGAGGCTGAACGCGACCGAAACATGGGAACTGCACAACTTCACTGTGGACGCCCACCCGATCCACATCCACGAGGTGGCGTTCGAGGTGGTGAACCGGCAGCCGTTCAACGGGGCAGCCATTCCGCCGGAGAGCTGGGAGCTCGGTTTCAAGGACACCGTGATCGCCTATCCGGGAGAAATCACCCGGGTGAAGGCGCGGTTCGATCACCCCGGTCGCTTCGTCTGGCACTGCCACATCGTCGAGCACGAGGACAACGAGATGATGCGGCCGCTCCAAATCGGAGGCAGGCGCAAGGAGGGCCACTGACAGGCCGGCCGCCAGCGACTGCGGACCGGCCGCCTCGGCCGGTCCGCGTCCGGCACCTCCTTCTTCCCCCGGATGGACTGAAGCCCCGTTACGGCACTTGGGGCACGAGAATGGCAGCGGGCCCTGAGGGGTTTGGACAACAGCCCCAGGTTGCTGACCTGGGGCTCTGTCTTGGAGCGGAAGACGGGAATCGAACCCGCACGATACGCGTGGGAAGCTCTGTGCACGCTCGGCAACGGTCGGCTCGCCACGCGCGCACCCCTTCTCCCGAATAGCCCCTCCCCTTCCGCTGTACCTGCCCGGTGGACGGGCCGCGTCCGTGGCCTTGGTCGGCAGCGGTGGTTCCGCATGGAAGTCGGCCGATCAGCGGATCCCGCTCATCCGCTCCTGTCAGCGGGGGCGGCGGATGCTGCTTTGAGACGGTCCCTCACCACCGAGGTCAGGGCCTTCAACTGCGGGGAACCTGTTGGCACAGGGCTCTCGGGGCGATGGATGAGGCGTGCTGCCTCCGGCAGATCCACGAGATCAGCCTCGAAGCGGGCTCTGGCCGCGGCGAGGGTGTCGGGCGGGCCGGTCCGGCGGCCGTCCCGCATCACCGTACGGAGCAGGGGCACCGTACCGTCAGGCGGTTGCTCGTCGGACAGACCGATCACATCCGCGCAGCCGGCCGACGCGAGCATGCCCTCTCGCAGGTAGGACATCGTCACCTCGTAGAGGTCGGTGGTCGTCGTCTCGGACATACCCCCAGCCTGCACGGCCCGCAGCTTGTCGGGCATGAGCCCTTCGGTTCCCTGCTCGGCCTGCCATGGGCCGGTCGGCCCCTCCCCGGTGAGGCCCGGTCGGCCCCTTGCCGCTGCACCTCTCGGCACTGAGGCGCAGCCACCTCCCGGTGTGATCGTGGAATCCGGATACCGATGCAGGCTCCGTTCCCGTCGGAGGTGGGCACCATGCAGCGCATCCGGATCCAGTCCCGCCAGAAGCAGCCCCACAAGCTCGCGCCGCTGGACCTGCGAACCCCGTCCGGCCGCCCGCTCCCCTATTGAGCCCGGAGGTCGTCATGGCAAGCACGCGGCGAGTCATACCGTTCGCGGAACTCGGCCGGCAGGAAGTCGGCAGTGTCGGGGGCAAGAACGCCTCACTGGGTGAGATGACCGCACACCTGGCCGATGCCGGCGTGCGCGTCCCTCCGGGGTTCGCAACGACGGCCGCCGCGTACGGAGAGCTGCTGGACGGGCACGGACTCCGGGGGCGGATCGAGGAACAGATCGCGCGCCTGCACGAGGGCGCCGCGCTCGATGAGGTCGGGGCCGCGATACGGTCGATGACCCTCGCCGAGCCGCTGCCCCCAGGGCTGCGGGCCGAGATCGTCTCGGCGTACGAGCAGCTGGGGCGCGACGAAGGCCGCGCGGACCCCGAGGTCGCCGTACGCAGCAGCGCCACCGCCGAGGACCTGCCGGAGGCGAGCTTCGCTGGCCAGCAGGAGACCTACCTGAACGTGCGGGGGACCGCCCAATTGCTGGAGTCGGTGCATCGCTGCTATGCCTCCCTCTACACCGACCGAGCCATCGACTACCGGGAGCGGATGGGCTTCGACCACCTCCAGGTCGCCCTCTCGGTCGGTGTTCAGATCATGGTCCGGTCGGACCTGGCCGGTGCCGGGGTGATCTTCACCCTCGACCCGGAGAGCGGATTCCCCGAGGTCATCGTCATCAGCGCGGCGTGCGGACTGGGCGAGACGGTCGTCAGCGGGCAGGTCGACCCCGACGAGTACACCGTCTTCAAGCCGAGCCTGAAGGACCCGGATCTGGACCCGCTGATCGACGTACGTGTCGGAGCGAAGCGCCGGAAGGCGGTCTATGCGGAACATGGACTGACGCGGACCGTTGATACCACCGACGAGGAGCGCTCGCAGAGGGTCCTGAACGACGCCGAAGTGAGGCTCCTCGCCGACTGGGCGCTGACCGTCGAAGGGCACTACGGCTGCCCCATGGACCTGGAATGGGCCAAAGACGGCCTCACCGGCGACTTGTGGATCGTGCAGGCCCGGCCAGAGACCGTTCAGTCCCGCCGCGCCGCCTCCACTCTGCGCCGCTGTCGCCTGACGGCCGTGCCAGGTACGCCTCTCGTGGACGGCATCGCTGTCGGCGAGGCGATCGGCAGCGGGCCCGTCGTCGTCCTGGACTCGCCCGTCGACCTCGACCGCTTCCCGTCCGGCGGGGTGCTCGTCACCGGTATCACCGACCCGGACTGGGAACCGATCATGAAGCGGGCCTCCGCCATCGTCACCGACCACGGCGGCCGCACGTCCCACGCCGCGATCGTCAGCCGCGAACTCGGCGTCCCCGCCGTCGTCGGCACCAGCCGTGCGACTCAGGCCCTGTACGACGGACAGAAGGTGACCGTCTCCTGTGCCGAAGGCGGACGCGGCAAGGTCTACGACGGGCTGCTCGCCTACGAGGAGACCGAGACCGACCTTGCGGACATCCCCGCCACCCGGACACACGTCATGCTCAACCTCGCCGACCCCTCCGCCGCCTTCCGGTGGTGGCGCCTGCCGGCCGATGGCGTCGGCCTGGCCCGGCTGGAGTTCATAGTGGCGCACCAGGTCAAGGTCCATCCCATGGCTCTGCTGCACCCCGAGCGCCTGGATCCCGCCGACCGTTGCGCCGTCGACCAGCTCACCGAGGGATGCCTCGACCGCACCCGCTACTTCACCGATCGCTTGGCGTACGGCATCGCCCGGATCGCCGCCTCCCGGTGGCCCGCCCCCGTCGTCGTACGGACCAGCGACTTCAAGACAAACGAGTATGCGCGCCTCGTCGGCGGCCGGCCGTTCGAGCCGGTCGAGGCCAACCCGATGATCGGCTGGCGGGGCGCGAGCCGCTACTACAGCGACGGATACCGGGAGGGCTTCGCCCTCGAATGCCGGGCCCTGCGCAGGGTCCGCGACGAGATGGGCCTGACCAACGTCATCGTCATGATCCCGTTCTGCCGCAGCCTCGAAGAGGCCGACCGGGTGCTGGGCGTCATGGCCGAGGAAGGCCTCAGGCGCGGGGAGAACGGGCTGAAGGTCTACGTCATGGCGGAGATCCCCGCCAACGTCATCCTGGCCCAGGACTTCGCCGAACGCTTCGACGGCTTCTCCATCGGCAGCAATGACCTCACCCAGCTCACCCTGGGGGTCGACCGCGACTCCGAAGCCCTCGCCCACGTCTTCGACGAGACCAACCCCGCGGTCACACGGAGCATCGAGATCCTCGTCCCCCGCGCCCAGGCCGCAGGCCGCCCCGTCGGTCTCTGCGGCCAGCGCCCCAGCGACGACCCCGCCTTCACGGAGTTCCTGGTCAAGGCCGGGATCGACTCCATCTCCGTCGCCCCTGACAGCTTTGCCGCGGTGAAGCAGCACGTGGCCGCCGCCGAATCGGTCCGGTACGGGGAGGGCCGAACGGCCCCATCAGGGACCCGATGGTCTCAAGCGGAGCAGCCGTCAGCCTCGTGAAAGTGGAGGAAGACAACGTATGAAGGCGCTGATCGGGCGCCGGAACGGAGCACACCATGTCAGGAACGCACCTGGAGCGCAGGCGCAGCCCGTTCCCCGACTTCAGGGACTGGTTCGGCACCGAATTCCCACGGTTCCCGCTGTGGCGGTCGTCGTTCGACACCTTCCCGATCCCGATCGAGGTGACTAACAAGGAGGGGCAGTACACGCTGCGCGCCGAACTTCCCGGGATGGACCCCGACAAGGACATCCAGATCACGGTTGAGGGGGACACCCTCACCGTCAGCGCCGAGCACACCGAGAGCAAGGAGGAGAAGGATCACTCGGAGTTCCGCTACGGCTCCTTCCAGAGAGTTGTGCGCCTGCCCGGGCCGATCCCCTCCGACGAAGTCGAGGCAGCGTACGAGGACGGCATCCTCACCGTGCGCGTGCCCATGCCGGCCTCGCCCGAGGAGTCCCGGCGCAGCATCCCCGTCAAGCGCACCACGGCGGACGGCAAGGGAGACTCGTCATGACGTCCAAGCGCGTCCTGGTCGCCTACGGCACCAAGCACGGTGCGACCGCCGGAATCGCGTCCGAGATCGGCAGGACCCTGCGTGAGGACGGCCTCGACGCCGTCGTGGTCCCCGCCGACGACGTGAACGACGTGCGCGGGTACGACGCCGTGGTGCTCGGGGGCGCCCTGTACGCCGGGCACTGGAGCGGCAAGGCCAAGCGCTGCGTCGAACGCAACGAGCACTACCTCCAGCACCGCCCGGTCTACCTGTTCAGCAGCGGCCCCGTGGACAGTTCCGCCGAGCAGCACGACATCGCGCCGGTGCCGGCGGTGGCCCGGGAGATGGAGCGCCTCGGCGCACGCGAGCACATCACCTTCGGCGGCAGCGTCACCGCCAGTACGCCCGGCTTCATCGCCCGGGCCATGGTCCGCGCGGGCAAGGGAGGAGACTTCCGCAACCCCGAGCGGATCCGGACGTGGGCCCACCACATCAGTGCCGAACTCGCCGCTCCCCACTGAGCGGCCGGGCAGGATCAGAGCGCGGAGGTGCACGATGTCCGAGGCCGGCACGCCCGGAGACGGGCCTACGCGATCGCGCCCGGCGACGGTCGGCCGTGTGCGTCGGCTGTTCGGCGGACGTCCGAACGAGCTGCGCCGTCCGGCCGACCGGACCCGGCGCCGCTGGAACATCGCCTTCGTGCTCTCCTTCCTGATCGCCCTGTCCTGCGGGGTCGTCGTCACGACGGCCGTCTGGAACGCCGAAAGCCGCACTGCCCGCGAAGCGGCCCGCCACCGACACCGGATCGAGGCAACGACGGTCGGCGCCGTGGAGCGCGTGGAAGCCAACCGCTCCGGCGGCACCTCCCGGACGGTTGCTCCGGCCGTCTGGGAGTACCCGGCCGCTCGCCGGCACTCCGCCACGATCTCCGTCCCGTTCGGCACACCAGCAGGCCGGACGGTCACGATCTGGGTCGATGACGCGGGCAGGGAAACGCAGAAGCCGTCGTCCGAAGCCCAACGCGCCCTCGCGGCCGCAGCCGCGGGAGCCGGATCATTCGCTCTGCTCGCCCTTGCCACGGGGGCAGTGGTCCGCCTTCGTCTGCTCCGCGTCGAGGCCCGCAGCCGGGCCCAGTGGGAGGACGAGTGGGAGGCCGTGGAGCCACGCTGGTCCGGCAGGCTGAAGCGCGAACAGGAGCCCGGCGATGACTGAGGCAGCCACCCGGCCCCCCTCGCCGGCCAAGGGGCTGCCCCCGAGCCCTGACCCCCTCGAACCGTTGCCGCTCCTGAGGCGCGAACTCGGCACCGGGCCGAGCGGCCTCTCAGCACGCGAGGCGGCCCGCCGCCTCGCCGTCTACGGCCCCAACGAGGTCCGCCGCAAGGCCCGCACCTCCCTGGGCCGCGAACTCGTCCGCCAGCTCGTCCACCCCCTGGCCGTGCTGCTCTGGGCGGCTGCCGCACTGGCCTTCGTGGCGGACATAGCAGTCCTCGGCTGGGCCATCGTCGCCGTGGTCATCGTCAACGCCGCTTTCGCGCTCCTGCAGGAGCGCCAGGCGGAGCAGGCAGTGGAGACCCTGGCCCGATATCTGCCCGAGCACGCATGGGTGATCCGCGACGGCCAACCGTCGGCCGTCGAGTCGCGCGAGCTCGTGCCGGGCGACCTCATCGTCCTCGAAGAGGGCGCCAAGGTCCCCGCCGACGCACGCCTGACCGACGGCGGCATCGAGGTCGACCTGTCGATGCTGACAGGGGAGTCCGCCCCCGCCGAACGCGTCGCCGGCCCCGGTCTCGCAGGGGCTCCGCTGCTCCAGGAGCCGAACCTCGTCTTCAGCGGTACCACCTGCACCGAGGGCCAGGCCCAGGCGATCGTGTTCGCCACGGGCGACCACACCGAACTCGGACGGATCGCGGCACTCAGCCAGCGCACCCAGCGCGACCCCAGCCCCTTGGAGCGGCAGGTCAAGAAGGTCGCCTGGCTGATCGCCGCCGTCGCGGTCGCCATGGGCGTGGTGTTCCTCGTGGCAGGCGTGGCGGTAGGACTCCCGCTGACCGACTCGCTGATCTTCGCCATCGGCCTGCTGGTCGCCAACGTGCCCGAGGGCCTGCTGCCGATCATCACCCTCGCCCTCGCCGTCGGGGTACGGGCCCTCGCCCGTCAGGGGGCCGTGGTCAAGGGGCTGAGCGCCGTGGAAACCCTCGGGTCCACCAACGTGATCTGCACCGACAAGACCGGCACCCTCACCCGGAACCGCATGCGGCTCCAGACCGTGTGGACACCTGAGCACGGGACGAACACCGGCCCCTGGGCAGGCGAACTCGCCCGGACAGGCGCGCTGTGCACCACGGTCACGCGGGACGCCGAGGGCCGGCTGCACGGCGACCCGACCGAGATCGCCCTGGTCGAAGGAGCCGGCGCCCACGGCGCCCCCATCGACCTCGACAGCAGGGACGGCGGCCGCCGGGCCGTCTTCCGTTTCGACCCGCGGTTGCGCCTGATGTCGGTCGTGCAGGAGTCGGAGCCGGACGGCGCCCACGTCATCGTCAAGGGCGCGCCGGAAGCGGTGGTGGGTGCCCTTGACGGCGGGGACCCCACTGCCGCACTCGCCGCTGCGGACCGGCTCGCCCACGACGGCATGCGTGTCCTGGCCGTCGCCGTGCGCGACCTGCCGGAGGGGGCCGCGACACCGGCGCGGCGCCAGGAAGCGGAGAGCGGTCTGCGCCTTCTGGGGCTCGTCGGCCTGTACGACCCTCCGCGGCCCGAGGTCGCGGAAGCCGTCCGACGCTGTCACGACGCGGGCGTTCGGGTCCATATCGTCACCGGCGACAACGGCGCCACCGCGGCCGCTGTCGCGAGGGAGGTCGGGATCGGAGTACCAGGCCTCACGGTGGTGGCCCAGTCCGAGACGGTGGGCGACCAGGAGCTCGACCAGCTCCTGGCACACAGCGACACCGAGGTCGTTTTCGCCCGCTCCTCACCGGAGACCAAGCTGCACGTGGCCGACACCCTGCGCGCACACGGGCAGATCGTGGCCATGACCGGCGACGGTGTCAACGACGCCCCCGCACTTCACCGTGCACACATCGGGGTCGCGATGGGCCGGTCCGGCACCGACGTGGCACGTGAAGCGTCCACGATGGTGCTGACCGACGACAACTTCGCCACCATCGTCGCCGCCATCGAATCCGGGCGCCGCGTCTACGACAACGTCCGCAAGTTCATCGTCTACATCTTCGCCCACGCCACCCCCGAGGTCGTGCCCTTCCTGGTGTTCGCACTCTCGGCCGGCACCATCCCCCTGCCGCTGACCGTCCTGCAGATCCTCGCCATCGACCTCGGCACCGAGACCCTCCCCGCCCTTGCCCTCGGCCGGGAACGGGCCGAGCCGGGCGTCATGAGCCGTCCGCCGCGGCCGAGCTCGCAGGGAGTCATCTCCCGCGACATGCTCATCCGGAGCTGGGGATGGCTCGGCACGGTGTCCGCCGCCCTGGTCATGACCGCGTTCTTCTACGTGCTGTGGCGGGCGGGCTGGCACCCCGGCGACCCCACCGGCCCCGGCACACCCCTCCACCACGCGTACGTCACCGCGACCACCGCCACGTTCGCCGGCATCGTCACCTGCCAGGTCGGCACGGCCATGGCCGCACGCACCGACCACGCCGCTCTGCGCGAGATCGGCCTGTTCACCAACCACCTGCTCCTCGCCGGCATCGCCTTCGAGCTGGTCTTCACCGCGGCACTCGTCTACGCGCCGCCGCTGCAAGACCTGTTCGGCACCGCAGCCCTCTCCCTCGACGTCGTCGCGCTCATCGCCACCTTCCCGGTCCTCGTGTGGGGCACCGACGAACTCCGGCGCTGGGCCCGACGCACTCGCCGAAGCACGAACGCCTGAACCCGTCCGGAGGCTCCCATGTCACACACGGCCGAATGGAAGGTCCGCCTCTACCTCTTCGAGGAGGACCACACGACGAAGGCACGCCTGGAACTCGACACGGGCACGAACAGGCTCACGGGCCACGGCACCGCCCGCTGCGCACCCCAGGACGACGACGTCCCGGAGATCGGCGAAGAACTCGCGGTCGCTCGTGCCATGGAGGATCTCGCCCTCCAGATGAAGCGAGCCGCCTACGGCGACATGCAGGCTGCCGGAGCTCCGTCCCTGCAGGAGTCCCTCAAGCCGTACAGCGGGTGGCTGGACACCACAGGGTGACCACGGAGGAGGCCCGACCGGGACCTTTGGCCCCCATGAAGGTCCTGAGCGGCCCTCTTCCCACAGGGGCATGCGGTGTCACTGTGAGGTCAGACCCTCACTGGCCCCGGGGCGAGGAGGAATCATGGAGCACACCGTCAGCGGTTCCGAACTCGGCTCCGTCGTCGTCGGCGTCGACGGCTCCGAGCCCGCCCGTCAGGCCGCGCTCTGGGCAGCGGGAGAGGCCGAACGCCGAGGGCGTCCGCTGCACATCGTGTACGGCGCCGACACGGACGGCCGGGCCCTCTACGCATCCGTCGAGACCATCGAGCGCGTCCGTGTCGCCGGCCGCGAACTGCTCGACGACATCGCTGCTGCGGTCAAGAAGCAGCACCCCGGCCTGGTCGCCACCACGGAATTCGGTCGTGGCGACCCCGTGGCCAGCCTGCACCGGGCCGCTGGTCGTCGCGGCACCATAGTGGTCGGCAACCGGGGGTTGGGCGGATTCACCTCCCTCATGCTCGGATCCGTGGGCCTGAAGGTGGCGGCCGGTGCGAAGACGCCCGTCATCATCGTCAGGGGAACCGAAAGCGGCGCCGAGAGCGGGACGGTACTCGCCGGGGTCCGTGACGAGCGAGATCTGGACTGTGTGCGTTACGCGGCGCGCGAGGCCGAGCTGCGCAAGGCCGAGCTGCGGCTGCTCCAGGTGTGGAACGTGCTCCAGTCCGTCGGCGACGTGATGACCATGATGGACGACATCAAGGAGATCGCCGACGAGTGCGTCCGGCACCTGACCGCGCTGACGGAGCGAATCCGCCGGGAATTCCCGGACCTCACCGTGCGGGCGGATGCCGAGAAGAGCGCGTCCGTCGCCGGTGTTCTCGTAGAGGCTTCCCGGCACGCCGACCTGCTGGTCATGGGCGGTCGCAGGGCGTCCGCATACCTGGGACCCACCCTTGGGCGGCATACCCACAGCCTCGTACACCACTCGCACTGCCCTGTGCTGCTCATCCCGCGCCACCCGGACGAGCACGGGAGTGGATCGTGATGGCCACCGCCGAACGCCGCGAGATCGTCGTAGGTATCGACCCGGCCAGGGACTGGCACTTGCCCCTTGCCTGGGCGTCTGACGAGGCCCACCGTCGTGGGATCGGGCTCCGACTCGTCGTGGCTGTGCCTCCGCCGCAGCGTATGCGGCAGGTTGATGACACACCCCGCAGGACGGCTCTGCGCCAGGCGGGCTCTGAAGCCCTCGCGGCGGGTTCCGACTGGGCGAGGGACCGACACCTGGGGCTTGACGCGGCCACTGATCTGATCGAAGGATTCCCCGTTCCCGCCATCGGACGCCTGTCTCACCAGGCCCGCATGCTCGTGCTCGGATCCCGTCACCTGAGCCGGACCGCGGAACTCTTCAGCGCCGGTTCCACGGTGGTCCCGGTCGTGGCCCAGGCGCATTGCCCCGTCGTCGTGGTGGGAAACCCCGAGCACACCACCCAGGACACGCCCTACCTGGTCGTCGGCATCGACGGCAGTGAGTCCTCGAGGGGCCGGGCGGTGCCCTGGCATCAGCCGCCCTTACGAGCCCGCTTCGCGGCAGCCCGACTCGCACGGCATGCATTCCGACTCCGTCGTCGGTGACCAGTACCGGCCGGGATGGCAATTTCCACCTGGGAATGGCGGAGGGAGGTCGTCGCAGCGGGCTTCGCAGTCTCACTTAATTGGCCGGACGCCACTCCCCGCAGTCACTCAGCTTCGGCCCTTGCCGCGCTCCGGCTCGTGTTCATGGACCTGCGTGGCGATGACAGCGGCCTGCACCCGGCGCTCCACCCCCAGCTTGCCCAGCAGCCTTGAGATGTGGTTCTTGACCGTCTTCTCGGACAGGTACAGCCGCTTGGCGATCTGCGCGTTGGTGAGGCCCTCGCCGATCAGTTCGAGTACGGAACGCTCCCGCTCGGAGAGAGCGGCCAGCCGATCGTCATCCGGAGCCTTGACGGCCTCCGGGTCCCGCAGGGAGTGCATGAGGCGGGCGGTCGTCGCCGGGTCCAGCATCGACTGCCCGGTCGCCACTGTCCGTACGGCCGAGACGAGGTCGGACCCCTTGATCTGCTTGAGGACGTAGCCGGCCGCACCAGCCATGATCGCGTCGAGCAGCGCGTCTTCGTCATCGAACGAGGTCAGCATCAAGCAGGCGAGTTCCGGCATGCGCGAGCGCAGCTCGCGGCACACGGTGATCCCGTCGCCGTCGGGCAGCCGGACGTCGAGTACGGCGACGTCCGGGCGCAGCGCCGGTCCGCGGGCCAGCGCCTGCTCGGCGGTGGCGGCCTCGCCGACGACCTCGATGTCCGGCTCCGCGTCCAGCAGGTCGTACAGGCCGCGGCGTACGACCTCGTGGTCGTCCAAGAGGAAGACCCGGACGGTTCCCTCGTAGGAGGCTGCCGGTACGTCGGACATGTACGCCCCTGTGATCGATCCGCATTGTATGTTTCATGCGAATTGTCTCAGGGGACCAGGCGGACGCACCTGGGCGGCGCCCCCGGGTTCCGGGGCGGTAAGAGGCCTCAGGAGGCCCCGGTGGGCTGCCCTTCCAGTTCCATCCGCACGTCCACCACGCCTTCCACGGCACGGACCGCACGGGCCATCAGCGGCACCAGTGCGCGATCACGGAGCGATCCGCGCAAGGTGACGACGCCCTCCTTCACCGACGCCTGCAGATGTACGGGAGGAGCGAGCCCGGCGAGAACCGAGTCGCGGATCTCCTCGCCGATCTCCTCGTCCGGTCGCAGAAACACCTTGAGCAGGTCGCTCCGGCTGACGACTCCCTCCAGCATCCCCACACCGTTCACCACGGGGAGGCGTTTCACGTGCTTTCGCGCCATGATCCGGGCAGCCTCGGCGAGTGTGGCGTCGGGGTGCACAGTCACGGCTGGGCTCGACATCAGTTCCTCGGCCAGCACACCCCCTGCCTTGGAAGCCTCTTCCAGCTGATCAGGAAGCACGGGGTCATCCCGCCGGAACTCCTCCTTCGGCAGCAGGTCCGCCTCGGAGACCACTCCGACGACGCGCCCCTCGCCCTCCAGGACGGGAACAGCACTGACTTTCCACTGGTCCATCAGCTCGACGATCTCCTTGTAGGAAGCCTCGCGGCCGATGGCCACAGCCGTATGGGTCATGACGTCGCTGACGGTGTACCGGAACGCGGGCATGACGGTCTCCTCACTGCTGGCGGTTCGGGTGGACGACACCGGCCGCAGGGGATGGCTGCCACTGCCGTGCCCAAGGCGACGATGCCCGTTCGGACAATCCAGAACCTGTCCGCTCGGCCACCCCGGTAGGGCGAGTGGTCCTCATGGCGGCCTCCGGCCGATTCCGATTCAAGTCTGAGCGGCACTGCAGGCGCCGGGGATGGGCCGACCGGCCCCCGATTCCGCAGGACAGGGGACCATTCGGCCCTGGCACGGCGTGCGAGACGGAAAAGACGCTGAGTGAAGCCGAGGCCGACAAGACAGGGCCGGAGCGGAGGTCCGCGTGATGGATCACGAAACCGCCAGGAGACCGGACCACCGCCCTGCCCCGGACCCCGCGCGGTCCACGGAGCAGCTGGACCGCTCCGAAGCGTTGCGGCTCCTGGGCACCGTCTCGCTCGGCCGTATCGTCTTCACCCACCAAGCGCTGCCGGCCATCCGGCCGATGAGCCACATCGTCGACGGGGAGGACGTGCTCGTGCAGCTCGACGAAGGCGCTTCACACGCGTCGCTGGTGGCGATGCCGGGCGAGCCCGGCATCGTCCTCGCCTACGAAGCCGACGCCATCGACCCCGACACACATCTCGGCTGGAGCGTCGTAGTAGTCGGCTACACCGAGCTCGTCGTGAACCGCGACGAAGCCGAACGGCTCGCGGCCCTGCTCGATCCGTGGAGGAACGAGGCGATGCCCCGCATCCTGCGGATCCGGTCCGAACTCGTCACCGGGTTCCGCCTGTGGCCGGAACCTCGGCCGATTCCGGCCGCCGGTGAGGTCCGGCCCCGCTTCTGACACCGGGGGACGGCGTGGGCTGCGATCAGCGACCACGGAGGTGCGCGAACCTGGGCGAAATGCAGCGGAAAAGGGGTTCCGGATGGATTGGCTGGTGACGGCCACGGGCGCCGCCCTGGTACTGCTGATCCTTCGGGACGTGTTCCACACGCTGTGGCACCCGACGCGTCACGGCGGGCTGAGCCGGCTGGTCATGACCACACTGTGGCGGCTGTCCTTCGTCCTGGGCACCCGTCGCACGGCAGCCGGACTGGCCGGCCCGCTTGCCATGGTGTCCGTCGTCGCCCTGTGGGCCCTCACCGTGGCGGCGGGGTGGGCACTGATCTACTGGCCCCACATACCCGACGCGTTCGTGTACGCGGGCGGGTTGCAGCCCGACGACCATGCGGGACTGCTGGACGCGACGTACGTCTCGCTGGTCACGCTCTCCACGCTCGGTCTCGGCGACGTCGCACCTGCCGAGGGCTGGCTGCGCCTCCTCGCACCCCTGGAGGCGCTGGTCGGGTTCGCCTTGCTGACCGCGACGGTCTCCTGGATCCTCGGCATCTATCCGGCTCTGGCCCGCCGCAGGGCTCTTGCGTTGCGGCTCTCCCACCTCTCCCGTACCCACCCCTCGAAGGAACAGATCGACTCCCCGGCCGGGGCGGCCATGCTGGACGGCCTGGCCATAGCACTGTCCGTGGCAGCGGTCGACTTCCTCCAGTACGCGGAGTCCTACTACTTCCACGACGGCGACGAACGGACCTCCCTGGCCCTCCAGATCGGCTACGCCCTCGACATCGCCGATGAGGCTTCGGAGGCCGGGCACCGGGATGTCCGGCTCGCCGCCACGGTGTTGCGCTCCGCCCTGGAAGACCTCGCGGGCATCCTGGACGAGCGCTTCCTGCACACCCAGGGCCCGCCCAGGCAGGCTCTCGACGCGTTCGCGCGCGACCACGGACGGCAGGCGGGCACGGGTGATCGCGCCCTGCCGTGAGTCTCCGGCGTGGACGACCTCGCCCGTCCGCCCATCCGACGCCGCGGCGTCGAGACCGCGTTGCCTGGAAGGCGTCGTTCGTGTGCAAGCCTGTCGTTGTCGACGGCGGAGGGGTCGTGCCGCTACGGGAGTTCGTCTGGAAGCCGCCCTTTCTTACCGGCTACCGGCGTGGCTGGCTGCGATGGGACGCGCTCGCAGGTGTCACTGTCGCCGCGTACCTCGTGCCCCAGGTCATGGCGTACGCGGGCGTTGCGGGTCTGCCGCCCGTCGCCGGGCTGTGGGCCGTAGTTCCGGCCATGGCGTTGTACCAATGGTCCGGCACCTCCCGTCTGCTCTCCGTCGGCCCGGACCTGGCAGGCGTTGCCCTGATTGTGATCGTGGACCAGGTGCCCCGCCTGACCGGCGTCTCCACCACGGGCTCGGAGTTCTTCCCGCAGCTGCTCTCGTTCTTCCGGCAGGCATCCCAGGTGTACTGGCCAACGGTGTTCCTCGGTGCGGTCGGGCTGGCTCTGCTGTTCGCGTTGCCGCACGTATCGCGACTGCTGCCGGGCCCGCTGCTCGTTCTCGTGCCGGCGGCCGTTGCTGCCTTTGGACGCGAGGACGAGCACGGCATCTCCGTGATCGGCGCGGTACCCGCGGGCCTGCCCGCCCCCGCGCTTCCTGCTCTCGTGGACGTTCCTCAGCGCCAGTCGCACGGCCCTCGGCGACTCGGTGAGCGCGCGCAGCCAGGTGTACTCCCTCGTCTCCGCCGCCTGCGTGCTGACCGTCCTGCTCTTCCTCGGTCCACTCCTGGCCCACACCCCGAGCGCGATCCTCGGCGCCATTGTCGTGTATGCCGCCGTACGTCTGGTGGAGCTGAGCGAGTTCCGCCGCCTTGCCGCGTTCCCGGCGACGCGAGCTGCTCCTGGTCCTCGGCTGCACCCTCGGTGTCCTCACTTTCGGCATCCTGGCCGGAGTGCCGGTGGCGGTGGCTCTGTCCGTCGCCGAGCTGCTGGTACGGGTCGCCCGCCCGCACGACGCGATCGAGGGTCTCGTTCCCGGCGTAGCCGGAATGCATGACGTTGACGACTGTCCCCAGGCGCGAACCGTCCCCGGCCTGCTGATCTACCGTTACGGTTCGCCGCTCTTCTTCGCGAACGCAGAAGACTTCCGCCGTCGCGCCCTGGCCGCCGTCGACGTACAGTGCGAGCCTGTCCAGTGGTTCGTGCTGAACACCGAGGCCAACGTAGAGGTGGACATCACCGCCCTCGATGCTGTCGACGCCCTTCGCCGTGAGCTCGAACGCCGGGGAATCGTCTTCGCGCTGGCCCGGGTCAAGGAGGACCTGCGCGACGACCTCGACGCGTACGGCCTCACCGCGTCCATCGGAGCCGGCCGTCTCTACCCCACGCTTCCGGTGCCCTGTTGATCGGAGGGCCAGTGCCGAACGGTCCCCTTCCACGGCTGTCAGTCCCATGGTCGGCCTCAGAGCCTTGGTGCGCCGTCCCGCACTCGGTACCGCGCCATACGCCGTTTGCCCCGCGGCACAGGACCTCGTCCCGCTAGCAGGGCAGGCTGTGCCTGGAGACGCCCGGACAAGGAAGTGGGTACCTGTGAAGCCCCTCGCCGGTACTGCGGTCATCGGGATCGGAAACGAGTTCCGGCGCGATGACGGGCTGGGGTGGGCCGCCATCGCCTTGTTGCGCGCACGGAAAGCACAGCGACCTCTCCCGTCCGGCACTGACCTCGCACAGTGCGACGGAGACCCCGGCCGACTGATCGGCCTCTGGGAAGGCAAGGCCCTCACCCTCGTCGTCGACGCCTGCTTCCCACCTGCGGCTCAGCCCGGGCGAACACATCGGTGGTGTGTGGCTCCCGGCGAGATGCCGCACCCCGCTGCCGCAGGCAGGCAGAGCACCCACGGGCTGGGGCTCGCCGAGGCCCTGTGCCTCGCCGACCGCGTCGGGCGCGGCCCCGGCCCTCTCATCGTGTACGCGGTCGAGGGCGCGGACCGCTCGCTGGGCACGGGGCTCACACCGGCGGTGGCGGCCGCCCTGCCGCTTCTGGCCCTGCGTATCGAGGCGGATGTCCGCCGGCACGACGAGCGGACTCGCCGGACCGGGTTCGAACCCCGGAGCCCGGAGGTCTGACATGCTGCCGAATCCAGGCACGTGGAGACCGAGAGGTGCACCATGACCGACGCTTCGGATGCCGGAGCCGTCCTCGACCACCAGGCCGAGGCGGTTCTCGACCGCGAAGGTCTGGACGCGCTCGTGCGTGTCCTGAAGCGGCGCAGCCGCACGGTGATCGGCCCGACCGTGCGCGACGGTGCGATCGTCCTCGACGAGCTGGACTCCGCAGACGCACTCCCCTACGGGTGGGGGGTCGAACTGGAGGCGGGGCGGTACCGGCTGCGCCGCCGCGAGGACGGGGCGGCCTTCGCGCACAGTGCGGGACCCCAGTCATGGAAGTCGTTCCTGCACCCGGAGCGCGTCCGTCAGTGGTCCGCGGACCGCGGCACGGACGGTGCTCCGGTTGTCCGGGAGGAGGAGCCGGAGAGCATCTCGTACGCGTTCCTCGGCGTGCGGCCCTGCGATCTGCGTGCCATTCAGATCCTGGACCGTGTGATGAGCGGAGGCAGGTACCGGGACCCCACCTACCTGTCCCGGCGGACGGGCGCCTTCCTGATCGCAGCCGAGTGCACCGAGCCGGGTGCCACCTGCTTCTGCGTCTCGATGGGGAGCGGGCCGGCCGCCGACGCCGGGTACGACCTCGCCCTCACCGAGGTCGTGGACGATGCCGGTCACCGCTTCCTGTGCCGGAGCGGGAGTGAGGAGGGAGCCGCCGTCCTCGCGGAACTGCCGGGGCGGAGCCCCGATCGTTCCACCCGAGCGGCTGCGACCCAGGCCGTGAGCGCCGCCGCCGAACGCATGGGCCGCTCCATGCCGCCGGTGGACCTGCGCGCGCTGATGCGGGACAACCTGGAAGCGGAGCGCTGGGACGACGTCACCGCCCGGTGCCTCAGCTGCGGCAACTGCACCATGGTCTGCCCCACCTGCTTCTGCACCACCACCGAGGACGTCACCGACCTGACCGGCGATCACGCTGAGCGCTGGCGCCTCTGGGACTCCTGCTACGACCTGGACTTCTCGCTCCTCCACGGCGGTCCGGTCCGGTCCACCCCGCGCAGCCGGTACCGCCAGTGGCTCACCCACAAGCTGGGTACCTGGCACGACCAGTTCGACAGCTCGGGGTGCGTCGGATGCGGCCGGTGCATCGTGTGGTGTCCCACGGGCATCGACCTCACCGAGGAAGCCCACGCCCTGCACCAGGAGGCCACGCAGCGGGAGAACACACCGTGACCCCGCATCCGGGTGGGGCACCCGGTGGGAGTGTGCTCGCTGCTCTGACGGCGGAGCAGCACGGGAAGCTGATGACCCTCGCCCGGGACGTCGCCCTTCCGGCCGGCACGCGGATCTTCGAGGAAGGAGAGAAGGCCGACCGCTTCTGGATCATCCGCTCGGGCACGGTCGCGCTCGACATCCACATGCCCGGTCGGGGGCGAGCGGTCGTCGAGACCATCGGCGCGGGCAGCCTGCTCGGCTGGTCATGGCTGTGCCCACCTCGGCAGTGGCACCTGGCGGCCGAGACCCGGGAACCCTTCCGCGCCTGGGAGTTCGATGCCGTCGCCGTCCACGACCTGTGCGCCGAGGACACGGCGCTGGGCCTGTCACTCGTCACCGCCGTCGCCGAGACCATCGGCGAGCGGCTGCGAGCCACCCGCACCCGGTTGCTCGACCTCTACGGACCGCCGGGACCGCAGGGGAGCGGAGCAGCACCATGACACCTGCACCGCTTTCCTATCGCGTGGTGGACCGCCGCGACGAGACGCACGACACGGTCACGCTCGTACTGGAGCCTGGCGGGGACGCCCTGGACCCCTTCGCACCAGGCCAGTTCGCGATGCTGTACGCGTTCGGTGTCGGCGAGATTCCGGTGTCCGTGTCCCGGCTCGGAGACGGGCACCGGCTGACGCACACGGTCCGCGCCGTCGGGGCCGTCTCCCGCGCATTGTGCGGCCTGCGGACCGGCGGGTGGGTCGGCGTGCGCGGCCCCTTCGGTACCACCTGGGACGCAGCTGCAGCTCATGGCAGCGACCTGCTCGTCATCGCCGGCGGCATCGGGCTCGCCCCGCTGCGTCCCCTCGTCGACACCGTTCTGGCCAAGCCCCACGCGTTCGGGCGGCTGAACGTCCTCGCGGGTGCGCGGACCCCCTCCGATCTGCTCTACACGGACGAGTTCCCCGCCTGGGAGAAGCCGTTCGGCGCCGTCACGGTCGACCGGCCGTCCGGCGGCTGGACCGGCCGGGTCGGAGTCGTCACCACGCTGCTTCACGAGGCCCGGTTTACACCGTCGGACACGGTCGCCTTCGTCTGCGGTCCCGAGGTGATGATGCGCGCGACCGCGCGGGCACTGATTCATCAAGGGGTACGTCCCGACCGCATCCAGGTCTCCCTCGAACGCAACATGCGCTGCGCCACCGGCCACTGCGGACACTGCCAGCTCGGGCCCCTCCTTCTCTGCCGCGACGGCCCGGTCGTCGGCTACGACCAGGCCGAGCCCCTGCTCACCGTCCGGGAACTATGAGATGAGCACCCCCGCCCCACCCCAGCCTCCCGCCCGCCCACGCCTCGGCGTGTTCAAGTTCGCCTCCTGCGACGGCTGCCAGCTCACCCTCCTCGACTGCGAGGACGAACTGCTCGGCATCGCCGCCGAACTGGAGATCGCCCACTTCCTGGAAGCGTCCAGCGAGCCCGTGCCCGGCCCGTACGACCTCGTCCTCGTCGAGGGCTCGGTCAGCACACCCGAGCACGTGGAGCGCATCCGGCGCATCCGCGCCGATGCCCGGCACCTCGTCACCATCGGCGCCTGCGCCACGGCCGGCGGCGTGCAGGCACTGCGGAACTACGCCGATGTCGACGGCTACCTGGCGACCGTCTACGCCCGCCCCGAATACATCGAGACCCTCGCGACCTCCACGCCGATCTCCGCCCACGTACCCGTCGACTTCGAACTGCGCGGCTGTCCCATCGACCGCGGCCAGCTCGTCGAGGTCATTACCGCCTTCCTCGCCGGGCGTAAACCCGCCATCCCGAACCACAGCGTCTGCTTCTCCTGCAAGCGGCGCGGCAACGTCTGTGTCACCGTCGCCCACGGCACGCCCTGCCTCGGCCCCGTCACCCACGCGGGCTGCGGAGCCCTGTGCCCGACCTACGGGCGCGGCTGCTACGGCTGCTTCGGGCCGGCCGGAACCACGAACCTTCCCGCGCTGGTCCCGCTCATGCAGCGCGACGGGATGAGCGAGGAGGACATCGGCAGGTACCTGCACACCTTCAACGTGACCGCCTTCACCGCCGTGGAGGAGCAAGGACAGCCCGGTACGACCGAAGCGGAAGGCCCCGGATGAGCGATCCCACGCCCCGGTCCCAGGAGCTCCGCATCCCCTCACTCGCCCGTGTGGAGGGCGAGACCGCGCTGCACCTGAGGATCCACCACGGCACCGTCATCGAGGCGCGGCTCAAGATCTACGAGCCACCGCGGTTCTTCGAAGCCTTCCTCAGGGGCAGGGCGCACACGGAGCCACCCGATCTCACCTCCCGCATCTGCGGGATCTGTCCCGTCGCCTACCAGATGAGTGCCTGCCGTGCCGTCGAGGACGCGTGCGGCGTCGTCGTCGACGGACAACTGGCCGCCCTGCGCCGCCTGCTGTACTGCGGCGAATGGATCGAGAGCCAGACGTTGCACATCCACATGCTGCACGCACCGGACTTCCTCGGCGAAGACGACGTGATCGGTCTGTCCCGCTCCCATCCGGAGCACGTCAAGCGCGGACTGCGCCTGAAGCAGACCGGCAACGCCGTGGTCGAACTGCTCGGGGGCCGGGCCATCCACCCCGTCAACGTCCGGCTCGGAGGTTTCCACAGAGCCCCGACCCGCGCCGAACTCCGCCCCCTGGAAGAACGGCTGCGCACCGCCCTCGACGACGCCTGGGACACGGTGCGCTGGGTTGCCGGTTTCGAATTCCCGGACGCCGAGTGCGAAGCCGACCTGCTCGCCCTCGCCGAGGAGGACACCTACGCCATCGAGTCCGGCGTGCCCACCGTGCTCCGGTACGGCGGGACGCTCCCGCCGCACAGCTTCCCCCTGCGGGATTTCACCGACCACGTGGCCGAGGAGCAGGTGTCACACTCCACAGCCCTCCACTCCCGGCTGGACGGCCGAAGGCATCTCACCGGCTCCCTCGCCCGCTGGGCGGTCAGCGGTCACCTGCTGTCCCCGCTGGCCCTGCAAGCGGCACGGGAGGCCGGGCTGGGTGCCCCCCCGTCGCGCGCAGACGGCGGGCGGGGAGAGGTTTGCAGGAACCCGTACCGAAGCATCCTCGTCCGTGCGGTGGAAGTCCTGTACGCGGTGGAAGAGGCCCTGCGGATCATCGCGGAGTACGAGCGTCCAGCCCGCCCGTACGTAGAGGTGCCGGCCCGGGCCGGCACCGGGCACGGTGCCACGGAGGCGCCGCGCGGCCTGCTCTACCACCGCTACGTGTTCGACGGCGGCGGCCGTGTCACCGAGGCCTGCATCGTTCCGCCGACCGCCCAGAACCAGGGCGCCATCGAGGAGGACCTGCGTCGGCTGGTCCAAGCCGGGCTCGATCGGGGTGAGGGCTCCGAGGCCGAGCTCAGCCGGCTGTGCGAGCGGGCCGTCCGCAACCACGACCCGTGCATCTCGTGTTCGGCCCACTTCCTGGAACTGGACATCGAGCGCACCCACTGATCCCGCCCAGGTGCTGCTCGGGTGACATGCGACCGTGTGCTCGGCGCGTTGGCGTAGTTGCTTCGGCGAGTACCGCCTACGGTCGCTGCACGGCTACCGGCGCGAGCGCGGAGACGACAGGGCTCCGGGCAGGCCGGACGGATACCTCACGGTCATTCCAGTCATCTACCAGACGGAGCAGTCGGCATGGAGCCAGTCGTCACCGTGGGCCTCGACGGTTCACCCGAGAGCCTTGCCGCCGCCCGTTGGGCCGCTGACGAAGCCGCCCGCCGCAAGCTCACGCTGCGGTTGCTGCACGCGTGGCCCCTCCTCGCGCCGGAACCGCCCCACGTTCCCGCCGAGATGGACCAGAACTACTGGGCGAAGCGGATCGTGCACAACGCGAAGGCGGAGCTCCAGGCGCGCCACCCGGCACTCTCCATCGTCGGCAACCTGGTCGCCGATGACGCCCAGGAGGCGCTGCTGAAAGCGGCGGCCGAGTCCGAGATGACCGTGCTCGGTTCGCGAGGACTGGAGCTCGCCGAGAGCTATTTCCTGGGCGACATCAGCATGCCCGTCGTCGCACGGGCCGAGCGGCCGGTGGTCCTGGTGCGCGCCGAGATGCGCGAAAAGGGTCCTCAGTCCGCTCCAAGTGCCTCAGAGCGCGTAGTGGTGGCACTGAAACTGCACGGTCCGTGCGACGACCTGCTCGCATTCTCCTTCGCCGCTGCCGCGGCACGTGGCGTCCCCCTTCGAGCCGTCCACGGCCGAAGTGTGCCACTCCACGCGCACGCCCCCTGGGGTACGGACCATGGCGTGACCGAGAAGATCACGCAGGACGCGCAGAAGCTCCTGAGCAATGCTCTTCGCCCCTGGCGTGAGAAGTTCCCGACCGTGGAAGTGGCTGACGGCATCAGTCTTGAAAGCCCTACCAAGGCGGTGGTCAGGGCCGCCGAGGGTGCAGGACTACTGGTCGTGGGCAGACGCAGGCACCGCCCCGCCCTCGCGCCCCCGGTCGGTTCCGTGGCCACCGCCGCCATCCATCACGCGCGCTGCACCGTGGCCGTCATTCCCCATGACTGAGCCGGGCCACCCCGAGGAGTCGATGGGCTCGGCGCACCGGGCCGATGCGTCCGTGCTCCGGACCGGCGCCGGCCTCGATGGTCCGTGGCTTCCCCGGGCAGAGGTGTGCGAGACGCACACAGCCGTGCTGTTCTTCGTCGGTGACCGCGCCTACAAGCTCAAGAAGCCGGTCGACCTGGGGTTCCTCGACTACACGACCACGGCCGCCCGGCGTACCGCGTGCGAACAGGAAGTCACCCTCAACCGGCGCTTCGCCCCAGACGTGTACCTGGGGCTGGGGGAATTCCGCAGCCCGGACGCGGACACGCCCGAACCACTCGTGGTGATGCGCCGCATGCCGGCGGAACGCCGCCTGTCGCTGCTCGTGAGCCAGGGCGCCGACGTCGACGACGCTCTGCGAAGCGTTGCGCGTCTCCTCGCCTCCCGTCACGCGGACGCGCCCCGAGGCCCGGACATCGACGAGCAGGGCAGGCGGGACGCGCTGTCCGCACGCTGGGAAGCGAGCTTCATGCAGGTCAGGGAACTGACCGACGACGCCCAGCTGATCGACGGGGTGGAGGAGATCGAGCGCTTGGTGCGGCGCTATCTCGCCGGCCGCGAGGAACTGTTCGACGCGCGTATCGAGCAGGGGCGGGTGGTCGACGGCCACGGCGACCTGCTCGCCCAGGACATCTTCTGTCTCGACGACGGCCCCCGCGTCCTGGACTGCCTGGAGTTCGACGACCGCCTTCGCTCCGTCGACGGCCTCGACGACGCGGCCTTCCTCGCCATGGACCTGGAGCAGACGGGTGCCCCGGATACCGCGGCGTTCTTCCTGGCTCAGTACGGCGAGTATTCCGGTGACCCCGCACCGCCGTCCCTGTGGCACCACTACGTCGCCTACCGCGCGTTCGTCCGCGCCAAGGTGTCCCTGATCCAGGCAGCGCAAGGCGCCCGCGGCGCAGAGACGGCAGCGAGGCGCCTGGTCACCACGACGCTGCGCCACCTGCGCACTTCCGCCGTCAGCCTGACCCTCGTCGGCGGCCTCCCGGGCAGCGGAAAGTCCACGCTCTCCGGCGCACTGGCTGATCGCCTCGGTGTCACGCTGCTCAGCAGCGACCGCCTTCGTAAGGAGTTGGCAGGGATGCCGGCGGAGGAATCCGCAGCCGCCGGTTACGGCGAAGGGCTGTACACGCCCGAGTGGACCGCGAGGACGTACGCGGCGCTGCTCGACCGGGCGTCCGCCCTCCTGTCCCTGGGCGAGTCCGTCGTTCTGGACGCCACATGGTCCGATGCCGGACAGCGTGAAGCCGCCCTGCGCATGGCCGAACGCACCAGCGCCGACATGGTGGCCCTGCACTGCCAGGCTCCGGGAGACGTGTCGGCAGCGCGCCTGACCACCCGCGCCCCCGGGGCGTCCGACGCCACCCCTGAGGTGGCCACGGCCATGGCAGCCGCGGAGCCGCCGTGGGAGGAGGCCGTCCCCATCGACACCGGCGGCCCTTTGGAGGCCGCTGTCATCCAGGCGATGGCAGCCGTGCGCCCCTACGGCTCCGGCCAGGCCCCGGTCTTCCGCCGCCCCTATATGGAACCGGACTGAGGCGAGTGGCGACGCCGCGTGCAGCGGCGTGCTCACGGCAACGAAGGTCCTGGCGGAAGCCCGATGTCCGGTCTCACCGGATGTCCAGCACATCGGCTACCGGGCGCCGGGGCGTTGCCGGCCCCTGCGGTCCGTAGCCGAGGCGGATCACCATCTGGACATGGGTCATCGCCGAGCCCGGATCGCGCACCGTCCAGCGCAGCTCGGGCCATTCGAGCGGCTGCGAGGTCATGGACGTGACCAGTCCGTCGGCGGTGGCTTGAAGGAGAACCCGCTGCAGGGCCTGCCCCGCTCGTAGCCAGTCCTCGGGCCTGTCACCCGACGTTCCCAGCAGCACGATCTGCGGCTTCTGTTCGAAGGTGGCCCACCCACGCCCGGGAACGCGCCGGGAGCGACCGAAGTCGCGCACGAATCCACCCCGGCCCGAGGGCTTCGGACCGAGGGCGTTCACGGGAATTCCGTCGGGACGGGTCTGCTCGTCCGGTGTGCCGGCGTGTGTCCACGCCATCGTCTCTGCCACCAGTGAGGGATCCATCTCCTCACGATGCTCGGAGTCGTGCACCAGACCCAGCACGGTGTCGGTGTGCCAGGCGTCCGGTACGGCCAGGCGACACCCTTCGAGAAGAGCTGCGGCTCGCAGGCCGTCCACCAGTGCTGGAGGAACCTCCTCCTCCGCGAAAGGAAAACGGCTGGAGTGACGTCGCCGGACGGCTGGGCGGAGGGTTGCGAGATCGCCGTCCGTGGGCCCCGGTTCCCGGAGGCCGGCAGCGGCCAGCAACCACGGATCGTCCGGGTCGGGCAGCAACCGTACGTCAGCGCCCCAGCCTGCCGAGGCCGCGGACACCCGTAGGTTGAACAGAGCGGCGGCGCAGCCCACATGGAGGGCGCGGTGGTCCGGGTCGGCATGGGGCATGGCACGGCCCGGGTCGCCGTGCAGCTCGATGAGCCCGGAGGCCGGTCGGTAGAGGAACTTCCACGGCTGGGCGTTGTGCATGGAAGGAGCCATGACAGCGTCCTCGATGAGCGGAACAACCGCTGCCGGGTCCGGAAACGATGCGGTCATGAGACTTACCTGCCTGTGCGATGGGCTTCACTCGTGGGCGATGACGGCGACCGGTGCGACCGCGTGGTGCATCACGGCGTGTGTGATGGGGCCGATGTGAGCGCCGAAGGCGGAGTGGCGGATTCGGCGGCCGACGACGACGAGGGCGGCGGTGGAGGCCGCGTCGAGGATCTGAATCGCCGGCTGTCCGATGGTGGCCCGAGAGTCGACCTGCAGCGAAGTGTACTTCTCACGCCAGGGGCTGATCATCTCGTCCAGTGTGGTGGTGATGCCGTGGGCCATTTCCTGCTGGACCCCGGGGTCGAGCGCCGGTGCGTAGCTGAGGATGGGCGGTGGCGACCAGCCGTGGATGATCACGAGCGAGCAGCGGCGGTGGGAGGCCTCCTCGAAGGCGAAGGCGAGCAACTTGTCACAGGGCTGGTGGATGTCCACGCCGACCACGATGGGCCCTCGGTCGCGGGTACCGTCAGGCGGATTGCCCGCGCGGTCCACGGACCGGACCAGCACGACGGGGCGCACGGCCTCGATGACGGTGGCGGCGCCGGTGGATCCGACGAGGAAACCCGCGATGCTGCCGAGCGCGCGCGAGCCAAGTACGAGCATGTCGGAGTCCTCGGCGGCGCGGGCGAGGGCCAGGGAAGGTAGCCCGCCCACTCGGCGGGTGTCGACCTTCAGCGAAGGATGTGCGCGGTGCGTCTCATCGGCGGTGTCGCGGAGGACGGCCTCGGCCCACTGCCGACGTTCCTCGGTGGTCGTGACGGGAAGGGGTGGATTCTCCAGCCATTCCTCCGCGTGGACCAGGTCCAGGGAGGCACCGCGAAGCTCGGCCTCATGGGCTGCCCAGCGGGCTGCCGCCGTACTTTCCGGGGACCCGTCGAGGCCGACGGTCACTCGGTTCGCCATGGTCTCCATCTCCCTCTTCGTGGGTCGGCGCTTCTCCCGCTCACTTCAGACTGACTGTCCGACGGCCTCTTGTTGAGGGGCCGGTCGGCCCCCGGGGGACCGACCGGCCCGTCTCCGGTGCGGTGGACGAGAGGTCCGAGGTCCTGCTCGGCCACGCAGAGAAGCCATGTCTCCATGATCTCGCGTCGACGAGCGAGGCGCCGGGCCCGAGCCCAGACTGGAGACGGGTACGGATACGCATGTGAGGAGACAGTCATGACCACCGCACGGGACATCATGCACAGCGGTGCCACCTGCGTACACGAGACCGAGACGCTTATGGACGCGGCCCGGCGGATGAGCGAACTGGACGTCGGCGCACTGCCGATCTGCGGGCCCGACGACCGTCTGCACGGCATCATCACCGACCGTGACATCGTGTTGAAGTGCCTGGCCAAGGGCAAGGACCCGCACCACATGACGGCCGGACAACTGGCGCAGGGCAAGCCGATCACGGTCGACGCGAAGGCTGACACGAGCCAGGTGCTGCAGACGATGCAGGATCACCGGATCCGGCGTGTCCCGGTGATCGCCGACCACCGCCTCGTCGGCATGATCAGTGAGGCCGATCTCGCCAGGCACCTGTCCGAGGAGCAGGTGGGGCACTTCGTCGAGACGATCTGCGCTGCGCGGTGAGCCGCAGCACCATGCATGGGGTCGTCGCTATTCGTGCGCGATGACGGCGACGGGCGCCTTGGCGTGGTGGAGGACCGCATGGGTGACCGGTCCGATGTGCGCGCCGATCGAGCTCCGTCGGATGCGGCGGCCCACGACGATGAGTCCCGACTCGACGCCCCTTTCGATGAGCTCCGTGGGGGCGTGCCCGATGCTCGCGCGCGCGATGACGCCGACATCGGGGTATTTGTCCCGCCAAGGCGCCAGCACGTCGCGCAGAGAGGCCTCCGCGCTCATTTCGAGCTGGGCGTGGACTCTCGGATCGTACGTCGCGCCGTACCCCACCAGGGGAGGCAGCGACCAGCTGTGCAGGGCGTGGAGGGCGCATGAGCGCCGCGCCGCCTCCTCGAAGGCGAAGGCGAGCAGTGCATCACACGGCCGACTGATGTCAACGCCCACCAGCAGATCACGGGCCGCGTGCCGGCCGTCGGGGCGCGGCACCGCGTCCTCGCTCGCCCGCACCATGACCACCGGCCGCACCGTCGCCTGGATGACCGCCATGCCGACGGAACCGAGGACGAAGCCCGTGACAGTGCCCAGTCCCCGAGAGCCCAGGACGATCATGTGCGCGGCGGCCGCCATACCGATGAGCTCGGCGGCGGGCCTGCCGTCGATCGATCGGATGTCGACCTCCAGTTCGGGGTGGCTCGCGCGCAGTCCTTCGGCGGTCTCGTTCAGCAGTGCCTGGGCCCAGCGGCGGCGCACCTCGCTGGTCGGCACCGGGAGGTCGCGGGGAGATGCCCATTCCTCGGCGTGGACGAGGTGGAGCGGCACGCCGCGCAGAAGGGCCTCGCGAGCCGCCCAGTGGGCGGCCGCGAGGCTTTCCGCGGATCCGTCGAGGCCGACGACGA
Organism: Streptomyces venezuelae; assembly: GCF_008642275.1. NCBI lineage: Bacteria > Bacillati > Actinomycetota > Actinomycetes > Kitasatosporales > Streptomycetaceae > Streptomyces > Streptomyces venezuelae. The sequence goes on from NZ_CP029189.1 coordinate 6,798,805, forward strand.
TTCGATCGTTCATGATGGCTTCTCCCGGCAGGGTCCCGCATGGGTCGGGGAGTTGGTCGTCGCACGTGCCGAGGCTGCACGGCGGCTTGTTCAGACTGAGTTCGTGTCGTCGATGGCGTATCCGAGATGCTGGGTTACGGAGACGACGCCGTCGACGGTCCGGCAGAGGCGTTCGATGAGCGGGATGAGGCTCCTGAAGTCGACGGTTCCGTGCAGTTCGACCCGGCCGTCGGTGACGGTCACGGTGATGGCCGAGGGGCTCTGACGTACGCCGAGTTCGAGGACGTCACCCATGATCTCGTGACGGATGTCCTCGTCCGCCCGAAGGAAGATCCGTAGCAGGTCCCGACGGCTGACGATTCCGATCAGTACGTCCGAGTCGTCCACGACCAGGAGCCGCTTGACTCCTTGTGCTTCCATCAACCTGGCTGCTTCGGCGACGGTCCAGTCGGGTCTGGCGCACACGGGGGGCGAGGACATCAGCTCCTCGGCGCGCGTACCCGCGGCCTTGTCCTCCTGCCAGGCCTCCCGCTCGGGAAGTGACCGGAAGTAGTCGCTTTGGCCGGCGGACTTCGGCAGCAGGTCCCGTTCCGAGATCACGCCGAGCGGCCGGCCGGCAGAGTCGACGACCGGAACGGCCGACACCTTGTGCTCCGTCAGGGTGCGGGCGATCTCCTTGAACGGAGCGTTGCTGGGGACGGTGACGACCTCGCGGGTCATCAGCTCACGGATTTCCCGATGCTTCATGCTCTTCTCCTACCGCTCGGTGGGCGTTCGGGCGCCGACCGACACGTCGTCCTGCGCGTAGTCGAGCCGGTTGACCACGTCGACGACGCCGTCGACGCTCTGGCACAGGCGCAGCATGATGGGGACCAGGCTGCGTCGGCTTACGGTGCCGCTGAGGGTCACCAGCCCGTCGGTGACGTCGACGGTCAACGACGAGGGGCTGAGCCCGAGGGTGTGGGTCACCACGTCTTCGAGGATTTCCTCCTGGATCGCGTGGTCCCTGCGAAGGAAGAGCTGAAGCAGGTCGCTACGGCTCAGGATGCCGATCAGCCGGCCGGCGGCGTCCACCACGGGCAGTCTCTTGACCTGGCGCCCCCGCATGACTCGCGCCGCGCGGACGACGCTCCATTCGGTCCGGGCCGTGATGGCGGGGCTGGTCATGAGATCGGCGGCCGTGTTCGTGCCGCTGCCGGAGCTGCGCTTGCGGAGCAGGTCGGCTTCGGAGACGACGCCCACGGGACGTTCGGCCTCGTCCACCACGGGCACGGCGGAGATGTCGAACTCCTTGAGGAGCCTGGCGATTTCCTTGAACGGGGTGCCCCGCTGGACGCTGACGGCTGTCGGGGTCATCAGGTCGGCGACGCTGCGGTGCCTCATCGTCGGCCTCCTTCACGTGCGGACTTCGGTGTCGAGGCACACGGCCGTGACGTCCACGACGCCCGGTACGGTGCGTGCGACACGCACCAGCACGTCCTTCAGGGCCGGGTCGGGAAGGGAGCCGTCCAGATGCACGATGCCGTCGGCCACGTGGACCTGCACCATGCCGGATCCGGCGGGGATGAGTTCGGCCATGATCAGTTCGCGCAGCTCCTCGGCGATGTCGGCGTCGGGGCGGAGATAGATCTTGAGGAGGTCGCCCCGGCTGACGACGCCGATCAGGCGGCCGTCGCCGTCGACGACGGGCAGCCGCTTGAGGTGGCCGCGGGCCATCAGGCGGGCGGCGCCGGGGATGGTGGCGTCCTTGGTCACGGTGACGGCCGGTACGGTCATCAGCTGCCCGGCGGTGACCGCGCGGGACTCGTCCGCACCCTGGGCCTTGAGCAGCAGATCCGCTTCGGACACCACGCCGGCGACCCGTCCTTCCTCCGACAGGACGGGCAGGGCGCTGATCCGCCACTGCCGCATGGCCTCCACGACTTCCTTGAACGGTGTTCTGCGGTCGACGGAGATGACGGCATGGGTCATTACGTCCTCGACGGTGCGAAGGTGTTTCATGATGCCTCCAGAGCGGCGTCGTGGTAGCTACGACGCCGCGAGGTTCAATGTGGGGCGTGGTGAGAGTCGGCAGCCGGAGACAGGTCGTCGACCGCGTAGCCGAGGGCTTGGTCCACGCTGACGACACCGTCGACCGACCGGCACAGCCGTTCGACAACCGGAATGGTCGACCGCTCCTCGACCTGGCCGGTCAAGGAGACGACCCCTTCGCTTACGGTCACCGCGACGCCTCCCGGGGTCATCCGGAGGGTCCGGCCCAGTACGTCGTCGACGATTTCGTCGCGGATGGCGTCATCGTGGCGGAGCATGGGGCGCAGCAGGTCGGTGCGGCTGACGATGCCCACCAGGGTTCCGGTCTCGTCGACCACCGGCAGACGTTTGACGCCTCGCTCGTGCAGGAAGCGGGCCGTCTCGACGATGCCCCACTGCGGCCGGGCGGTCAGAACGGGAGTGGACATCAGATCGCCGGCGGTCCGGGCGCCGATGGAGGCACGGTCCGTGGACGTCGTGGTGTGTATGGGGTCGCGCCCTTCGGTGTCGGGCAGCCCGGCCTGCCTGCGAAGCAGGTCGGCTTCGGAGACGATGCCGATCGGGTGGCGACGGGTGTCGACGACGGGCAGGGCCGAGACCCCGTTGTCGTTGAGGCTCCGGGCGACAGTTTTGAGTGAGGCTTCGGGGCCCGCCGTGGCCACGTTTCGAGTCATGACGTCTGCGACAGTGCGATGAGACATGGTCGATCTCCTTGTGAAGGGGGCCGTCAGTCGTGAGCGATGACCGCGACGGGCGCCGCTGCATGGTGCAGGACCGCATGGGCCACGGACCCCAGATGCACGCCCAGAGGCGAGCGGCGCAGGCGGCGACCCACGACGACCAGGTCCGCGCTTGCCGCAGCATGGACGAGCTGCGCGCCTGTTGGCCCCTCGAACGCCTCGTGGGTGACGCTCACGGACGGGAACTTGTGCCGCCACGGCATCAGCATGTCGTCGAGCATCACGGTGACGCTCCGGCCGACCTCCCGCTCGTTCTCCGGGTCGAAGAAGGGCGCGTACTGATACATGGACGGCATCTTCCAGCCGTGGATCGCACGCAGGGCGCAGCCGCGGCGTTCGGCCTCCTCGAAGGCGAAGGTCAGGACCTTGTCCGCTGCCTCGTGGATGTCGACGCCCAGAACGATTTCCCCGTAGCGGATGGTCTGGGCCTCCTCGGGCGCGTCCGACACGTGTACGAGCACCACAGGCGTCTCGGTGGCCACCAGGGTCGACAAGCTCACCGAGCCGATGAGGAATCCGACCAGGCCTCCCACTCCGCGAGAGCCGAGTACGAGCAGCCCGGCGTCGGCCGCCTCTGCGGCCAAGGCTGCCGCGGGCCTGCCCGAGAGGCATCTCGTCGAGACGTCCAGCCCGGGATGCCGGCGTCGCACGTCCTGCGCTGCATCAGCGAGCGCTTCGTCGGCCCAACGACCGGCAGCTTCGCGGCCCGGCTGGGGTACCGAGGGGCTGATCAGCCAGTCGACGGCGTGGACGAGCCTCAGTGGCACTTCTCGCAGGGCCGCCTCCCGGGCACCCCACCGGGCCGCAGCCCGGCTCTCGGGAGAGCCGTCGACGCCGACGGTCACATGGTGCTTCATGGCGAGACCTCCTTGGGCGCCGCGGCACTGCGGCTCTCCTCCAGCGTCACCTGCGGCGCGGCGACCGAGGAGGGGCCGAGTGGCCCCATGTGGGACCGATCAGCCCCCGCTACTCCACGGACGAGCGTGAGGCGACGTAGTCCGCGCAGCCGTCCAGTGTGTTCAGCGCCGGATAGTCGGTCTCGGGCAGGGCGAGACCGGTGCGCTCGCTCAGCGCCTCGATGAAGTTGAGGAAGTCGAGCGAGTCCATCTCCAGGCGGTCCCGGAAGTTCTCGTCCTGCGAGACAGCCGCCGTGTCGGCGCCGGGAACCACGTCTGTCAGAACGTTCTTGATCAGCACGAGGGCCTCGTCACGGTTCACAGTTCCTCCGGTCGCTGGAGCAGGCGGTCGATGTACGTCAGGAAACGCGCCCCGGTCGCACCGTCGCTTGCACGGTGATCTGCGGAAAGCGTGGCCGTGACGGTCGGGTGTACCGTGAGCATCCCGTCCACGGCCACCGGCTGCTCGATGACACGCCCCAGACCGACGAGGGCGACCTGCGGCGGGTAGATCATCCCGAAGACCGCCTCCACCCCCTGATCACCGAGGTTGGTCACGGTCAGCGTCGGGTCGGCGGTCTCCGAGGCGCGCAGCCGGCCGCCGCGCGCCCGCGAGACCAGTCCCTTCAGCGTCGCCATGAGCTCCGGCAGCGACATCGTGTCGGCGTCCGCCAGCGCCGGCGCGACCAGGCCACCGCCGCGCAGGGACACCGCGACACCGAGTCGCACGGTGTCCGACGGCATGAACGCCTCGTCCTTCCAGTAACCGTTCAGTTCCGGTACTTGGCGTGCAGCCAGGGCAACCGATTTGAGCAGCAGGGCCGCCGGCACGAGCCGTTCCGCCACGGGCCTGTCGGCATTCCGGTCACGCATCCATGCCATCGCGACGGCCAGATCGATCTTTGTCGACAAGTAGTAGTGGGGGATCTCGCGGTTGGCGCGGCTCATCAGAGCAGCGATCGCCGCACGCGCCGGATACGCGGGCGCGGCCGTCGCCGAAGACGGGCGCGCCTGTGCGTGGCTTTCGACCGCAGGTGCCGGAGGGCCCGCCGCGGCGGCCCGTACATCGTCCGCCCGGATCGTGCCGCCCTGTCCGGTTCCCCGCAGGGCGCTCAGGTCGATGCCCGACGACTGGGCAAGCCTGCGGGCGAGCGGCGAGGCCTTCACCCGATGTGGCCCGTCGGCCGGCGCGTGCTCCACGTCGGAACGGGTGATCCGACCGCCCTTGCCGGAACCGTGTACCGACGACAGGTCGATGCCCTTGCGCTCGGCCAGGTGCCTCACCAGGGGAGTGGAAACAGCGTCCCCGCTCCCGGTGGTGGTGAGGCCCGGCGCGGCTTGCGGTTCGGAGGCCGGGGCCGCCGGCTGCTTCGCAGGGGCAGGGGCAGGGGCAGGGGCAGGGACGGCGGCCGGAGGCTCACTACCCGTGTCGATGACGGCCAACCGTGTGCCGACCGGCACGGTGGTCCCCGGGTCGACGAGGAGTGCACCGACCGTTCCCGAGTCGAAGCACTCGACCTCGATCGTCGACTTCGCCGTCTCCACGACGGCGACGACATCGCCCTTCGTCACATCGTCACCGGGCCCGACCAGCCATTCCACGAGGGTGCCCTCGTCCATGTCCGCGCCGAGGGAGGGCATGGTGAAGTCGGCCATGTCAGCTCACCGTCCGGCGAACGGCATCCACGATGGTCGCGGGCTGGGGAAGGGCCGCTTCTTCGAGCTGCCGGGCATAGGGAATGGGGACCTCCGCGCTGCATACGCGCTGAACGGGGGCATCGAGCTCGTAGAACGCCTGCTCGGTGATGCGCGACGAGATTTCCGCGGCCAGGCTGCCGCTGCGCCACGCCTCGTCGACGATCACGGCGCGGTGGGTACGGCCGACGGATGCCATGACGGTGGCGTCGTCGAGGGGGCGCAGGGCGCGTAGGTCCACGACCTCCGCGCTGATGCCTTCCCCGGCAAGGGTTTCCGCTGCGGCCATCGCCTTCGGCAGAGAGCCGCCGTATGTGATCACCGAGACGTCCGTTCCCGCACGGCGTACGGCCGCCGTGTCGAGATCGACGGCATCGACGGCCTCGTCCAGCGCGCCCTCCGCGTTGTAGAGGCTGCCGTGTTCGAAGATCAGTACCGGATCGGGGTCGGCGAGGGCGGCAGCGAGCATGTGGCGCGCGTCGTCGACCGTCGCGGGGGCCAGCACCCTGATGCCGGGGATGTGGGCGTACCAGCCTTCGAGGCTGTGGGAGTGCTGGGCCCCGAGCTGCCGGCCCGCTCCGGTCGTCATGCGGATCACGACGGGGACGCTCAGCTGCCCGCCCGACATGTGCAGCAGTGTGGCCGCGTTGTTGAGGATCTGGTCCAGGGCCAGGAGACTGAAGTTGACGGTCATGATCTCGACGACGGGCCGCATCCCTCCGAGCGCGGCGCCGATGCCCGCGCCGACGAATCCGGATTCGGACAGCGGCGTGTCGCGGATGCGGTCGGGTCCGAACTCTTCGAGCAGGCCCAGGCTGACGCCGAAGCATCCGCCGTACCGGCCCACGTCCTCGCCCATGAGGAAGACCCGCTCGTCCTGCAGCAGGGCTTCGCGCAGCCCCTCACGGAGGGCCTCCCGATAGGTGGTCGGCCGGGAAGTTCCGCTCGGTGCCTTCCGCTTGCTCATGCCGTGCTCCCGGTTTCGCTCGTGACGAAGCGGAGCAGGTCCGCGACCGGTTCGAGCGGGGCTTCCTCGGCCCTCCCTACGGCCTGGTCGATCTCGGCGAGTACTTCCATGTCGAGTTCTTCCATCATCCGGTCGTCGAGCTGCCCTTCGGAACGCATCAGTTCGGCCAGCCCTTTGAGGGGGTCGCGTCCCTTCCATTCCTCGATCTCGGACTTGGCCCGGTACCGGTCGGGGTCGTACATGGAGTGGGCGCGGAACCGGTACGTCTGCGCCTCGAGGAAGTGCGGTCCGTTGCCCGCGCGTACGGACTCCGCAGCTCTGAGTGCGGCCGCTTCGACCGCGAGGACGTCCATGCCGTCGACCGTCCACGCAGGCATGCCGTAGGAAGCGGCACGCATGGCGAGGTTGGTCTGGGCGTGCTCCCGGGCCAGGCTCGTGCCCATGGCGTACAGGTTGTTCTCGCAGACCAGCAACAGGGGTAGCCGCCACAGGGCCGCGAGGTTGGCCGTCTCGTGGAACTCGCCTTCGGCGAAAGCTCCGTCCCCGAAAAAACAGCAGGTGACGCGGGTGCTGCCGCGCATCCGGTCGGCGAGTGCGAGTCCGGCCGCCAGGGGCAGGCCGCCGGCCACGATCGCGTTGCCCCCGTAGAAGCGGTGCGTGGCGTCGAACAGGTGCATGGAGCCGCCGCGTCCGCGGCTGCAGCCGGTGGCCCTGCCGTACATCTCGGCCATCACGGCGTCGGCGGGAACTCCGCGAGCCAGTGCGTGCCCGTGTTCGCGGTAGGTGGAGACCACCGCGTCCTCCTCGCGCAGTGCCTGGTTGACGCCCACGGCGACGGCTTCCTCACCGATGTAGAGGTGGACGAACCCACGGATCTTCGCGCCGCTGTAGAGCTCCACGCACCTCTCCTCGAACCGTCTGATGGCAAGCATCCGGCGGAGCAGGGACAGGTGGTGCCCGGGTGCGGGATGCCTGTCGGGAGTGCCGCGGGCAGCGGTGGCGGGTCCCTTCTTGCGCCCGCTCCTGCGCGCTGCGCTCCGGGCCTTTCCTTCGTGCTGCGGGGTGGTGCTGCTCATGGTTCCGCCTTCTCTCACGAGCGGGTCAGCCCGGGTTCTCCAGCGTGGACAGATCCCCTTCGGGCAATCCCATTTCCCGGGCGCGCAGCAGACGGCGCATCACCTTGCCGCTGCGCGTCTTGGGGAGGTTCTGCTCGAACTCGATCTCTCTGGGCGCCACCGCGGGGCCCAGCCGCCTGCGTGCGAACGCCAGAAGTTCTCGCTTGAGGGACGCGTCGGGGGAGAGTCCCGGACGGAGCGAGACGAATGCCTTGACGACGGCTCCCACGACCGGGTCCGGGCGGCCGATCACGCCGGCCTCCGCGACGGCGGGATGCTCCATCAGCGCGCTCTCCACCTCGAACGGTCCGATGAGGTGTCCGGCCGACTTGATGACGTCGTCGGCACGGCCGACGAACCAGAACCACCCGTCCTCGTCGCGTTTCGCGAGGTCGCCGGTGAGGTACCAGCCGTCTGCGAAGCAGGCCCGGTAACGGGCCTCCTCGTTCAGATAGCCCCGGAACATGGAGGGCCAGCCCGGACGCAGCGCCAGCTCTCCCTCGACGCCCGCATCGGTGATGACCCGAACGCGGCCTTCCGTGACCTCGGCGCGTCCGTCCTCGCCGCGTTCGAGCAGCGCGGCCTCCACACCGGGCAGGGGGCGTCCCATGGAGCCGGGCCGGATGTCGCTGGCCGCGAAGTTGGCGATCATGATCGCTCCGGTCTCCGTCTGCCACCAGTTGTCGTGGATCGGCAGGCCGAGCACCTCCTGCCCCCACAGGACGGCTTCCGGGTTGAGCGGCTCACCCACGCTTGCGATGAAGCGCAGATCCGACAGGTCGTACGGCCCGGGCAGCTCTCGGGTGCCGTCCCTGGGGGTGGCGCGCATCAGCATGCGGATCGCGGTCGGTGCCGTGTACCAGACCGTGACCCGCTGGTTGGCGAGGATTCGGTACCAGCGGTGGACGTCGAAGTCCCCTTCGTCGACCACGACGGTCGCGCCGTGCGTGAGTGGGGCGATGATCCCGTACGAGGTACCGGTCACCCATCCCGGGTCCGCTGTACACCAGTACACGTCCTCCCGGCGCAGATCGAGCGCGAAGGCCGCCGTCGCGTGGTGGGCCACAACCGCTTCGTGCACGTGGACCGCGCCCTTCGGGGTACCGGTCGTGCCGCTGGTGAAGTGCAGCAGCGCCATGTCCTCCGGATCGGTGGGCGGCACCGCGTACTCCTCCGGGGCCTGTTCCATGAGTTCGGCGAAGGAGAGGGTGCCGGTCGGGAGGTCCGTGACCGGACCCACCAACAGAACGTGGTCAAGGTGAGGCAGGCGGTGCCTGTTCTCCTCGACCTTGCGCCGGTACAGCGCCTCGGTGGTGACAAGGACCCGGGCATCGCCCAGCTCCAGCCGCCGGCGCACGGGCTCGGGGCCGAAGGCCGAGAAGAGCGGGCACAGCACGCGTGTGCTGCGCAGCGTGCCCAGTACGGTCGTATACAGCTCGGGGCAGCGACCGAGGAGCGTGAAGACTCTCTCCTGTCGTCCCACGCCCAGGGCGGTGAGGACGTTTGCGAAGCGGCCCGTGAGGCTGCCGAGCTCGGCGTAGGTGAGGTGGGTGACGGTGTCGTCGGGCGCGATGCAGCGGAGTGCTTCCCGCCCGCCCTGGCCGGCCGCCAGGTGTCGGTCAATGGCCTCGTAGCCGATGTTCAGCCCGCCTCCGGGCAGCCCGGACAGCAGGGACCTGGCCTCGTCCCAGGTGAAATCCGCGCGCGCCCGATCGTAGTCCTGGAGCATGAAGGGGGCATCGGGTCCGGGCTGTTTGTGGATGATCAAGTGATCCATGGCCGGGTCCCTCTCCTCGCCTTGGAACCTTCAAGGAGACAGCGTCACGTCGTGTGACGGCCGCAAGCGCGGCGAGCGGTCTCCCGGCGTCCCCCGGACGGTCCACAACGGGACGGCGCGGCTACCCGGACATCCCGTAGACGCTGCGGTGGGGTGGGGTGAGCAGGGAGTCATCAAGGGTGGCTGTCAGGCGGGAGACGACTGCGACCACCCCGTCCAGCTGGCTGGTGAGGCGGATCAGGGAGGGAATCTGGCTTTGTCTCTCCAGTCGGCCTTCCAGTGTCACGATGCCGTCGACCACGTGGACGGTGACCGCCTCGGCGTCCAGTCCCATGGTGTCCACGAGTATGTCCGCGACCACGCGGTGTCGTATCTCCGAGTCCGGTCGCAGGAAGAGCCAGAGAAGGTCACGGCGGGTGACGATGCCGACGAGTCGGTCCTCGTCGTCCACGACCGGCAGTCGCTCGACGCCTCGGCGGGCCATCAGCCGGGCGGCTCCTGCCGCGGTCTCGTCCGCGTGAACCGTGACCGCCGGTGCGGACATGGCCTCACCAGCGGTGAAAGCCGCCTCCGAGGGGACTTCAGTCCCGGCCCGCCCGCCACCGAGCTCTTCACCCACCGGCGCGTGGTCGGCGGCTGCGCGGCCGATCAGGTCACTCTCGGAGACGATTCCGAGCACCCGCTCCTCGTCGTCGAGGACCGGCAGCCCGCTGATGTCGTGCTGAGCGAGCAGCTTGGCGACATCCTTGAAAGGGGTTGACGTCACGACCGAGACGACCTCGTCGGTCATCAGGTCTCCGACCTTGATGTGCTTCATGAGGCACCTCCTGCCGTCACGGCGATCCAGCCGGACGGGAAGCCGGAGGACGCCGATAACCACGATCCGCCCCGTGCCAGGAGAGGAGGAGGGCCGAATGGTCCGGAGCAGGGCCCGATCGGACCCGTGCCGCCCCCGAGGCGCGGATTGCGGAAACCAGGACCACCTGTCCCTGACAGGGCCTGAATGGCCCTCGTTACGGAGAGCCCGAAGAGTTGATCCGAGAGCCGGACCCCTGGCGGCTCCCTGAGGAGGAACCATGGAAGGCACCACGAGCAGCCCGGAACTCGGCGCCGTCCTCGTCGGCGTCGACGGCTCCGAGCCGGCCCGGCGGGCAGCGTTGTGGGCAGCGGCGGAGGCGGTACGCCGCGAGTGCCCGTTGCGCATCGTGCACGGGTCCGACACCGATGGCCGGGTCCTCTACGTCTCGGCGAAGAGCATCGAGCACGTCCGCCGGGCAGGCCGGGAACTACTGGATGCCACGGTGGCCGCGGTTACGGAGCAGTTTCCCGGCCTGCAGGTCAACCCCGAATTCAGCCGCAGCGCACCTGTCCCGAGCCTCCACCGGTCCGCGGGCCTTCACGACACCATCGTGGTCGGCAGCCGGGGACTGGGCGGTTTCAGCTCCCTCATGCTCGGATCGGTCGGACTCAAGGTCGCAGCGGGAGCGACGACGCCCGTCATCATCGTCAGAGGCACCGAGAACGACGCCGACACGGGTGTCGTGCTCTCCGCCGTCCGCGACGAGCACGACGTCGACTGCGCGCGCCACGCCGCACGCGAGGCACAGCTCCGCAAAGGCTCGCTGCGGCTGCTGCACGTGTGGAACATCCTGCAGTCCGTCGGCGAGGTCGTGACCCTGCTCGACGACGTGGAGGAAATCGCCAACGAGCAGGTCCACCACCTGAACGCGGTGGCGGACCGGGTGCGCCAGGAGTTTCCGGACCTGTCCGTGAAGGTGGACGCGGAGAAGAGCACGTCAGTGGCTTCTGTCCTGGTCGAGGCTTCGCGCCGGGCGGACCTGCTGGTGATGGGCGGCCGACGGTCACGCGGCTACCTCGGGCCCACCCTCGGGCGGGTCACGCACAGCCTGGTCCACCATGCCCACTGCCCCGTAGAGCTCATTCCGCGCCACACGGACGAGCAGGACGGGAGCGAATCGTGAGCGACGCGGGTGAACGTGAGGAGATCGTCGTCGGCATCGACCCGGCCAGGGACTGGCGTCTTCCCCTCGCCTGGGCGGTGGACGAGGCCGGGCGGCGCCACCTACGGCTGCGACTCGCCGTAGCCGTACCTCCCCAGCACGACACGCATCACGTAGACGACACACCGCGCAGCATCGCCCTGCACCAGGCGGCCTCGGACGCTCTTGGTACTGCTGCCGCCTGGAGCAGGGAGCGAGACCCGGAGGTCGAATCGGCTGTGGAGGTCCTCGAGGGGTTCCCCGCTCCGGAGATCGGTCGACTGTCGAGGCGGGCCCGCATGATCGTGCTCGGCTCCCGTCATCTGAGCCGGACCTCGGAGTTCCTCAGCGCCGGTTCCCTGGTTGTCCCGGTCAGTGCCCAGGCGCAGTGTCCGGTCGTCGTCGTGGGTGACGCCGAGCACGTCACTCAACAGCCGCCCTACCTGGTGGTGGGCATCGACGGGAGCGAATCCTCGAAGGCGGCTCTCGCGCTGGCATTCGAAGAGGCCGACCTCAGAAGGGCCAGGCTGCGTGCCGTGTCGGTGTGGGAGCCCCCGCTCCTCCTGCACCACGACGAGGAGGCCGCGCTCCAAGGGCAACGACGCATGATGTCCGAGACGACGGCAGGTTGGTCGCAGGAGTACCCGGACGTCGTGTTGACGCACGAGGTGCTGACCGGGCACCCGGTGGAGGAGCTCGCCGGTGCCGCCGAGCACGCCCTCGCCGTGGTCGTGGGCCGTCGAGGCAAGGGCGGTTACACGGGCATGCGACTCGGATCGGTTGTCCACGGGCTGCTACACCGGGCGCACTGCCCGGTGATCACGGTCCCCGTGCGGTGAGGGCTGAGTGACGACGCCTGTCGCCTCGTGCACCGAGCATCGGGGCGGCACGAAAGAGTTCAACCAGAACCCGGGATCGGACGACACTGGGCCTTCAGACGGTCGTCACCGTGGGACGGTCTGCGTGACGCGCCACAGCTTCCGGGGGAGGTCACCCTCCTCGAACGCGGCGACCTCGTCCAGATTCCAGCTTCTGGCGAGGGCGTCGACCAAGGCGCGGGGGAAGAAGTGGACGGCGAAGCCGCCGTGTTCCCAGATGTCGTCCCCGTGCCCGGTTCCGGCCCGGTAGTGGGAGTCCCCGGTGTGGCGGACGGTGTAGACGAACACTCCGCCCGGCCGCAGTACCCGTCGCACCTCGGCGACCAGGGCGTGGATCTCCTGGGTGGACAGTGCCATGCAGAGCAGCATGTGGGCGAACACGGCATCCACCGAGGCGTCCGCGAGCGGCAGAGGGTCGCGGACGTCGTGGACCGCTGTGGTGACCCGCTCCGTGACGTCCTGGGCCGCGGCGGCTTCACGCAGCTGTTCCAGACCCACTGGGCTGAAGTCGGTGGCCAACACGGAGAATCCCCGGCGGGCAAAGTACAGCGCGTCACGGCCATGGCCGGCACCCAGCTCCAGCACCTTCCGGGCGCCGGCGGCCCCGAAGACGGCAGCGGCGTGGATCGCCGGATCGGATGGCTCCTCCCCGTACATGCCGGGATGCCGGCCGTAGGTCTGCTGCCAGTGCGCACGCTGAACGTCGCCCAGCCCCTGCTCCCGCTCCGACATGCTGACGCCCTCCTCACCAAGGTCGGCGTCGCCTCAATCGGCCCGCGAGGCCACCCTAGAGGGACACCATGTCGTCACCGCGCCCACCCGCTGTGCCACGGCCGTCATTGCTGTCGGCACTCGGCTTCCGGCACAACTTCTGTGGTGAAGAGCCGACTCTTGCGGTGGCGCCCGGGGCGGGAAGCGGCCTCCGTTCGGGTCCCCGCTTTCCGTCTGGAGGCAGACACGGCCACAGGCATGGGACTATCGGCCCTGGTCGCGACCCCGACCGGCCCATGCCCGGACGACACGGGCCGACGGACAGTGAGGACATGGGGGACATGCCCTGCGGGCCGTGTCCCAGACCATCGCAACAGGAGCGTGAGCCATGTTCTGGTACGACCACGGAATGGGCGGATGGGGCTGGGTCGCCATGACGTTCACCATGGTCCTCCTCGTGGCCCTGGCCGTCGCGGGAGTCGTACTGCTCCTCCGCAGTGTCGACGGCTTCCCCTCGGGCCCAGGGCAGCCCCCGGCTGCGCCTTCCGCCAAGCAGGTGCTCGCCGAACGGTTCGCCCGAGGCGAGATCGACGAAGAAGAGTACGAACAACGTCTGACCGCACTACGTGCGCACGGGCCGGGTCAAGACCCGCCAGGATCGGGAGAGAGCTGAACCCATCCTTCCGGAAGGGTGGCAGGCAGCGACTGAGGACCTGCGGAATCTTGTTCGTCGGCTGACCCCGCTTGTGTTCATCCCCCCATCCGGGTGACGGCGTCTCAGAACGTGCAGCACTGGTTCCCGTGCCGATCAGTACGGCCAGGACCAGTCCGCGACCTCCGGGAGGTCGGTGCCGTGCTCGCGGATCCAGTCGTGGTGGCGGATGTGCTGGTCGGCCATGGCCTGGCGCAGGCCCTCGCCGCGGCTTGCGAGGCCGGGAACGCGGTCGATGACGTCCATGACGAGCCGGTAGCGGTCCATGTCGTTGCGCACGACCATGTCGAACGGGGTGGTCGTGGTGCCGGACTCCTTGTAGCCGCGGACGTGAAGCTGGGGGTGGCCGGTCCGGCGGTAGGCGAGGCGGTGGATGAGCCACGGGTAGCCGTGGTAGGCGAAGATCACCGGCCTGTCGGTGGTGAAGAGCGCGTCGTACTCGGTGTCGGTCATGCCGTGCGGGTGTTCCTCGTGGGGCATCAGCCGGGCGATGTCGACGACGTTGACGACGCGGACGGCCAGCTCGGGGAGGTGTTCGCGGAGCAGGGCCGCGGCGGCCAGCGTCTCCATGGTGGGCACGTCGCCGGCGCAGGCGAGTACGACGTCGGGTTCGCGGGAGCCGTGGTCGGTGCCCGCCCACTCCCAGATGCCGGCGCCGCGCGTCACGTGGGTGCGGGCCTCGTCGATGGACAGCCAGTCGAAGCAGGGCTGTTTGCCCGCGACGATCACGTTGACCTGGTCGCGGCTGCGCAGGGCGTGGTCGGCCACGGCGAGGAGGGTGTTGGCGTCCGGCGGCAGGTAGACCCGGACGACCTCGGGACTCTTGTTGAGGACGTGGTCCACGAATCCGGGGTCCTGGTGCGAGAAGCCGTTGTTGTCCTGGCGCCAGACGTGCGAGGTGAGCAGGTAGTTGAGGGAGGCGATCGGCGCGCGCCAGGACAGTTCGCGCGAGGTCTTCAGCCACTTGATGTGCTGGGCGACCATGGAGTCGACGATGTGCGCGAAGGCTTCGTAGGTGGAGAAGAGGCCGTGGCGGCCGGTGAGGAGGTAGCCCTCCAGCCAGCCCTGGCAGACGTGTTCGGACAGGATCTCCATGACCCGGCCGTCGCGGGCCAGGTTCTGGTCCGAGGCCTCCGTGATGCCCTGCCAGGCCTTGCCGGTGGCTTCGTACAGGCCGTCCAGCCGGTTGGAGGCGGTCTCGTCCGGACCGACGACCCTGAAGTCCCGTCGTTCAGCCGTGTCCCGCATGATCTGCGTGAGGAAGCGGCCGAGGACGCGGGTCGGTTCGTGGAGGGTGCGGCCGGGCTTGTCGACGGGGACGGCGTGCTGGTCGAGCGCGGGCAGGGGGAGCGGCCGCAGGAGGCGGCCCCCGTTCGAGTACGGCACGGCGCCCAAGCGGTGCTCGCCGTCCGGCACGCAGGCCAGGACCTGGGCCGTCGGCCGGCCGTCGGCGTCGAAGAGCTCTTCCGGCCGGTACGAGCGCAGCCAGTCCTCCAGCTGCCGCAGGTGTGCCGGGTTCTCGCGCACACCGGCGAGCGGGACCTGGTGGGCCCGCCACGTGCCCTCGACCGGGTCGCCGTCGACGGACACCGGTCCGGTCCAGCCCTTGGGCGTACGCAGGACGATCACCGGCCAGCGTGCGTACTCCCGGCCGGGGTCGGTGGCCGCCGTCCGTGCCTCTTGCTGGATGCGGGCGATGCGGTCCAGGGCGTGGTCCATCGCGCGGGCCATGGCGTGGTGCACCTGTGCGGGGTCGCTGCCGGTCACGTACAGCGGGTCGTGCCCGTAGCCGCGCAGCAGCGCGTCGAGCTCGTCCTCGGGGATCCGGGACAGCACGGTCGGGTTGGCGATCTTGTAGCCGTTCAGGTGCAGGATCGGCAGGACCGCCCCGTCGTGGACCGGGTCGAGGAACTTGTTCGAATGCCAGGACGCTGCGAGCGGTCCGGTCTCGGCCTCGCCGTCGCCGATGACGCAGGCGACCAGCAGGCCGGGGTGGTCGAAGGCGGCTCCGTAGGCGTGGGAGAGGGCATAACCCAGCTCCCCACCCTCGTGGACGGAACCGGGGGTCTCCGGCGCCACGTGGCTCGGCACCCCGCCGGGGAAGGAGAACTGCCGGAAGAGCTTGGCCATGCCGTCGGCATCGCGGCTCACGTCCGGATACGTCTCGCTGTACGTCCCTTCCAGCCAGGAGTTGGCCAGGACGGCGGGACCTCCGTGTCCCGGACCCCAGACGCACAGGGCCTCCAGCGCACGCTCCTTGACCACGCGGTTGAGGTGCGTGTGCACCAGGTTGAGGCCGGGCGAGGTGCCCCAGTGGCCGAGCAGCCGCGGCTTGATGTGCTCCGGCCTCAGCGGTTGGGTCAGCAGGGGGTTGCCCATGAGGTAGATCTGACCGACGGCCAGGTAGTTCGCGGCGCGCCAGTGGGCGTCCAGCTGCGAGATCGAGTGCGCGGTCAACGCGGTCATGTCCGCTCCTGCGTCTGAGGGTCCGGGACGTTCGTCGACGGGGCCGATACCGACACCCTGCCCCTGCTGTGGTGCGGCCGCGAGAGGAGGACCGGCCCTCGAGAAGGGACCGTTGGCCCTTCTGCGCCCCTGCCCGGCACGAGCAAGGTGAATCCCGGTGGCGCCGGTCCTTCCCCCGGCCGGTGCCGCCCATCCCCGCCGGCCGACCCCGATGCCTCTCGCATCAGTACGGAGGACAGACCTGTGAAGCGCACCCTCGTTGTCGGAGTGGACGGATCCCCGGAAAGCCGGGCCGCCGCGGACTGGGCCGCGCGCGAAGCCGTACGGCGTGACCTGCCCCTGCACGTGGTCCACGCCTGGCTGTGGCAGCCGCTCGCCGTCCCGATCGTCCAGGACCGCGACACCGAATCCCGTCGGGCCGACGACATCCTGAAGGAGGTCGAGCAGGAGCTCACCCACCGGTACCCGTCGCTCGCGCTCACCGCAGAAGTCCTGTGCGACACGCCCGTGCCGGCCCTGCTGCGCACCGCCAAGGAGGCCGAGATGCTGATCCTCGGCACCCGCGGGCACGGAGCTCTGCTCGGCTTCCTGCTCGGCTCCTACGGTCAGCAGGTGATCGCTGCCGCCGAGTGCCCCGTCGTCTCCGTCCGCTCCGCCCACGGCAGGCCTCTGGCCGTGCCGGAGGAGGGCGAGGTCGTCGTGGGACAGCAGGGTGGTGTGGAGGAGTCCGCCGAGGTACTGCGTGTCGCGTTCGAGGCGGCCGCGGCGCGCAAGGTCCCGCTCCGCGCCGTCCGGGCCTGGAACCTGCCCCCGGTGTACGGATACAGCCCCGGCTCGATGTGGATCGCCGAGCAGTTCGGCGGTCTGGAGCCGTTCGAGAAGGCCGCGCTGGACCAGGCGCTGGAGCCGTGGCGGCTGAGGTTTCCCGAGGTGGAGGTCGTCGCGCACGTGGAGCGGGGCAGCGCCGGCCACGTGCTGCTGTCGGAGGCTTCGGACGCCCAGCTGGTCGTCGTCGGCCGCCGGGTCCGCGAGTCGGCGGTGGGTACGCGCATCGGGTCGGTGGCCCATGCCGTGCTCCACCACGCGGCCTGCCCCGTCGCTGTCGTCCCGCACCACTGACGCCGAATCGACACTTGAAGCCGGGCTCGCCGTCGTAGGGCGTGTCCAGCAGTGCCTCCTCGTCGTCGAACGACGTGAGCATCAGGCAGGCCAGCTCGGGCATCCGTGAGCGCAACTCGCGGCAGACGCTGACCCCGTCGCCGTCCTGGAGCCGTACGTCCAGGATCGCGACCCGGGGGCGCAGTGCGGGGATGCGGATCAGCGCCTGTTCCGCCGTGCCCGCCTCACCGACCACGGTCAGGTCCGGCTTGGCGTCCAGTAGGTCGTGCACCCCTCTGCGTACGACCTCGTGGTCGTCGAGGAGGAAGATGCTGATGGGAACGGTCGCGCCGCGCGCGCTCGTCGCGTGGGAGTGGGCACCACTGCCGGTCATGACGCAACTCCTTCGCCTGGTTCGTCCTGAAGGCACGAAGACCGGCATCCCCCCTTCCGTACGGGCGGGACGGACAGGACCGATCGGCCCTCATCGGCCTGCCGCTGCGCGCGGCAGGGCCGGTGTGGGCAGAGGAGGAGGGACCTTCGGCCCTGTCCGAGGGCCTGCCGGGCCTTCCCGAGTGCACTCAGCACCCGATGAACTGCGGGTGCACGGGGAACGGCGCGACTCGACGGAGCCGCACGCAGCGCGGAGGACACCATGACGACCGCCTTGATCGACTTGCGGACCGTGGCACGCGACGACCGCGGCCTGAGGATGGCCCTGGCCGGAGAGCTCGACTTCCATACGGCGAGACGAGTGGAACCACGCCTCGCCGAACTCGCCGGATTCGGCCACCGCAACATGGTCCTGGACTTGTCCGGGATCTCCTTCTGCGACAGCTCGGGTATCGAACTCTTCCTCCGGCTCCACCAGCGCTGCCGTAGCGCGGGCACGCAGCTCCTGCTCCGCGGCGTACCACCCCTGCTGGTCAAGTCCATGCAGGTGCTCGGTGTCGACCGCGGCCTGCCGCTCGCCGTGACGTGATCGAGCGGGTGCCCGAATCTCGCCCCCTGACGGGGACCGTTCGGCCCTGGTTCTCCCGTGGATCGCGGTGAAAGCTGGGATGCGGAAGCCGCAAGGGCCCATCGGGGCCGGACGAAGGTAAGCAGCATGGATCACGAAGGCAACCCGCTACGGACCCGAGAGGTCGGTGACACGACAGCGCGCCGCTACATGCGGGAGCTGGACAGGGCCGAGGCCCTGCGGCTGCTCTCGACGGTGTCCCTGGGGCGCATCGTCTTCACTCAGCACGCGCTGCCCGCCGTCCGCCCGGTGAACCATCTCGTCGAGAACGAGGCCATCATCGTCCGGATACATGAGGACGGAGCATTGGCCTCCCTGGCGGCACCCGCCGATGCTCCCGGTGTGGTGGTCGCTTACGAAGCGGACGTCATCGATTCCGTCACGCACCTCGGCTGGAGCGTTGTCGTCACTGGTTACGCGAGGGTGGTGGCAGATGCCGACGAGATGGACCGGTACACGCACTTGCTTCGTCCATGGGTGGCGCACCGGATGACCAGCACCCTGAGGATCCGTCCGGATCTCGTCACCGGGTTCCGGCTGGAGGCGGACCCGACGCAGCCCGTGCCCGCGGCCCGGGGCTGACGCCCTGCCCCGGTCCTCAGCCCCCGGTGGGGAGGGGAGCCCGCCAGACGAGCCTTGTACCCCCGTCACCCGGAGTCTCGTGACTGAAGGAGCCGCCCAGGCTCCGCGCCCGCTCGTCGAGGTTGAGCAGGCCGCTTCTGCGGCCTTGAGCCGGAATACCTGTCCCGTTGTCCGAGACGGTCAGTACGATCTCGCCCTGGCCGGCCTTGAGGGTCACTCCGACCCGGGTCGCCTGTGCGTGGCGGGCGGCGTTGCTGAGCAGCTCGCCCAGCACAGCCATGACGTGGTCGGCGATCTGTGGAGGTACGTCGGTGTCGAGCAGGCCCTCCATGCTCAGACGCGGCGGGTGGCCGAGGGCGGTGGCCGCGTCGCCGACGGCACGGGCGGCGCGCGCCCGCAGCCCAGGGCCGCTCTCGCGGTCCTTGGTGCGCAGCCCGAAGATCGTCGACCGGATGATCTTGATCGTTTCGTCCAGGTCGTCGACGGCCCGGCCGACCCTCTCGGCCGCCCCTTCGTGCTCGACGAGCCGGGCAGCGCTCTGCAGGGTCATGCCGGTGGCGAAGAGCCGCTGGATGGCCAGGTCGTGCAGGTCGCGGGCGATCCGGTCGCGCTCCTCCAGGAGTGCTATCTGCTCGGCGTCCCGGCGCCGCTCCGCCAGCTCCAAGGCGAGCGCGGCCTGACCTGCGAAGGCGACGAGGGGCTCCAGCTCTCCCTCGCCGAACGCCGGTTCTCCCGCCGGGCGCGCGAGCAGCAGGACACCTCTGCTTTCGCCGCCCGCGGTGCCCAACGGGACTGCCACGGCGGGCCCCAACCCTTCCTGAATCTGGGACTCTGCGGGATAGTGCTCGTCGGCCCAGGCTTGCACCGCTGTGACGGGTTTGCCGGCCAGGTGCGCCGCTCCTGCGAGCGTGCCCGCGAAGGGGACGACGAGACCTTGCCGCTCGGCTCCGTCCGCATCGGCCGCGAACTCCACGACCAGGCCGTCGATACCCGGCACGGGCATGGCGATGTCAGCGAGGCGTGCCGCGGTGATCTCTTGTGCGCGGCGGGCGATGAGCTCCAGTACCGTCGGGCGGGAGCTGCCGGACAGCAGGCTCTCGGTGATCTCCGCATTGGCCCTGAGCCACCGCTGCTGGCGCTGAGAGCCCTCGTAGAGCCGCGCGTTGTCGATCGCGACACCCGCCGCCACCGACAGGGTGGAGATGACCGTCTCGTCCTCGGTGTCGAAGTCGATCCCGCCGCGCTTGTCGGTCAGGTAGAGATTGCCGAACACCTCCTCGCGGACCCGGATCGGCACACCGAGGAAGGTGCGCATGGGTGGGTGATGGGCCGGAAAGCCGTAGGAAGAGGAGTGCGCGCCGAGATCCGTCAGGCGCAGCGGTTCCGGGTGGTGGATGACCTCCCCGAGCAGGCCGTGGCCGGCCGGCAAGGGACCGATCTCGGCGATCTCCTCATCCGTGAGCCCCACGGTCAGGAACTGTGAGAGAGTCCGGCCGTCGGGGCCGATCACTCCCAGAGCGCCGTACTCGGCGTCGACGAGCAGGGCTGCCGCCTCCACGATCCGCCGGAGCACCTGGGCGAGATCCAGCTCCCGCCCCACCGACACTACGGCTTCCAGGAGGCTGTGCACCCGGTCCCGGGTGCCCCGCACCTCGTCGATGCGCGCTTGGAGCTCGTCCAGCAGCTCGTCCAGCCGCATCCGCGGTACCTGCGTCAACGGATCCCTCACACCCACGCGCTTCCCCTCCGACGGCTCGCTCGGTTCCCCGATCCACGGCCAGCGTATCGACACGCCCGGGCCCGATCGGCACCGTGGCGCGCGGATACCAGCCGAGGCCGTGACCGAAGCCCCGGACGACGACGGGGAGGACAGACGTCGTGGGTCTGAAGAAGGCGGTCTACGAGGACGAGCTGCCAGGGCTCCAGACGGAGCTGATCAAACTCCAGGAGTGGGTGCGCGCGGAGGGCGCCCGGCTCGTCGTCGTCTTCGAGGGCCGCGACGCAGCGGGCAAGGGCGGCACGATCAAGCGTGTACCAGCTCCTGCACGCACGGCCCAACGACGAAGCGGCTGGATGGTCACTCAACTGCAAGAAGACCGGATCTCGCTGCCGACTTCGACGGGGGCGAAGCCCCTCGGCGTGTTCTCGATGTCTGTGCCGTCGTAGAGGGGTTCGGCAGGTCGGTGTTCAGGATCGGGCCTCGAAGCCGGGCTTCTCCCGGTTGCGACGACGCAGGGCCGCGGAACCCTTGAAGCGCCTGCAGTGGACCAGTTGCAGGCGTGGGTGCTTTCGATGGGGAACTGCCCCTTCACGAAGCCGAGTCGACTCCGGCGGGGCAGGCTCTGACCACCAAGGAGGCCGCACGGTTCGGCCTCGGACGTCCGGCCCGTGACCTGGTCGCCGATTTACGGGACGCGGGGTCGGTCGCGCAGGACGGCTGCTGTACGTGCCGGTCACTGGTGGGCGGCGCGTTCCCGGGCGCCGTTACGCACGCCGCACGGCGCCACTGCCGGCCGCTCGCGGCCGTCGCACCGCACGCAGACGTCTGACCGAGGGTTCGCCCCGCCGCGTCCGGTTCCGACCGGCCCTGCGCAGGGCCGAAGGGCCCTGCGCAGCGACCGAACGGGACCTCCCGGAGAGTGCCGACCGGCCTGCCACCAGGGACTGTTGCCGCCGGGCACGAGGGGGCGCGAGTGACAGAGTTCAAGTGCTCCCCGAGGCGCCCCCAGAGGACGCCCGGCCGGGCGCACATCCCATGACGGCGCCCGTCGAGCGCACCTTCCGTCTCACCTCCGGGGGACCCCATGACGTTTCACGTCGACTCCGAGACCGGCCGGCTGCGGCAGGTCATCCTGCACCGCCCCGACCGCGAAATGACACGCCTCACACCCACCAACAAGGACGAGCTCCTCTTCGACGACGTGCTGTGGGCCAAGCGCGCCCGAGACGAGCACGACGCGTTCGCCGATGTCCTGCGGGACCGCGGAGTGCGCGTGCACCTCCTGGCGGACCTGCTCACCGAGACGTTGGACGGCATCGAGGCGCGGCAGCTCGTGCTGGACCGGGTCTTCGACGAACGCGAGTTCGGCATACTCGGCACCGACCAGCTCCGCACGTACTTCGACTACCTGGAGCCGGCCGCCCTGACCGCCTGCCTCATCGGCGGCGTCACCAAGGCGGAACTGCTCGAGCGCACGGGCCCGATACCGAGCGTACGACTGCACGCCATGGCGCCCGACGACTTCCTCCTCGCGCCGCTGCCCAACCATCTGTTCACCCGGGACACCTCGTGCTGGGTGTACGACGGCGTGAGCGTCAACCCGATGAACAAACGGGCACGCCGCCGTGAAACGGTTCACTTCGAAGCCCTCTACCAGCACCACCCCCTCTTCGCGAAGGGGGAGTTCCACCGCTGGTCCGACGGGCAGGCGGCCTATCCCGCCACCATCGAGGGCGGCGACGTCCTGGTCATCGGCAACGGCGCGGTGCTCGTCGGCATGAGCGAGCGCACCACGCCTCAGGCCGTGGAGAATCTCGCCCTGCGCATGTTCGCGGCGGGTTCCGCCCAGCGGGTCGTGGCCGTCAGCCTGCCGAAGAGCCGCAGCTTCATGCACCTCGACACGGTCATGACGATGGTCAGCGGCGACACCTTCACCCGATACGCCGGCCTCGGCATGCTGCCTTCCTCCACGATCGAACCGGGGACCGGCGGGGAGCGGCTGAGGGTCACCGACCACGCCCCCGAGGACATGGACCGGGCCATCGCCGACGCGCTGGGTCTGCCGTCCATCAACGTCCTCACCCCGAGCCAGGACCTGCGGTCCGCCGAGCGGGAGCAGTGGGACGACGGCTGCAACGTGCTGGCCGTGGAACCCGGCGTGGTCGTCGCCTACGAGCGCAACGTGACCACCAACACCCACCTGCGCAAGAGCGGTATCGAGGTGATCACCGTTCGAGGCAGCGAACTCGGCCGGGGCCGTGGCGGCCCGCGGTGCATGACCTGTCCCATCGAGCGCGAGGCCGCCTGACCCCCCTCCCGCGCCCCCGCGTCCCCGTCATCCGCCCGCCGCACACACCCCGTACACATCGAGGAGCCCGCCATGCACGACGACCTGCACCAGCGCCCGTTCGTCAAGGAACTCGACTTCACTCCCGAGGAGTTCCGCCACCTGCTGGAACTTTCCGCCTCCATCAAGACGGCCCGCCGCGAGGGACGCGAGGAGCAGCGGCTGCGCGGCAAGAACATCGCCGTCATCTTCGAGAAGACGTCGACGAGGACCCGATGCGCCTTCGAAGTGGCCGCGCACCAGCAGGGCGCGCACGTGACCTACCTCGACCCGGCCGGATCCCAGCTCGGGCACAAGGAGTCCATCAAGGACACCGCACGCGTCCTCGGCCGCTACTACGACGGGATCGAATACCGGGGCAGCGACCAGCGCCTGGTGGAAGAGCTGGCCCAGCACGCCGGCGTTCCGGTCTGGAACGGCCTGACGGACCAGTGGCACCCCACCCAGTCGCTCGCCGACGTGCTCACCATGTGGGAGCACACCGACAAACCGCTGAACCAGGTGTCCTTCGCCTACCTGGGCGACGCCAGGAACAACGTCGGCAACTCCCTGCTGATCGTCGCGGCGATGCTGGGCATGGACGTACGCATGGTCGGCCCGCGATCCCTGCACAACTCCTCCGAAGTCGTCGACCACGCGCGGCGGGCGGCGGCCGTCAGCGGTGCGCGCATCACCCTGACCGAGGACGTGGCCGAAGGCGTGGCCGGTGTCGACTTCGTCTACACCGACGTATGGCTCTCCATGGGAGAGCCGCCGGAGATGTGGGACGAGCGCATAGCCCTGCTCAAGCCGTACCAGGTGACAGCGAAGACCCTGGAGGCGACGGGCAACCCGGCGGTCAAGTTCATGCACTGCCTTCCGGCCTTCCACAACAGCGACACCACGGTCGGCGCCAAGATCGCTGCGCGGACCGGCATGACCGCACTGGAGGTCACCGAGGAGGTGTTCGAGTCCTCGCGCTCCATCGTGTTCGACCAGGCCGAGAACCGGCTCCACACCATCAAGGCCGTCCTCGTCGCCACCCTCGGCGACTGAACCGGCATCCCCTCGACCTCCGGAGAACACGTCATGCGTGTAGTCGTCGCATTGGGCGGCAACGCCCTGCTCCGCCGCGAGGAGCGGCCGGACGCCGCCGTGCAGCTCGCCAACATCCGCGCTGCCGTGTCCGCGCTCGCCCCCCTCGCGCACGAGCACGAACTCGTCATCACCCACGGCAACGGACCTCAGGTCGGCGTGCTCGCTCTCCAGAGCGCCGCCGACCGCTCCCTGAGCAGCCCCTACCCCTTCGACGTCCTCGGCGCGGAGACCCAGGGCATGATCGGCTACTGGCTGCTCCAGTCCCTGCAGAACGCCCTGCCCGAACGGCAGGTCTGCGCCCTGCTCAACCAGACCCTCGTTTCCGCAGCCGACCCCGCCTTCACCGACCCGGCCAAATTCGTGGGCCCGGTCTACGACCGGACCGAAGCGGAGCGACTGGCCGCCGAACGTGGCTGGACGGTCAAGCAGGACGGCGCCCACTGGCGACGCGTCGTACCGTCCCCCCGTCCACAACGCGTCGTGGAAACCCGGCTCATCCGGCTGCTGCTCAACTCGGGAGCGGTGGCCGTGTGCGCCGGAGGCGGTGGCGTACCGGTCATCCGTGACGAACAGGGGCAGCTGACCGGCGTCGAAGCGGTGGTGGACAAGGACCTCACCGCCGCCCTCCTGGCCGAGGCGCTCGACGCCGACGCGCTCCTGCTCCTCACGGACGTTCCCCACGTCTCGCTCGGCTACGGCACCCCCGGCGCCGAGCCCATCGGACGGACCACGCCCGCGGCCCTGAGAGCCCACCAGTTCCCCGCCGGATCCATGGGACCCAAGGTCGACGCCGTGTGCCGGTTCGTCGAGCTCACCGGCGGAATGGCGGCCATCGGCGCTCTCGAAGACGCCCGAGCCATCCTCGACGGAGCCGCCGGCACCGTCGTCACACCCAGCGGCAGCTACCGCGAAGCCCGCCACGACGGAACACAGGACCTGACATGACTCTGCAGAGCGCAACCGCATCCCCACAGCCGGCCAGAGCCAGAACGGACTCCGGCGCGCCCGACGCCCCACGGCGACGGCTTCGGTTCCCGTCCGCCTTCACCGTCCTGTTCGTCGTCACCGTCGCAGTCTGGGCCCTGACGTTCGTCATCCCCGCCGGCCGCTACGACACCAAGGACGGCAGCCCCGTACCGGGCACCTACCACTCCGTAGAACTGACCACAGGATTCTGGCAGCGGCTCAAAGACCTGTTCCTCGCCCCGGTCAACGGTCTGTACGGCGTCACCGATGCAGGGACCGGCCTCACCGCACCTGGCGGCACCGGCTCCTTCGCGGGCGCGGCCGGCGTGTTCCTCTTCATACTGGCCGTGGGCGCGTTCATCACCGTCACGATGCGCACCGGGGCACTCACGGCGGGAGTGGCGCGCCTCGCGCAGCGTCTGCACCACCGCAGGACCCTGCTGCTCGTGGTCCTGCTGACGGTGTTCTCCCTCGGCGGGACCACGTACGGGATGGCCGAGGAAACCCTCGGCTTCTACGGGCTGATGATCCCCCTGATGCTGAGCCTGGGCTACGACCGCATGGTCGCTGCGACGGTCGTCATGGTGGGAGCCGGGGTCGGCACCCTCGCCTCGACCGTCAACCCCTTTGCCACCGGAGTGGCTTCCGACAGCGCCGGCATCGGCACGGGAGACGGCATCGTCCTGCGACTGGTGATGTGGGCCTGCCTGACGGCCCTGGCAGCCGCTTATGTCGTGCGCTACGCCCGCCGCGTCACCGAGGACCCCTCCCGGTCGCTGACACCCCTCACCGAGGACGACCTCCGCATCAAGGCCGAGGGTGGCGAAGCGGCGAAGCTCACGAGTCGCCAGCGCACGGTCCTGTGCCTCTTCGCGACCACGTTCCTCTTCATGATCTTCGCCGTCGTCCCCTGGTCCGATCTGCACGTCACCTTCCTGCCCACCCTCGGCTGGTACTTCCCCGAACTCGCCGCCCTGTTCATCGTCGCGGCGGTCGCCGTGGGGCTGGTCGGCGGCCTGGGCGAGAAGGGAACGGTGACCGCCGTCACCGCCGGCGCAGGGGACTTCATCGGAGCGGCGTTGATCGTCATGCTGGCCCGGGGAGTCACGGTGATCATGAACAACGCCAGTGTCACCGACACCATCCTCGACGTCCTGCAGAGCGCGGTGGCCGACACATCCTCCGGCGTGTTCGCCGTACTGATGTTCGCGGTGAACCTCCCGCTGGCCTTCTTCGTCCCCTCCTCGTCCGGCCACGCGGCCCTCGCCATGCCCATCCTCGCCCCCCTGGCCGACTTCGCCGGAGTGAGCCGGGCTCTGGTGGTGACCGCGTACCAGTCGGCTTCCGGATGGGTGAACCTCGTTACGCCCACCTCGGCCGTCGTCATGGGAGGCCTCGCCCTTGCCAAGGTCCGCTACGACCGGTACCTGCGCTTCATGGCACCACTGATGGGTGCTCTGCTGGTGGCCGTCGCCGGATTCCTCGCACTCGGTGCGGCAGTGCGCTGAATC
The DNA here is from genome assembly GCF_008642275.1 of Streptomyces venezuelae. Taxonomy (NCBI): domain Bacteria; kingdom Bacillati; phylum Actinomycetota; class Actinomycetes; order Kitasatosporales; family Streptomycetaceae; genus Streptomyces; species Streptomyces venezuelae. Next base: position 6,825,115 of record NZ_CP029189.1, read on the forward strand.
GCTACGGGGCAGGCAAGTGGCCGGCTGGTCGGGACACCGACCAGCCGGCCACCGTCGTGTGCCCAGCACGAGGCGGACCTGCGGGCTCCGCCGGACGGCGCCAACAGGGCCCTGGGCGCTCCTCTGAGCCGAGACCGTGAGCTCCTGCGGGGCATGGTGTCCGTGGTCGCTCAAGGTGGTGGGGCCTCATGCCCGGACAGCCGGCCTGTGGACGTGGACCGATCGCCCCGTCGCGCCCCTCGCCGCGGTGGCTTCCGCCTTTTCCACCTGGTACGACAAGCAACGCACCGACGGTCGCAGCACACCAGGAGCCCTCGTCGCGCAGTTGCGCGACGAGGGCTCCTGGTGTCAAGGGGCGACGGCGTCCGTCGGGGGACCGCAGCCGGGGTGTATCCGTCCTCGGTGAGGCTCGCGACGATCAGAGATGAGGGACGACCGCCACGGGCGTCGTGGCGTGGTGCAGCACTGCGTGGGTGACCGGGCCGATGTGTGCTCCGACCGCCGCCCGGCGTATGCGCCGTCCGACGACCAGCAGCGAGGCTTCCTTCGACGCTTCCACGAGGTGGCCCGCGGGCCGTCCCACCAGGCACTGCTCCTTGACCTCGACCTGGGGGAACTTGCCGCGCCACGACCGCAGTACGTCGGTGAGCGCACTTGCCTGGCGCAGTCCCAGCGCGACGCCGTGGCCGGGGTCGGCCGCCGCAGGGTCGTACCCCTCGACCACCGGTACGCTCCAGCCGTGCACGACCCGCAGGGTGGCCGCTCGGACAGCGGCGGCTTCGAATGCGTACGCGAGCAGCTCGTCGCACGGCCTGGAGAGGTCGAGGCCGAGCACCACGTCGAGGCACTGCCCCTTGGGGTCCCCGTGGTCGCCCGTCCCGGGGAGCGGTTCACACTCGGCCCGTTCCCCGGCCCGTACGGCGACGACCGGACGCTCGGCGTGCGCGATGACGGGCAGGGACACCGATCCGGTCAGGAAGCCGGCCAGGCCACCCAGCCCTCGTGAACCCACGACCAGGACTTCCGCCTTCTCTGCGGCGGACAGCAACACCTTCGCGGGGCGGCCGTGCACCTGCTCGACGCTGATCTCCAGGCCGGGGTACGCCGCCCGCAGCCGGTCGGACGCGTCGTGGGTGACCTGCTCGGCGTAGTGCTGAGCGGCGGTCGCCCCCTCACAGGGCGTGGTGTCCAGGCCGGTGAACGGGGCGTGGGCGAAGGCCCGTGACCAGTCCTGCCAGACGTGCAGGAGGTGCAGGGGCAGACGGCGTATCTGTGCCTCGTGGGCGGCCCAGTCCGCAGCGGCCAGCGACTCGGCCGAGCCGTCCACAGCGGCGATGACGGTACGTGACATGATTCCTCCGGGTGAGGGGTCTTCGGGTGGTTTGCGGCACTGGTCCGGGGACCGGCGGCCGGGCGCGCGGCGTCGCCCGGAACGTGCTACCGGGACGGAGTGATCAGCCCGTAGTGGCCGTCGTAGCGGTGGTAGAGGACGCAGCCCCGGCCGGTGGCCGTGTCGTTGAAGAAGACGAAGGGCAGCCCGGTGAGGTGCAACCGTGAAACGGCCTCGGTCACACTGCTCGTCGGCACGGGAACCGTGCTCACGCCGAGCAGACCGTCGACCTCCCGTTCCTGACCCAGAGGTCCCAGCGAAGCCATGCGATGCCGCCCGGTGCGGACGTCGCGGTAGACGACGCTGTCGCGCCCGGAGGCCAGGTCCGTGAAGAGCCAGAAGTCGTGGTCCATGGCCTCCAGGTCGATCACGGCGTCCTCAGGCGTCTGGTGGACCAGGCTGAAGGACTTGTGCCGCACGATCCGGCGCTCTTCGGCGGGAACGTGATGCCGGTGCGGACGGTGGTCGTGCGCTGCGCCGTCCCGCGATGTCCGGCTGGGCGTGCCGTTGCGGTGGGGGCCGCCCGCCGCATACCGCCGTGGCCGGGTGAGCCGGGCAGCCAGGCGCTCCTGCAGGAGGTCGACCGCTTCGAACATGCTGTTCGCGGCCACGTGGGCGCGAACCATCCGGCCGTTGACGTCCACCACGGCCTGAGCCGTGGCCGGGCGGTTCGCCGAAGTGTTGACGGCTTGCGTGAGCTTCACCCGCACGGTCAGCACGGGTCCGCGCACGTGGCCGATCACCGCGAGCATCTTTCCCTGGGCGTACACGTCCGCGCCATCGGGCACCTGCCTTCGGTTGCGGACCTGGACGTCGGTTGTCCGGCTGGTCTTGAGACCGCTCATGAGAACTCCTCCTCGATCCCTTCCAGCCTGTCTGCCGGCGGCCGCTCCCGGGCAGAGCCGTCCGGACCCCGCCACGGTGCCACTGGTACCGACACCACCCGAGAAACCGGGACTTCCGGTCGGCCGGGCAAGGCCGTTCGGCCTGCAGACCCAGAGACGGGTAAGTCGACGAGCCCTGGCCTGATATCGCGTGACGTGCCGGACGGACAGCACGGCTCGGGTCCGCGGCTCCGGGTTGCCGCGACCGGCCGCGGTGACCGCCGCCGCTCGGCCGACGGAACAGCCCGTGGTGTCCCGCCCTGTTGTCAGTGATCGCTTTCGCGGCCGGTTGTCAGCCGGTTCACCACACCCACCACACCGTCCACGCGCCACGTGACTCTGATCAACGCCGATGTATCGAGGGCAGGTTCGGATGACCCCACCATGGTGACCATCCCGTCGCGAACGTCGATGCGGAGCCCGTCGATGCGGTGGGCGGCCGGCGCCCGGCCGGAGACGGCATCGGCGACGTCCGCGAGGATCTCCTCGTCCGTCCTCAGGAAGACGCGCAGCAGATCACGTCGCGTGGTGATGCCGATCAGACGGTCTTCCTCGTCCACCACCGGCAACCGGTCGACGTGGCGACGTTCCATGATGCGCGCGGCGTCGGCGACGCGCTGTTCGGGATGCACGGTTACAGCCGGGCTGGTCATCAGCTCGCCTGCCGCCAGGGCGGGTCCCGCGACGGCGTGGGCGTCGGCCGGTCGCCGTGGTGTGAGCGCCATCCGATGCCACCCGGAGTCGTGCCGGCCGAGACAGCCCTGTTGCCTGGCAAGGTCTTTCCGGGAGATGACGCCCATGACCTTGTCGTCGTCATCCACCACCGGCAGCCCGCCGATCCGATGGGCGATGAGCAGGCGAGCCAGTTCTTCGAAGGAGGTGTCCGGGCGGGCCTGGACCACCTCGCTGGTCATGACTTGGCTCACCGTTCGTTTTTCGACCACGGTGCTCATCTCCACTCGTCTCGCAGGTTTCCGGATACCGCCGATGGCGCCCCGACCTCTGACTGCCCGCCGACCGCTGTGCTCAGCGCGCAGGGGGCCGGGAAGCCCCGGGTTCGTCTGCTCCTCATGCTTGCCGTTGCTTCCAGAGTGGGGCGGAGGACGGCCGGGGGGACAGAACCGGTCAGGACCCGCACGCCGGGCCGTTCGGCCCGTGACAGGCCGGGCCGGGCGGGGCCCGCCGGGGGAGAGGGCCCAACGGCCCTGGCGTGCACCCCGTTCGACCCCTGCCCGCGGCGCGACATGCCCCCCAGGCTGGCACCACTCGCATCGGCACCCAAGGGAAGGGGCGGCGGAGATGACCGTACGCATCGGAATCAACGGCTTCGGACGCATCGGCCGGAACTACCTGCGCTGCGTCATGGAACGCGCGGAGACGAGCAACGGCACCCCCATCGAGGTGGTGGCCGTCAACGACCTCACCTCCCCGGCTGCGCTGGCCCATCTGCTCACCTACGACTCCACCTACGGCCGACTCCACCGCACCGTTGATCACGACGGCGAATCCATTACGGTGGACGGTCACCGCATCGCGGTCACGTCCCGGCGCGACCCCGCCGACCTCCGGTGGGACGCGCTCGGCGTGGACGTCGTCATCGAGGCCACCGGACGCTTCCGCACCAAGGAGCAAGCGGGCCGGCACCTGACGGCAGGAGCACGCAAGGTGCTGCTGTCCGTCCCTGGCAAGGGCGTCGACGCCACTATCGTCATGGGCGTCAACGAGTCCGCGTACGACCCGCGCGTCGACCACGTGATCTCCAACGCGTCCTGCACCACCAACTGCGTGGCTCCCATGATGAAAGTCCTCAGCGAGCGCTTCGGCATCGTCAAGGGACTGATGACCACCATCCACGGCTACACCAACGACCAGGTCGTGCTCGACGGCCCGCACAAGGACCTGCGCCGCGGCCGCACGGCCGCGGTGAACATCATCCCGACCAGCACCGGCGCTGCCCGCGCCGTTGGCCTGGTGCTCCCCGAACTCGCGGGCACCCTGGACGGCATCGCCGTGCGCGTGCCGGTCGAGGACGGCTCGCTGACCGACCTCAGCCTGGTACTGGCACGGCAGGTGTCCGCACAGGACGTCAACGACGCTTTCCGGGAAGCCGCCGAGGGACCGCTGAAGGGCGTCCTGAGGGTGAGCGATGCCCCTATCGTCTCGCGCGACATCGTCGGCGACCCCGCCTCGTGCATCGTGGACGCCCCGCTGACTCAGGCCAACGGCGACCTGGTCAAGGTCTTCGGCTGGTACGACAACGAGTGGGGCTACACCAACCGTCTCGTCGACCTGACCCAGTACGTCGCCACGTTGCTCGACGCCCGGTGAGCCGGCGGCAGCCCGGGCGGCGGGCGCCGTAGAGGCAAGGAAGGCCAGGTGGTGGTGGCGCAAGCCTCTGCGCTGCCACAGCGGCCGGAGACCATCGGGCCCCGTTGAGGGACCTTCGGGACCTCAGCCGAGGACGCGTCCCGGGCAAGGCTGTAGGTGACAGGACGGAACGGAACGGGTGGCCACCCCGGTGGCCGGCCACGTGTGGCCACAGTGCCACCCACATCCAGGGAGCTTTCCATGACACAGGCGACCAGCGACCCCCGCACCACCACCGACGGCACCCCGTCGGACACGCTCATCGCCGTGAACCTCCTGGTCGACAACGCCTCCAAGGCGCTCGCCGACTTCGAGTCCTTCACGCAGGAGCAGGTCGACCACATCGTCGCCAAGGCGTCGGTGGCCGCCCTGGATCAGCACACCGCCCTGGCCCGCTCGGCGGTGGAGGAGACCGGGCGGGGTGTCTTCGAGGACAAGGCGGCGAAGAACATGTTCGCCTGCGAACACGTCACCCACAGCATGTCCCGGGCGAGGACGGTCGGCGTCATCGGCCGCGACGACATCGAGGGCATCATCGAGATCGCCGAACCCGTCGGTGTGCTCTGCGCGGTCACGCCCGTCACCAACCCGACCTCCACCACCATCTTCAAGGCGTTGCTGGCGCTGAAGACACGCAACCCCGTCGTATTCGCCTTCCACCCCTCCGCGCAGGCATGCAGCACCGAGGCCGCACGCATCGTGCGGGACGCCGCCGTCGCCGCCGGAGCGCCCGAGCACTGCGTTCAGTGGATCGAGGCTCCCTCCATCGAGGCCACGAGCCTCCTCATGCGACACCCAGGCGTCGCGCTGATCCTGGCGACCGGCGGCAACGCCATGGTCAAGGCCGCCTACTCGGCCGGCAAGCCCGCCGTAGGCGTCGGCGCCGGCAACGTGCCAGCCTACGTGCACCACAGCGCGGACCTGCGCCGGGCGGTCAACGACCTCGTCCTGTCCAAGTCCTTCGACAACGGCATGATCTGCGCGTCCGAGCAGGCGGTCATCCTGGACACCGACGTGTACGACGAGGCGCTCGCCGAATTCCGGCGCCTGCACGCGTACGTCGCCACGGCCGAGGAGAAGCGGAAGCTGGAGACCTACCTCTTTCCGCCCGACCCGGCCGGCCGGCAGGGCCGCGTCAACCCGGCCGCCGTCGGGCAGAGCCCCGACCGGATCGCCGAGCAGGCCGGGTTCACCGTACCTGCGGGCACCTCGCTCATCCTGGCCGAGGCGAGCCACGTCGGGCCCGACGAGCCGCTGACGCGGGAGAAGCTCTGCCCCGTCCTCACCGTGCTGCGGGCAGCGTCCACCGAGGAGGGCTTCGATCTCGCGGCCGACATGGTCGACTTCCACGGGCAAGGACACAGCGCGGTGATCCACACCGGGGACCCGGCCCTGGCCGAGCGCTACGGCCGCCGTATGAAGACCGTACGGATCATCGTCAACTCGCCGTCCTCGCAGGGAGCGATCGGCGGCATCTACAACCGTCTGGTCCCGTCCCTGACCCTGGGCTGCGGTTCCTGGGGCAGTACTTCGGTCTCGGACAACGTCTCGGCCGCCCAGCTGCTCAACATCAAGCGCGTCACCACCCGGCAGAACAACATGCAGTGGTTCAAGGTGCCGCCGAAGATCTACTTCGAGCCCCAGGCCATCCGCTACCTCGCCGCGATGCCCGACGTTCACCGCGTCACCGTGGTCACCGACGCGACCATGACCCGTCTCGGTTACGTGGAGCGCGTCAGCCGTGTCCTGCAACAGCGGCAGCAGCCCGTGACCATCCAGGTCATCGACGACGTCGAGCCGGAGCCGAGCATCGACTCCGTACAGCGTGGCGCCGCCCTCATGCGCGACTTCCGGCCGGACACCATCATCGCCCTGGGTGGCGGATCCCCCATGGACGCGGCGAAGGTGATGTGGCTGCTGTACGAACAGCCGGACGTCGACTTCGCCGACATGCGGCAGAAGTTCTCCGACATCCGTAAGCGGGCCTTCCGCTTCCCCGTGCTCGGCAAGCAGGCCCGCCTCGTCTGCGTCCCCACCACCTCGGGAACCGGCGCCGAGGTCACCCCCTTCGCGGTGATCTCCGACCCTGCGACCGGCAAGAAGTACCCGCTGGCTGACTACGCCCTGACCCCCAGCGTCGCGATCATCGATCCCGTCCTGACCGCCGAGCTGCCCGCGTCGCTCGCCGCCGACAGTGGCTTCGACGCCCTCACCCACGCCACCGAGGCGTACGTGTCCGTCTACGCCAACGACTTCACCGACGGTCTGGCGCTGCACGCCATCAGGCTGGTCTTCGACCACCTCGAGGCGGCGGTCACCGGCGAGGCGGCACGGCGGAGCGTGGCACGGGAGAAGATGCACAACGCGGGCACCATCGCCGGCATGGCCTTCGGCAACGCCTTCCTCGGCATCGTCCACGCGATGTCCCACACCCTGGGCGCCACCTTCCACATCGCCCACGGGCGGACCAACGCGATCCTCCTGCCGCACGTGATCCGCTACAACGGCACCGTTCCCGGCAAGCTGACGGGATGGCCCAAGTACGAGAGCTACCGCGCGCCCGAGAGGTTCCAGGACATTGCCCGTGCCCTCGGGCTCCCCGCATCCACCCCCGCCGAGGGCGTGGCCTCGTACGCCGCCGCGGTGGAACGCCTGCGGGACGCCGTGTGCATCGAACCGTCCTTCCGCGCCCTGGGACTTGACGAGGCCGCCTTCATCGGCGCGCTGCCGCAGCAGGCACTGAACGCCTATGAGGACCAGTGCGCCCCGGCCAACCCGCGCATGCCGATGCTGGACGACATGGAGGACATCATGCGCGCGGCCTACTATGCCGGGCCGCGGCCCCTTCCCTCCTTCTGACCGCGCGTAGGGCTGCGGCCCCTCTGCGGGCGGGCCGCCGAGACCGTGTGGGACCCGGGGTCCAGGGCAGCCATCTGGGGCGCGGCCGCGTATGAGGGCCATCCGGCCCTGGCCGAAGGTCCCGCTCGCACGGCACGATGCAGTGGATCCGCCGGCGGGCGGACGATTCGGCGAACTCGGAGTGTGCGATGACGGACAGCAGCGGCGGCCTCACCGGGAAGGAACCGGTCAGGGTCTTCCTCCTCGACGATCACGAGGTCGTGCGCCGCGGTGTGCACGATCTGCTGGACGCCGAGCCGGACCTGACCGTGGTGGGGGAGGCAGGCACGGTCGAGCAGGCGCTCGTCCGTGTGCCCGCGCTGCGCCCGCAGGTCGCCGTCCTGGATGTGCGCCTGCCGGACGGGGACGGCGTGAGTGTCTGCCGGGAGCTGCGCTCCCGCATGCCCGACCTCGCCTGCCTGATGCTGACGTCGTTCGACGACGAGGAGGCGCTGCTCGACGCGATCATGGCCGGCGCTTCCGGATACGTGCTCAAGCAGATCACCGGAACCGACCTGGTGAACGCCGTGCGGACGGTCGCCTCCGGCCAGTCCATGCTGGACCCCGGCGCTACGGCGCGGGTGATGGCCCGGCTGCGCGGCGGACCTCCGCAGGAGGAGCTTCCACAGGGTCTGCCCGGCCTGACGGAGCGCGAGAGTGAGATCCTCGCTCTTGTCGGGGAAGGGCTGACCAATCGTGAGATCGGTCAGCGGCTCTACCTGGCGGAGAAGACGGTCAAGAACAACATCTCCCGGCTGCTCGCCAAACTGGGCGTCGAACGGCGAGTGCAGGCCGCCGTCATCGCCACGCAGGCTCTGGCCGCCCAGGGAGACCAGAGCGGGCGGCTCGGCAAGGTGTAACGGCTGTGCCGGGATCTGAGCGCAGGTTCACGCGCCCGCGAAACGGCTGAGCGGCCCGGCCCGGCGTCCTTCTCGGACGTCGGGCCGGGCCGCTTCCGCATGTCTGCCGGAGAGGCCGGCCGGGGCCGTCCCCGAAGCGGGGCGGGGCCGTCAGGCATGCGACACGACAGCTACGGGGCAGCGGGCGTGGTGCCGGAACTGCATGGGCGACCGACCGCCCGGCGGTGTGCGGTCGTGTGGGGCCTACAGGACCCGCAGCAGGGACCTGTGGCCCCTCGGCGGGTGGGTCGTGGGCAGGCCACTGTGGAGATGCAAGGCCCTTCCCCGTTCTCCCGAGGAGCCGTTCATGTCCCGCACCGTCACCGTCACCGTCGGCTTCGACGGATCCCGTGAGAGCCTCGCCGCCGTGGACTGGGCTGCCGGGGAGGCAGTGCGCCGAGCGGCGCCCCTCCGGATTCTCCAGGTCTGGAACAAGGACGACGATCCGCGTACGCGCCTGGTGGCCCCGGCGACCGCTCAGGCGTGGGGTGAGCGGGCGCTCGGTACGGCGGGGAGGCGACTGCGCCGACGCCACCCGGGTCTGCGGACCGAGACGCAATGGGTCTGCGGTGACCCGGTGGAGGAGCTGTGTGCCGCCGGGGACGAGGCGGAGCTGTTGGTGCTCGGCTCCCGTGGCCTGGGCGGGCTGGCCGGCTTCCTCGCCGGGTCCGTGTCGCTGGCTGTGCTCGCCCGGACCCGGTGCTCCCTCGCCTTGGTTCGACCGCACAACCGTCCGGCTGCCGGGAAGGACGCGCCGGCCGGAGAGGTCGTGGTCGGCCTGGACGTGTCCGCACCCGGCGACGAGGTGCTCGCCTTCGGCTTCGCGGCGGCCGACCGGTACGGCTGCGGTCTGCGGGTACTGCACACCTGGGCCGTTCCGTCGCTCTACGGAGCCGACATGGGCGCCGCCCTGCAACTGATGTGGGCGGAAGTCGCGCAGGACGCGCGCCGGGCGCTCGACGAGGCGCTGGCCCCGTGGACGGAGAAGTACCCCGGTGTTTCCGTCGTCCGTGAATGCCGCCAGGGCCGGCCGGCGCAGGACCTCGCGGAAGCCTCGCGAGGGGCCCGGCTGGTCGTGGTGGGTCGCCGGAACCGGCGTGCGCGGATCGGCACGCACATCGGGGCCGTCACCCACGCCGTCATCCACCACTCCCTGGCTCCCGTCACGGTCGTGCCGCACGACTGACCGACCGAACCGGCCGCTACCGTGCGGCATGCCGCCCCGCTTCCCGGGACCCGACATCCACCGAAGAGACAGGCGAGCAGCCATGACCACCTATGTGTACGACTTCTCCGAGGGCGGCCGGGACATGGCCGGTCTCCTGGGAGGCAAGGGAGCGAACCTCGCGGAGATGGCGCGCATGGGCCTGCCCGTGCCGCCCGGCTTCACCGTCACCACCGAAGCCTGCCGGATCTTCCTCGCCACGGGGCAGGCTCCGGACGGCCTCGACCGGCAGATCAGCGAGCATCTCGCGGCGCTGGAACGAGCCGCCGGGAAGCGGCTCGGCCAGGTGGACGACCCGCTCCTGCTCTCCGTCCGCTCGGGGGCGAGGTTCTCGATGCCGGGCATGATGGAGACCATCCTCGACATCGGGCTGAACGATCTCTCGGTCCTGGGCCTGGCCAAGACCCCCGAGCGCGAACGCTTCGCCTGGGACTCCTACCGGCGCCTCGTGCAGATGTTCGGCAGTACGGTCATGGGCGTCGACGGCTCCCACTTCGAAGCGGCGCTCGCCGCCGTCAAGCAGCAACACAGCCTGGGCGACGACACGCAGTTGGACACCTGCGACCTCATCCGAATCGTCGAGACCTTCAAGGACCTGATCCACGAGCGGACCGGGGAGGAATTCCCGCAGGATCCGGCCGAGCAACTCCGGCGGGCGGTACTCGCCGTCTTCACCTCTTGGAACGGTGAGCGCGCACGTCTGTACCGCCGGCGCGAGCACATCGCGGACGATCTGGGCACCGCGGTCAACATCCAGACCATGGTCTTCGGCAATCTCGGTCCGGACTCAGGCAGCGGCGTCGCCTTCACCCGGGATCCGGCAACCGGCCGACCGGGCGTCTACGGCGACTACCTGCCCAACGCCCAGGGGGAAGACGTCGTCGCCGGCATCCGCAACACCGTGCCCCTCCAGGACCTGGCCGGTCTCGACCCTGCGTCGTTCGCGCGACTGCGCGGCTACATGGACCGGTTGGAGGCCCACTACCGCGATCTGTGCGACATCGAGTTCACCATCGAGCGCGGCACACTGTGGATGCTCCAGACCCGCGTCGGCAAGCGCACGGCCCAGGCCGCCTTCGCCATCGCCTCCCAGCTCGCCGACGAAGGACTGATCAGCGAGCGGGAGGCGCTGGGCCGGGTCGGCGGCGAGGCGCTCGCACGGCTGATGTTCCCCCGCTTCGCCACCACGGACTCGAGCGAGGTCATCGCGCGGGGCGTGCCCGCCTCACCGGGAGCGGCCGTGGGCGCTGTCGTGTTCGACTCCGCGGAAGCGGTCCGCAGGGCGGCCGCCGGCGAGAAGGTCGTTCTCGTACGTCAGGAGACGACGCCCGACGACCTGCCGGGCATGGTCGCCGCCCAGGCGGTGCTCACCAGCCGGGGCGGGAAGACCAGCCACGCCGCGGTCGTCGCGCGCGGCATGGGCAAGGTGTGCGTGTGCGGGGCGGAGGGCATCGTCGTGGACACCCGGCATCGGCGCTTCAGCGCCGGTGGCGTGACGGTCCCCGAAGGCACGGTCGTCTCCGTCGACGGGTCGGAAGGCGTGGTGCGCCTCGGCTCCGTACCCCTGGTCGACTCCGACGTCATGCGGTACTTCGAGGAGGGCGGCGTGCTGCCGGCCGACGGCACGGCCCGGCAGCCGGTGCGTGATGTGCACCGGCTCATGCGGCAGGCGGACGCCGTGCGGGGCCTGGAGGTCCGGGCGAACGCGGACACCCCCGAGGACGCGGCCCGCGCCCGTCGCTTCGGTGCCCAGGGGATCGGCCTGTGCCGTACCGAGCACATGTTCCTCGGCGACCGGCGCCCCCTGGTCGAGGCGATGATCCTCGCGCACGGCGACACCGAACGAGAGGCGGCACTCGCGGCGCTGCTGCCGCTCCAGAGGCAGGACTTCATCGGCATCCTCGAAGCGATGGACGGCCTGCCGGTCACCGTCCGGTTGCTCGACCCGCCACTTCACGAGTTCCTGCCGGACCGCACGGAACTCGCCGTCCGTCTCGCACGCGGCGAAGCGCTCGGCACACCGGCCGATCCGCACGACAGCGAACTCCTGGCGGCCGTCACACGCATGCACGAGGAGAACCCGATGCTCGGCCTGCGCGGCGTGCGCCTGGGGCTGGTGGTGCCGGGGCTGGTGGCCATGCAGGTACGGGCCCTGGCCGAGGCAGTCGTGGTGCGCAGGCATGCGGGCGGCGACCCTCGGGCGGAGATCATGGTCCCGCTGGTGGACGCGGTCGAGGAGCTCCACCTCGTACGGGAGGAAGTGGACCGGGTCCTGGCAGAGGTTTCGCTGGAGACCGGCGTCGACGTCACCTGCCCGGTCGGAACCATGATCGAACTGCCCAGGGCGGCTCTCACCGCCGGCCGGATCGCGAAGGAGGCGGCGTTCTTCTCCTTCGGCACGAACGACCTGACACAGACCACCTGGGGCTTCTCCCGCGACGACGTCGAAGCCGCGTTCTTCTCCGCGTACCTCGACAAGGGCGTCTTCCCCGTCTCCCCGTTCGAGACGATCGACCGTGAAGGCGTCGGCCGGCTGGTGCGGATCGCGGTCGAGGAGGGCCGGGCAGCTCGCCCGGACCTGAAGATCGGTGTGTGCGGGGAACACGGAGGGGACCCCGCTTCGGTCCACTTCTTTCACGGGGCCGGCCTGGACTACGTCTCCTGCTCGCCCTTCCGCGTCCCGGTCGCCCGCCTTGAGGCCGGCCGGGCAGCCCTGGAAGCGAACGGCACCGACGCGAGCGCATAGCCCCCGCACCGTGCTGCCCGGGGGCGCGTAGAGCCGCGTCGTCATGGACCCGTACCCGCCGCGGCTGCCGGGTTGGGCTCGTGACGCTCTGCGGGAGGGCCCATGGTCCCTCGCCCCGACGGGACCACAGGCCCTCTCCGCCCCGCTCACCGGGGCCGGTCAGCGGGCTCCGCCTTGCCTCTTCGACCCTGGCCGGCGACACAGCCGACGGGAACCATCAGCAGTGAGAAAGGGCGATCGCCCACCTCGCCTCCGTCCCGGCCCAGGAGATGACGACATGACCGTGACCGTCCAGCACCCTGCCGACCCCGGCCCCCTCGTCACCCGGTCGTGGCGTGGTTTCACCGGCGATGAGTGGCAGCGACACATCGATGTCCGTTCGTTCATCCAGGCCAACTACACGCCCTACGGGGGCGATGCCGCATTCCTCGCCGGTCCCACGGAGCGCACCCGCACCGTGTGGAAGACCGTCACCGCGCTCTTCCCGGAGGAGCGCCGCAAGGGTGTGCTCGACGTGGACACCGCCTTGCCGTCCACCATCACCTCCCACGCGCCCGGCTACATCGACCGCGACCTGGAACTGATCGTCGGATTGCAGACCGATGCGCCGCTGAAGCGGGCGATCATGCCCAACGGCGGGCTGCGGATGGTGGACAACGCGCTGCGCGCGTACGGCTTCGAACCGGATCCGTTCGTCACCAAGGTCTTCGGCACGTACCGCAAGACCCACAACGACGGCGTCTTCGACGCCTACACCCCCGAAATGCTGAGTGCCCGCAGGGCCGGCATCATCACCGGCCTGCCAGACGCCTACGGGCGAGGCCGCATCATCGGCGACTACCGCCGCGTCGCGCTGTACGGAACCACCCGGCTGATCGAGGCCAAGCGAGCCGAGCGGACCCGGCTGGACGAGACACCGTCCACGGCCGACGTGATCCGCGACCGCGAGGAACTGGCCGAGCAGATCAGGGCACTGGGCGAGCTGGAACGGATGGCCGTCTCCTACGGCTGCGACGTGTCCCGTCCCGCAGCCACCGCGCACGAGGCCATCCAATGGCTTTACCTCGGCTTCCTCGCCGCCGTGAAGGAGCAGAACGGCGCGGCGATGTCCCTGGGCCGCACCTCCACCTTCCTGGACGTCTACCTTCAGCGTGACCTCGACGAAGGAAGAATCGACGAGAGCCGAGCCCAGGAACTCATCGACGACTTCGTGATCAAGCTACGGATCGTGCGGTTCCTGCGCACACCGGAGTACGACGCGCTGTTCTCCGGCGACCCCACCTGGGTCACCGAGTCCATCGGCGGCATCGGAGAGGACGGCCGCCCCCTGGTCACCCGCACGTCCTTCCGCCTTCTCCAGACCCTGTACAACCTCGGCCCCGCCCCCGAGCCCAACCTGACCGTGCTGTGGTCCCCCCGACTGCCGGCGGGCTTCAAGCAGTTCTGCGCCCAGACATCCATCGACACCAGCTCCATCCAGTACGAGTCCGACGACCTCCTTCGCCCCCGCACCGGCGACGACACCGCGATCGCCTGCTGCGTCTCCGCGATGGCGGTGGGCAAGCAGATGCAATTCTTCGGTGCCCGTGTGAATCTGGCCAAGGCGCTGCTGTACGCCATCAACGGCGGCCGCGATGAGATGAACGGCGAGCAGGTCGCCCCGGCGACGGCCCCGCTGACCGGCGAGCAGCTCGACTACGCCGATGTGGCCGACGCGTACGACCGCACGCTGGACTGGCTCGCCGCGACCTACGTCAACGCGCTCAACGTGATCCACTACATGCACGACAAGTACGCCTACGAGCGCATCGAGATGGCCTTGCACGACCACCCGGTCCACCGCACGATGGCCTGTGGCATCGCTGGGCTGTCCGTGGCGGCCGACAGCCTCTCGGCCATCAAGCACGCCCGTGTCAGAGTCATTCGGGATGCCACCGGGCTCGCCGTCGACTACCACGTCGCAGGCGACTACCCGACCTACGGCAACGACGACGAACGCGCCGACCGCATCGCGGTCGACCTGGTCCGCTCCTTCATGGCCAAGGTGCGCCGCCACCCGGCCTACCGGGGGGCCGAGCACACGCAGTCGGTGCTCACCATCACCTCCAACGTCGTCTACGGCAAGCACACCGGCAACACCCCCGACGGCCGCCGTGCGGGTACGCCGTTCGCCCCGGGCGCAAACCCGATGAGCGGACGTGACCGACACGGGATGGCGGCATCGGCGCTGTCGGTCGCGAAGATCCCGTATGACCAGGCCCGCGACGGCATCTCCCTGACGTCCACCATCACACCGGAGGGCCTGGGGCACGATCCGGCCGAACGTGCGGAACACCTCGTCGGAATCCTCGACGCCTACACCGTCGCAGGCGGTTTCCACATGAACGTCAACGTCCTCGACCGAGCCACCCTCGAGGACGCCATGGAACACCCGGACAACTACCCCGACCTGACCATCCGCGTCTCCGGCTACGCCGTCAACTTCGTCCGCCTCACGCGCGAACAGCAACTCGACGTCATCAACCGCACCTTCCACGGTGCACGATGACCACGGGCCGCATCCACTCCTGGGACCTGTCCACCGGCGTGGACGGGCCCGGCACCCGGTTCGTTCTCTTCCTCAGTGGCTGTCAGCTGCGCTGCCTGTACTGCGCCAACCCCGACACCTGGCACATGCGCGACGGGCAGCCGGTCACCGTGGACGAAGTGGTGGGGCGCATTGAGCGGTACCGGCAGTTCACCACCCTGGCCGGTGGAGGCGTGACGCTGACCGGAGGCGAGCCTCTGCTCCAGTCCGCCTTCACCGCCGAGGTGTTCCGACGCTGCAAGGAGCTCGGCCTGCACACCGCACTGGACACCTCCGGCGCCCTCGGCACTCGCGCCGACGACACGCTCCTGGCCGATACCGACATGGTCCTGCTCGACATCAAGTCCTTCGACGCCGGCGTCTACCGGCGCCTGACCGGCGGCCACCTTGCACCCACCCTCAACTTCGCCACCCGGCTGAACCGTCTCGGCGTCCCGACCTGGATCCGCTACGTCCTGGTCCCCGGCTGGACCGACGATCCGGCTGCCATCGATGGTCTGGGCCGCTTCCTCGCGGAACTGGACAACGTCGACCGCATCGACGTCCTGCCTTTCCACAAACTCGGTACCCACAAGTACGACTCGCTCGGCATCCCCTTCCCGCTCCGCGACAATCCGGTTCCGGACGCCGCACTGGTCGAGCGCGTTCGCGACCAGTTCCGGGCGCACGGCTTGCGGGCACACTGAACCAGCCGGATGCGCGCCACATGAGAGGCCTCTTCCGGCCCGTGACCATCAACTTCTCCTTGCAGCCGCCTCCACGCTACGAGGAAGGTCATGCGCACCGAACGCCGAGTGTGGGGCGCAGCCCGGGTACACCGATGGCCGGCAACCCTGTTCGGGTGCAGACCCTGTGCCGAGCTGACACGACAGGCGCCGTTCTAGCTGCCGGACCCTTGCGGTAAGGCGCTTGTTGGCCTCCAGCGCGTTCGCGAGGTTGGTTTGGACGTCCGGCACACCGCCGCCATCCGCCCATCTCCCGTGGGTGCGCTGGCAGCGACGTGGACGCGTTCGAGCAGGTTGGGATGGCGGTAGAGAGGAATGTCCGGTCGACTTGAGCCGTGCGGGGCGAGGCCGGAGATGGTGATGTCCCCGCCGGACTTCACCGCGGCGTCGATGGCCTTCAGGACGCGCTCGCGGCGGCGGGCAGAGTCGGCCCGCTTCCCGTCGATCACGGGGTTGGCCATCCGGTAGGCCTTTCAGGGCGGAGACCTTCGGGCGGTCTGGTCCTGGGCAGGTCGCGGGAGACGACGCGGCGGGTGCGGCGGCAGCCGACGACGGGGCCGGTCTGCTCGACCGGCACGTCCCCCTCGACCCAGACCAAGCCGCGCGGCGGTTCGGCGGCCGCACGGTCGATTGGGCCAGGTCGTCAAGCTCGGTTTCGTCTCGCCGGAGGGCTCGGTGGAGGTAGGCCTCACCGGGACCGATCGCAGACTGGACCGCGTACCTGTCCGTCGTCCGCGAGGCGGTCGTGCCCCTGGCCGCGCTCCGAGAAGGCACGGCTAGCAGAGCAGTCTGCCTGGCAGTTGCGGCGCTGCCCCCTTCCTCGGCGAAGTCCGGAAGAGTCGCTTCCGCCGGCCCTGCGCCTGGGCACCGCCGAGGCCGAGCACGTCGTGTGCCGTTGCATTAGCGGCTGGCCGTTGAACCGGCCGCCGCCGAATCCGCTATGCGGCGGTGAGCCGCGTACGGGCATGGGGGCCGCCCCGGGCGGTGGTCCAGGGCCGCAGGCTGGCTGGGTGGGTCGGATTGGAGTCGAGAACATCTCGGCTCCAGTGACCACCGCGCGTCCATCGGGGTGGGATGCGGCGAGGATGTCGCGGGCCGCCCTGGGCCATGTTCCTGTCCTCCCACGACCTCACCGTGGTGACCACCGTCGTCGCCATGGCCGCCGCCGTGTCGCTCGGCACTGCACTCCTGCTGGGCCGGCAGGTCGTCCTGCGCTGCCGGGAACTGCTCACTGCGGCACGAAACTTCGGTGAGGAGGGGACCTTCACGGCTCCCGTGACGCAGGCCCCCGCCGAACTCGTGGCACTGAGTCGTGAACTGGCCCTCACCAGCGAGCGACTGGCTGCCTCTCGGGAACGCGAGCGGGCCCTGGAGACCTCCAGGCGTGAGCTCGTGGCCTGGATCTCACACGACTTGCGGACCCCGCTGGCCGGGCTGCGCGCGATGTCGGAGGCGCTGGAGGACGGTGTCGTGGCCGATCCCGGCCGCTACCACCGGCAGATGCGCGCGGAGGTGGAGCGCCTCAACTCCATGGTCACCGACCTTTTCGAGCTGTCCCGCATCCATGCCGGCGCGCTCTCGCTCAGCCCGACCCGGATCTCCCTCTACGACCTCGTGGGCGACGCTCTGGCAGGCGCCGACGCCCTGGCCCAGCACCACGGGGTGCGGCTGGCCGGAGGGGGAGTCGACCCGCTGCCGGTGGAGGTCGACGGCAAGGAGATGACCCGGGTCCTGTCGAACCTGCTGGTCAACGCCATCCGCCACACCCCGGCCGACGGCACCGTCGCGATTGCAGCCGAACGCCGGGCCGACGCGGTGGTACTCTCCGTCACCGATGCCTGCGGCGGCATCCCGGAGGAGGACCTGCCCCGCGTCTTCGACACCGGCTGGCGGGGGTCGCAGGCGCGCACCCCACCCTCGGGCGCGGGACTGGGGCTGGCCATCGTCCGGGGCATCGTCGAGGCGCACGCCGGGCACGCCGACGTCCACAACGTGCCCGGCGGCTGCCGCTTCGAACTGACCCTCCCGGCCCCGGCGTAAGCCGCTCGGTCCGGACCGGCCGGAAGGGCCGGGCCTGCCCCCATCGACAGGAACCGACGGGCCGGCCGACGACTTCGTCGGCCGGCCCGTGCTGCATCGGCCTGTGGCTGTCCGGGCGGCCTCAGCCGACGGCGCCCGCCGAGGCCCGCTGACCGGCCCGGGCGAACTCGGCCATGCCGTCCTCGAAGCCGACCTCCGGACGCCAGCTCAGTTCGTCGCGCAGGCGGGCGGAGTCGGCGGTGACGTGACGTACGTCGCCCAGCCGGAACTCGCCGGTCACCACCGGCGCGGGCCCCCCGTACGCCGAGGCGAGCGCCAACGCCATCTCGCCGACCGTGTGAGGTTCCCCGCTGCCGGTGTTGTACGCGGTCAGCGTCCCGGCAGCCGCGCCCCTGACGGCTTCCAGGGCCACGACGTTCGCCGAGGCCACGTCCCTCACGTGGACGAAGTCCCGCCGCTGCGCGCCGTCCTCGAAGACCCGGGGAGCCTCGCCACGGGCCAGGGCCGACCGGAAGAACGAGGCCACCCCGGCGTACGGGGTGTCACGCGGCATCCCCGGCCCGTACACGTTGTGGTATCGCAGCGACACTGCACGACCCTCCACGCACCGGGCCCAGGACGCCGCCAGGTGCTCCTGCGCCAGCTTCGTCGTGGCGTACACGTTGCGCGGATCCGTCGGCGCGTCCTCGCCGACCAGCCCCGGCGCGAGCTCGGCCCCGCAGTCGGGACAGCGGGGTTCGAACCGCCCGGCCGTCAGGTCGTCGATCCGGCGCGGCCCTGGTCGCACCGTCCCGTGCCGCTCGCAGGTGTAGCGGCCTTCTCCGTAGACCACCATCGACCCGGCGAGGACGAGCCTGCGGACCCCGGCGGCCGCCATCTCCGCCAGGACCACCGCCGTTCCGAGGTCGTTGCAGCCGACGTAGTCGGGGGCGTCGGCGAAGTCCTTGCCGAGGCCGACCATCGACGCCTGGTGGCATACGACGTCCACCCCGCGCAGCGCGGCCCGGACCGCGTCGGCGTCCCGTACGTCGGCCCGGACGAACTCCGTGTCGGGCAGGGCAGGGGGACCGGGGTGTGCGGCGGGCAGCAGGGCGTCGAGGACGACGGGGTCGTGGCCGCGGGCCTTGAGTGCGGTGACGATGTGGGAGCCGATGAACCCGGCTCCTCCAGTGACGAGTACGCGCATGCTCCGGACGTTACGCAGTGCCGCGCGGCTGAAGCATGTCCCACGCGTGGATGTAAGACTTCCGTCATGCAGGAGCCGCAGTATTCGTGAGTGGTGTCTCAGTGCTCGGCAGCTGTGAGTGGGATGCCATCGCTCACCGAGGCGACGGTGGCTCTTTCCGATGCACTCGCCCGGCAGGCAGAAGCGGGTGGTGAGCCGCTTCGCCGACCAGTTCCTCCAGGACGTCCTCCATGGTGACGAAGCCGATGACTCCGCCTTCCGGGTCCGCCACGGCCGCGAGATGGGTTCCGGCGGTGCGCATGGCGGTCATTGTGTCGTCCAGGGGTGTGGCCCGGTCGACAGTGGTGACGACGTGCAGAGACTCGCGCGGGAAGGGAGCGGTGCGCTCGGTGGCAGCCAGGGCGTCCTTGATGTGCAGGAAGCCCAGGATTTCGCCGCGGGGGCTGGTGACGACCAAGCGGGAGAAGCCGTGCTCGGCAGCGACTCGCTCCAGCCCGCGCGGGGTGACGTCCTGGTTGACGGTGACGAACTCGGAGCGCGGGATCATGATCTCGTCGACCGTGCGGGTGCCGAGTTCGAGGGCGTCCTGGAGGCGTTCGCTGTCCTCCGGGTCGAGCAGGCCGGCGTCGCGGGAGTCCTTGACCAGTCGGGCGAGTTCGTCGTCGGTGAAGACCGAGGCGACCTCGTCCTTGGGTTCGACCTTCAGCAGGCGCAGCAGGGCGTTGGCGAAGGCGTTGATGCCGAAGACCAGCGGACGCAGCGCCCGGGTGAGGGCGACCAGGGGCGGGCCGAGGAGGAGCGCGGTCGGCGCCGGGGCGGCGAGCGCGATGTTCTTGGGGACCATCTCGCCGACCAGCATGTGCAGGTACGTCGCCAGGGTCAGGGCGATGACGAAGGCGATCGGGTGGATGAGCGCCTCGGGCACGCCGAGGGAGGCGAAGGGCGGTTCCAGCAGGTGCGCGATGGCCGGTTCGGCGACCGCGCCGAGCACCAGCGAGGAGACGGCGATGCCGAGCTGGGCGGTGGCCATCATCGCGGAGAGGTGTTCCAGGCCCCACAGGGTGGTCTTCGCGCGCCGATCGCCCTTGAGGGCGGCCGGTTCGACCTGGCTGCGCCGTACGGAGATCAGGGCGAATTCCGCGCCGACGAAGAAGGCGTTGGTGACCAGCGTCAGCGCGCCGATCAGCAGCTGAACGGTGGTCATCGGACGTCCTCGTCGGTCTCGTCGATGGCGGCGGGCGCGGTGATCGTCACCCGGTCCGCCCGGTGATGTTCGACGTCGAGCACGGACAGCTCCCAGCCGTCGACGTCGACGGTGTCGCGCTCCTCGGGGATACGTTCGAGGCGGGTGGCGATCAGGCCGGCGAGGGTCTCGTACGGGCCCTCGGGCGCCTTGAACCCGAGCTCTTCCAGCTCATCGAGCCGCACGCTTCCGTCGGCTTCCCAGACCCGTCGGCCGTCCTCCTCCGGCGCCTCGATGAGGTCGGGGACCTCCATAGGGTCGTGCTCGTCACGTACCGCGCCGACGACCTCCTCGACGATGTCCTCCACCGTGGCGACACCGGCGGTGCCGCCGTACTCGTCGATCACCACGGCCATGGTGCGGGCCTGCCGGAGGCGGCCCAGGAGTGTGTCCACCGGCAGGGAGTGCGGCACCAGCAGGGGTTCGGTCATCAGGTCGATGATCGTGGTGAGGGGCCGCTTGTCCTCGTCGAGGGCCAGTACGTCCCGGACGTGGACGGTGCCGATGACCTCGTCCAGGGAGTCCCGGTAGACGGGGAACCGAGAGATGCCGGTGGCCAGGGTCAGGTTCGCGGCGTCGAGCGCGGTGGCGTGGGCCTCCAGCGCCTTAACGTCCACACGCGGAGTCATGACGTTCTCCGCCGTCAGCTCGCCCAGGTGCAGGGTCTTCACGAACAGCTCGGCCGAATCGGCCTCTATCGCGCCCTCGCGGGCCGAGTGCCGGGCCAACGCGACCAGCTCCTCGGGCGTCCGGGCGGAGGCGAGTTCCTCGGCCGGCTCCAGCCCGAAGCGGCGCACCAGGCGGTTCGCGGTGTTGTTCAGGTGGCGGATCAGCGGCGCGAACACGGCCGTGAAGGCCCGCTGCGGACCGGCCACGACCTTGGCCACGCCCAGCGGGTGGGAGATCGCCCAGTTCTTCGGCACCAGCTCGCCGACCACCATCAGCACGATGGTGGAGAGGGCCACGCCCAGCAGGGTCGCCGTGGTGGACACGGCCCCCTCGGGCAGCCCCAGCCCGGTGAGCGGGCCGTGCAGCAGCGCCGACACCGAGGGCTCGGCCAGCATGCCGATGACCAGCGAGGTCACCGTGATGCCGAGCTGGGCGCCGGACAGCTGGAAGGTCAGCCGCTTGGCGGCCTTCAGGGCGCTCTCGGCACCGCGCTCCCCGGCCGCGGCGGCGCGTTCCAGCTCGCCGCGCTCGACGGTGGTCAGGGAGAACTCGGCGGCGACGAACACCGCGCACGCCAACGTCAACGCGAGAGCGAGGAGCAGCAGCAGGATCTCGGTCACCGTGCCACCCCCACTCCCGGATCGAGAACCCCATGGGCGTCCAGGTAGGACGTGGCACGGCAGGGACTGGGAGGTTCACCCATGGCGGGCCGCTGCTCCATTCGCTCTCAGCCGGACCGGGTGGTCCGGACGATTGTTCGGTTGCGGACAGTATCCGCGCCCGTTTGGTCAAGGGCAAGTAAAGGGGGTTCTGCTCGCTGGGGCGGGGCCCCTTTCGGGCCGATTCCGTGGCGACGCCCCGTGGTCCCCTCGTTACTCCTATGCTTCTACATGTGTGTAGATTCTGTCATCGGTGATCTTCGCATGTCGAGCCCGTCCGTGCCTGTACAGGCGGCAACGATGGGCGGAGGTATGGCCGTTGGCGGCGCGCACGTGCCTGCTGGCTCGTATTCAGGGAGGGAAGATCATGGCTTCGATCGATCTCGGCGGAGTTCTCGACAAGGCGTGGGCGGACAAGAGCCTGCCGGAGATCCTGGCGGCGCCCGTGGACGCCCTCAAGGGCGTCAGTGAGCGGCAGGGCGAGCTGCTCAAGGAGGCGTTCGGCATAAAGACCGTCGCCGACCTCGCCGACCTCAAGTTCGCCCGATGGGCCCAGGCCCTCGCCGCACTGGACACCGCGAAGTAACACCGCACCCCGGGGATGCACCCCCACCCCGGGTGCACCCCCGAACGCCCCGGCGGCCTGCCGCCGCCGGGGCGCCGGCCTCTGTGAACCATGACTGAAGGAGTGAACGCCACGATGGTGTTCAAGCGACTGCTCGGCTCGATGGGCGTCGGCGGTCCCACCGTCGACACAGTCCTCGACCCCGTGAGCGCCGTACCCGGCGGCAGCCTGTCCGGCGAGGTCCGCCTCACCGGAGGCCGCGCGGACTTCGACATCGAGCGCATCACCCTCGAACTCGTCGCCCGCGTCGAGGCGGAGACCGAGCACGGCGAGCACGACGGCGTGGCCGTCTTCGAGCGCTTCACCGTCGACGGCGGTTTCCGTCTCCACGAGGGCGAACAGCGCACCGTTCCGTTCGCGGTCTCGCTCCCCTGGGAGACCCCCATCAGCGAGCTGCACGGTCAGGCCCTCGGAATCGTCCTCGGCGTACGCACCGAACTCGGCGTGGCCGGGGCCAAGGACAAGGGCGACCTTGACGCCTTCGCCGTCCGCGCGTTGCCCGTCCAGGAGGCGGTGCTGGAGGCTCTGGGGCAGCTCGGCTTCGGATTCAAGTCCGCCGACCTCGAATTCGGACGCATCGCCGGCACCGGTCAGCAGCTGCCCTTCTATCAGGAGATCGAGCTGACCCCCGCCCCGCAGTACGCCCACCAGGTCAACGAGATCGAGGTCACCTTCCTCGCCTCCCCGGCCGGCATGGAGATCGTCCTGGAGGCGGACAAGCGTGGCGGCCGCCTCTCCGGAGGGCACGACGCCCTCGCCCGCTACACCGTCCACCATGACCAAACCGACCACACGAACTGGAACGCTGAGGTCGACGGCTGGATCCGTGCCCTGCTCGAGGCGCACGGCGTGCGCACGGCCAACGGGGCTCACGGCCACGACTCCTACGGGCACGCCGGCGACAAGCACGACCACGCGGGCCATCGCTCAGGCCCGGGCATGGGTACGGTCGTCGCCGCCGGCGCGGCCGGACTGGCCGTGGGAGTGGTCGGCGGCATGGTCGCGGCCGAAGTCGTCGACGAGGTCGGTGACTTCTTCGAGGGCGACGAGGACGAGGGTGACGACGAAGCCTGACGAGTCGGCGGTCCGGACATGGGCTGACCCTCGGGGCGCCTACAGCCGGAGCTACTCGGAGGGGCGGAACCAAGACGTGAAGGGTGAACGTGCAGGAGACGGCCATACTCGACGGCGGTCCGGCGGAAGGGCTGCGTATGCGTGTCGCGGACCGGCCGGCGGTCGTGCAGGTGACATACCCCTGTGAGCTGGAGGGCCAGGCGACCGGAGTAAGGGCCGCGGCGCTCTACGTGTACCGCCTCGACCGCCGGGTTAAGGAGGAGCCCCTCCGGTACCGCTACGACGGTGCGAGCCCATGAGATGCCGTCGACGCGCGGCAGGAACAGCGGGGTCTGACCGGCCCCTTCACCAACGGACGAAAGAGAACTGATCATGTTCGACAGCCTGAAGGGCTTGGTCGGCAAGGCAACCGAGCTGGCCGCGGAGCACAGTGAGGTCCTGGCGCAGGGGCTGGAGAAGGCCGCCGACGTAGTGGACGAGAAGACGGACGGCAATTACAGCGACCACATTGACACCGGCGTGGACAAGGCAAAGGGCTTCCTCACAGGTCTGGGTGAGAAGTCCCAGTAGCGACCCGGCCAGGCCGCAGTCCGCAGGCCGCTGCCGCTCAGGCGGAGAACGTGGCCGCGTGCAGGATGAAGTAGAGGGTGACGGCCGCGTTCGCCGAAGAGAGGGCCGAGGCCGTCGCCCCGCCCGCCGCGGTCCAGACCGCCAGGCCGACCCGGGTGAACGCGGGCGGCCAGGCCCGGCCCACGGGCGCCGGACCCAACAGCGCTGCCACGCGTCGCGGTACCGGCCCGGCCACCGCGAAGTGCGCCGCCGCGGGAGCCGCCCCGCCGCGCGAGATCAACGCGGCCTTGCCGATGGCCCGTGCCACGGTCCGCCTGCTGCCGACCCGTGTCGCGGCCTCCTCGTCGGCCCATCGCTCGGAGGTGTAGGTCACGGCCGTGCGCAGCGGTCGCAGGAAGGGATTCGCCCGCGCCGCCAGCCGGACCACCAGCAGGAACAGGTGGTGGCGGCAGCAGAGATGGGCGCGCTCGTGCGCGAACAGGGCCCGCCGCTCGCGGGAGGTGAGCGCCGCGAGCATGCCCGTGCTGACCACGATCCGGTCCCGGCGGCCCGGCAGGGCGTACGCGTACGGGGCTTCGTCCGGCAACACCGCCACCGGCCCCGGCCGAGCCGTACGAAGGGCTGCCTCCGCATTGCGCCGTACCCGCCGGTGCCGGTGCGCCGTGACGGAACAGGAGACCAGTACGGTCAGCAGCGCCGGGATGGCGAGCCGTCCGGCGACCTCGTCGTACGGGACGGCCTCCCGGACCTCCGGGTCCGACCAGCTGTCGGGCAGGGGATTTCCCGGGAGTTGCGCCGTGCCCACGACCATGAGCAGGGCGAGGCACAGTGTGCTGCAGCAGGCCAGTACAGCGGCGATGACGGCCAACAGCCGGGTCGCGGTGCGCGGGTGGAGGTGCTGTTCCGCCAGGCGTGCGATCGGCCAGGCGGTGAGCGGAAGGACGAGCGGCAGGAAGACGAAGACCCCCATGGCGTCAGTCTCCCTCCTCCTCGCCTGCCTGGGCCAGCAGGTCGCGGAGCAGCTGCTCGTCTCCCGGGGGCAGGGCGGTGACGAAGCTGGTGAGCACCGCGTGGCGGTCTTCCTCGCCGTCCAGGACCTTCCGCATGCGCAGCGCGGCAAGCCCGGCCTCGTCGGCGACCGGTGTCCACTGGAACGACCGGCCGACCCGCCGGCGCGCCACGGCACCCTTGGCGTGCAGCCGGGTCAGGATCGTGATCACCGTGGTGTATGCAAGCTCGCCTCCCAGGCGCTCCTGGACCCAGGCCACGGTGACCGGTTCCGGAGCCTCGCCCAGAGCGGACAGAACGGCGATCTCGAGCTCGCCCTGCCCGCGCCGGCGCGGGTGCCGCCCGTCGCCGCCTGCTCTGTGCTCGCCCGTCATGCCGAATGGTCTCCATCTGCCGCGCCCCGGCCGTGGTGCCGGAGTGGTTCATCGTACTGACCTATGGCGCTGACCTCGCCGTGCGCTGCGGTTTCCCCTGTGTTGGTGAACCTGATCCGAGCGGGCCACGCATGTTTCTACATTGCTGTAGATTCCCTGGCGCAGTGGATGCACAAGCGTGCAGGGAATCAAGGAGTCGCCGTGTTCGGCATCAGCGAGATGGCCATCGTCCTGATTCTGCTGGTGCTGCTTCTCGGTGCCCGGAAACTACCCGAACTCGCGAGGGCCGTGGGCAAGTCCGCCCGCATACTCAAGAGGGAGGTGCGCGCGGCGGACAACGAGCCGGCCGCCGGACCGAAGCGGGTGATTGAGGTGACTCCCGCTGACGTGATTGACCCCCGGCCGGACAGCGGCGCTTCCCGAAGCTGAACCCACTGAGGAGACGAGTGTGTCGGAGACCTGGTTCGCGATCGGCCTGGCCTCCGTAGGAGTGCTCCTCTCCATCGTCGGCGCCGCGCTCTACGTGCTCCCCGGCCCTGGAATCCCGGTGCTCGCCGTCGGCGTGACCCTCCTCGTCGCGGGTGTCGGACTCCTTGGCGCGGACGTGGGGCGAGGCTGAGGCCCTGCCCAGGGGCTCGCGATGGCAGTGAGGGGTGCCGACAGGCAGCCGCGGGACGCGGATACCCCGTTGCCGGCGGCCCCGGCTCGCCGCCGGGGCCGCCTCGGAGGGGTGCGGTTCGGGGCCGTCCCCCGTTGGTGGGCCGAGAACCACCGACTGGTCCGATTCCTGCCCGGGGGCAACGGTAGCTGCATGTGTAGCCGCCTTGCCCCTGAACTCTCTTGTGGGTGATGGCTCCCTGAGCTCGGGCTCCGGCCGGCACGGCTGCTCCGAGCGCGGTGGCCGGCAAGCCGCAGCCCGACGGGAAGTTCGGCCGGTGCAGCCGATTGGCTGCAATATCCTTCTGCCGTGGTGAACTGGCGGCGCTCTCTGGTGCATGGGTTCTGGGCTTTGGACCGGGCCATGGGCGGGCAACGGCGTCCGACGCGGATCCAGAAGTGGGTGGCTCGGCACCGGCTCGGCACAGGCCTGTGCGTCGCCGTGCCCACCACCCTCCTCCTCGTGTTGCTGTCGCCCGAGGAGGGGCCGGATAATCCCCTGCTCGCTGTGCTGTTCGGGCTGCTCATGGGGCTTGTCTTTGGTCTCACAGCCGCTTCGGAGCGGCTCCGGCAACGTCGGCTCAAGCGTGTGGGGATATGGGACGGATCTTGAGAGGGCCGGTGGCTGCGCTGCGGCAGAGCCGGAGATGACTTCTGACTGCACCGTGGTGCCGATGGACGAGGGGACAGGCCCCCGCGTCCCGTGTTGCCGTTCGTAGCCTGGTTCAGGATACGGACCCGCTGGGGCAACTGCCGTTCTGGCGGTGCATTCTTGATCGGTGGCGAATCTCTCTCGGTCCCAACTTCATTTGCCCGATGGCTGGATGGTCGTATGCGGCGACGACGGTCTGGCCAGGCGGCTGGCCGGCGAACTCCGGGACGTGTACCGGGAGCGTGTGACGCTGGTGGTGCCCGAGGCCCGCGCGCCGCAGCCGGCGGTGGGGCGACAGTCCGGGCGGGCCCCCGGACTGCTCAGCCGCGTACCGGTGGCCAGGAACGCCCGCGTTCCGGCGACCGAGCAGCCGGACCCGCACCTGCGTGTCGTGGAAGGGGCCGAACCGGACGAAGAGCTGTTGGCCGCAGCCGGAGTTGAGCGGGCCGCCGCACTGGCGCTGGTGTACGAGGACGACGAGACCAACGTGCGCGCGGCTCTGGTGGCCCGTCGGCTCAACCCCAGGCTCCGGCTGGTGATCAGGCTCTACAATCGGAAGCTGGGGCAGCACCTGGAGGAGCTGCTCGACCAGGCGGCGATCATCGCGGAACCCGGACTCGATCTGCGGGAACTTGACGCGTCGACCACGGTCCTGTCCGACGCCGACACCGCCGCGCCGGCCCTGGCCGCCTCTGCTGTCGCGGGCACCAGCAAGATCGTGCAGGCGGACGGGCTGCTGCTCAGGGCGGTCGAGCGCACCCCGCCGGGCAGAGGTCAGGTCGCCGACCCGGGGTTGTGCACCCTCGCCCTGCTGTCGGCGACCACGGGCGACCCGGCCGGTACGGAGGGCTCGGAACACAGTGGTGACCGCGGGCCGCAGCTGCTGCCGGACGACCGGGCGGTCGCCGCCGCGACGGGCCGTGGCATCGTGGCCCTGGAAGCCGTTTCACATGCCGGCCCCGTCGTGTCGGCGGGCCGTTTGGCGGGGGCGACGCTGCCCGTCGCCTCGCTGTTCTCCCGTCGGCTGCGGTGGTCCCTGGCAGGGATCGTCGCGGCCGTGGCCGCGCTGGCGGTGGCCTCCTGGATCACGACCGGAGACCATCCACTGCACGCGGCCTACATCACGCTCCTCGACATCTTCGCGATCAACGATCCCGCGGTGGAGGAACCGGCCGAGCGCAAGACACTGCAGATCCTGGCCGGGTTCGTGGGCCTGCTCCTGCTGCCGGTGCTCGTGGCGGCGGCACTGGAGGGACTGGGGGCGTTCCGGACCGCGACCGCGCTGCGCCGGCCGGCCCGCCGGACTTCCGGCCATGTCGTGCTGCTGGGGCTCGGCAAGATCGGGACACGCGTGCTGGCCCGGCTGAGGGAGCTGGAGATCCCGGTGGTGTGCGTGGAGTCCGACCCGGAAGCCAGGGGCATCGAGCTCGCGCGCCGTCTGCGCGTCCCCGTCGTCCTCGGCGACGTGACCGAGGAGGGCGTGCTCGAAGCAGCCCGGGTCGGCAAGGCGCACTCCCTGCTCGCCCTGACCAGCGCGGACATCACGAACCTGGAAGCAGCCCTGTACGCGAGGGCGGTCCGGCCCGATCTGCGGGTCGTGATGCGGCTCTACGAGGACGACTTCGCCACCGCCGTGTACCGCACCCTGCGCGCCACGCACCCGGACGCCCTCACCCGAAGCCGCAGCGTGACCCACCTGGCGGCACCCGCCTTCGCTGGCGCGATGATGGGGCGGCAGGTCCTCGGGGCGATACCGGTCGAGCGCCGCGTGCTGCTGTTCGCAGCCCTGGTGGTGGCCGGTCATCCGCAGCTGGAGGGGCGGACCATCGCCGAATCGTTCCGGCCCGGTGCCTGGCGTGTGATCGCCCTGGACACCAGCGCACCCGAGGACCGGCGCCCCGATCTGGCCGCTGCACCTGGGGACAGCCGTCTTCCCGAGGCGGGCCTGGTCTGGGATCTGCACCCCGGGTACGTCCTCAAGGCTCAGGACCGGGTGGTTCTGGCGGCCACCCGCCGTGGTCTGGCGGAGTTGCTCGGGCGTGGCGCCGTTTCCGCTTCTGGGACGTGACGGCTGATACCGGGAGCCGAGCAGCCTGCCGGTCTCACAGGGCGTCAATTCTGGTGCACACGTCGATGCCGAGCGCGGTGTGTCCCCGACGGGTCAGCGCCTCCACGAGCCGGCCGGCCCCGCAGCCGATGTCCAGCACACGGCCTCTGCACCGCCGCAGTACGGCCCGGTCGCCGGCGTCCGCCCGCGCACACCACCGTCCGAGGTCCAGCGGCAGATACCAGCCCTCGGCGTGACGCAGTGAAAGCTCACCCTGCTGAGTACGGATCGCCGCCGCGTACGGGCCTGTGTTCCATCCTTCTCGGTCGCGGGCGGTCACCTTTCATGTGTCGCCACACGACCTGCTCGACTTGTGCCGGCCGAGGCGGATTCCACCCGATCGGATCGCGCTCCGATACCGCATGCCAGGGGCACGTCCCCCGCCGGGCCAGAAACCGTTCCCCGAGGTCGGACGGCTACCCGCATGCACCCCGGTGACCACCCTCCTGCTCAACATCTGGACATACCGGGCCACGAACGCCGCGGAACGATGGCTCGCGGACACCCCCGGCGATGCGGTCACCAGTGCCGACGCACAGTCCAGAACCCTGTACATCCATGTCCGCACCCCCGGAGACCTCTACCCGATCAAGGACCTGCTCGGCGACCTCGGTCGCGGGATGACGTTCCGACGGGACACGGCCTCGCCGGGCCGCGATGGCGCTGGATAGACACGTTGCCGAACGCGCCGCGACAGCCCTCGTACGTGCCTCGTCAGTGGCTACCGGCGAGTTCGCCGGTGAGCTTCCCGTGGAGGTAGGCGCTCGGGTTGTTCAGGCCGGTGATCTCGACGGACTTGCCGCGCTGGGCGTACTTGATCTCGATCGCGTCCAGGGCGGCGACGGACGAGGCGTCCCAGATGTGCGCCGCACTCAGGTCGATGACGACCCTGTCGGGGTCGGAGGCGTAGTCGAACCGGCCGACGAGATCGTTGGACGAAGCGAAGAACAGCTCGCCGGTGACCCGGTAGACCACGGTGCTGCCGTCGGGGTCGACCACGGCGGTGACCTCGGCGAGGTGGGCGACGCGCTTGGCGAAGATGACCATGGCGGTGACCGAGCCGACGACGACGCCTACCGCGAGGTTGTGGGTGGCCACCACGCAGGCAACGGTGATCACCATGACGGCGATCTCGCCCGCGGGCATCCGCTTGAGCGTCTTGGGCGCGATGGAGTGCCAGTCGAAGGTTGCGAAGCAGACCATGACCATGACGGCGACCAAGGCGGCCATCGGGATGTCGGACACGATCGGGCCGAACACGATGCACAGCACCATCAGGAACACGCCCGCGAGGAACGTCGACATGCGGGTGCGGGCGCCGGAGACCTTCACGTTGATCATCGTCTGACCGATCATGGCGCAGCCGCCCATGCCTCCGAAAAACCCGGTGACGATATTGGCGATGCCCTGGCCGATCGACTCCCGGGTCTTGTTGGAAGGGGTGTCGGTGATGTCGTCGACCAGCTTCGCGGTCATCAAGGACTCCATCAGGCCGACCAGCGCCATGGCGAATGCGTACGGGGCGATCGTCGTCAGCGTGTCCAGGGTGAACGGCACGTCCGGCAGGCCCGGCACCGGGAGGGACGAGGGCAGCTCACCCTTGTCGCCGACGGTCGGCACCGCGATGGCCGCGCCGACGGTGATCGCGGTCAGAATGACGATCGATACCAGCGGGGCCGGGATCACGGTGGTGACCTTCGGGAAGAACACCATGAGCCCCAGGCCGGCGGCGATCAGCGGATAGACGGCCCACGGAACGTCTCGCATCTCGGGGACCTGGGCCATGAAGACCAGGATGGCGAGCGAGTTGACGAAGCCGACCATGACGGAACGAGGGATGAACCGAATCAGCCGCGCGACACCCAGGGCGCCTAGGGCGATCTGGAAGACGCCGGCCAGGATGACGGCCGCGATGAGGTAGCCGAGACCGTGCTCGCGGTTCAGCGGGGCTATGACGAGCGCGACGGCGCCGGTGGCGGCTGAGATCATCGCCCGCCGGCCGCCGACGATCGAGATGACGACGGCCATGGTGAATGAGGCGAACAGGCCGAGCGCCGGGTCGACACCGGCAATGATCGAGAACGAGATGGCCTCGGGGATGAGGGCCAGAGCGACGACCAGCCCGCCGAGCACCTCGGTGCGCCAGACCTTCAGGTCCGAGATCCAGTCGGGCTTCAGGCCACGCAGGCGCGCAGCCGGGGACACAGCAGTGGCGGCAGAAGGCAAGGGAGACAAGACCTGTCGTGTTCGGGCGCATCCCGCTCGGCGGGGCGGGCGGGAGGACGCGGCGGTGCCGGGTCGGCACCCCGCAGGGGGCTCCGACGGGCTCGGAACCGGAACGCCGGGAAGGGGGGACGGTCCCTGCGGTGAGGGGTGCGAGGGTGTTACGTCCTGGCGCGAAGCGTCACGGTGGGCAGGCGGCGGCGTCGAACGGGATGGGCACGCGCACGCTTCTCTCCTGCAGCAATCGGAAATGGCCGGGGGCGTCGTAGGCCTGACGCGGCAAATGGCGGGACCAACCCTCGGTCGGCCCTCGCCGCGATCCACCATACCGGGACGCCGGGGCAGGGATCGGCGCCGCTCAGGTCTGCCGAGGTGGCGGAGGGTGCCCGCCCGCATCCCGACCTGCGGGGCCGTGCCCTGACGGATCACTCGTGGCCGAATTGCTCGGGCCAGTGCGCCCGCCGATCGATCCGCTGCATTTCCGTCGGCGGAGCTTGGGCGGCGCGCGGGTCCTCGGGCCAGCCCTCGACGATTCCGGCGGCCCACTCGGCCCACGAGGCGACGAGGCGGTAGTACTCGGTGAGGAAGCCGCCGACGAGCATGGTCTGAGCGGTTCGCTCGGGAAAGGGGCCCGTTCCGGCCCTGTAGGCCTCGATGGCGGCGAGATTGTCCTCGTTGCGTTCGTCGGCCCATGCGCGAGCGGCTCGGAGAGTGGCGAGGGTGTCGGTTCTGGTGCCGGAGTCGGCGAAGAAGATCTGGAGCAGCTGCTCGGATTCCAGGGCCGGGCCGGTTCCGGGCACGTGGAGCCAGGAGGCGAGTGCCTGGCGGCCGTCGGGGGTGATGCCGTAGACGGTGCGGGGGCGCCGGCCCACCGCCTCCCGGCTGGCTTCTGCCAGGCCGAGCCGGACGAGCTTCTTCGGCTCCTCGTAGATCTTGCTCTGCGCGCGGGGCCAGATCCGTCCCAGACTCCGGTCCATCTGCTGGGCGAGCTCGTACGTACTCCACCGCCGGACCGCCAGCAGGCCGAGGACGGCATAGGAGGTGGTGGTGAGCGTCGGGGTGGTTGACATGGTGCCCTCTGAGGCGTATGCCGGAAATGGTTAGTCCCTTTGGGAGTATATGTCACAGGTGGTGATCGGGATGCCCGAGGTGATGAGGGCCGATCCGGCCAACGTCGAGCAGGCCCGCGCGTGGGACGGTGACGAGGGCGCCTACTGGGCGCAGCACGCTGATGTGTTCGACAGAGCCCTGCGGGCCTACCACGATGCGTTCTTCGAGGCGGCGGGTATCGGGCCCGATGAGACGGTGCTGGACATCGGTTGTGGAACGGGGGAGACCGCTCGGGACGCCGCACGGTTCGCCACGAATGGACGGGTGGTCGGGATGGATCTTTCTGCCGCCATGCTTCGAGAGGCACGGCGCCGCGCGGTCACAGAAAATCTGAACAACGTCGTTTTCGAGCAGGCGGACGTCCAGGTTCACCCGATGCCGCGGGAGGTGTTCGACGTCGCGATCAGCCGGACGGGGACAATGTTCTTCGCCGACGTGGTCGCCGCCTTCCGTAACATCGCTGCGGCACTCCGTCCCGGTGGCCGGTTCGTGCAACTCGTCTGGCAGGAGCCGACCCGCAACGAGTGGTTTTCCGACTTCCGGGAGGCCATGGCCGCAGGGCGCACCATGCCCACACCGCCGCCGGGGGCTCCGGGCCCGTTCGCTCTGGCGGACCCCGACCGCATCCCTGCTGTATTGGCCGGCTCCGGATTCACCGACATCGTCATCCGGGGGCAGGACGCTCCGATGTGGTTCGGGGCGGAGGCCGACGCCGCGCACCGCTTCGTGATCGGCTTGCTCGGCTGGATGCTCGAGGATCTCGACGAGGGGGGACGGGCTGGTGCTCTACGCGCCCTGCGTGACTCGCTGACGCGGCATGAGCAGCCCGACGGCGTTTTCTACGCGTCGGCCACCTGGCTCGTGAAGGCCGTCCGCGAGGCCTGAGGGCGCGACCTCGATCGGTGCACTGATGTGTCCGAACGATGATCCGATCAGTGAATGTGTATCCCCCAGGTGCGAGGATGGAGCCTGAGGTAGTCCACTGCCTGCCAGGGGGCACGATGCCCCGCACTTCACCGATCGGTCCCGCCGCACCGTTGCTGGTCTTCGGTACGGTGCTGACCGCGGCCGGCCTCGTGATGTACCTGGACGCCGGGCCGGATTCGCTGCTCCTGGCCCTGACGGTGCTCGCCGGTGCCGCCCTGCTCGCTTTGTGGGTCGCGGCGCGGCAGCGGTGATCGGGCCGGGCATTCGGGGTCGCGGTTCTGGGCTCGCCGTCGCTCGTCGTGGCCCCGCCCGCCCGGCAGCGGAGAAACCGCGGACGGGCGGGCAGCAGCCTGCTACTTGAACGAGACCAGCTTCGTGCGGAACACGTGTCCGCGACCTTGTCGCCCAGACCAGCCCGTCCTCGGCGTCCCAGGGGAAGTGGACCCCGAGCCAGATCCGGCTGTCCGCGTCCTCGCGGGCGGCCTGGCTGAAGCTGGTGAAGGACTGGTGAACGCGATGTCGTCACTGTTGAAGTAGCGCTTCATCACCCCTGCCCAGGCAGCGCCGAAGGTGGCGTGTCCGGAGGCCCAGGCCGGGAAGCAGGGGTTGAAATTGATTCCGGCCCGGTTCTTGAGGAGGGGCTTCCATTCCGGGTCGAGGCCACCTTCGCGGATGGCGGAGACAGGCCGCCACAGGTCGACCGGAGTCAGGAACTTCACGTCCCTGACGGCGATGCCGGCGTCCGTCATGGCGATCGACACGAGGGCGAACAGCCGTGCGTTGACGTAGGTGTTCAGCTTGTGTGCGGTGGCGATGTCGCGGGTGGCCTGCAGGAGCTGGCCGGGCGGCTTGTAGGTGCCGTCCTCGTCGTTGGCCCAGAACCAGGCGGCCCTCCTGGTCCGGTGTCCGGTTGACGACGGGGGTGCGGGCGGTGGGCTTGTCGGCGCCGGCCGACCGGACCACTTCGACCTGCCGCTTGTAAGCGTCGCCGGCAAGGAGCTTCTCGTACGTGCCGTACAGGCCCGGAGTGGGGGGACGGAACTGGGAGCCGGAGGTGAGGGCGAAGGGCTTCATCTCGCCCCAGAAGGGGGTGACGGCCTGGCTGTGCCGGGCGCAGCCGGGGTCGTTCATGTCCGGGTAGCTGGTGGGCCGCCAAGCACCGGGCTTGTCGTCGCCGACGTACACCCGGGGATTCTCGGAGCCGTCACCGTTACGGTCGTTCCGCATCTGGGTCACCATCTTGTTGACGATGGTGAGGTCCAGGATGTCGCCGTCCTTGGGGCTGCTGCCGAAGCGCTCGGTGAATCTGTGGTCCAGGAAGGCGGTCTGGCCCGGGTAGAGGCTCAGCAGGATGTTGTAGGCGGTGCGGCCGATGACCGGTTCCTCCTCGTCCGGTCCCTCGATCCAGCCGGCGTATTGCTCGGCGTGAATGTAGGCGGCCGAGGTCATCCTGCCCTTCCACTTGAGTTGGTAGGACGACTCGGCGTCGTAGACCGCGGCGTTCATCATGGCGGCGGCCCGGGACATCTGGCCGGGGCCGCCGCCCTCGCGGCGGACGATCTCCAGCTGGACGTCGTTCCAATAGTGCACCGGGTCCGCGATGGTCTGCGGTGGCAGAGCGGCCTGGGCGGGCTGCGGGGCCGCGGTCAGTACCGTGCCGGTGGCGGCCAGGACGGTAGTCACGGCGAGGACGCGGCGCATGCGGCCGGCCCGTCGCCCGGAGGTGCGGGTGCTCTTGGACGTGGGTCAACTCCCCGCGATCGCGCACTCGTGGATCTCCACCGAGGAGGTGGCGGCGTGATCATGGCGGATAGGTTCGTACCAGCGGTGCCCTCTGCGAACACAGCGGGCGGAATGTGGGCGGCGGGTCCGCCCGTCCGTAATGCGGGCGTAATGGTTTGTGAACCCGGCATCCAGTTGAATGCGGTCGGAAGATACACCGCCCGTCGGGCGCGGAGCAGGGAGTCGTGGGATGAAGCTGGGTCGTGGGCGGCGCGGGCCGCTGGTGGCGGCTGTCGCCGTAGTGCTGACGGCCGCCCTAGCGGTGGGGCTCTACCTGTTCCAGCCGTGGAAGCTGTGGCAGGACGAGACGGTCAGTGAAGCCCTGCCCGCGGCCGCGCCGACCGCCACGCCCCCGGGGTCCGCGTCCGCCGCCCCGGCGCCGTCGGCCTCGCCCCAGACCCTGGCTGAGGGTTCCTTCATCAGCCATGAGCACGACACCAAGGGCACCGCGAAAGTCGTACGGCTGACCGACGGCTCCCACCTGCTTCGGCTGGAGGGGCTGGACACGAGCAACGGCCCGGACCTGCGGGTGTGGCTGACCGATGCCCCGGTGAAGGAAGGCGTGGCGGGCTGGCGGGTGTTCGACGATGGCACATACGCCAGCCTGGGCAAGCTCAAGGGGAACAAGGGCGATCAGAACTACGAGATCCCGGCGGAGGTGAACGTCGCCGATTACTCCAGCGTCACGATCTGGTGCGACCGCTTCGACGTGTCCTTTGGGGCGGCCGAACTCGCCTCGAGGTAGCGGCTGTTGGCATGTCCCCATTCCGGCGCCCGCGGCAGTCCGGTGTTGCGGCATGGTGCTCCGTAGAGCGCGGCTGAAGCTGAGGCCCGGCCTGCGGAGCCTGCCGGGCCCTCGAGGCCTGGCAGGCTGGTCCTCGGCCGATGACGGGCGTGTACCGGCCGGGCCAAGGTTGAGCGACGAGCAGCGGGCGACGGACGAGTGCTGGGAGGGCAGCGTGGACCTCCTGCGTGAGGCATGCGCCACCGGCCGCCGTTTCACCCGCGCAGAGTCGGACGCCCGCCGCGACGCGGGCGAACGGGCCGCCGAGTCCGGCATCGGGCTGCGGGCGCTCGTGCGAGCCCATCTGGCCTTGGCCCGTGAGATTCAACCGCGGCTCCCCATAAGCGAGATGACCTGTTTGCTGGGTGCGCTGGAGCAGGCGGTCGACGCGTTCTCGGAGGGGTACGAGCGGGCCAAGCAGCAGGCGGTGCGGCAGCAGGAAGCGGCACGGCGGGAGTTCATCGACGACCTGCTGTACGGCGGAAGCGACCTGGGCCGGCTCGCCGAGCGGTTCGGGCTGCGCCTGTGACAGGCCCACGCGGTGGCGGTGGCCCAGGGCCCGGAACCGTACGGCGACGGCTACAGCGTCGTGCGCGGGATAGAGGCGGCCGTTCCGGCCCGGTTCGGCAACCGCAGCATCCTGCTGACCACCAAGGAGGGAGGCTTGATCTGCGTCGCCCCCGGTGACCAGCCCGAGGTCCTCGCCCACTTCGCCGAGCAGGCGTACGCGGCCACCGACGGCCTGGTCGCCACCGGCCGACCCGGCCCCAGTGCCGGCGGAGTGGTGCACTCCTACGAGGAAGCCCTCAACGCCCTCGACCCCGACCGGCAGCTCGCGGCCCTCCCCGTCACCGGTGCCGGCGTGCGGGGCACCGCTCGGCGGGCCCACGAGGGTCACGTGCTCGCGGTAGACGCCCTCAAGCTCCGCAGCCAGCCGGTGGGCCAGCCCGTCGTCGCCACAGACCACCATCTGCTCGGTGGAATGCGTCTGTTGGTTGGATGTGGAGGTTGACGCTCACGCTGGGGGCGGTGATCGCGGCAGTTGCACGGACGGGTGGCGGCCTGTACCGCTCCGAGCCGTGGCACGCCGAATCCGCAATCGGCGGAAAGGCGAACCCTCACGGCGTGATCATGCCCGCCTTCGTCGCAGCGTGCATTGCCGATTTCCGGCAGCCTTTACGCGTTCTTGATGCCGGTTGCGGTGGACCGCAATCGGCATGGCACCCTTGGGCGGAGTCAAGAACACGTCAAGACTCATGGGGGAGCGCACGGTGGAGCGGACGGCTGCGGAGGAGTATCTGGCGAGATACAGAAAGATCCTGCTGGACGCCTGTGCCACCGGCCGTCGGCTCACCCGGGACGAGATCGAGGAGTTGCGGGCCGAGGGTGTGCAGGCGGCCGAAGCCGGCCTTGCATTGCGAGAACTCGTCCGCGCCCACCTCGCCGAGGCGCGAACGGTGCAGGGTGCGCTGCCCGCCAGGAGCCGCGATCAGTTGCTGACCGTCGTCGAGCAGGCCGTCGACGCGTTCGCCGAAGGATATGAGCGGGCACAAAGGCTCGCGGTGCGACAAGAGGAAGCCGCTCGGCGGGAGTTCATCGACGACCTCCTGTACGGCGGCAGCGACTTGGGCCGCCTCGCCGAACGCGCCGAGAGGTTCGGGCTGCGACTGTCACAGGCCCACGCGGTGGCGGTGGCCATCGGCCCGGAGCCGTACGGTGACGGCTATCCGGTCGCGCGCGGCATCGAGACCGCCGTCCTGGCCCGGTTCGGCGACCAGAGCACGCTCCTCACCACCAAGGACGGACGGCTCATCTGCGTGGCGCCGGGAGACAAGCCGGATGTTCTGGCGTTCTTCGCCAAGCAGGCGTATGCCGCAACAGACGGCGGCCGGGTTGCCGTCGGCCGCTCCCATCCAGGACCCGGTGGCGTCGTCCACTCCTATCAAGAGGCCCTGAACGCCCTCGACCTGGCGGACCGCATGGCACTGGACGACCCGGTGCTGCATGCCGCCGATCTGTTGGTCTACCCGGTGCTGGCGCGGGACCGGCAGGCCATGGCCGATCTGGTGGAGAGTACGCTCGGCCCGCTTCAGCAGGCCCGAGGCGGTGCGCAGCCCCTGATCGACACCCTCACCGCCTACTTCGACAGCGGCTGCGTGGCGGTGGAGGCAGCCCGAAGGCTCTCCCTCAGTGTGCGCGCCCTGACGTATCGTCTCGAGCGCATCCAGACCCTGACACACATCGACCCGGGTGAGCCGTCTCACCGCTACACCCTCCAGACGGCCGTCATCGGAGCAAGACTGCTGGGGTGGCCGGCGAAGGAGTGACGACGCGGCTCCCGAAGACGGTCGCACTCCAGCCAGTCGGCGGGCCGTGCTGAGGGGTTGCACCCGGTCGTTGTTGAAGGGGCTGAGTCGAACACAACCGGTCCCCGCCCGTGGGCGTTGCCGGAGTAGTACCGGTCGCGAAGGGAACAGACAGCCGTCAGCCGGGCGAGTTCCCCGCCCGGCCACCCTCGGGGTTGCACTCGGAGGTCCTAAGACGTCATCTCATTTGGCGACTTGGGTAGGTTGTCGGTCGTGGCGGGGATTGTTGAACGGCTGGTGCCGGATGAGTTGTGGGTGCTGTTCCAGCGGGTGGTGCCGGAGGTGCCGTCGCGGCCGCAGGGCGGCGGCCGACGTCGGCACGGTGACCGGGAGGTGCTCGCCGCGATTGTTTTCGTGGCCACGTCGGGCTGCACATGGCAGCAGTTGCCGACGGCGTCATTCGGGCCGTCGGGGGCGACAGCCCACAGGCGGTTCACCGAGTGGACGAAGGCCAGGGTGTGGGCCAGGCTCCACCGCCTGGTCCTCGACGAGCTCGGCGGACTGGTCCCGCTGCGCGATCGACTCAGTCAACATGCGGGCCCTGAAAAGGGGGACCTGACAGGCCCGAATCCTGTCGACAGGGGCAAGTACGGCTCGAAGATCCACTTGATCACCGAGCGGACCGGTCTGCCCCTGTCCGTCGGAATCTCGGGCGCGAACCTGCACGACAGCCAGGCCCTCGAGCCCCCCGTCCGTGGCATACCGCCCATCCGGTCGCGGCGCGGGCGCCGACGGCGCAAGCCCGGAAAGCTGCACGCGGACAAGGGGTACGACTATGCCCACCTGCGGAGATGGTTACGCGGACGCGGTAACAAGCACCGCATCGCCCGCAAGGGCGCCGAGTCCTCGCAGCGGCTGGGCCGCCACCGCTGGACCATCGAACGCACGATGGCATGGCTCGCCGGCTGTCACCGACTCCACCGCCGCTATGAACGCAAGGCCGAGCACTTCCTCGCCTTCACCAGCATCGCCTACACCCTCATCTGCTACCGCAGACTCACCAAATGAGATGACGTCTAACAAAGGCGTTGGACGTGTCGGTGGGTGATGAGGCAGGTGGCGAGGCCGAGGACGGCTTCGTGGATGTCGTCGCGTCGTTGCCCCGAGAATCTGTCAGCCCATCATGGCGCCGCCGAAGGCGGGCGCGGCCAGGTGCGTGAAGCTGCGGCTGTGGACGGCGGTGGCGAAGTCGTCCTCGTACAGTCGCATGGCGATCCGAAGGCCAGGTCTGACCGCGCGCGGCGGCCTCCAGGTTGGTGGTGTCGGCGCTCGTGAGGGCCAGGAGCGCGCGGCGCAGCGGTCGACCGATGAGCGGGCCCCCCGCCCCTCGACGCCTCCACCACGTGCGTCAAAGAGGCGTAAAGATTGCCGACAGCAGGCAATGTGCGACCCCGTGACCTCCTGCCAATCTGGTGTTGTCCAGCGGGAAGCAGCAGTCAGACGGGGAGGTGCGCATGGTCTTGTTTCTGGGTCTCGGCATCGGGGGGCTCGTGCTGCTCGCTGCCTCGCTGGTGTTCGACGGGGTCCTCGAAGGGGTCTTCGATGGCGTCCTGGACGGACTGTTCGACGGGTGGCTGTCGCTGCCGGTGATTGCGGGCTTCGTCTCGATGCTCGGTTTCACGGGGGCGATCGTGCTCGGGTCCACGGGGCTTGGGCAGGGAGCGGCAGCCGCCGCGGGGGCCGCGGCCGGGGCAGGCGCTGGCTGGGCGACGTACCGCTTCAGCCGGGCCCTGCAACGGGACGGCGACGGCAGCGCCCCGCACCAGGCGGACCTCGTCGGTTCGGCGGGCCGGGTGGTCACCGCCATCCCGGCCGACGGCTACGGCGAGGTACTGCTGTCGCTCGGCGGCCAGCCGCTGAAGTACGCCGCTACCGCTGACGCCCCGATAGAGCGGGGGGCCGAGATCTGGGTGACGGCCACGCCGTCCACGACCTCGGTCAGCGTCTGCCCCGTCAAGCGCTGAGCAGCGCCACCAAAGCCTTTCACCTTCCGATGCTCTTTCCATCAGCCCTTGAGTCTGCCCCCTTCCGGGAGGCAGGGGGGAACCGCCATGAGTCCTGTTGTCACCGCGGTCGTGGGAGTCGTCGTACTCCTCGTCCTGCTCGCCCTCGTCGTCGTCACCCGCTACAAGGTCGCTGGCCCCAGCGAGGCGTTCATCATTACCGGGCGCCGCGGCAAGAGCTCCACCGATCCGGAGACCGGGCGGATATCGACCGACAACACCGGCCAGAAGGTCGTGGTCGGTGGCGGCGTGTTCGTCGTCCCGTTCGTCCAGCAGCGCTACACGCTGGACCTGTCCAGCCGGCACATCCCGATCGCCGTCCGGGGCGCGGTCACGCTGCGCGGTATCAAGGCGAACCTCGAAGGCGTGGCGATCGTCAAGGTCGGCGGCAACGAGGACGCCATCCGCGCCGCCGCCCAGCGTTTCCTCCAGCAGCAGGACGGCATCGTCGGCTTCACCCAGGAAGTTCTGTCCGGCGCGCTGCGGGCCATCGTCGGCCGGATGTCGGTCGAGGACATCATTCGCGACCGCGCCGCGTTCGCCGGGCAGGTCGCGGAGGAGGCCGAGGCCAGCCTTTCCGGGCAGGGCCTGGTCCTGGACGCCTTCCAGATCCAGGACATCACCACCGAGGGTTCCTATCTGGAGGACCTCGGCCGCCCCGAGGCCGCCCGCGCCAAGCAGGAGGCCGACATCGCCGAGGCCAACGCCCGCCAGGCCGCTGAACAGGCCCGGCTGAAGGCCGAGGAGGAGATCGCGGTCGCGCAGCGCACCCTGTACCTGCGGCAGGCCGAGATCAAGGCCGAGACCGACGCGGCGACCGCCCAGGCGAACGCCGCCGGCCCGCTGGCCGATGCCGACCGGCAGCAGCAGATCCTGGCCGAGCAGGAGAAGGTCGCCGAACGCCAGGCGGCGCTGACAGACCGCCAGCTCGATACTCAGGTCCGCAAGCCCGCCGACGCCCGCCGCTACCAGGCCGAGCAGGAGGCCGAAGCCTTGCGGGTTGCCCGAGTGAAGCAGGCCGAGGCCGAGCGCCTCGCCGCCATCGCCGCCGCCCAGGCGGAGGCCGAGCGGGCCCGTCTGACGGGTGAGGGCGAGAAGCAGCGCCGCTCAGCCCTTGCCGAGGCCGAGGCCATCGAGGGCGCCAAGCGCGGTGAGGCCGAACGCGCCCGCCGTGCGGCCATCGCCGACGCGGTACGCCTGGAGGGCGACGCGGAGGCGGCGGCGATCGCGGCCAAGGGCGCGGCCGAGGCCGAGGCGATGCAGAAGAAGGCCGACGCCTTCGAGAGCTACGGCGACGCCGCAATGATCCAGATGATGGTCGAGGCACTGCCCCAGGTCGTGGCCAAGGCGGCCGAACCGCTGTCCGCCATCGACAAGATGACCGTCATCTCCACCGACGGCGCGAGCAAGCTCTCCCGCACCGTCACCGACAACGTCGCCCAGGGCATGGAACTTCTCTCCTCCACCACCGGAGTCGACCTCGCCCAACTCCTGGGCGGTCTGACCGCTGCCAAGGCGCCCGCCATGCCCGAGTCGAACTCCGCCAACGGCAAGATCGAAATTGTCGGATAGCTCGCACAACGTTGGGGCCTGCCGGGGAGCAGACCCCAAAGACGCGAGGAGAGCCAGACGCGAAGCGAGGGGGATGCCAGGTGAACTACGATCGTGAGCCGGTTTTCAAACGAAGCAAGTGGGGCACTCAGAGGTACTACTACAACCCGCGCAACCCCATCGGCCTCACCCTGATCATCATCTCCCTCCTCTTCGCCGGGACGATGATGCTCCTCATGGCGAACCGGGCAGGCCCCTTCGCACCGGACCCGGCGCCGACATGGAGTCCGCCACGGCACGAATACTCGTGGCCACCACCGGCGAGCACCCCCACACCCTAGCCGGCCCCGTAGCCCACCAGCAGGCCCTAGCCTTGAGCGGCCAATCCTCCGGGCGTGACTGCGGGAGCCGTCGGGCGTACCTACACGATGGAGCATGTTCCACCAGCGAACCATGTCCCCCGTATCGCTCTGGCCCGTGAGGCGGCAGTCCGCTGCTTGCCGCCCGATTGAGGCGATGCGCTCTACATCGCAAAGACGCACACCCGGCCATGACTTCTGGGGACGTCAGTCCAGGGCGCGCATCAGGCTGTGATGGACTGATGATCATTATTTGAAAGTGGAAGGAGCAAGAATGACAGCCCATGAGACGACTTTGGAAGGGTCGGTTCTATCAGGAACCGCACCAGAGGGGGCTGAGAAGAGGGCCCGGGACGCGCGCCGCATTGAGGGCTGGTCGATCGTCTGGATGCTCCTTGCCATGCTGATCTGGGGATGCTTCATCTTCCTCATGGTCGCCGACTACGGCCCCGAGGTGTCCTCGTACAAGGGGACCCACGCTGTGTGCCAGGGGCCGCTCGGCGACCCGTCGCCTCAGGACAGAGTCTGCCGTAGCGACGAATTGCGGCAGTGGCCCGCACTGATGGGCATCCTCGCACTGGCGTCCCTGGCGACTGTCACTGCGGCGGCAACCATGGTGTACGCCAAGGTCCTCTCCCGCCTGGCTCACAACGACGGGGCCGGCGTGCGGCCACAGGGCTGAGGTTTATCCTGGTGTCCACCCGGCTGGGCGGGGCCCGATGACAATCTCGTGGGTCCGATTGCGGCGCCAGGAGGTGTGCCGCTCGCTGCGGGCTCTCTCCGAGCCGTACTGCCGTGTCACAGGTCCGTTGCTATCCCAGGTGAGCTCGAAGACGCCGGGTACGCGCCGCACGCCTTGATTGTGCGGCCGGGACGGGAGCGATGCACTCCACCCCGGCCTGAAGCAGGGCGGTGATGTTGGAGTAGGACACCAGTTTGGAGTCGGCGACCATCAAAAACGTGTTGGTGCCGGCCATCGCCCGCCGGTCGTTCATCGCTCCGACAACCTGGCGGACCTCGGCCGCGGCGCCGTCGAAGAACCGGGAGTGGACGGGGATACCGCCGTCGGCGAGACACTGCGAGTCCGGCCTGGACCTATTTCAGGTCCAGGCGCCGGTCCTTGGGGTGCCCGGTGCGGGCGATGAGTGGGTACTGCTCGTCCTGGTCCCCGGCGGGGAGGGTGCCGTGCACGGACATGCTGGTCATGTCCCAGTGCAGCCGGGAGACGTCGATCCCGAACTCGGTGATCGCCCGCTGGCCGACGGTGCCCGCGATGACCTTCAGGCTGGGGGGATCGCGTCCAGGGCGCGGGCCGGACGGTCGTCGTTGAGCACGTCCACTGTGATGCCGAAGACTCCCTCCACCGCCCAGGTCCTCGCCCAGTCCCTGACCCGCACCAGCCGTGCGCGCGAGGTCAGCCGGTTGGCCACCAGCACCTTGATGACCTGCCCGTGGGTCAGATGGGCGCTCGCGCCGCCCGGACACACCTCGTCGACGATCCCGGCCGCATTCAGCCGGTGCAGAAACTCGGCAGCGACAGGCAGGGCGCCCAGACGCTTCTCCACCACGGACGTCACCACAACTTCAAGGCCTTGACGCTGAAACCGTGGCCGCGGGGACCGGGAAGTCATCGACACATCCGGGCCA
Source organism: Streptomyces venezuelae (assembly GCF_008642275.1). Lineage (NCBI taxonomy): Bacteria > Bacillati > Actinomycetota > Actinomycetes > Kitasatosporales > Streptomycetaceae > Streptomyces > Streptomyces venezuelae. The sequence goes on from NZ_CP029189.1 coordinate 6,868,452, forward strand.
ACGTCATACGACCGGTCCGGGACGCTCCCGGACCGGTCACACCATACGAATCAACGACCCGCGAAGTACGGCACTAGAACCGTGTCGACCAAGATCACTGTCAGGCGGCGCAGCCGTACTTCTTGGCGAGCTTGGTGGCGGCTTCCCGTACCACGGCCGCATTGTTGCGGATCTCGGGGGCGTCCCGGTCGACGAGGTTCTTCCTCTCCTCTTCTCCTTTTTCCGAGGGCGCCGTGAGTGTCACCGTGATGTTCGGTGCCGTCGAGCCCATGCGGGCGGCGCAGCCGGTGGGCAGGTTGGCCTCGGCCTTGTCGGGAAGCGCCCAGCCGGTGAAGCCGGGGCCGAGGGGGACGGAGTTCTTGGGCTTGTAGTGAGGGTCGTTCCGGTTGTCTTCGATGATCAGGGTGTAGACCCCTCGGGGGTAGTCGCTGTCCGCGTTGGCGCGCAGCACCTGGCACCCCTTGAACACCGCGTGATCGGTGCTCTTGCCCTTTCTCTCCCACTCCTCCGTGCTGACCTCGCCCCCCTTGCCGTCGTCGATCAGTTCCGCCGTCTGCCGGCTGAGCGTCCCATGACACAGCGTCTGTGGTAGTGGCGGGTTCTCGTCGTCGGGCCAGAAGCTCGCCGTCACGACGGCCACCCCGGCGGCGCCGAGCGCGATGGTCAGCGGCAGCCACTTCCTGTCCATGTCTACGGTTGTCCCATCTTCTTCTGGGCGTCCTCGATGCCCTGCTGGTACCAGTTCTCGGCAGTCGTCTGGAGACCGTCCTCGTACTCGCCCGGGCTCGCGTCCAGCTCCTCGTTCGTGAGGCCCTTCTCGGTCGCCATCTTCCGCATCATGGCGTTCATCTGGTTCTCGCCGTTCTCGAAGTGGTTGACCATGTTCCTACGAGTTTCCTCGTCGACCTTGGCGTTGAGCTCGTTCATGTACCCGGCCGTGCCGGCGTCGACCGTGCGCTGGAGCGCGTCGCCGACGATGGGGATGGCCGTCAGGGGTGTGCCGATGGCGTGGTAATTCATCCTCTGGTTCCAGGCGTTGGTGTCCTTCTCCGCCTGGCCGAGGTCGTAGATGACGTCGCCGCGCACGCCGTCGAGGTGGCCGAGAACCGACGCCGACTGCTTGACCCAGGCTCGCATCTCGGGATCCTCCTTGCGGTAGGAGTCCGGCGGGAAGCCGTTCAGTCCCTCGGCGATCACCACGCTCTGCGAGTGGTGCATGACACCGAACGCCTTGGGGTCCTCGGCGACGCCGCGCATGAGACGGGTGAGGTCGCCCCGCTCGATCGTGAGGTTGTTGAAGTCGGTCGGCCCGTCCATGTTCTTGCCGAGGATCTGGTGCACGTCCGAGGCGTAGTCCCCGATCATGTTGCCCATGCTCGTGCGCATGGCCAGGGGCACGGAGCTCTGGGTCCCGTAGGTCTGCTCGCCGGTGTACTCCTTGGCGATCCGCTCGAAGATCGCGGCCTGCGCGCCGTCGTGGTGGGCGGGGACGCCGTGCAGCGGACTGCCCGGCTCACGGCCGGTGGCCGCGGCCTCCAGGGCGGCGCCGAACTCGGTGCGGGCCGAGGTGCGCTGCGTCTCCTCGGGCATCTTGAACTCGACCTCGCCGCCCGGCCACTTGCGGTCCTCCAGGAAGTACTTGAGGTTGTCAGTGGTGTTCGGGTCGAAGTAGTGCGTGGAGGCGGACGGGTTGCGGCTCATGGCGTTCATCAGACCCTTCATCGGGTCCTCCTGCGTGCCCTGCCAGTTCTTCATGACGCCGTCGTAGGCGTCGTCGTTGTCCGTCTCCCACTCGCGGATGGTGTCGCCGACCTCGTGCAGGAACGCCTCGCTGTAGACCGGGTCGCCCTTGTCCTTGTCGTACGGGGACGCGCTCTTGTCGTTCGGGTCGTACGCCTTGTCGCCGGCGTCGGCGGCCATCAGGTCCGTGAGGTCCTTCAGTGTCGCGGCGCCGCCCCCGATGGCGCCGGGGTGGCGCGTGGGCAGGCCGTTGCCGTCGCGGGCCGTGGTGATGAGCTTGTCGGTCCAGGCCGAGGTGACACCGCCGGGGGAACCTATCGAGGAGTCGGGTCCGGTGGCGGTGGCAAGGGAGCCGGAGAGGGCCTTGTAGAGGCGGGCATCGGCGGCGGAGAGCTGGCCGTCGCGGCCGCCCGACTCCAGGCTGCCGGCGAGCAGCAGCACGGCCTCCTGCTGGTCGCGGCCCCGGTAGCTGAGGTTCGTCATCAGCTGCTCGGCGAAAGCCGGCGAGTCCTTGCCGCCCTCGGCCAGCTTGAGGAGCCGCTCGCGCTCCTTGTCGTCGAGGTGCTCCCAGCGGGCGTACAGCTTGGCTGCCTCGCGGCCGTTCTCGGCCTGCTGCTTCTCCTCCGCGCGCATCTTCTTCGCGTCGGCGACACCGCCCAGGTCGGTGCTGCCGAAGTCGTTGGGGTGGTTCTTGATCAGCGCGCGCAGACCCCAGGCACACAGCTCATCGGCCTCGTTCGCCCGCTGCAGGATCCCTTCGATCTTGCCGCGCAGCGCCTCGAACTGCGCCTCGGTCGCGACCGGCTCGGTGCTGTCCTTCGACCGGCGGTCGGGGTGGACACGATGGCTGAGCACGCCGTTCGGGTAGATGGTGATGCCCGGCGGCGGGTTCTCGTACGTGGCCCTGAGGTCGTCATGGGCGGTCTTGAACAGAGTGTGGGCGTCCTGGACGAGGTCCCGTACGGATTCGGCCTCGGTGACGGCATCACCGAACTCCTTGGCCGTCTTCGTGACGAACACCTTCGTCACGGAGGCGTTCTCACCCCGCCAAGTGGACTTGTCGGCCTTGGACTTCATGGCCGACGCATCGGTCTTGAGCTGAGCCAGCTTGGCGATCATCTCCGTCCACTGGGTGACCGCGGTGTCCATCGGACCGAGCTTGGCGTTCAGGAGCTGCTCGAACGTGGGCATGGCTGTGGCTCCTTACCGGAAGAACTTGTCGATCTGCGACGCGGACACGGAACCCTCGCGGCCCGGCGCGACGGGGCCGACGATGCGCAGCTGCGCTCCGATCCACTCGTCGTTGGCCTTGCTGGATTTCTTCGTGTAGTCGAGGTGGTTGGAGATGTGCGCGACCGCCTGGAGGAGGGTCTTCACCTGCGTCTCCCAGGTCTTGTTCACCTCCGAGAGCGCGGCACCGGTGTCGAAGCCGTCACCCTTCAGGCTGCTCCCGGCACTCTCGCTCGCCGCGCTCGCGTGCTTGCCTGCGGGCTCCAGGCCGTTGAAGAGCCCGTGAGCGGCATGGCCGATCGCGCCGAGATCGTCGTCCTCGACCACGTAGTCGGCCGAGCCCGGCTTCGGCGCCGAACCGCCCGAACTGCCGGCCTGGTTCAATCTCATCGTCACGGCCGCCTTGTCCGCGGCCCACTCTTCCTCGAACGACACCGTCAGCACCCCCGTGTTACTCGTCGTAAACCGGCCACGTGATCGATCATCTGTGTGGTCTCTTTTTGTGTGCGCACCGGCCCGCGCCGACCATCTCGCGAGCCTGTCAACGTCGTCGGCACGAACCACGCCCGGGTCCGGACCGGCCTGGGCCGGTCCGGACGCCGCACCCGGACCAGATCCGCCCAACGGATCAGCCGGCATCAGCGGTCGCACAGGCTCACATCTGTCTGCTGACCGCAGTCGGCCAGGCGCTGTACGTGCTGCCCGACCCCGGTAGCCGACTGCTCGCTGTTGCCGCCTGCGTGCTGGCGGTCGTGGCGGCGGCGTGGGCGGCTGCCCCCTACCGCTGACGGTGCAGCCCTCCTCGACACAGGGCATTCCTTGATCCTCTCCACCGCTTCGCGGGACCGCATTGCCGTCGACCGGCAGCCCTTACCCCCCATTCGCTGCCGGTGAAGGACCTCTCTGCTGCTTATGGCAACCTGATCGCGCGTCAACCGGTTCGCCGACACGACGAGAACGGGGGAGTGCATGACGGAGCGGGAAGCACCGCAAGGCAGCTGACGGGGTATGTCGAGTGCCTGCGCGATGCCTGTACCACCGGGCGCCGGATGACGCGCACCGAGCTGGAGGCACGCCGCGCCGAGGGGGAGCGGGCCGCGGAGCTCGGCCTCACACTGCGCGTGATGATCTGCGAGAACCTGGCCGTGTCCAGGAGGTCCTCACCCGGGTGCCGATCCAGCAGGCAGGCTCCCTGCTCGCGGTATCCGAACAGGCCATAGACGCCTTGGTGGAGGGTACGAGCGCGCCCAGCACCAGGCCGTGCGTCAGGAGGAGGCCGCTCGCCGCGAGTTCATCGACGACCTCCTGCACGGGCGTAGTGATCTCGGGAGGCTGGCCGAGCGTGCCGAGCGCTTCGGGCTGCGCCTCTCCCAGGCCCACGCGGTGGCCGTGGCGAGCGGACCTGAGCCGTACGGAGACGGCTATCCGGTGGCCGCGGGATCGAATCGGCGGTGCTGAGCCGGTTCACGGGCCGGCAGATCCTGCTCACCACCATGGACGGGCGGCTGATCTGTGTGGCCCCCGGCGACCAGCCGGATGTTCTGGCGTTCTTCGCCAAGCAGGCGTACGCCGCCACGAGCTCGAAGACGCCGGGTACGCGCCGCACGCCCTTGATGCGGAGGCCGGCGGGGAACGGGCCCGGCGCGCGACGAGCGTCGACGAAGGCGTGGCGGCCTGACGGAAGGCGCGGCGATGTTCGGGAGTGAGGAGGGCGAGGGTGAAGCGTGGCAGAGCCCTCGTGCGTGGGCACGGCGAAGTCCTCCAGGACGAACGAAGCCCCCGTCCGGGACTGTGCTGCGGTACCGCACATGATCGTGACCTCGATGCGTCGCGAGTGATGCTCGCCGGCCGGCAGGCAGGCAGGCAGGCGGGCGGGGAGGGTAGGAACGACGCGCAGCCTCGTACGGGTCGTGCCTGCGATCCGTAGGTCCGCCATCAGCGCGCCGCTCGCGGCCCGGCTCCCAGGTGCGCCGCCGGGCACGCGGTGGCTCTGTGATCCCCGGGGCTGCCTGACGGTGTTCCGCCTGCCCGGCGCACCCGGACAGGACCACGGCCGCGAGCACGGTCAAAGTGGCGGCGTACGAGGGAAGCAGAGTCGTCTCGAATGGAACCTCTCCAACGGACGGGGTAGAGCCCGTCGCGCCGGGCTCGCATTCCCAGCCCGCCAGGCCTGCGCAGCCGTGCGGGTGGTCAGCATGACGAAGGTGTTGCCACGGCGGCAACCGCAGACCTGGCACCACCACCCGGGCAGAGCTGACCATGACATCTGCCGACCCGTAGGACATTGCCTGGCCCCGGCAAACCTGGAATCCGAAGACCGACAGCACCGCCCCTGCAGCGACCGGCCGCGTCGTCGATAGAGTCACCAGGCCGCACCGCGATCCGGCGACCGCCGTACCAGCGCAGTCGGCCCGCAGCATGCGCAGCCTCGTACCGCTTGCACACCTTGTAGGAGCCAGACGCATGAGATGGCACTGGATCGGCCTCGCTGTGTTCACCCTCACCCTGCTGCCGACAGGCCTGGCCATGGCCGTTGACCGAGTGCCGGAGCGGCTGCGCGGCAGGCTGACGCCCGTGAGGCCGCACGGTTGGTTCCTCCTGATGATCTATGCCACCGCACCCGTCAACGCGGTTCCCCGCCTGGCCGGGGCGTCCCCCGACGTCACGCTCGCCTGCACGGCCGTCGGCGGGGCCTTCGCCGTCACCGGCTGCCTGTTTCTGGGCTTCGCCACCTACACCCGTGAGCGCCGCCAGGTCGCCGCCCATCGCGAGGAGCCCTGAAACCGTGTCCTCCTCATCCCGTCGGACGGGCGCCAGGCGGCGTGAAGCCGTCTCGCTCGTCGTCTGGTGGACCGTGCTCGCCCTTGCCGTCTGGCTGCTGGGCCGCGCCACGGGCCGCCCGGTCGGCCTCGTGCCAAGCGTCGCGTCCGCCGCCCTCCTGGCTGCCGTCGGTGAAACCGGTGACTTGGTTCGCCGACGCTGGACGGCACGGCGGCATCAGCGGGAAGAAACGTCACGTCTGCCCTGAGGCCATACCGAAGCCTGTGCCACAGTGACAGGACGAGGAGGTTCCCACGCCGCTCGCGGACAGCCGGAATGCGCAGGACGCATCGCCCCGACGGTGAAGCCCCGCGATGTCCCCTAACGCGGCACTGCCGGGACACCGGAGCGTCGGTGCTGCCGGGGGCGACGCCCCCTTATGCTTGGTTGACGGTGCTCCCGCACTGCGCGCACGGCCGGATCCCGGCATACAGCGTCGCGGTCGTCACCGCCTGGTGCGGGCATCGCACGTGAGAGGTACCCATGAACAGCAACCCGGTGTACTACGCCCTCGCTCTCGTGGCAGCGACCCTGCTTCTGTTTCCCGTCGCGGTCGCCCTGCTTGCCGGCTGGGCGCCGCCCGGCCTACGTGCGCGGGAGGTGAGGAAGCCGTATGCCCACGCGATTCTGTGCCTCTACCTCCAGGCCCCTCTGAACGCGCTGCCGCGGATGGCCGACTTGCCGCAGGGCGTGGTCACGGCCTGCGCGACTTTGGGAGTCGCCTGCGGCGGAGTGGCGGTCGCCTTCCTGGTGCGAGCCCTCAGCGCCGGTCGCCGAATCGCCACGGGTGGTGCGCGTTGAACCCGGCCTTCTGTACCCGAGTCCGCATGTGGCTCCGCAACAACGGCACCGAACTCCGCGTCGGCATGCTGCTTGCGTTTGTGGGCGCGCCACTCTCGCTGGGGGGAGCCTTCCTCTACACCCTGCCAGAGCCCGCTTTTCCCCTTCTCTACATCGGGTTGTCCTGCTTGTTCACGGGGTTGGCCATGGTGGGCGCGAATACCTCTGGTCGACGTCGCCGCTGACGAGCGGTGCGCTGTCGGCCCGATGGCCGCTAGCGCCTGGTCTTCTCCGATCGGCCCGCCCGGCTGCCAGCGGCGGCCGCGGCAATACGGATCGCCCGGCAGGCGGCCCGTGGCGGCCGTGAGCACGCGTGGCCTGCTGCCTCGGCGGTCGGGTTGGTGCTGGCGTCCCTCTTCGTTCAGCCGACTTCGGAGGCGGAGGGTTTCGTGTCGCGCTGGTAGATGTCGGGGATGCCGTCGGCGTCGGCGTCGAGGTTCTCTTCTTCGTACAGGCGTTTGTAGACGGTGTTGCGGCGGCGCAGCAGTACGGCGGCCAGGACGGCGGCGGTGACGGAGGCAATGAGGACGGCAGCCTTGACGTGCTCTCCCACCGCTGCGCCGGGGAAGGCGAGCTCACCGATGAGGAGTGCGACGGTGAAGCCGATCCCGGCGAGGACCGACAGCCCCAGGACGTCGGCCCAGGCGAGGTCTGGATTGAGCTCGGCTTTGGTGAAGCGGGCGGCGAGGTAGGTGCCGAGGAAGATGCCGAGGACCTTGCCGACGACGAGTCCGATGACGACGCCGAGCGGTTCGGGGGTGGTGAACACCTCTGCCAGGGCGGGTCCGGAGATGCTGACGCCCGCCGCGAAGAGGGCGAAGAGCGGCACCGCGACACCGGCGGAGAAGGGGTGCAGCAGGTGCGAGACGCGGGATGCGGGTGACACGTCCTCGCCCTTGTCGCGGGTGGTGCGCAGGATGAGGCCCATGGCGACGCCGGCGACGGTGGCGTGCACGCCACCGTTGTACATGAGGGCCCAGATCGCGATGCCGAGGGGCACGTACCACCACCAGCCGCGGACGCGGTAGCGCTGGAGGAGGTAGAAGGCGGCGAGGCCGGCGAAGGCTCCGCCGAGCGCCCAGAGGTTCAGGTCGCTGGTGAAGAAGATCGCGATGATGAGGATGGCGCCGAGGTCGTCGACGACGGCGAGGGTGAGGAGGAAGGCGCGCAGCGCGGCGGGCAGGTGCGTGGAGATGACGGCGAGCACGGCCAGCGCGAAGGCGATGTCGGTGGCCATGGGGACGGCCCAGCCGTCGAGGCTGCCGCCACCGGCCGAGGCTGTTGCGGCATAGAGCGCGGCGGGCACGGCCATGCCACAGATGGCGGCGATGACCGGGAGGGCGGCCGTGGCGGGGGTGCGCAGCTCGCCGACGACCAGTTCGCGTTTGAGTTCGATGCCGGCGACGAGGAAGAAGATCGCGAGGAGGCCGTCGGCGGTCCAGTGCCCCACGGAGAGGTCCAGGCCGAGTGCGGGTATGCCGAAGTGGAAGTCGCGTATCGCCTCGTAGGCGCCGCTGAACGGAGTGTTGGCCCATATCAACGCGATCACGGCGGCGGCGAGGAGAACCAGCCCGCCTACGGTTTCGGTCCGCAGGGCGGAGGCGATGGCCTGCCGCTCGGGCCACGGCATGAGGCCGAAAACGATACGTGGGCGCTGGTCGCTCATGAGGGTGGCCTTCCGGGGGCGTCGGCTGGAAATGGGCGCACGGCCCCTAGGACGCCGACCAGACTTCCCGGCACACCGCGCATCGCGGGCAGCCAGCTGCCCCTTGACGCGTTCTTTACACCCTATCCCGGGTCACCGGATCCCACCAGAGGGGTTCTCACCTGCTGAAACGCAGATGAGCGGGCTCGTACACACCAAGGCGCAAGGTGTGTACGAGCCCGCTCAGGAGCCGGGCCGCCGGGGGGACGGTCAGACGGTGGTCTTCACCGGCTCCTGGTCTTCGTCCTCGTCTGCTTCGGTGTCCAGGCCGGCGTCGCGGCGGCGGACGTAGTCGAGGAAGGAGTTCAGCTCGCGCTTGACGACGGGGGCCAGCAGGTACAGGCCGATGATGTTGATGACGGCGAGCATGAAGAGCACCGCGTCGGCCATGTCGATCAGGGTCTGCAGGGTCAGCAGGGAACCGGCGACCGCGAACAGGGTGTACATGACCTTGAACGTCAGCTCACTGGCCTTGCTGCGGCCGAAGAGGTGGGTCCAGGCCTTCATGCAGTAGTAGCCCCAGGTCAGCACCGTGGAGATGGCGAACAGCATCACCGCGATGGTGAGGATGTACGGGAACCAGGGCAGGACCGTGCCGAAGGCGTCGGAGGTGATCGTCACGCCGCCGATGGACTCGCCCTTGCGGGCCTCGCCCCAGCTGGCCGGGTTGGCGATGACGATCGTCAGTGCGGTCATGGTGCAGATGACGACGGTGTCGATGAAGGGCTCGAGCAGGGCGACCAGGCCCTCGCTGGCGGGGTGCTTGGTCTTGACCGCGGAGTGCGCGATCGGCGCGGAGCCGAGACCGGCCTCGTTGGAGAACGCGGCCCGCTTGAAGCCGACGATCAGCGCACCGAGGACACCACCGGCGACACCCTCGGGGTTGAAGGCGCCCTCGATGATCGAGGAGATCGCGGAGGGGAGGTCCGAGACGTTGACCGCGATGACGACGAGGCAGGCGACGATGTAGATGCCGGCCATCGCGGGGACGAGCTTGCTGGTGACGGAGGCGATGGAGCGGATGCCTCCGAGGAGCACGATGCCGACGATCGCGGCGATCAGGATGCCGAAGAACAGGGCGCCGGCCGAGGAGCCCATCATGCCGGACTCGCCGCCGGTGACGGAGACCAGCTGGGCGTAGGACTGGTTGACCTGGAAGAGGTTGCCGCCGAAGAGACCGAAGAACAGGATCATCGCGGAGGCGAGGACGGCGAGAATCTTGCCGAGGGTCTTGCCACGGGCGCCGAAGCGCTCGGTCAGGCCCTTGGGCAGGTAGTGCATCGGGCCGCCGGAGACGCTGCCGTCGGCGTGCACCTCGCGGTACTTGACGCCGAGGGTGACCTCGACGAACTTCGTCGCCATGCCCAGCAGGCCGCAGAGGATCATCCAGAAGGTGGCGCCCGGGCCACCGATGGAAACGGCCACCGCCACACCAGCGATGTTGCCGAGGCCGACGGTGCCAGAGACGGCCGCGGTCAGCGCCTGGAAGTGGTTGACCTCGCCGGCCGACCCCTTCTCGTCGTACTTGCCGCGCACCACGTTCACGGCGAGGCGGAACTTGCGTATCTGCACCAGCCCGAACCAGCCGGAGAAGACGAGACCGGCGACGACCAGCCAGGCGACGATCAGCGGAAGCTGTGTCCCGGCCACGGGGACCGAGTAGAAGACGATATCTCCGAGCCATTTGGCGATGGGCTCGAAGAAGCCGCTGACGGCGTCGTCGATGGAGCTGGTGACGGTGTCGAGTGACATCAGGTTTTACCTCGATGGCGCAGGACCGGCGCAGTGCGGTGCGTCGGTGACAAGTGCGGGCTTGGCGCGAACGCCGTTGTCCGATCGGCGACCCTGATCGTCTCGATCCGCGGACTCGGATCGAAGCTCTCCTGGTCGGGCAAAGCCGGTTGTGCGTGCTGGCGCTCCGTCATCCGGCGAGTGCACCGAAACGGAGTTGCGTATTCCTAGCACACTCTTTACGGAATCTTTAGTGATGCAAATCATGTTCCCGGGGGGAGGGGCCCTGAATGCCTGGGCCAGTGATGCGATCGTTATTCGGATCCGTGCTTCTCCTGAGCGGACGCCGGTGTGGGGTGAAGGCTTTCCGGAGGTCGGCGACGGGCTGAGGAGACAAGGACGGGGTATGGGGTCCGCATGAACTGGCTGGTCACCTTGGCGGGCGCGAGCCTCGTGCTGTTGGTCCTGCGGGACGTGTTCCACACCCTGTGGCACCCCACGCGCCACGGCGGTCTCAGCCGTCTGGTCATGACAACCCTGTGGAGGCTGGCCTCTTTCCTGCCCCTGCGCCGCCGGGCCTCAGGGCTGGCGGGCCCCCTCGCGATGGTGGTCGTGGTCGCGGTGTGGGCCCTCGCGGCGGTCCTGGGGTGGACCCTCATCTACTGGCCGTACATGCCGCAGGCATTCACCTATGCCCCCGGCCTGCACCCCGCCGACCACGCGGGGTTCGAGGACGCTCTGTACGTGTCCCTGGTCCACATTTCCACCCTCGGCCTCGGGGACATCGCACCGGCCGACGGGTGGCTTCGCATCCTCGCCCCCATGGAGGCCATCGTCGGTTTCGCCCTGCTCAGCGCCACGGTGGCATGGACCCTCGGCATCTACCCCGCGCTGGCCCGCCGCCGCGCCCTCGCGCTGCGCCTGTCCCACCTCGACCGCACGCATCCCACGACCGAGCAGATCGACGCCGACGCGGGCGCGGCCATCCTCGACGGACTGGCCGGAGCGGTGTCCGTGGTCTCCGTCGACTTCCAGCAGTACGCCGAGTCCTATTACTTCCACGACGGCGACGACCGGACCTCCCTCGCCCGTCAGATCACCTGCGCCGTGAACCTGGCAGACCGGGCCGCGGGCGCCCGTCACCCCGACGTCAGGCTGTCCGCCGCCGTGCTTCGGGCAGCACTCGACGACCTGGCCGCCATCCTCGACGAGCGCTTCCTGCATACCCACGGCTCGGCGCGCGAGGTTTTCGAGGCCTTCTCCCATGACCACGGCCGCCATACTGGCGCCGGAACCTGATGTGACCAGCCGGCCTTCACTCCCGTAGGTCGTGCCCGGGCCGGGCAGCGTGCCGCCCGCCAGGGAGGGCGAGCAGGTGGCGCGTGTCCGTCGCCCGGGTGATGGCGCCCTCCACGGCGGCGACCCGGTCGGCGAGCAGGCCGAGCGCGGCGACCGCCCGGATCAGCGGGTCGTCGTCCCGGCCCCCGAGGGCCTGGGCTCGGACGTAGGAGGCGGTGATCTCGGCCCAGCGCGTCGCCTGTGGCGCGGTGAGGGTGCCGCGCAGGGCGGCGAGCTTGAGGAGATTGGCCTCGGCTTCGGTGGTGAGGGTCTGGGCCTCTGCCGCGTAGTGGTCGTCGACGAGAGCGGTCAGTTCGGCGTCGTTCATGACCGGTGCGAGCCTTGCCGTGATCTTGTTCAGGTTGCGGTAGGAGCCCTGGAGGCGGAACGGTGGTTCGGTTCGGCTCGCGTCGCTCTGGGCTGCGGAGGCGATGTAGGCGGCGTTGACCGCCAGGACCGTTGTCCGCGCGGTGAGGAGGTGACGCAGTACGGCGAGGATCTGGTCCAGTTCGGCCGGGGGATAGGGGTGGGCGAGCCGGTCGCGGCGGGCGGCGGGGTCCCCGTCGGCGAGGCGGACGAGGAGCTCCAGGTCCGCGCGGTCGCGTCCGGCGAGCGGCGCCAGGAGCGGGTTGGACGTGAGTGCGTTCTCGACGAAGCTGAGCGCGAAGGCGCCATCCTTCCCCGTGAGGACGTCGCCCAGGTTCCAGACGTCGGCGCGATTGGCGAGCATGTCGGGGATGCGGAAGCGCTGCCCGGACTCGGTGTACGGGTTGCCGGCCATGCAGACGGCGAACCGCTTGCCGCGCAGGTCGCGGCCGCCGAGCGTACGGGTCGTGTCGCACAGCGGAATGAACTTCTGGAGCAGTTCGGGCGAGGTGTGCTGGATGTCGTCCAGGTAGAGCATCACGTTGTTGCCGGCCTCCAACGCGAAGGCGATCTTCTCCAGCTCGCGGCGGGCGGTGGCATCCGGAGCCGCTTCAGGGTCGAGAGAGTTCGTGCCGTGTCCGAGGGAGGGGCCGTCGATCTTGACCAGGAGCAGTCCGAGGCGTTCGGCGACGTACTCCACGAGGGTCGTCTTGCCGTATCCGGGCGGTGAGATGAGCATCAGCAGCCCGCTGCTGTCCGTGCGCTTGTCCTTCCCGGCCGCTCCGATCTGTTTGGCGAGGTTGTCGCCGATGAGAGGGAGGTACACCTCGTCGACCAGCCGGTTGCGCACGAAGGAGGACATGACACGCGGACGGTGGGCATCGATCCGGAGGCGCTCGTTCTCAGCCGTGGTGAGGACGCTGCGCCGCCGCTGGTAGGCGCGGAAGCCCGGGACGTCCTGCGCGGCGAAGTCGGCGTTGCGGGCCAGGAATTCGTCCAGGCGTAGGACAAGGGAACGTCCGCCGATCCGGGGGTGGGTGCCGAGCAGCCCGGATACGATCGCGGTGGTGGCGCCGGCGGCGTCGTAGCGGACCAGTCCGGGGCACAGCTCGGCGGCGACGGCCTCGGTGATGTCGGCGTCGTCGATGTCCTCGCCGCAGGCTGCGGCGTAGGGGATGAGCCAACCCTCGACGAGCTGGCCGCGGGCGGCGAGATCCGGGAGGACAGTGAGGTCCTCGTCATAGGGCGAGGCACCCACGCTGCGGCGGAACTTGTCGAGGAGAGTGCGGGCCGCGCAGGACATGATAAATCCGGCCGGCTCACAGGCCAGTTCCTCGAAGAGGTACTCGGCGGCGCGAGTCGGCGCGGCCGTGTCGGGAGCGAAAGCCACGATGGCTTGGGCGAGTTCGTCCTGGAGGGCGTCGAGCGCCGTGCTGTGCCCGAAGGTGTCGCGCGCCCGGGACAGGGAGACGGCACGGCGAGTGAGAAGTGCGCGCTCTTCGGAGGTCGTGCCGTGCTCCCAGAACAGGGTGGCGGCCGCCCTCTCCCGGGGCGGGTAGCGCAGCAGCCCGGCGCTCTCGTGCAGGTTCAGCAGCACGCGCAGAATGGCGATCGCGTCATGGTCGTGCACCCCTCTCTCATAGCCCTCGTCGTACGCGGACTCGGCGGCCTGCCGGACCAGGAGATCCAGGTCGGCGGCGGCGAGCGCGGCGCTCCCGTGCTCGGCCAGCAGCCTGGACGCCAGGTACTCCGCCCGGTAGACCGCGTCCGACTCCGACGGCAGCAGCCGGTCCCAGTACGGCCGGGTGGCGGCGAACTGCGGTTCGGTGACGGGGCGACGGAAGTCGGTACCGGTGAGTGCGAACGCCAGGCCGTCCCCGTGCGGTACGAGGGTCAGCTCGGCGGACTGCCGGGTCACCGCGAATCGGTGCCGACCCAGGCGAATCGTCTCCCCACCGTCCGCGAACAGCTCCGTGCGGTCACGCAGCGCGCGCCCCGCCTCTTGACGGGCGGCCGAGAGCAGGCCTGCCAGCTCCTCCGCGCGCACGGTGTCACCCAGTTCGCGCAGCTCGTCGGCCGTGTGGCGGATCTTGGCCACCATGGAGTCGGAGGCGAAGTAGGTGTGGATGCCGTCGGCGCTGTCCAGTGCCGCAGCCCGGCGGGCAATCGTCTCCAGCACGCGGCGCGCGGAGTCGGCGAGCTTCTCGGCACGCCGGGCGCGGGCGTCCTGGAGCGTTTGCCGACGCGTCGAGAAGGCGTCGTGGACCTCGGCCCGTTTCTCGACGATCTCGGTCAGGAACCCGTCGTGCTCGGCGTAGCGCGCCTCCAGGTTCTCCAACCGAAGCAGCAAGCGGGCGAGCTGGGACGCGCACTCCTCGGGCGTGCCGACCACCGCCAGGGCGGCGTTGACGGCCTGGCCGAGCAGGGCGAACTCCGCGGTGAACCCGGCGCGTCCCTCCCGGTCGAGCAGCTCCCGGCGCCGGGCCGCGATTGCGGCGAGGGCTCGGTTCACACCTGCGAGGACCTCGGCGATGCGCGTCAGGATGGCGGTACGGACGGTGGCGTCACCGGTGTCCAGATCCGCGACCACCTCGGCGAGCGCCTGAAGGCCGAACCTCCGCTTCTCCAGGCGTTCACGGAGGGGGGCGGTCTCAGCGACGGTGGGGATCGCCCCGGCGTCGACGGCGAGCTGTCCGGCCTCGGCCGCCTGCGCGTCGAAGGCGTCCTCGCGCGCGAGGAAGGCCACGGCGCGTTGCCCGGCGGCGGCGATGTCGGCCGTCACATCCCCGCTCAGGGTTTCGATGGCCGCGGTATCGGCGTACCGCATCGCGGCGAGCGTCAGCAGGTGTCCCTGAGCCCGGCGCAGTTCGGAGATGCGCTCGATCCACTCTTCGGCGGTGGCCGGGGACTCGCCGCGGACCCGGCGTACCAGCCGGGCGATGCTCTGGGCGGATTCGGCGAGGGCGTCGGCCGCCTGCCGGGTGAGGGCCGTGACGGTCGCGAACTCGTCGAGGACCTGCTCGGCGGTGGCCTGGACCGCCTCCAGCGAGCTGCGCAGGTCACCGGCCTCCGCGTCGCCCAGCCAGGGGTGCCGGTCGGCGGCCTTGACGCAGGCGGCGAGCAGCGCCTCGTACTGCGGGCCGCCAGGTGTGGAGCCGGTCTCGGTGGCCTGCCGTGCGACAGCCAGGCAGTCGGCGATGCCCCGGACCAGGTCGGCGTTGCCGATCCGGCCGAGCGAGCCGGTTCCGGCGGGGGAGGGGTGGGTGTCGGAGGTGAAGGGGGTCTGCCAGGTCTGCACCGGGTGCGTTCGGGCTGGCTCGTCCGTACCGGCCCGCAGGACGACGAGGGCTCCGTCGTCGAACAGGGCGTGACCGTAGCAGGAGATCGGCGCGGCGACCTCCTTGCGGATCACGTTGTACGGGAGCAGCAGGGTGCGTCCTTCGGCGCGGGCGTGGAAGGCGAACAGCACGTCTTCGCCGTTGGGGGCGCGGACGGTCCGCTCGAACTCCAGGCCGGTCGGGTCCGCGACCGCGGGGTCGAAGGTCCGGACGGTGCCGGAGCCGAGGCAGTAGCCACCGGGAAAGACGATGCCTTCGTCGTCCGGTAGCCGGCGGCAGGACTGGCCGATGCCGTCGAGCCTGACCACCCTGCCCGTCACGGAGTTGAAAACGAGGTGGCGCCGCGCTTCCTCCTTGTACGGGCGGATCCGGAGCAGGACCAGCGGGCCCACGGTGGCGAATGCGATCTCGGCGTCGGCCAGTGACTGGAGCGGCTCGTGGACGGGCTCGTGGTGGACGCCCTCATCCGACTCGGTGTCGTCCTCGGTCTTCACCGTGAGCGCGCCGCCGACCGTCGAGACGAAAAGGCGGCCGTCGATGGAGACGTGCGGGTGCCGGCCCTGGACGTGGTCCTCCCGGGTGGTCTCCCGCCATTGCACGTCGTGCGCCGGCGCGAGGACGTGGTCGCGCTCGCCACGAGCGTCCAGGAACCGGGCCCGGCCGTCCGGGGTGAGGGACCAGCGCAGGACGCGGATGTCCTCGGCCTGCTCCCCGGTCCGGAACACGGCCAGCAGCTTGCCGTCCACCCGGCGCAGCTGGAGCAGCTTCGCATCCCGGAAGTAGCGGTGGAGCGCGGTGAACTCTCTGACGAATTCCGGGTCGTCGAGCAGGCCGGGGGCCGCATCGGTAGGGAGCGGGTTGAAATCGCGGTCGTAGAGGGCCAGTACGTCGGACACGGTCCGGTCCGGACCGGTGGAGGGGGCATCGTTGCAGCCGAAGAGCAGGAGGTCTCCGACCGTGACGATGTCGCGGGCCGTCCGGTTCTCCTCGGTGCGCAAGCGGGCGGAGCCCGAGAGCGTGAGCCCGGTCGATCCGAACTCCTCGATTCTGGCCTTGTTCAGCGTCTCGGTGCGGCGGGTGAGCTCCGTGGCCTGGGCCGTGAGCCGGTCGCGCAGCACCTCGTACGTTCCGGCGTCCATTGCGGCGTTCACCCCCGCGTTCGCCCCGGACGCCGTCTCCGGCTCCGTGGCCGTACTCGTAGCCATGGTCATCTGGTTCAGCTCCCGTCGTTCAAGGTGATGACGCGGTCGCGGAGCCGCCGCCCCCTCCGCGGCGGCTCTGCGACCTCTGACCGCACCCCCGTGTCGGTCAGTTCTTGGCGGTGCCGTTGGCAGCGGTGACGGCACCTGCGAGCCCGCTCACCGGCACGTCAGCCAGGCCCAGTTGGCGAGCCTTGGCGATCAGCTCGTCCAGCTGCCCCGATCCGGCGGGCATGAGCTTCATCAGCAGCGCGGACACGGTGAGGTTCTGCACGTCGGATGTGGAGACCGAGCCGAGCACCTTGGTCAGGTCCCCGGTGAAGGATTCGGAGCCGTCCAGCCAGGGCTCCGCCAGTGCCTTTGCGGTCTGGGAGTTGTCCATGAATCCGTCCACGGCGCGCCCCATCGACATCGCCCCGACGATCCGGTCGAAGAACACCGACTCGCCGCCGATGATGTTGATGTCGGCGCTCTCCAGCCCCGTCGCGAGCACGGTGGCCTGCGCTTCCGCGACGTGCCGCTGCACGTCGAGGCCGGCGAGCCGGATCTCTTTCTCGGCCTCCAGCCGCAGCCGGTACTCCTCGTGGGTGCGCGATGCCTCGTCGAGGGCGGCCATCGCCGCCGCCTTCTCGGTCAAACCCTCGGCCTCCGCCTTCAGCTTCTCGCCGATGGCGGTCGCCTCGGCCAGTGCCATCTCGCGGGCGCCGTCGGCCTCAGCCTTCAGCCGCGCCGTCGTGGCCCCGGCCTCGGCCCGGCCGGCCTTCTCGATCGCGTCCGCCTCCTTCTCCCGCACGGCGACCGCGGCCAGGCCCTCGGCGGCGGCCTCCGCCTGGATGCCCTCGGCCAGACGGATCTTGGCGCGAGCGTCGAGGTCGGCGGTCTTGTTGCGGGCCTCGGCGAGGGTGAGCTCCTCCGCCGCGCGGTGCACGGCGGCCTGCTCGGCCGCCTCCGCGGCCTTGATGTCCTTGACGAGCCTCTCCTGGGCCTCGGCCTCGGCAGCGATGACCACGGCCTGCCGGGTGCGCTCCGCCTCCTCGACCGTCCGGAGCCGCTTGATCGACTCCTCCTGCTCGGCGACTGTCCGGTCCACCGCGACGCGTTCGCGCACGACCTCGGCGATGTCCCGCTTCTGGATCTCGACCTCCTTGTCGGCAGCGATCCGGGTCAGCTCGGTCTCCCGCTCCCGCGCGATGACCTCCAGCAGCCGGTCCTTCTCGATCCGCTCGTTCTCGATGGCGATGACCCGCTCACGGTTCTTCTGCGCCACGGCCACCTCGCGGGCCTGGTTCTCCCGCTGGATACCGAGCTGCTCCTCCGTCCTGAGGAAGGCTCCCTGCGCCCGCAGGCGCTCCTCCTCCACCACGCGGGCCGTCTCGGCTTCCTCGCGGGCCCGCACGGTCTCGATCTCCCGGCGCTGCTTGGTCTCGGCGTCGGCCTGTCGGCGCTCCAGCTCCAGGATGGCCTCGCGGGCGTCCACGTTCTGCCGGGTGATCTCCTTCTGCTCGTGCTGGCGGAACTCGTTGGTACGGACGTTCTCGATGGCCGTCAACTCGGTGATCTTGCGGATGCCCTGGGCGTCCAGGATGTTGCCGGCGTCCAACTGCGCGAGGGGCGTCTGCTCCAGGTAGTCGATGGCCGCGTCCTCCAGGCTGTAGCCGTTGAGGTCGATGCCGATGATCTCGATGATCCGGGACCGCAGTTCCTCGCGCATGGTGTAGAGGTCGGTGAAGTCCATCTGCTTGCCGACGGTCTTCAGCGCCTCGGAGAACTTGGCGCTGAACAGCTCCTGCAGGGTCGCCTTGTCGCTGGCTCGTGCGGTTCCGATGGCCTGGGCGACCTTGATGACGTCCTCGGCGGTCTTGTTGACGCGGACGAAGAAGGAGATCCGGATGTCGGCACGGATGTTGTCCTGGCAGATCAGACCGTCGCGGCCGGTACGGGAGATCTCGATGGCCTTCACCGAGATGTCCATGACCTCGGCCTTGTGCAATACGGGCAGCACGACCTGTCCGGTGAAGGTCACGTCGACCTTCCGCATCTTCGAGACGATCAGGGCCTTGCCCTGCTCGACCTTGCGGAACAGCCGGGTCACCACGATCAGAGCGGCGATCGCGACGACGATGACGACGATGACGAGCGTGCCAAGGCCCGTTGATATGGCATCCACGAGAACTCCCCCATGAAAGGTGCGTAGCTGAGATGTGGCGGGTCGGCCGTGGGGCCGCACCGCCGCCGTGCGCCGTCGGACGGTGTCACGGGAACGAGCCGCCGACGTGGTCCCGGCGTGGCGCGGGGCAGCGGGGCCGAGGCGAGCCGTCCGCGAACGGAGGGCTCCGGAAGGGCCGTCCGCTGCTGGCCCGGACCCACGTCCACCCCGTCCTGACCGCCGCGTTTCAGACGGTGGAGCAGCGCCGATACGGCCCGGGTTCGTCGGGGAGGAGAGGGGCCGGGGCGCCCGAAGCGGTCTTGGTGTACTCGTCCACGTGTCCCCCTCCATGACCGACGGTTTCCGGGGCCCGGCATCACACGCCTGGGCCAGCCCTGTCCGGGCACATCTTGAATCAAGCGCAACACGTCTCACACTGCCGATCGCCGGCAATCTTTACGCCGTTTTGATGCCGCCACGCATTTCGGGCGAAGTTTGAGTTAGTGTCTAACATAAGTTAGTCAATAACGTGAGGTGTGCTGATGCCTTCGATGACCGTCGTCGTGACCGGTGCTGGGCCAACCGGCCTCGCCCTGGCCTGCGGGCTGCGCGCCGCCGGAGCCGCCGTCCGAGTCCTGGACAAAGCGGCTGGACCGGCGGTGACTTCCCGGGCACTGGGGCTGCAGCCGCGAGGGGCGGAGGTGCTCGACCGCCTCGGAGCGCTCGGCGACCTGCCGGAGCGATCCGTCCCGATCGCGCACGTCCACACGTACGTAGACGGCAGACAGCTGGCGCGCCTCCCCGTGGGGCAAAGGACGAAGCTGGTCACCAGGCCCGGTCTGCTCATGTCCCAGTCCGAGGTCGAGACGCGACTTCGTGACCGTCTGGCCGTACTCGGCGTCCAGGTCGAATGGGGTCGCGAGCTGCTGGACGTACGCCAGGAGGAAAACGAGGTCGTTCTGCGTCTCGGCGACGGTGAGGAGCGGGCAGCCTGGCTGGTGGGATGCGATGGCGCGCACAGCCGCGTGCGCAAGGCCGCCGGGATCGGTTTCCCGGGCGTCCCCGTCGTCGAACGCTTCCTGCTGGCCGACGTGACGGCCCGACTCCCGCTTCCCAGAGACTCGGTAGCGGTCTGGCTGCGTGGAAACGCGATGCTCGGGGTCTTCCCGCTTCCGGGCGAGGACGTGTGGCGACTCATGGCACCGGCACCGGCCGGAAGCGGGGAGGAGCCGGTGCCGGTGCTGACGGAGTTGCTCGTGAAGGAGGCGGGTGTCTCCCCCGACGCGGTGCGTGAAGTCCTATGGACGTCTACGTTCAGGATCCACCGGCGCTTGGCGTCGTCCTACCGCGAGGGCAGAACCCTGCTCGCCGGCGACGCCGCGCACATTCACAGTCCCTTCGGCGGCCAGGGGATGAACACCGGCCTGGGCGATGCCGAGAACCTGGCCTGGAAGCTGGCTCTCGTCGCCGACGGGCGTGCAGAGGACGGCTTGCTCGACACCTACGAGGAGGAACGCAGGCCCGTCGCCCGCGAGGTGCTGGCGTCCACGAGCGCCATGACGGACGTGGTCCTCGGACAGACCGCCTTGGCCCGGTCCCTGCGCGATCACGTGTTCGTACCCCTGCTCAACCATCCTTCGGTGCAGCGTCGGCTCTGGGAGAAGTCCTCCCAGCTGACCCTCACGTACCGGAGGGGCCCGCTCGGCGCCGGCCGCCCCTTCCGAGGCTCCGGGTCGGTGCCGGGCGATCGGGTACCCGACCGTCCCTGCATCCGGCAGGACGGAACCAGCACTCGCCTGTACGCGGAACTGCGGACGAGATGGGCTCTCCTCGCCCCCGCCGCGGTGGGCGCCGAACACGATGTAGTGGCCCGTCGGTACCTCGGCGCGGACGGCGTCGCCGCTCTCACCGCGGCGGGGAGGTGGGGGCACGTCATGCTGGTTCGACCTGACGGCCACCTGGCCTGGCACGGGACATCTCCCGAAGCTCTCGGGCGGGCGCTGGAACGCATACTCTCCAGAGGTAGCGGAAGCACGCGCAGCGATCGTCCGGAGGCGACAGGCCCATGAGTACGTCCCCCACGCCGCCCGGGCTGCGCGAACGCAAGAAGGCACAGACCAGGCGGACGATCCAGGAGCAGGCGCTGCGGCTGTTCCTGGAACGGGGGTACCAGAACACCACCGTCGAGGAGATCGCCGCTGCCGCCGGGGTCTCTCACATGACATTCTTCCGGAACTTCCCCACCAAGGAGGCGGTGGTCGAGTCCGACGACTATGACGTACTCATCGTTCGCCTCGTTCAGGAACGGCCACCGCACGAGGACGGCCTCACCGCCCTCCGCAACGCCCTGGGCCAAGGCCTGGAGGCGGTGTACGCCACCGGCAGGGACACCCTGCTCGCCCGTACCCGCCTCATCTTCGAGACGCCGGCCCTGCGCGCCCGCACCTGGGACACCCAGTACGCGACTCAGCGGCTGTTCGCGGGTGCTCTGAGGTCGCGAGATCCGGAGGCGAGCGAGCTTTCCACTCGTGTCACCGCCGCGGCCACCCTTGCCGCGGTGACCACCGCCCTCGCCGCTTGGGTGGAGAGTGACGGTGTCCTGGAGCTGCCCGCGCTGGTCGATGAGGCGTTCAGCGCCTTGCACCCCAGCTGACGGATCGGTGCGCCGAAGGGGCGACCGTCACCTCGGCTGATCCGCAGGTGGGGTCTCCGGCGGAGGGTGACGTTCCGCTTTCTCGAGGGGCAGCGGTGGCGAGCCGGCGGTGGCGCCGTCGGCCTCCGCCGCGTCGGCGAGTGCCTCTGCGGCGGCTTCCGCCGCTTTCGCCGCGTCATTCGCGGCCCGGATGGCCAAGTCGTCCGACGCGGATGCTTGGCGGGTGGCGGCCGACTGGGGGAGGACCTCGCTGAACGCCCGGGTGACGCTCTGGAGAGCGGTGGTGACCTCTCCGGGAATCACCCAGAACGTGTTCCCCGGGCCCTGCGCGAGCTGGGGCAGCACCTGGAGGTATTGATAGGCGAGCAGCTTCGGGTCGGGGTCGTTGCGGTGGACGGCCTGGAAGACCTCGTCGATGGCGAGCGCCTGGCCCTCCGCCTTGAGGATCTCGGCGGTCCGGTTGCCTTCCGCGCGGAGAACCGCGGCCTGCTTCTCGCCTTCGGCGGTGAGGATCTGGGACTGGCGCTGCCCCTCGGCTCCGAGAATGACGGCCCGCTTGTCCCGCTCGGCCCGCATCTGCTTCTCCATCGCGTCCTTGATGGACTGCGGCGGGTCGATGGCCTTGATCTCCACCCGGTTGACCCGCAGCCCCCACTTACCGGTGGCGTCGTCGAGCACGCCTCGAAGCTGGTTGTTGATAGTGTCCCGCGAGGTCAGCGTCTTCTCCAGATCCATGGATCCGACCACATTGCGCAGCGTGGTGACCGTCAGCTGCTCCACCGCTTGGAGGAAGCTGGCGATCTCGTAAGCGGCCGCACGCGGATCCGTGACCTGGAAGTAGAGGACGGTGTCGATCTCGACGACCAGGTTGTCCTCGGTGATGACCGGCTGGGGCTTGAACGAGACGACCTGCTCGCGCAGATCGATCACCGGGTACACCCGGTCGATGTACGGGATGACGACATTGAGTCCGGGCTTCAGGGTTCGGTGGTACCGGCCGAGTCGCTCGACATTACGGGCACGGGCCTGCGGAACGATGCGCACGGCCCGGATCACGGTGAAGACCGCGAAGGCCGCGATCAGCAGGCCGGCGATGAGAAACGCCGAAATCTCCATGTTCACTCCCGGGGGTAGACGAGCGCGGTGGAGCCCTTGATCTCGATGACGTCGACCGTCGTTCCGGGAGGAATGACCTGCGTCTCGTCGTACGCGCGGGCCGTCCATTCCTCGCCACCGATGCGGACCCTGCCGCTCAATCCCGTCACCTCGGCAGTCACGAAAGCGGCTCCTCCGACCAGGGCTTCCACACCGAAGCGCTCGCCCTCCCGTGGCATGAGGCGACGCATGGCCACCGGGCGCACGAACACCACGCCGACCGTCGCCACGAGTGTGAATGCCAGGAACTGCCACGGGAGGGGCAGCCCGATCGCAGCGAGGACCGCGGTGACCAGCGCTGCGCCACCGAGCAGCCCGAGCGCGGCGGTGAGGGTGAAGATCTCCGCCACACCCAACAGAACCGCGGTGATCAACCAGATCAGCCAGGGGTCCATCGCCTGCGCCTCCCGATGGAGAAAAGAGAATGCCACATACAACTCTTTTCCGACATTTTACCCGGTTTGATCGGATGGAATCGGATTCGGACTCCTGGTCACCAATTCAAGATCGCTGCTCTGTTCGGCGAACCGATCGAGAGCCTCTTCAGCCCCGACGAGCAAACGGACTGACCGCCGGTTGCGGCAGTGGCTGCGCGCGGGGCTCCGGCGGCGTTGACGCGCGTAGTTGCCCGGCAGGCCGCTGCCGACGAGCAGGCCCGCGGCCGCGTACGACTCGAAGGCCTGCGGATTGCGGCTACTCGTGCGGGGATGGGGCACGGTAACGGCGTTGATCGGGCTCGGTTTCACCGCCGTAGGTATCGTGCTCCTCGTCCGTGCCTGACCTCCGATCAGACCGACGGCCGCTCCAGCGCAGGGGTGCACCAGCCCGTGCTGACGCAGCTTCCCCGACAGCAGCCCCGATCGCCGTGATCACACACTGCTCTCGCAGTCTGCAGGCGAGCTCGGCTGCTACGGACGGCTTGTCCACCTCAACGGCGGTCTGCGGAATCCGAGGGCGTGATCAGGTACCGCATGACCGCGGTGGCGGACACCACCCCGAGCATCCTGGCCTCCTTGTCGTCGACCTGTTCCACAACGGGCACGAGCGGGATCCGTCTGCGAGCCATTACGGCGGCGATCTGGGCGGCGGTTGCATCAGGTCCCACACACCGCGGGCCGAATCCGCGACGCGGCAGCCAGTCCCCGACGGTCTGCTCCTCGAGGCTGGCGGCCAGCCGTTCCGACGGCTCGTCCCGAAGGACGGCCGCGCGCAGCGGGTCGTCCAGAGCCGGTTCGGGCACGAGCTGCCGCACGAGCTCGGAGACAGGAACCACGGCGTACGGCATCCCGTGCCCATCGACTACGAGCAGCGCCGGGAGGCTGTGCTCGGTCAGCAGCCGAATCGCGGCGTTCGCGCTTTCGTCCGTTGTGACGGACGCGTAAGGGGTGGCGAGGTCACGCGCGGACACGAGGGGCCTCCTGGCCATCGGCGGGCGCTCCGGTCGGCGCGCCGCCGGGGATCCCTGCGATGTCCTCGACGTGGAAGAGCCGGGCCACGGGGACGTCGGTGCTGCTGTGCGCGACGATCGAGAAGGCGATGCACACCGCGATGAGTGTGTACGCCTGTTCGCCCTGGGGGATGCCCGCCTGGAGGACGAGCAGCCCGTACACGACCGAGGCGAAGCCCTTGGGTCCGAACCAGGCGGCGACCAGCTTCTCCCGGCGCTCCAGCCGCGTACCGAGCAGTGACAGGAGGAGCGAGGCCGGCCGGATCAGGAAGATCGCCAACAGGACGGCCACGTATCCGCCCACGGACAGGTCGCCGAACAACTGCGGGGTCAGCAGGGCGCCGAAGACCAACAGCGCCGCGAACTTCGCCAGTTCTGCCATCGACTCGCCCAAGGCTTCGAAGGCGACCTTGGGCTCCGGCGAGACCGTGGCGAGAACCGCGCCGGCGGAGAAGGCCGCGAGGTAGGGGTTGGCGTGAGTGAGGTGACAGAGCCCGTAGAGGATGATGCCGGTGGCGAGCGGCAGCAGCGGTTGCAGCTTCGGCTCGGCGCCCAGCAACCGGAGCCGGAGGAGGCCGGCCACGAGCAGTGGCAGGAGGACTCCGAACGCGAGACCGAGGCCCAGCTCCAGGCCGATCATGCCGATGGACGCCTCGGAGTGGGCGGCCGTCGGTCCGGCAGCGGCGATGAGGACCAGGACGACGGGCAGAGCCAGTCCGTCGTTGATCCCGCTTTCCACATTCAGCAGTTGTCGGAGCTTGGCCGGAACTTCCTTCCGTCCCACGATGGCCGAGGCGAAGACCGGGTCGGTGGGCGCCAGCACGGCGCCCACCAGGAACGATGTCGTCCAGTCCATGCCTGCGACGTAATGGGTCACCAGCGCCATGCCGACCATTGCAAGGGGCATGCCCAGGCCCAGCGCACGGGCCGGGT
The DNA here is from genome assembly GCF_008642275.1 of Streptomyces venezuelae. Lineage (NCBI taxonomy): Bacteria > Bacillati > Actinomycetota > Actinomycetes > Kitasatosporales > Streptomycetaceae > Streptomyces > Streptomyces venezuelae. The sequence continues at coordinate 6,893,093 of NZ_CP029189.1, forward strand.
TCTTCCAGTTCTCCCGGAGTTTGGGGAACGAGACGTGCATGCCGTCGGTGAACAGCACGGCGAACAGCGCCAAGTCGGCCGTGACGGCGACTATTTCACTGTCGGCGGTGATGTGCACCAGGCCGAGGAACCCGTCACTGACCAGCGCTCCGCCCAACAGGAAGAGAAGCGAAGTGGAAAGTACGGTTCGGGCGGCGAGCCCGGACAGCAGCACCGCCACAAGCAGTGCCACGCCGAATACGGCAACAAGAACCATGGCAGAAGCCCCCTGGTCTTCGAAGAGAGTTGTCCCCTGATCGCCGACCAGACTTCCCGGCACGCCGTGCGCTACTTTATACGACTCTTACGAGTCCTTGGCGAGATCCTGACGGCAGTCCAGGACCGAAATCGTTGCCGGACTCCGGCAGGCTGACGAGGGGATGACGCTGCCTATCGTGGGCAGTCTCATCGGAGAGGTATCTATGAACCGAAGCCCTGCCCGCCTTGCCCTCTCCGTGGCGAGGCGTCTCCTGCGCCCCTTGGCCGGCGCCGAGCCCGCCGGGCGCACTGCGCTGCGTGAGAAGCAGGCGGCCCGGCCGCATGTCTCCGCGGCTTCGAACCTGGCAGGTGGCCGATGACCGCGAGGACCCGCACCCGTCTGCGTGCCTGGTTGGTCAGAAATGCCGCCGAATTCCGCATGGGGGTACTGCTCGTGGCCGTGGGTGCCCCCGTGTCCATCTCGGGCGCTGTGCTGTACGTCCTGCCCGGACCCGGCTTTCCCGTGCTCCTGATCGGGCTGGCCTGCCTGGTCACGGGGCTCGTCATGGTGGGAGCGAACGCCTCGCGGCGCAGCCGCCGCTGATCTTGTGTGAGGGGTGGCCCTATGCGATCCGTCGCGGCGGCACCTCCTCGAGGCGCACGAACGGGATCTCGGCCCCAGCGCGGCGGAAGGCTTCATCGGTGCCGTCCACGTCGAAGGCCAGGTAACGGCACAGGGCAAGGGCGGCACGCGGGTGCCGCGCCGCGTACTCCGCCATGATCGAGGCGCCGTCATCAGGGGACACAAAGTGGGCGTTGACCGGATAGAACGTCCGGCCGACCTGGATGGTCACCTTTGGGATGTGCCGGAGGTTCCGGTACCACTGGGCACGCACACCGAAGCCCGATGCGACCGTCCACGTGCCGCGCCCACGATCGTGGGTCACGACTTCCAGGCACACCTCGCGCGTTTCCCCGGACACCAGACCGGTGTGTTGGAGCACGAGCAGCCGTTTGCCGAAGACGGGCCCCAGTCCGATGCGGAAGAGGAGGAGCGGGAGCCGGGCGATGCGCCGCTTCCATCCGGTCGGCGGGGCCGGGTGGTCCCGGAGGCGGGGCGGCCTTCTCATCCGGCGGAACCTCCTCGGGTACGCGGGGGGAGCGGGACACTCGCAGCGGGTAGGTAACAGTTCAATGGGGAAGTGCTTTGGACACAGAAGTTTTGCATAGGCTAAACCTGGCAGGTGGCGGGGGGATCCTTCAACCTCTCACCGAGGTGTCGGTCAACGGTGTTCCCCTTCGTCGCCCAGTTCGTACGAGGCACCGGAGCGCGTCATGGATCCCGACCAGTCACTCTCGGCAACAGCCGGAACCACCCTGCGGGTGCTGCCGTTCGGCGTGATGGGTGTCGTCGCGGTGGCCGACGTGACGGCGGGTCCCGGCGTCGGCCTTCTTCCCCTGGTCTCGCTGGGGCCCGCCTTCGCAGGCCTGGCCGGGGGGTGGCGCCGGACCGCGGCGGTCGGGGTCCTCGCCCTCGGCCTGTGTCTCGGGCTCGGGCTGTACGACGGTCTCTTCGACAGTCGGCGCGGCTACACGGCGATGGCGGCGGTCGTGGGCGTGACCGTGGCCGGAGTGGCCGCGGCGGTGATGCGCCGCCGCAGGGAGGACGAGCTCGCGAGCGTCCGTTCGATCGCGGAAGTCGCCCAGCGCGTCCTGCTCCGGCCCGTGCCCCGGCTGGCCGGACATGTGCGCGCGGCGGTGTCGTACACCTCCGCCGTCGCGGAGGCGCGGATCGGCGGGGACCTCTACGAGGTGGTGCAGGTGGCCGGCGGCGTGCGGGTGATCATCGGCGATGTACAGGGCAAGGGGTTGGAGGCGGTGGAGACGGCCGCGACTGTTCTCGGGGCATTCCGGGAGGCCGCGTACAACGAGCCGGACCTGTCGGCTGTCGGTGACCGTGTCGAGTGCGCCGTCCGCCGTGCCGTCGATATGGAGGGCGACGGTGAGAAGTTCGTGACCGCCTTGCTGGCCGAGATCACGGAAGACCGGGGGACGGTGTTCGTGAACTATGGCCACACCCCCGCCCTGGTGGTCCGCCGTGACCGGGAGACCTTCTTCGCCCATCCACCTGAGCACGCCTTGCCTCTGGGGCTCACCGGCGACGGTGAACGGCCGACGCCGTACCAGGTCGATTTCGGTCCCGGAGATCAGCTCCTGCTCTACACCGACGGAGTCACCGAGGCTCGTGGGCCGAGCGGATCCTTCTATCCGCTGCGGGAGCGCACGGCACTTCTGGCGGACCGTGACCCGCAGGAAGCGCTGGATGCCCTGCGCGCAGACGTCGTGTCCCATGCCGGCGGTCCCCTGCACGACGACGCCGCCATGCTGCTCCTGCGCTGCCGGTAGTGGGGCGCTCGTCGGCGTGGTGCGGTCGAGCGGTACAAAGAGATATGACCGATCACCCGCGGCCCGCTGCCGCCAGTAGTGACGAACCCGATTTCGACGACGTCACCCGCGCTGTACTGACCGCGTCCCGGTTGCTCGTCGCGGTGTCGGCGCGGTCGCTGGCGGCCATGGAGGACAATGTCACGGTTCCCCAGTTCCGTATGCTCGTCGTCCTCGCCACCCGGGGGGCGACGAAGCTCGTCGTCCTCGCGGACCAGCTCGGTGTGAGCCCGTCCACGGCCATGCGGATGGTCGACCGGTTGATCACCGCCGGTCTGGCCGATCGCCGGCACAACCCCGACAATCGCCGGGAGACGATACTGACCGTCACAGACAGCGGGCGGCGGCTCGTCGAGGACGTGACCGCCCGCCGCCGGGCCGAGATCGCGGTGATCGTCGAGCGGATGGAGCCCGCCCAGCGCTCGGCTCTGGTCACCGCCCTGACCGCGTTCAGCGAAGCCGGGGGTGAGCCGCCGGTGACCCATCCGGACGTCCTGCCGCATCCCCTCGGCTGGACCGACCCCCCTCGCTGACCGGAAGAGCGCCTTGCGCGGAGGCGCTCCGTCCCCGCCTCCTCATCTGAACCAGGCATGGGTGGACAGCTCGGGGTTCAGCCCGTGGGCGGCCCGCCCGAGCAGTACCGCCGAGGAGACGAGCCCGACATGGCTCAACCCCTGGGGGAAGTTCCCGAGGAATGCTCCGGTACCGGGATCGATCTGCTCCGGAAGCAGTCCTAGTTCGTTCGCGTGGGAGCACAGGCGCTCGAAGAGAGCTGCGGCCTCTTCGACCCGCCCCTGCCCGACCAGGTTGTCCACGAGCCAGAAGCTGCAAAGAAGAAAAGCTCCTTCCGTCCCTCCCACGCCGTCGGGCGATTCCTCGGGCAGGTAGCGGTACAGCAGCCCGCCACCGGCATCCAGTCGCGCGACTATGGCCCGGCAGGTCGCAGCCATCTTGGGATGATCGGCGGGCAGCACGCGGCGCAGCGGCAGGGCCAGTAGTGAGGCGTCCAGGCCGCTGCCCGGCCCCAAGTGCTCAGTCAGCGTACACATCTGCGGGTCCCACGCATCGGTGAGGATGCGCCGGGTGATGGTCAGGGCGTCCTGCTCCCAGCGGAGGGGGTCACCTGGCAGGCGCAGCCGTCGGGACAGCCTTGCCGCGCGATCCAGGGCGACCTGGCACATGGCGGCCGAGTAGGTGAAGGGTCGTGGCGGCGCGCGTACCTCCCAGATGCCGTGGTCGGGACGGGCCCAGGCGTCCCGGCTCGCCTCCGCCAGGGCCCGCAGCCGCCCCCACAGGCCGGGAGCGAAGGTTCCGCCGGTGGCAGCCCATTGGAAGGCGCAGTCGAGAACCTCCCCGAACACGTCGTGCTGGACCTGGTAGGAGGCGTCGTTGCCCCAGCGCACCGGTGCTGAGTCCCGATATCCCGACAGCAGAGGGTCCACGATTTCGCGCGGCGCCGCATGGCCGTCGATGTCGTACACGACGAGCGGGCTCCCCGGAGTGTCCACGGCTTCCAGCACCCAGGTGAGAAACCCGCCGGCTTCCTCGGGCAGGCCGATCCTGCGCAGTGCGAAGACCGTGTACGCGGCGTCGCGCACCCAGGCGTATCGATAGTCCCAGTTGCGGTCGCCGCCGATTCGCTCAGGGAGGGACGAGGTAGCAGCTGCGACGATCGCCCCGTTGGCGAAGTGGTCGAGGAGCTTCAGTGTGATCGCGGACCGGTGAACCAGGTCCTTGCGGGGAACCTCCAGGTGGAGAGCGGCGCTCCAGCGGCGCCACACCAGTACGGTGTCCGCAAAGGGGTCCGCTGCCGTCGGTGCTCCGGCACCCGGCTCCCACTGGAGAGCGACCCAAAACCGGTCTCCCGCACGCAGCCGCAGCACAGCAGGCCAGGCAGCCAGCGGCCGCGACCAGCGCAGCGCGACCTCGACCCGTTGTCCGGGGCAGGAAAGCCGCAGGCCGTCTCCGGTGGGATGTACGGTGGCACCACCGCGCGGCTCCAGGCTCAGGCTGATCTCGGGCCGCCCGTGCAGTACCTCCACCATCCGCAGGAAGGTCCCGGTCCCCGCGGGGGCCTCCTCCTCCAGCACCGCTCCGGCGCGCAGGAGCATGCCGTCCGTGATCCGTACCGTCCCTGCCGGCGAACGAATCTCTGTGACGAGAACGGCGGTGCCGGGCAGGTAGCGCTGTCGCCCTTCCTCAGCCGCCGCTACGACGAGCCGGAACTCCCCGCCCGCTTGTCGATCGAGCAAGGGGCACACCAGCGGAGGCGAATCGAATCTCGGGACGCACAGAAACCCGACCGAGCCGTCGCGTGCCACCAGGGCGCACGTGGCTCCGTCCCCGACCAGGCCGTGCTCCTCAATGGGCGGGTACCCCTCCACCTGATGGAGCGGACGCCAGTCACCCATCGCTGACCGCTGCTTCGGCCAGACCGACCTCGCGCGGTGGTGGCGTGTGGATGAAGGCGACGTGCGGACTCCATTGCGCTGTCGTCGGCCGCGTCGTCCGCCCGCTCGGAGACGTCCCCGCCAGCCCTCCGGAGGGAGCGGCGCACGAGCTCGGACCAGCGCTGGTGGGCACGGGTCTCACCTCCTCGTTGAGCACGCTCTACCCAGGGAGTACCCGTGTCACAGCCGGGGTACCCCCTGGGTAAGGGGCTTGCCATTGCGGACTCGGATTGGGCAGGAGACAGCGATGGATTGCTACGAGTGCCTGGCGAGCCCGAACACGGCCACCACGGCTGTGGCGGTGTGCCGCGAATGCGGAGTGGGTCTTTGCAGCCGACACCTGCACGTGGAGCAGCACGAGATGCATCTTGCCGCGGGGCTCGGCAAGAGCACTACGCGCCTACCCGCCAGGCGGGTCGTCTGTCCCGCTTGCGCCAAGGCGGAGCGCAGTCGCTGAAGCGGCGGCGGAGGCATGGAGGTGCCCGCTGTGAACCGAGACCACGAGGAGCGGGTGCTGGCCGAGATCGAGAGCCACCTGCGCGAGGAGGCTCCCGGTCTGGCCGTGCGCCTGGACCGCTTCTCCACGGGGTCCGACCCCGACGAGCGATGGACACGCAGTCGGAGGGCCGCCATGGTCCTCGTCTGTCTTTTGATCACGGCGTGGTTCGCTGCCCTCATCCTTGGTTCCAGAGGGGATCCTCAGCCGGCAGACGGGCGAGTCGAGGGTGCGCTGGCCCCCGTGGCCGCAGTCATGGCCGAGCGGAGCGCCCCCAGCACATTCGGGAGGTGAGGGAACGCGATCACTTGCGGTTGGATATTGCGCTGACCGCGAGCGCGATGAGGGCTCCTGCGACCAAGGCCCAGACCAGGCCCTCTCCAGCCGCCTGCTGCCGGCCTATGAGGCCCAGCAGGACGGCCGTGACAGCCACTGCCGTCAGGACGTAGCGGTCCGTGAGGAACCTCCGCTGCCGGCGTCCGTGCCCCGGTGCCTTGCAGTCGGCGATCGCTGTCCTGATCGCGAGCGCGGCCACGATGATGGCGGCAGTCAGGAGCGCGACGGTTGTGGAGCTGCCCAACAGGGATCCCGTGTTCGTCAGGTGCGGTCGGAAGGTGAGGCTCCTGATTCTCGCCGGTAGACGTGGGGGCTGCCAGCGGTCGGTGGCGCGGGGGAGCGGCCATGGCGGATCAGGCTCCGGGGCGTCGGCGACGACGGGCACACAGCCCACGCTCAGTGCACCGCCCGGAGAAATGTCTGGGTACGTTCGTGTTGCGGCGCCTCGAACAGCTGCTCCGGGGGGCCGGACTCCAGGACCCTGCCGTGGTCGAACATCACCACCCGGTCCGAGATGTCCCGGGCGAAGCCCATCTCGTGGGTCACGCACAGCAGGGTGACGTCGGTGGAGGCGGCGACGTCGCGCAGGACGTCCAGCACCCCTGCCACCAGCTCCGGGTCGAGTGCGGAGGTCACCTCGTCGAGCAGTAGGACGTCCGGCCGCATCGCCAGGGCACGGGCGATGGCCACCCGCTGTTGCTGCCCGCCGGACAAACGCGTCGGGTGGGCGTCGTGCTTGTCGTCCAGGCCTACCAGGTCGAGCAGCTCCCGGCCGCGCTCGGCCGCCTCCTCCCGGCTCAGGCCCAGGACGTGCACCGGGGCTTCGGTCACGTTCTCCAGCACCTTCATGTGCGGAAAGAGGTTGAACTGCTGGAAGACCATGCCGATTCGCCGCCGGGGCGCGGACAGGTACTTCTCGTCCGCCGGGGCCAAGGAGCCGGCCCGGCCGGCAGGCATGTGGGAGTACGGCTGCCCGTCTACGTGGATGACACCGTCCGTGACCCGTTCCAAGGTCATCAGCAACCGCAGGACAGTGGTCTTGCCCGAGCCGCTCGGCCCGACCAGGGTCACGCGCTCGCTCCGGCCCACGCTCAGGTCGAGCCCGTCGAGCACGGTGTGGTCGCCGAAGCGCTTCACGACCTTGTCGAAGCGGACCATCTCCGGGCGATCGGCCCCGGTTTCAACGGGCAAGGCGGTTCTCCAGACGTCGCATCAGTACGGATGTGGGGTAGCTCGCCAGCAGGAAGACGAGTGCGGCGAGGGTGAACGCCTCCAGATAGGCGAAGTGGACGCTGCCGAATTCGTTCGCCCGGTGGACCATCTCCTGGACCGCGATCACCGAGAGGAACGGCGTCTCCTTGAACATCGAGATCACGTAGTTGCCGAGAGCCGGAATCACGTTGCGGACCGCCTGGGGCAGCACCACGGCCCGCCACACCCGGCGCCTGGGCAGCGACAGTGCGACCGCCGCTTCCCACTGGCCCTTCGGTACCGCGTCGATCCCTGCCCGGTACACCTCGCTGGTGTACGTCGCGTAGTGCACGCCCAGGACCACGATGCCCAGCGTCAGCGCGTTCAGGCCGGGGACGAGCACCCAAGCGGCGAAGAGCTGGATCATCACGGGGGTGGAACGGATGAAGTCGGCAGTCCAGCGCAGGGGCAGGGTGATCCAGCGGGGCGAGGTGCGCTGGATCACGGCGAGCACCAAGCCGAGGGAAATGGCTACGGCCGAGCCCAGCACGGTGGCGTACAGGGTGGTTCTGAAACCGCTCAGGACCACGGGCAGTCCCTCGCGGGCCGTCTCCCAGGACCACATCAGGCACCCCCGGTGCCCTGCCCCATGCGGGACTTCGCAGCCGACTCCACTGCCTTCATGAGGGAGTTCAGAGCGGCGGCGAGGGCGTAGTAGATGACGAGGATGGCGAGGTAGGCCTGGGCCGTGTTCCCGGTGAGTGACCGCAGCTGGTCCATCTCGAAGGTGAGGTCGGCGATGGTGATCAGGGACAGGAGGGGCGTGGCCTTCAGCATCTGGATGAGGAGATTGCCGAAGGGCGGGATCATCTGGACCCAGGCTTGCGGCAGGATCACTCGCCGCATGCGCTGCCACGGGCTCATTCCCAGAGCGACAGCCGCCTCCCACTGGGCGCGGGGGACTGCATTCAGGGCGCCGCGCACGACTTCGGAGCCGTAAGCGCCGAAGTTGAGACCGAAGGCCACGACGGCGCAGGCCATCGGCTCCAGCCGGAAGCCGAGCACCGGAAGGGCGAAGAACAGCCAGAAGAGCTGCACGTACAGCGACGTGCCCCGGAAGAACTCGACGGTGATCCGGGTGGACCCGCGTACGAGCAGGCGTGGTGAGCGCGCCAGGAAGCCGAAGAAGAAGGCCACCACGAGCGCCACCGCGGCGCTGAACACGGTCGCCTGGACCGTGACCCGTACGCCGTCGGCGATGCTGGGGAGCGAGCGCGTGAACTCGGTGACGAAGTCAGCCATCGGGGTCCACCATCAGACCTTGCACAGATCGGCGGTACGCAGGGTGGCGGGCGGAATCTCCCGGGCCGTGAACCCGTACGCGCCGATCAGAGCGACGTACCGGTCCGGATCACCGGTGATCTTGGCGAGCTCCGCGTTGAAGGCGTCCCGGAGCCCCGTGGCCCGGGGGCGGAAGACCGCTCCGCCGGGGCTGTACTGCTTGCGGCCGTCCACCTCCGGAACGAAGGGCTCGAGCACCTCCACCGCCGCCCCGGCATTGGTCCTGGCCAGCCAGCGCAGGGAGATCCCTGTCAGGGCGAACGCATCGATGCGCCCCGCCACCAGCGCGTCCAGCCCGTCCTGCTGCTTCGCCAGGGACTTGATGGCGGACTCCGCGACCTCAGCCCCCTTCGCGTACGCCGCTTCGACCGCGGCGGTCAGTACGCCGACCGTCACGCCGGCTCCGGCGCAGGACTTCAGGTCGCTCAGCCCTCTGGGGTTGCCCTTGGGCACCATCAGAGCGGTGGGGGAGACGAACTCGGGCTCCGAGAAGATCACTTTATCGCAGCGTTCGGGGGTGATCGCCATGCCCGCGCTGACGACGTCGAACCGGTCGGCGAGCAGGCCGGGGATCAGTGCGCCGAAATCGGTCAGGGTGGGGCGCATCTCGGCAACGCCCAGCGCCGAGAAGATCTCGCGGTGCAGTGTCGGTGCTTCACCGGAGAGCTCGTCGCCGTCCTTGAAGCCGTACGGCGCCTCGCCCGCGAATCCCACCCGTACGAATCCCTGCTCGCGGAGCTTCGCGAGGAGATCGCCCTCGTCCCGGGGAGCGCCCGTCCCCGCCTCGGTGCGTGAACACGCCGTGACCAGCCCCGGCGCCAGGGCCAGGCCGCCCAGCAGTCCGGTACGGGAGAGGAACCCTCGTCGGGAGAGGGCGCGGGGGCAGGGCATGTCGTTCCTTCCGGCAGTGAACAGGAGCGTGTGTATGGTCAACGGCGAGGGACGGGCACGGGCGAGGCGGCCACGGGCGTCAGCGCACCGGCGTGAAGTCCTGGGACGCGATGAAGGACGGGCGGCGGACGGGCGCGGCGAACGGCGCCTCCGGCCGGTTGTGCACGCTGTTGAAAACGAGGAACACGTTGCTGCGCGGGTACGGCGTGATGTTGTCCCCCGAGCCGTGCATCGCGTTGCAGTCGAACCAGGTCGCGGAGCCGGCCTTGCCGGTGAAGAGCTTGATTCCGCACGCCGAGGCGAACTTGGTCAGAGCGTCGTCGGAGGGCGTCCCGGCATCCTGCATCTGGAGCGACTTCTTGTAGTTGTCCTTCGGAGTCGCTCCGGCGCAGCCCAGGAAGGTCCGGTGCGACCCCGGCATGATCATCAGGCCGCCGTTGGTCACGTAGTTGGGCGTCAGCGCGATGGACACGGAGACGGTGCGCATCTGCGGCAGGCCGTCCTCGGCGTGCCAGGTCTCGAAGTCGGAGTGCCAGTAGAAACCACTCGCACCGAACCCGGGCTTGACGTTGATGCGGGACTGGTGGACGTACACGTCGGAACCCAGGATCTGGCGGGCCCGGCCCACCACACGCGGGTCGGCGGCCAGTCGGGCGAACACCTCGCTGATCCGGTGGACCTCGAAGACGGACCGGACCTCCTGCGACTTCGGCTCGACGATCGAGCGTTCGTCCTCACGCGTCCGGGGGTCGGCGATGAGCCGGTCCATCTCGGCCTTGTAGCCGGCGACCTCCTCCGGAGTGATCAGCTGGTCCACCGGGAGGAATCCGTCGCGCTCGTAACTTTCCAGTTCGTGTGCCCAGAAGGGGCCCGCGGTGCCCGGCTCCGACCAGACGACGGGATCCTTGCGGCCGATGAGCACCTCTTCGGCGCCCCTGGTGGGATACAGGTCCGTGGTGAGGGTGGGGAACGTGGTCATGGTGGTGTCTGCCTCTCCTCTCTCTTGGGCCGGTCAGCCCTGGTCCGGCTCGGTGAGCAGCGGGTACGTGCCGTTCTGGTCGTGGTCTTCGCGGCCGGTGACCGGGGGATTGAAGACGCACAGGCAGCGGAAGTCGCTCTTGACGCGCAGGGTGTGTCGCTCGTGTCCGTCGAGGAGGTACATGGTTCCGGGCGTGATGGTGTACACCTCGCCCGTCTCCTCGTCGGTGAGTTCGCCCTCGCCCTCGGTGCAGACGACGGCCTCGACGTGGTTCGCGTACCACATCGAGGTCTCGGTGCCGGCGTAGAGCACCGTCTCGTGGAGGGAGAACCCGACGCGTTCGCGGGCGAGGATGATGCGCTTGCTCTCCCAGGTTCCCGACGCCGCCTTGACATGGCGTTCGGTTCCCTCGATGTCCCTGAACGAGCGGACGATCATGGTGTTGTGCCTCTCTTGGGTGTGGGGCGTTCAGGCGGTCTCGTGGACGGAGCGGGCCAGGAGGTCGAGTCCCTCGTCCAATTCGTCAGCCGTGAGGGTGAGGGGCGGGAGCAGCTTGACCACTTCCCCCTCGGGGCCGGAGGTTTCGACGAGCAGGCCGTGTTCGAAGGCCTTGCGGCAGACGGCCTCGGCGCGCTGCTTGTCGGTGAATTCGATGCCCCACACCAGTCCGCGGCCCCGGTAGCCGGCTCCGCTGCCCTCGTGGTCTGCGCAGAGGCGGCGCAGGGCGCTCTCGACGCGTCCGCCGTGCACCAGCGTCTGCTGGCGCAGGGCGCCGTCGCCCCAGTACGCCTGCAGGGCGGCCGTCGCGGTCACGAAGGCGGGGTTGTTCCCGCGGAAGGTCCCGTTGTGCTCACCGGGCTCCCACACGTCCAGTTCCGGCTTGAACAGGCAGAGGGCCATGGGCAGCCCGTACCCGCTGATGGACTTGGACACGGTCACGATGTCCGGGACGATGCCCGCCTCCTCGAAGGAGAAGAAGTCCCCCGTCCGGCCACAGCCCATCTGCACGTCGTCGACGATGAGCAGCATGTCGCGCCGGCGGCACAGGTTCGCCAGGCCCCGCAGCCATTCGGCGCGGGCCACGTTGACACCGCCTTCGCCCTGGATCGTCTCGACGATGACGGCGGCGGGGTGGTTCAGCCCCGAGCCCTGGTCCTCCAGCAGCCGTTCGAACCAGAGGAAGTCGGGGACCCGGCCGCCGAGGTAGTTGTCGAACGGCATCGGAGTGGCGTGCACGAGCGGGATGCCGGCTCCGGCCCGTTTGAAGGCGTTGCCGGTCACGGAGAGAGAGCCGAGCGACATGCCGTGGAAGGCGTTGGTGAAGGAGACGACCGCTTCACGCCCCTTGACCTTGCGCGCCAGCTTCAGGGCTGCCTCGACGGCGTTCGTTCCGGTCGGGCCGGGGAACATCACCTTGTAGGGGAGGCCGCGCGGCTGGAGGACGGTCGACTGGAAGGTCTCCAGGAACGCCCGTTTCGCGGTGGTCGACATGTCCAGTGCGTGAGTGATGCCGTCGCGCTCGATGTACTCGAGGAGGGCGGTCTTGAGCACCGGGTTGTTGTGTCCGTAGTTGAGGGATCCGGCGCCGGCGAAGAAGTCGAGGTAGGCGCGGCCCTGCTCGTCGTAGAGCCGGCTGCCGCTGGCCCGCTCGAAGACGACCGGCCAGGCGCGGCAGTAGCTGCGTACCTCTGACTCCACGGTCTCGAAGATGGTCGGGGCCGGGGCGGTGATGGTCAACGTATGCTCCAGTGCAGGTGTGTTGCGTGCAGACGCAGGCGGGACAGAGCCCGGACCGAACGGGGTTCAGAAGGACAGCGGACCGATGCGGTACAAGACCTCTGCTTCGTGGTCTTCGTCAGGGAACTGATCGCTTCCGAAGAGGACTTCGCGCCGTACCTGCGCGCTGTGCCGCTCGGCGTAGGAAGCGAACAGCCGCTCCGAGGCCGCGTTGTCGGGCGTCACGGTCGCCTCCAGGCATCGCAGGCCGTGCTCTTCGGCAACCCGCCGGGAGAGCGCGTCGAGAAGCGCGCCGGCGACACCCAGCCCCCTCAGGGACTCGTCGACGGCGATCTGCCAGATCAGCAGTGTCCGCGGCGCCTCGGGCCGCAGGTAGCCGCTCACGAAGCCGACCGGCTGCCCGGATGCGTCCCGGACCACCGCGGACGTGCCGGCGAAGTCGCGGCACCACAGCAGGTAGCTGTACGGCGAGTTGAGGTCGAGGGCCTTGGAGTCGCGGGCGATTCGCCAGAGGGCGGCGCCGTCACTCACGTTCGGGCGATCGAGGCGCAATCCGGTGGGAAGGGCCAGGACGTTGTCTCGGTAGTGGGCCGGTTCTGCACGAGCGGTGGTCATGCGGGCCGAAGTTACCCAGCAAAAAATGAAATTGCACCGGCTCGATGGCTTACCTGAAGCGCCGTCCTGTGGTATTTCATTCGCTTCGCAGAGGGGGGCTGACGTGACCGTTCGGCGAGGCGAGCCAGCCTAAAATGGGACATACCCCCTAATATCTTTTCAAAGTAACGAGATTGCAACACATTTGCTTCATGCTAAGTTTGCGACTTGAACGTTATGGCATTGTCGGCCGCTCGAAGGTTTGAGCAGCCAGCACCTGGATATTCGGCGCCCGAATGGTTGCGCGTCCGGCCGGACCGCGGCGACCCGAGACCGCTCAGGCCGTACCGTGGCCGACGCGCAGGCGGATCGCGTCAGTGCGGCGATGGCACGGGCCGTCCCTCGTGATGGATTCAGGCTCGCCGCTCCCCCGCCCGGCCCCGTGACCCTGGTCTCGCGGGAAGGTGTACCTGCGGGCCTTGAGGTGAGAACCTGGGTCGACCCAATCCTCCGTACGGGAGCAACCATCATGACTCGCCGGTTTCGGACTCGGGTCTCGCCCCTCTTCGCCTTCGGCGCCGTGCTCGCCGCCGCCGGTGTCGTCCTCTACGCGACGCCGCTTCCCGGCGTGCCCGTACTGGCGGCTGGAGCCTTCGTCCTGGCGACCGCGGCAGCACTCTGGGTAGCGGCGAACCAGCGCTGATCGGGACGCGCACTCGCGCTCCTACGAGAGCGTATGGGTCACCCCGAATGATCACGCTGCCACCACCGATGCGGTGGATTACTGGAACGACGTTCTGCTGGAGGTGGTCCGGCGCAACCTCGCGATGTACGACGCGGAGTCCTCGTACCAGCTGCAACTGGAAGGGCAAGATCACTTCCGAGCCCACCTCCAGGCCGAGACGTGTGCGGGCTGGCTCGAGGGGCCGGACGAGGAGGAGCGCGTCATCGGCCGCACCGCCGACCACATCCTCCGAGGAATCGACCCGGGGCAGACCCACTACCTGGACGCGCGGTTCCGTGTCCGCTTCGGCAGCGAGTCCACCGGATTCGACGTCCTCGACGCCACCGTCGTCAACAAGATGGTGGCGCCGGTGCGCACCGCACGTACGAGCGACGGCTCCGACAAGGATCTGGCCGTGGTCGGCGACAAAGGCCGGGGCCGGGTGGCTACTTCGGCTGCTCCCGGGACAGCCAGGCCGTGGCGCCCTTATGGGGGCAGGTCGAGCCGTTCGTACTGGCCTCGGCCTCACAGTTGCGGCCCCCGCCGCCCGACCTGTACGGCACGTACGAAAAGCTGCTGGCCAGCGACGACCACCAGCGGCAGGTCGGGGCGGCGCGTACGGCCGGGGCCGACAAGCCCACGGGCCGTACACCGGTGATGAGCCGGACGCCGGACCGGGAAGTCCCCGCCCGGCTCTGGGAGCACGACGAGGACGGCACCTGTAAACCTCCGGGCCAGTTCCCCCAGGCCACCCGCGAGATTGCCACCCATCGCAAGCTCAACACCGACGAGGACGCCCGCCTGTTCGTACGCCTCGACCGCGAGGGCGGACACGGGCATCGCGGTGCGGGACGCGTAGTTCCTGACCCCGATTGATCTGTGGCGGCAGGTATCGGCGATTCGCGAAAGTGGCCTGGAACCGGGGTGGGAGCCGCTGCGGAAGACACGGGCAGGAGTCAACGTCAACCGCGCTCCCCTGTCTGGACCTCCGGGCGCGCCACTTCGGCGCCGACTGGGCGGAGTGACGAGGCAATGGTTCGGCAGCGACGACGTGGCTTTCACCATGACCATTGACGCCCCCCGTCCCCGGTCAAGTCCCGCTCCCTCATCAGGTTCAGCCAGGCTGCACGCGAAGCTAATGGTGTTCCGGACCCTCTACTCGGTACCGGGACGTCCGCAACACCGGTCGGTCCCCGTGTGACCTCGCGGGCGTCACGATCAGACCGCCGAGGCCGGACCCTCGGGGACGTAAGTCAATCGTCACGATCTCGGCCGGGAGAGGGCTGTACTGGTTCCCACAGTGGAGACGCGGGGCCGTCTGGGGGAATCCGCTGCCTGGAACGCCTCACCGGCACGGCGGGCGGCGAGACATGGGGGATGACAGCTCACGAATACCGGGCATGGAACAGCCGCCCCTATGCGCGGGCGATCTACGCCCCACAGCCTGCCCCGCCCCTGTCCCTGCGCGATGCGGAGGGCTGGCACTTCCCCCTGGACCTGGAGCGGTGGTGTGGCCGGGCGGACGAGGCCGACCGGACGGTGCTGCGCCGGTGCACCGGCCGGGTGCTGGACATCGGATGCGGCGCCGGCCGGCTGGTCGAGGCGTTGACGGGTCGGGGCCGCCCAGTCCTCGGCATCGACGTCTGTCCCTCCGCCGTGATCACGACGGTGTGCCGGGGCGGGTGCGCGATGAGCGGGTCGGTCTTCGATCCGTTCCCCGACGAGGGTCGGTGGGGGACGGCGCTGCTGATCGACGGGAACATCGGCATCGGTGGCGACCCCCGACGGTTGCTCCGCCGCGTCCGGGCCCTCGTGCACCGGGAAGGCATCCTCCTGGTGGAGGTCGCCGCCACCGATGTGGACGAGCGCCGCCGCGTCCGCATCCATGCCGGTCAGAGGCCCGTGAGTGACATCTTCCCTTGGGCCATGGTCGGAGCCACGGCGCTGAACCGCCAGGCCGTGTTGGAAGGATGGACCGAGGCTGAGCGGTGGATCAGCGCCGGAGGGCGTCACTTCGTTGCACTGCGCGCCTGCCGCTGAGACCGGTTCCGTTGCCGCGTCCGTACGATCAGGACCACGGCCGAGGCGGCGAACAGCACGGCGGTGATCAGCAGCCACCGGGCCAGGAAGCCGTCCGCGGGAAGAGCGGTCGCGGCGGTGAAGTGTCCGACCTGTTCGAGGATCAGCGGCCACCAGACCAGGAGCAGGACGCCGGAGACGAACGCGGGCACGCGGACGTGGTTCACGCTCACCCGCAGCGCGCGCCGGCCTTCATCGGAGCCTCGGATGAAGAGGGTCTGAGCAGCCCGGTCGGTGAGCGAGTAGAGGGGGAGCAGGACCAGGTCGTGGAGGAGGGCCGCCCCGACGAACCACAGGGCCACGCCGACGGTGTCCCCCTCGAACAGGCGCAGTCCGGCGTAGAGCGCGAGGGCGAACGAGGCAAGGACGAGGAGCAGGTGCAGCGGGGAGGCGCCGTAGCGTCGGCGGAAAGCGGTCGAAGCGCTCATGCCGGCTCTCCGAACGTCAGGCGGGTGACCCATTTGGTGTTGTGCACTCCGGGTGCCCCCGGCACGATGATCCGCGCCGGATAGCCGTGGTCGGGCGAGAGCGTCGCCCCGTTGACCCGGAGAGCCAGGAGGGATCGGCTGTCGCGGACCTGCCTGTCGCTCAGAACGGCCGAGCGGAACGAGCCGCCACGCTGCACCGACTCCACCAGGACCTCGGGCGTGTGTACGCCGAGCCCGACGAGCGCGGCGAGATCGGTGAGCCGGACCCCGCTCCACTGCTGGTCGGTGGTGGACCAGCCTTCCACGCAGGCGATGGGCAGGGCCGCCTGGTGCTGCGTCATGGCCAGCAGCTGCCGGTACGTCAGGTCGACCTGGCCTCCGGGCCCGCGTACGGTCAGCCGCCAGGCGGGGCCGACATCGCTGGGCCGGATGCCGACCGAGGCGGCGGTCTTGTTGATCTGGAAGCCGTTCGGTCCCGAGCCCGGGTCGCGGCCGTGCGGTGCCAGCAGTGCGGTCTGCCGCCACCATCCGCCGATGCTCTGCCCCGCCGTGACCACCAGCAGTGCGACGGACCCGAGCCCGACTATGGCCAGGGCGCCCCGGCGGGAGATGGTCGGCTCCGCCGGGTGTGGCGCGACCAGCCCCGCCGCCTCCTCGGTACCCGCGGCGGGCTCCCCGAGACGGCGCCTGACGGCGCGCAGGGCCCTGGGCAGCCGGAACGTCACGTGCACGACGAAGGCGCCGATGAACACCCAGGCTCCGTAGAAGTGCAGGGTGTAGAAGGAGCCGGGGAAGATGTAGTGGAGCTGGACGTTGAGGATGCCGGTGACGAATTCGAAGCCGGCGCCGCCGACCAGCAGGAGCAGGGACAGCCGGTCGAGGGCGTGACTCGCCGAGCGGATCGGGGGCCATTCGAACAGCTTCGGGATGACCGACCACAGCTTCGCCAGCAGCACGGGCACCAGCACGACCCCGAGCGTCACGTGGACGCCCTGCGTCAGCCGGTAGAGCCAGTACGGCGAGGTCGGCCAGGAGAACAGGTAGAAGCCGAGCCACCCCTTGTCGGGGGTCTGGTCGTTCACCGCCGCGAGATCCGGGTTGTACGCGGCGTACGACAGCAGGCCCGTCACGAACAGCACCGTGATCCCGAACAGCAGGACAAGCCCGAACACCGCGGTCAGCCACGGGCCGCGGAGCGGGCTGCGCCAGAACTCCGGCCGCGTCGGCCCCGGGGGAGGCCCCTTCCCTGCAACCGAACGTACGGCTTTGCCCAGCCGTGACACCCGACCGGGCCCTGATTTCACGCTGTTTTGATTCGCGGGCCGCGGAGTTCCTGAGGCGGTTGCGGCACTGGCGTCTTCCGCCCCACCGGCCTCCAATGGCGGCATGCCATTCGGCGGCTCGTGCCCGCTACCGCTCGCACTCATCGGACACCTCTACGAAGATCCGGACCATCTCCATGGCGAGATATAGGTCATCGGAGAGAACATGCCGCACTCCGGATATGCCTGCGCCGACGACACGCCAAGGGCGGGAATGCGTACGCATCCGGGTGCTCGTTCGGACGGCCTTCGGGGAAGCTGGGTCGGCCCACGCTGGCTCCGGCTGGACCTGTCGACGAACGGTTCTCGCGTGGGTGACGGAGCCGTACGAGCGTGCACAGTGCGCGCTCCTTGTGGACAAACGGGGCAGGCGCTGGTCTGCGGACGGTTGATCTGCCGTTCCGGGACCCGCCCATCTCGGATTCCGGGTAAGTGATCCCTACGGCGGTCGGCTCGGAGTCTGGCCGTGAACTGCCGCAGGAACGAGTGGCGTTCGGCGTGCTGACAGGTGTTTCGGCCGAAGGTATTCGACCCTTCGTCGCGAAGATCGAGGAGTCGGTCACGCGTACCGCCCGCGCATGACCGAGCCGGTCTCTGGCCCAGTTCGACCGGGGTCGGGGGCCGAGTGCATGCTGCTGGCGCCGGAAGCGAGCGAGACGTTGTTGCTCTGGGCGTGGCTGGTCGTTCCCGGTGATCCCCCTATGGAACGGGACCACGCCAGCGGGTGAGCGGGAAGCTGCCCGGCTAACAGGGCGCTTGGCGAGGCGGATCAATACAGGCGGCGTCCGAACCAAAGATTTCTGCCATCAGCGCTCGCAGTGCGAGAACGGCATCCGTCGCCTCTCGGCGCACCCGTAGTGAGCGCAGGGGTGGACGTGAGGCTGCTCGACCACCGGTCCCGGCGAGCCGTGCTCACGGGTCAAGGCTGCTCGGACGGGACGTGGCCGAGGTGCCGGACGGGCCCCGCGGTACCCCGCTCCTGGGGGAATCCGAAGGGCTGAAAGAGGCGTCCGGAGCGGGACCTGGCCCTCGGGCCGGTCCCGCTCCGGTCTGAGACGCCTCTGGGCCTCGGACCCGAGGCAGTCAAACGCCGCCACCCGGGGCTGCGATTGCCGGGAGTGGCGCGCGCACTGCGCCCGCCACGCGCTACTTCTTCGGCAGCCATGCCTTCCAGGTGGACTCGTTCTCCTTGACCCACTTCTCGGCTGCCTTCTGCGGGGTCATCTTGTCGGCGGCGACGTACTTGGCGACGAGGTTCTGCTTCTCGGTCGTCCACGTGAAGTTCTTCAGGAATTGCGCCGCGTCGCTGTCCTCCTTGGCGAAGTCCGCGTTCATCCACTTCTTCAGCGCAACATCGGGGTAGGCGCAGGCGACGGCCTTCTTGTCCGCGTCACAGCCGTCCTGGTACGGCGGCAGTTTCACCTCGACCAAGTCCATGGTCGCGTTCATCCACTGCGGGGTCCACCAGTAGGTGAGGAAGGGCTTCTCGTTCTTGTAGAGCTGCTCCAGCTGTGCCAAGTGCGTGGCCTCTGCGCCGGCCTCGATCGGCTTGTAGTTCAGGCCGAGGTTCTCGATCAGGGCGTTGTCGTGCGAGACGTAGGACGGGTCGCCCTTGATGAACTGGCCCTTGTCGCCGCTCTCGGGGGTCTTGAAGAGGTCGGCGTACTTGTTGAGGTTCTTGTGGTCGGTGATGTCCGGGTGCTGGTCCGCCACGTACTTCGGGACGAACCAGCCGATGTGGCCCGTCACGCCGAGCCCGCCGGCAGCGACGACGCTCTTGTTGCCCTCGACGTAGCGCTTCTCCTCCTGGGGGTGGCCCCAGTCCTCCAGGATCGCGTCGATCTTGCCCTGACTCATCGCGTCCCAGGCCGGGTTCTCGTCCATCTGCTGTGTCTTGACCTTGTACCCGAGCTCGTGCTCCAGCAGGTAGGCGGCGACAGCGGTGTTGACCTCGGCGCCCACCCAGGACGGTGTGTGCAGGCTGACGGTCTTGGCGTCGCCACCGGTTTCGGCGGCGCTGCACGCGCCGACGGTGAGCAGGGCGAGAACGCCGGCCGCCGCGAGCCCGACTCTCGTGTTTCGGGCCGATGCTTGCCGGCGGATCTCGGAGCGGACACTGTGAGTGTGGGTGGTCATGGGTGACTGCCTTTCCTACGGGTGAGCGGGGGTGGGGGTGGGCTCGTTCGGCCCGAGCCGGTCAGTGCCGGGCGAGTACGGAAGACGGTCCGGAGGACGGCTGGGTCAGCTTGTCGAGGGCCAGGCCGAGGCAGACGATGCCCGCGCCGGCGATCAGGCCGGTGCCGAGTTCGCCAGCGGTGAGGCCTTTGACCACGTCGAAGCCCAGTGCTCCGCCGCCGACCAGGCCGCCGATGACGACGACGGCGAGGACGAGTACGACGCCTTGGTTGGCGGCGACCAGCAGTGCCGGGCGGGCCAGCGGCCACTGCACGTCGCGGATCTGCTGCCAGGTGGTGGCGCCCAGCGAGCGGGACACCTCCATGGTGACTGGGTTGACCTGCTGGAGGCCTTGGGTGGTGACCCTTACCACGGCAGGCAGGGCGTAGACGGCTGCAGCGGTGATCGCGGCGACCCGCCCGGCGTTGAAGAGCTGGACGACCGGGATGAGGTAGATGAACTGCGGCAGCGTCTGCATGGCGTCGAACACCGGGCGCAGCAGTCGTTCCACCGTCTGGACGCGGGCTGCGAGGGTGCCGATGGCGAAGCCCAGCAGCAGGGTGAGAGCGACGGCTACAAGAACCTGGGACAGGGTGTAGAGCGACTTGCCCCAGATGCCCAGCACGCCGGTGCAGGACAGGGCGAGTACGGCGGTCAGCGCGCCGCGCCAGGTGCCGACCAGCCAGGCGATCACGCCGGTCAGGAGCAGTAGGGACCACCACGGCAGTGCCTGAAGCCCTGCGTCGAGCGGGTTGAGCACCCAGCTGGTGAAATTGCCCGCCCAGACCGAGGTGCCGCCGAGGACGGGGACGTCCTGGTAGGCGGCGCCGACCAGCCAGTCCACGGCGGTGTTCAGAGGGGCGGCGATGTCCACGGTCAGGGCTTCGGGCCAGCCGGCCGCCAGGCGCGGGCCCACCAGCAGGCCGGCGGCCGCCACCGCGACGGCGAACCCTGTGCTCCGGCGGCCGACCGGGCTGCCGAGACGGGCCCCGGCCGCCGCGGTCGTCCGGTCGAGCCAGATGGCGATGAGTACGATGGCCAGTCCGGCGGTGAGACCCTGGCCGAAGTCCCGTGTCTTCAGGGCCTGGTAGACGCTCTCACCGAGTCCGCCGGCGCCCACGACGGAGGCGATGACCACCATGGACAGGGCCATCATGATGGTCTGGTTCAAGCCGAGGAGGAGTTGCGGCCGGGCGACGGGCAGCCGTGCCGTCCACAGTCGCTGCCACCCGGTCGAGCCCAACGACCGGGACGCTTCCAGAACCCCGGGATCCGCGCCGCGCAGGCCCAGGGTGGTCATCCGGACCATGGGGGGAGCGGCATAGATCACCGTGGTGATCAGCGCTGAGGGAGTGCCGATGCCGAAGATCAGGACGAGTGGGAGCAGGTAGGCGAAGGACGGCAGTACCTGCATGGTGTTCAGCACCGGGCGCAGGATCCGCTGGGCGGTGTCGGAGAGCCCGCCGGCCAGGCCCAGCAGCAGCCCGAGGACGGACGCCGCCGCGACGGACACCAGCATCAGGGCGAGCGTCTCGGTCGCCTGCTCCCACAGCCCCAGCAGGCCGCAGCCGGCGAGGGAGCCGAGAGCGACGGTGGCCGGGGCGCCACCCCTGCGCCCGCCGCCTCCGGCGTACGAGGCGAGTGCCGCGGCGACGGCGAGCACACCGGCCCAGCCGGCCGAGGTGAGCAGGCTGTGCACCCAGGCGACCGAGTCGGTGGCCGCGTTGGACAGGTGCAGGAGGAAGTAGAGGAAGACGGGGTGGCTTTCGCGGTTGTCGACCACCCAGTCGGCGAAGGAGTCCAGGGCGGGTACCAGGTCCACGCGCAGTGCCTGCGGCCAGCCGCCGTCCGCGAGCAGCGAGGCGGTCGGCAGCAGCA
Organism: Streptomyces venezuelae; assembly: GCF_008642275.1. Lineage (NCBI taxonomy): Bacteria > Bacillati > Actinomycetota > Actinomycetes > Kitasatosporales > Streptomycetaceae > Streptomyces > Streptomyces venezuelae. Next base: position 6,914,396 of record NZ_CP029189.1, read on the forward strand.
GGGCGAGGAACAGGAGGACCGCCGGGGCTGAGGGCCTGGAAAGTCGCCGGATCCGGCGGGCCGGGGGCGTCTCGCTGTGGGCCTGCGCTCCGTCGCGGGCGACGGGCCGGCGCGAGGCGGTGGTGCTCATGCGGTCACCGCGTCCGTGGCCTGCTCCGACTCCGGATCCGCGCCGGCCGCGTCAGGAAGCCCGGCCGCGCCCCCCGCCGGGCCGCTGTCCGCTCCGGCGTCGGCCGGCGCGAGCCCGGCCACCACGGCGAGCAGCAAAGCGTGGTCGGCGACCCCGAGGAGCTCGCCGTCGGCCATGACCCGGGCGGGCACCCCCTCCCGGGCCACGGCGGCGATGCCCTCGGCGACCGTGGCGTCCGGTGCGAGCACTGCGCCTTGGCGGGCCTCGTCGCCGATGGCCGGACGCATAGCGCGGGACACGGGCACGATCTGCTCGCGAGGCACGTCGCGCACGAAGTCGCGAACGTAGTCGTCGGCCGGCCGGGTAACGATTTCCTCGGGCGTGCCGAGTTGCACCACGGCGCCGTCGCGCATGAGTGCGATCCGGTCACCGAGCTTGAGGGCCTCGGCGAGGTCGTGGGTGATGAAGACCATGGTCCGGCCCTCCTCGCGGTGCAGGCGGGCGACCTCCTCCTGCATGTCGCGCCGGATCAGCGGGTCGAGAGCGCTGAACGGCTCGTCGAAGAGCAGGACTTCGGGATCGGCCGCGAGCGCGCGGGCCAGGCCCACCCGCTGCTGTTGGCCGCCGGAGAGCTGGTTCGGGCGGCGGTCCTCCAGACCGGCCAAGCCGACCTTCGCGACGACCTCGCGGGCCCGGGCCCGCCGCTCGGCCTTCCCCACACCCTGGATCTCCAGCCCGTACGCGACGTTGTCCAGCACGGTGCGGTGGGGGAGCAGACCGAAGTGCTGGAAGACCATCGCGGCACGGTGCCTGCGCAGTTCGCGGAGCCGTGCCCGGTCCATGGCCAGTACGTCCTCGCCGTCCATGGCGAGCTCACCGCTGGTGGGCTCGACGAGCCGGGTCAGGCACCGGACCAGTGTGGACTTGCCGGACCCGGACAGGCCCATGACGACGAACACCTCGCCCCGGCGGACGTCGAAGGAGACGTCCCGGACGGCCGCGGTGCAGCCGGTCCGCTCGCGGAGCTCGGCCGGGGAGAGCGAGGCGTACTGCGGGTCTGCGGGTACGCGTTCGGCCTTCGGCCCGAATACCTTCCACAGGCCGCGGACCGAGAAGACGGGATCGTGGCCGTCCATCAGGCGGCCTCCTTTCGGGCGGCGTCCGACACAAGCAGGTCGGCGCACTTTTCGCCCACCATCAGGACGGCGATCATCGGGTTCACGGCGGGAATGGTCGGGAAGACGGAGGCGTCGGCGATCCGGATGCCCTGAAGGCCGCGGACCGTCAGGTCGGGGGCAACCACGGCCAGACCGTCGTCGTTGGCGCCGATCCGGCAGGTGCCGGCCGGGTGGTACACGGTGTGGGCGACCTTCCGCGCGTACTCGCTCAGCTCCGCGTCCCCGGTGACCTCGGGGCCGGGGCAGACCTCACGGCCGAGCCAGGAAGCGAGCGGCTCGGCCGCCGCGATCCTCCGCGCGATCCGGATGCCATCGACCAGGGTGCGGGCGTCGTAGTCGTGGTCGTCGGTGAAGTACCGGAAGTCCAGAGCGGGTTTGGCCTCGGGGTCGGCGCTGGTCAGGTAAAGACGCCCGCGGCTCCGGGGCTTGGGTATGTTCGGTGTCATCGACACGCCGTGCGCGGGCCGTTCGTAGCCCAACCGCTCCGGGTTGTCGGTGAAGGGGATCTGGTAGAAGTGGAACATCAGGTCGGGCCCGGCAGAGCGGGGGTCGCGGCGCACGAACAGGCCGGCGTCGCTGTCCATCGCGGAGTTGTCGGGGATCGGCCTGTGCGTCTCCCAGACGATCACGGACTCCGGGTGGTCGAGGAGGTTCTCGCCGACTCCCGGCAGATCGTGGCGGACCTCGATGCCGAGTGCGGCCAGGTCCTCGCGCGGCCCGATGCCGGAGTGCATCAGCAGCCGCGGGGTGTCCACCGCGCCGGCGCAGACCACCACCTCGCGGGACGCCCGCAGCAGGATCTCCTCGCCGTTCTCGGTGCGCGCCCGCACGCCGGTTGCGCGGGTGCCATCGAGTTCCAGCCGGTACGCCCAGGTCTCCAGCAGCAGTTCGAGGTTCGGCCGGTCGAGGAAGGGGTGCAGGTAGGCGACCGATGCGGAGGAGCGCTTGTTGTCCTCCGGGTGGTACGCCAGGTCGAAGAAGCCGGCGCCCTCGTGGAAGGGCCGGCGGTTGAAGCTGTCGACCTCCGGCACGCCCAGCGCGTTTTGTGCGGCGGCGACGAAGTCCCGGGCGATGGCATTGCGGTCCTTCTCGGCGACCGGGACGATGTTGTTGAGGAGCTTGCCGAAGTACGGCTCCATGGACGAGGCGTCCCAGCCGGCGGCGCCGAGGGCGGCCCACTCGTTCCAGTCGGACGGCAGCGGCTTGAAAGCGATGAGGGTGTTGTGTGACGAGCAGCCGCCGAGGACGCGCGCTCGGCTGTGCCGGATGTGGGAGTTGCCGCGGGGCTGTTCGGTGGTGCGGTAGTCGTAGTCCAGCTCGCCGCCGAGCAGCCCCATCCAGCTTCGAAGGGTGAGGACTTCGGGGCGATCGACATCGGAGGGGCCGCCCTCGATGACGGCGACGCTGACGCCGGGATCTTCGGTCAGGCGGGAGGCGATCACCGAACCGGCGGTGCCACCGCCGACGATCACGTAGTCGTAGGTGTGGTCGGACAAGGTGCATTGCTCCAAGGGGCGTGGGGGTCTTCGGGTGCGGGCGGGGCCATGGGCCCGTCCGCCCGTGGGTGGGTCAGCCGGAGAACCACCGCACGGGACGGGGCGCCAGGTTCTGGTAGATGTGCTTGGCCTCGCGGTACTCGGCGAGTCCGGAGGGCCCGAGTTCCCGACCGATGCCCGACTTGCCGAAGCCGCCCCACTCGGCCTGGGGGAGGTAGGGGTGGAAGTCGTTGATCCACACGGTGCCGTGGCGGAGCCGGCCGGCCACACGGCGGGCCCGTGCCGCGTCCGCGGTCCAGACGGCGCCCGCGAGCCCGTACTCCGTGTCGTTGGCGAGCGCCACCGCCTCGTCCTCCGTCCGGAATGTCTCCACGGTCAGGACGGGGCCGAAAACCTCCTCGCGGACCACCCTCATCCGGCGGTGGCAGCGGTCGAGGACCGTAGGCTCGTAGAACCAGCCGCCGGCCGGCCGAGTCTTGGACGGCTCGGGGCGGGCGCCGCCGCTGCGCAGTACGGCGCCCTCGCCGAGCGCGGAGGCGACGTACTCCTCGGTGCGCTCCAGCTGGGCCAGGGAGACCAGAGGCCCGCACTCGACGTCCTTCTCGGTGCCGCGGCCCAGTCGGATGCGGCGGGCCCGGCGGCTCAGTTCGGCCACGAACCGCTCTCGTACGGACTCCTCGATGATCAGCCGGGAACCGGCCGAACAGACCTGGCCGCTGTGGATGAAGGCGGCGTTCAGAGCCTGGTCGACGGCCGTGTCGAAGCCGGCCGCGGTGTCGCAGGAGTCGGCGAAGACCACGTTGGGGTTCTTGCCGCCGAGCTCCAGAGCCACCTTCTTGACCCCGGGCGCTGCCGCCTGAGCCACCTTCACACCGCTGGTCAGGCCGCCCGTGAAGGAGACCAGGTCCACGTCCGGGTGCTCGCAGAGCCGGGCGCCGACGGTGTGACCGGGGCCGGTGACCACGTTCGCGACCCCGCTGGGCAGTCCGGCCTCGCTCAGCAGCGCGATCAGTGCCGCGGTACTGAGCGGGGTGATCTCGCTCGGCTTGACCACGAAGGTGTTCCCGGCGGCCAGAGCCGGGGCGATTTTCCAACTCGCCTGCAGCAGTGGGTAGTTCCATGGAGTGATGAGCGCGCACACCCCCACGGGCTCGTGGACGACGACGCTGTGCACGGTGTCGCTGCCGGCGTCCACGACGCGTCCCGCACCCTCTGTCAGGACCAGGTCGGCGAAATAGCGGAAGGCGTCGGCCACGCAGTCGACATCGATGCACCCCTCCCCGACGGTCTTCCCGGCGTCGCGGCTTTCCAACAGGGCGAGTTCCTCGCGGTCGCGAACCAGCAGGTCGGCCACGCGGCGCAGCAGCGCTGACCGTTCGGACACTGCCGTGCCCCGCCACACCCCCGAGTCGAAGGCGGCGCGGGCCGAGGCGACCGCGGCGTCGGCGTCCGCCGCACCGCCCTCGGCCACCACGGCGAACGGCTGCCCGTCCGCCGGGTCGAGGATGTCGCGCGTCTCACCGCTCAGTGCGCCGCGCCAGGTGCCGTCCACGTGGATGGTCGTTCGTGTCATCAGGAGCCAAGTGACTTTCTTGTTCTGAGGGGTTGGAGCAGGCGTCTCGGTGCTCTCGGAGTCCGGCCGCGGCGGCGTGCGGCCCACGAGGTACGGGTGGACACGTTCAGAGCGCCGCCCGCAGTGTGCTGCAGTCGGCGGGAACGCAGGGCGGCACGTCGGTGCACGGCGTCGGCGTCCAGGGGAGGCGGGTGGTCATGCGGGCCGAAGTTACCCAGCAGCGGTCGAAATCGCACGGAGCGAAATGCTTGCTTCAGTAGTTCTTCGGTGCTACGTCACAGCCGCCTCAGGCCTCCGGAAAGGTGACCGGAGGCACGTCCATTTCGGATATAGCGCGCTAATGCGGATGATACTGAGCGATTCATAACGAGGCTATAACACATTTGCATCATGCCAATTTTGCGACATGAACGTTATGCCATCGTCGGGAACCCGAGGGTTTGGCCAGGCCGCGAGTGGTTAGGGAGTGCCTGGAAATGCCAGCCCCGAGGTGCGAACGGGCGCCGACGGGAGGCCACGGACACGCCCCGAATGCCTGACCGGAGCAGGCTGATTGGCTCGGGTGCCGCAGCGCTGGTCGCCTGGAGAGCGGGGCCCCACGCGTCAGTTGGACGGGCATTCGGACGGGTCGGGCCCGGAGGAGGCGGGAGCAGGCGCGCGGTGTGCAAGCTGCGCTCCCTCCAACCGGCGGCGGGCAGTGCTGGCGGCCGACCGGTTAGAGAAGGAGGGGCAGTGCGCACGCTGCGGCATCCCCTGACCGTCACGGTGCCATGGCATTGGCGATCACCTGGGCGCCGATACTCGGGTTCACCCAGTCCGCGGTCGTCCAGGCAGTGGTCGCAGGTTCACCGTCGTCGCGCTGCTGCGCGATGACCGCTCCCGCACGCCGGCCACCGCCGTCGGCAGGGGTACCGCCTCCGCTTCCTGCTCGTACGACGTGGTGGCTCCGGCCCGCTCACCGTGCAGTGCGCGTCGTGCAGTTGCAGGCACTGGGCACGGTGTGCGCGCGTCTTTCCGTGCTGCCGGGTGCCCTTCGGCACCGCATGAAGTGCAGGACGAGTCCGCAGCCGAGCCCGGCTCAGCCCCGCCGCGGGTCATGCTGGAGGAGTCTCGGCCGGCTCGGCGGGCATGTTGGGCCGCTCGGACTTGAGGTGCGCGACCTCGTCTCCGTGATGGCGCAGGGCCAGCGCCAGGGCGCGCGAGGTGTACTGGAAGATCCCGGTCGCGGCGAACGGTAGCGAGAGCAGCAGGAGGCCGAGCATGTCGGCGGGGTCGCGGGCGACAGCGCAGCGGATGCCTTCGGCTTCTTCGTACGTCTGCTTTCGTGACTTCCGACCGTCGTCGCCATCGTCGTAGAAGACTCGGGATGCGCATTCGATGCTGCCGTTGGCATCCCGCTCAATGCTGAAGGGGGCGAACAACTGGTAGGCGAGGGTGAGTCAGATGCAGCCGGCCACCAGAAGCAGGAAGCTCCCCCGGGTCTCGCTGCGGGCCGCGCGCTCGCGGAAGGAGTTCTCGTGCGCGTCTGGTGTCATGACGCTGAATCTATCCCCCCGCGGTGTTCCGGTGGGCAAGCGGCCCGGCCGCGAAGGGACGGACCGCCGCACGACTGCCAGAAGACGCCCGCACAGGCGGAGGACCCCCGGCCGCCTCCGGGTGCGGCCGGCCGCAGCCGGGCGTCCTGCGTGGCCGCCCGCTGCGATGCGGCACGTCGGCGGTGCCTTAGAAGCCGAGCACCAGCTTGCCGCGCACCCGGCCCGCCTTGCTGATGCGGTGCGCCTGCGCGGCTTCCTCCAGGGGAAGCACCAACTGGACCTCGACGTGCACAGCGCCCGAGTCGATCAGCGCGCCGATGCGGCCCAGCGCCTGGCCGTCGGGGGCGACCACCACGCGGCGGGCGGTGATCCCGGGGAGGCGGTGCGCCTCGTCCAGGGGTTCCGGGAGCGTGATGAGGGCGCCGCCCGGCCGCAGGAGCCGCCACGAGGCTTGCTGTACCAGACCTCCGACGGTGTCCAGGACGATGTCGAAGGGCTCCGTGGTGGACAGGTCCGTCGTCGCGCGGTCGATCGGCTCGTCGACGCCGAGCCGACTCAGGAAGTCAAGGTTGCGGGCGGAGGCGGTGGCGGTGACGTGTGCTCCGAAGTGCCGGGCGAACTGCACGGCGAAGTGGCCGACGCCGCCGGCGCCCGCGTGCACCAGGACGCGCTGACCCGAGTCCACCCCGCCCGCCTCCAGCGCCTGCCACGCCGTCAGGGCAGCCAGCGGCACGGCGGCGGCCTGCGCGTAGGACAGCCGGTCCGGCTTGGGGGCCGCGGCGGAGACGGGCAGGACGGCCAGCTCCTGGTAAGCGCCGCCGTACGGAAGCGGCAGCATCCCGTACACGGCCTCGCCCACGGCCGGGCCGCCCGCCACCGTGGCCCGGACCACGCCCGCCACGTCCCAGCCCATGCCCAGTGGGAACGGCCGGTCGCTGCGCACCGCTCCTTCCCGGTGCTTCCAGTCGACCGGGTTCACCCCGGCGGCCATGACCTCCACCAGTATCTCGCCCTCCGCCGGCGCCGGTGCCGGCCGTCGGGTGAGTTCCAGCACGCTCTCGTCGCCGTACCGGGAGAAAACCACTGCGCGCATCGAAGCCGCTCCTGTCTTATAGGCCCTGCTCGTTGGTGTGCGTCGCTCTCGTCGTGCCGCGACGGGTCCACGGTGCTGCACCAGCGTTGGCCGAGCCACTACCCCCCGAGTACCAGGCAAGGGGTGAGCCAAGGGGTCGGAGGGGGTACTGACGGAGGAGGGCTCCGGAAGTTCGCCGATGGATACTGGCCTGCATGAACTCGGCGACCCCACTCGGTAGGTTCCTCACGTCACGGCGGGCCCGGGTGACCCCGGCGGAAGCCGGCCTGCCCGCCCTCGGCCGGCGCCGGGTACCGGGGCTGCGCCGAGAAGAGGCCGCCGAACTCGCGGGCGTCAGCGTCGTCTACTACACGCGCCTGGAGCAGGGCCGTGCAGGCAATCCGTCCGACGCCGTGCTCGACGCCCTCGCGCGGGTGCTACGGCTCGACGCGACCGAGCACGCACACCTGCACGACCTGGCACGCCAAGCGGGTCGGCGTGCCGCCCCGGCCCTTGCCGACCGTCGCCGGGACGCCATCGAGCGCGGCGACGGAGCCCCGGCCGGGCACGATCGGCCGGGCGCCGAGCCGGGCGCGTCCGTACGGGAGGAACTGCGCCGGCTCCTGACGGCCGTCGGAGCCGTCCCCGCGTACGTCCTGTCCCCTGCAATGGACGTCCTCGCCGCCAACGACCTGGCCCTGGCCGTGGTCGGCGGCCCCGACGAAGCGCAGCCCGGACAGCTGAACCTCGCGCACCACGTATTCCTCGACGCCTCCGCTCAGGAGCTGTACCCGCGGTGGGCGGAGGTGGCCCGCCAGACCGTGGGATTCCTGCGCTTCTGTGCCGGGCGCCGGCCCGAGGACGCGCGACTGGCTGCGGTGGTGGCCGAACTGAGCAGCCGTAGCCCGGAGTTCCGGGAGATGTGGGCGACTCGGGACGTGCGGGAAAAGACGTACGGCACGAAGGCTTTCCGCCATCCGGTGGCCGGAGGTTTCGACCTCGCCTACGAGACCCTCGTGCTGCCGGGTGACGAGGGCAGTGCGCTGGTCGTCTTCACAGCCCCCGACGCTGGGGCCGAGGCCGCGCTGCGACTGCTGGGCCGTTGGGCGGCGTCGGCGGGCGCGCCGGGCCTCGGGCGCCTCCCTGCCGGATCCGGTTCCTGACTCCGTTCCCACGCCGGGCCCCGAGGATCCGCTCGGGGGCGTCCTGGCCGGTTCCTCGGCGAGTCCAGGGCGCCACCACACCCGCGCTGTCCGCGGCCGCACGGCCCTCCCGGCCGGTCGGCGTGCATCAGCTCGGACTGCGAGGCTCCGCCGAGTCCGTTTGAAGCGGCGTCCCAGAATGCCGGACCGGTAGCGGCCTGCGGGATGCCTGGAAGGATGGGAAACAGGCGTGCGACGGGTGCGACGGGGCAAGAGCAGTGTACGGACCCCAAGCGTGTCACGGGATGGAGGGCCGGATCGTGGAGTGGTGGCTTTGGCTGATCGCGGTGCTCGTCATCCTGGTGGTGATCGGCATCTCGGCGGTGGTGACGCAGGCGCGCCGCCGACGCGGAGGTCCGGTGGTCGAACAGCACCCCCCGCCCCCCGAAGGCGGGGGTGAGCGGTGATGGCGTTTCTGACACGGGTGGGGGATGTCGTGGGGCGTCCCGTGGTGACTTTGGGCGGGGATGTGATCGCCCAGATCAAGGACGTGGTGCTGGACCCCGGTGACGGACGGGTAACGATGTTTACGCTGAGTGGCCGGGGGTTGCTGTCCGGGCCATTGCGCGAGGTTCTTCACTGGGAGGGCGTCCATGCCCTGGGCATGGACGCCGTCATGGTCGCTGCCCGTTCGGCCGTGGCCGGCCCGGACGAGTCCAGGTCGGTCGGGGCCCCGGATGCCGGTGTGAGCGGTGCCCGGGTCCTCACGGCGGAGGGGGAGGACATGGGGCGGGTCGCCGATGTCGTCCTCGATGTAGAGCAGGACGCGGCCCGGATGGTGGGGTACGAGGTCCGCCTCGGCGACCACGGTGCCGGGGAGGCGACGGTGCTGTTGCCCGTTCCTCTGCCGGCGGCTGCCTCGGGCGAGAACGTGGTGGTGCCCGAGGCGTCGTTCAGGTTCGCCGTCGCCGATCTGGCGGGCTTCCGCGAGGCGGCCGCCGGCTTGGAGCAGGCGCTGAAGGAGGCACGGTGAGGCGATTCGGGGAAGTGATCCGCCTTCCTGTGGTCGCGGCCGATACCGCCGAGCGGGTGGGCATGGTGACCGGACTGGTGACGGCGGCGTCACCCGCAAGGGTGGAATTCGTACGCATGCGCTCATCGCGGGGCGACGAGATCGTCCCGTGGGAGCAGATACGGGCAATCGGCCCGGACGCGGTCATGATCTTCCGTGCCTCGGGTCCCTATGCGGAGGCGGGCGCGGATGACCGCGCGTCTGACCCGGTGGGCAAGCAACTGCTGACCGATCGCGGCCAATGGCTCGGGGATGTTCAGGAATGCGCCTTCGACGAGGCGGACGGTAGGCTCATCAGCTTCTCCACGACCACTGATGTGTTCGCCGGTGACCGTCTTCTCGGCGTCGGTGACTTTGCTGTGGTGATCAGGAGCGAGGCGTCGCGTGAGAAGGTGGATGGTGAGACCGCGTCCACCTGACCGGTGCATCCGCCTGGTGGGTGCCAAGCCCGGCCACCCCGGGTGTGTCGGGAAGGAGCGGGATCACGATGAACCGGTAGGAGCGCGAGGTCGGCCCGGGACCGGCTCGCCCGGCCGACGCGGCATGCCGGGAGAGCTGCGTGAGCCTGTGCAGCGGACACCGGACACCGGACACCTGAGCGTCGAGTTGCGGGACGAGACGTGCCGGTGGTACACCGGCTCGGCCGGCACTGCCTCTTCGGGCACGTGCCGGAAGGCGGCGTTGCGGCGCCACAGTGCGACGTTGGCGGTCCACGCGGAGACTTGCGAACCGGTGAAGGCCGCAGCCTTGACGGGTTCGCCCACTCGAGCTGTCGGCTGCTCTCGCCTATTAGCTTTCCCGCTAGTGACGTTCTGTGACGCGGGCTCGCCACGGGTGTCGTCCGTGCAGAGGCTGGAGCCTCCGCATGTGATCGCCGAGCGGGTGCCTGGTGTCACCTCGCTGGCGGCGGGGCCGATGTGGGAGCCGTACTCGGTAGACCGAAGGACGTGGTCGACCAGTGGGGCAGCGGTCCTGGCTGGTCATTGGGCATGGTCGGGTGGTAGCCGCAGGTGCAGGTTCCGAACCGGGGCAGGGAATGGCCCTGCTCCTGGGACAGGGCCATGTACTCGTCCACCTCGTTCTGTGTGAGGTGGAACCCGTCGCAGGCCGCTCTCGCCGCTCACTGTCGCCCGGGCTTTCAGCCTTCTGCGGAACCAGCCCACGGCCGTCACCCCCTGTGCGAAGCCCGAGACCGCGATCGCGGTAGGAGAAGGTTGCCTCTCAGCCGGGGCTGGTACGCGCTGGGCGGCACTCCGGGCGCCGGACCGGATCCCCACGGGTTCCGAGCCGGGATCCGCGGGGGCGGGGTGAGCCGCGGGTTGCGAAGTCCCGCGCGGCTGTCTCGTGGGCCGGCCGTGACGTCGGCGTCGCATTTCCGCGTCTGTGGGGCCGCGCGCTGCGCTGGAGGCGGAGAAACCGGCCCCGTGCAAGCTTTGCGGATCAAGCCACGCCTCACATGGCCATGGCACCCAGTGGGACCGGCAGGAGCCGTTGGGAGGAATTACCCGCTGCGGCGCCCCGGACTGCGGTGTTCGCGCGATCACCGGCTGGCATCAACCCCCAAGGTAGGACAGTGTTGTTTTCAATCGGAAGGAGAGGCGTCATGGGAGCTGGCCCGCTGAGGCGTGACGCACTGCGGAGCCAGCTGTGGCCGCTGCCGACCCTGGGCGTCCTCCTCGCCGTCGCCGCAGGTGTAGGGCTGCCCAGACTGGACATGCGGATCCTGCGCCATATCCCGCCGTCCCTCACGGCGTACCTCTTCGGGGGCGGCCCGGCAGCAGCACGGACCGTGTTGGAGGCGATCGCCGGCTCACTGATCAGCGTCACGGCTCTGACGTTCTCGCTCACGGTCGTCACGCTGCAGCTCGCAAGCAGCCAGTTCTCCCCCCGTCTGCTGCGGACCTTCAACCAGGACCGCTACGTGCAGACCACACTCGCGCTGTTCCTCGCCACATTCACCTACGCACTGACCGTGCTGCGCACGGTGCGCACCGAGGCCAGCGGGCAACCGCCGTTCGTTCCGCAACTTTCAGTCACCCTCGCCTTCGTCCTCACCCTGGCGAGCGTGTTCGCGCTCGTGATCTTCCTCTCCCATCTGGCGCGCAAGATCCGGGTGGAGACCATGCTGCGCGACGTCCATATCGACGCCGACGCCACCCTCCGCAGGCTCCTGCCCGAGACCGGCCCTGCCACCACAGAAGGGACCACGGCGCCGGGACCGCCTGCCGACGCCCTGCCCCTGCTCGTCGAGACCTCGGGCTTCCTGGCCGCCGTGGACGAGAAGGCGCTCCTGGCGGCGGCGGTCGCCGCCGATGCCGTCGTCCTGATCGACCGCTGTCCGGGAAGCTCACTCATCGCCGGCACCCCCGCCGGAGTCGCCTGGTCCCGTACCGGCGCACCGTTGGCCCCGGACACCCGGCGCCTCCTGGTCGAGCAGACGGCCCGTGCGCTTGGCACCGCGTCCGAGCGCATCCCCGAGCAGGACATCTCCTTCGGCCTGCGCCAGCTCACCGACGTGGCTACCAAGGCGCTCTCTCCCGGCATCAACGATCCCACCACCGCGATCCACGCCCTCTCCCATTCCTCCGCACTCCTGTGCGAGCTGGCTCGGCGTGATCTTTCCCCCCGGCTCCTGCGGGACGACCGCGGCCAGGTCCGCGTCGTACTACGCCGGCCGACCCTCGCGGAACTCCTCCACCTCGCTGTCGCCCAGCCCATGCAATACGGTGCGGCAGACCCCGCAGTCCTGGCCCGCCTGTCCATACTGTTGCGCGAACTGGCCTGGCACAGCAGACCCGAACAGCGCCCCACCATCGCCGACCACCTCGCGCGGCTGCGTGCCACCACCGCCGCGCAGGAATTCCACCCGGGGGACAGGACCCACCTGGCCGACCTCGCCGACAGCGTCGACCAGGCTCTGAACAGGCGGTGGACCGCCGACGCCCCTTGACGTGCCTGCGGGTTCCGCTCGCACCGTCCTGCCGCTGGACCGGCATCCGCAGAGGAGCGAGGGGCGCCCTCCTCCTGCCCGCGCTAGATCAGAACTGAACCGCGATGGCGCCGGGCCCCACGAACCGACGAGTGGAAGCAGGCAGGAGTACAGCCCCTTGCGGAGCCATGAGAACGGCGAGAACGGGCGCGTGAGGGCAGAGTCTGAGGCGTACCGCGGTCAGCGGCCGTCGCCCGTCCCGGGGTCGTCGGCGCCGCCGGCGGCCGCTGCGGAGATGAGTGAGGCGATCAGTACCGCGGCTTTGACGGATTCCGCGTTGGCCCTGGCGGGGAAGGCGAGTTCACCGAGGAGCAGGGCGATGGTGAAGCCGATGCCGGCGAGCGCGGCGAGCCCGAGGACGTCGGCCCAGGCCAGTTCGGGGTTGAGCCGGGCGTGGGTGAAGCGCGCGGCGAACCAGGCACCGCCGAACGCGCCGATGACCTTCCCGGCGACGAGGGCGACCACGACTCCGAGAGGCTCGGGGGTCGTGAACACGCGGGCGAACGAGGGCCCGCGCCGGGTGTCGTGCCATCGGCGGGCTCAGGCCGGGTGCTGCCGGTGCCATCGTGGCCGGTTCAACGAGTAATCGCCCCGTGTTACAGGGTGTCCGTGGGCAGCTGCCAGCAGATGGCGAATCTCGGCTGGTGCGAGATCCACGAGGTCGGGCGTGTCCCGCTCGTCGCCCCTTTCCCTCGGGTGGCGGCGGTGACGGCCACCCGAGGCATGGGCGAGTATGCCGCGAAGCCGCGCTCGCTGGGGATATGTGACGGAGGCCCCGCTGATCCCGCCATGGTCGGCGTTCGAGGGACCTCGTGATGGAGGCGGTGGACCGGGAAGTCACTTGGCGATGGTGGAGGCGACATCGTCCAAGGTGGCATCCGTGACGAGGCCGGTGTCCTCCAGTACATCCATGTGGTCCTGGACGGTGACGTTGGCTTGGGTTGCAAGCCGTCTCACCAAGGAGTTCTTGGTGGATGCGCGGACCTCGCCGATGGTAATGAACACCTTGCCGTGGGAGGCGCGGAGCAGGTCCACGAAGAGCTGGTCGAACTCGCTGCCCTGGGTGCTTCGCAGCTGGTCGACCCAGCGTTGCTGTTCGGCTGTAGCTTGATCGGGGATGGGTACTCGTAGCGCCTCGGAGTCCTCGCGAACCAGTTGGTCGAGCTTGCTGTGTCCATCGAGAAGATGCAGGCCGGCCCGTTTGATCGCTTCGCTCGATCCGTTTGTCTGGGCGAGTCGGCCTGCCGGTATTTCCCACAGTCCGGCCTGCCGGACCTTGGCGAGGAAGCTCTTGTCCAGTTGGGTGACTGCGTTGGTGCTGGCCGCCTGAGGTACTGCCGCACCGGCGCCCACTGTCGGGGTGTGGGCTGAAGCCGACTCGTGGGTCGAGTCGTTCTTGAGGGAGAGCCATGCGGTTGCAGCGGCTGTGACCGCCACGCATGCGACCGCCGCGGCGAGCAGGCGGCCACGGCGACGACGAGACGAAGGTCGGATACTGCGTGCATGAGACTTCATCGTGGCTCCCTGGGCTTCGCGGCGTTCGCTGATGCCGGCACTGGCGTTGTGGCGCTTGGAACTGTGGGGCACGGCAAAGCTAACCTTTGCCCTAGGCAAACAAAGCGTTTTGGCGATGGTGCTCAAAAGTGGGGGGCGGGGGCCCTCATCGGCTAACATCCCGGCTCGCCGTTCGACGAGTAACCTGCACACCTGGTACCAACCCTGGTGGGGGCGCGCGCTCCGTAGCCGCCCGAGGAATCGGTCAGCGTCGGAAATGGAAGCGAAGCCATTTGCGCTACGGAGGGTCGACGATGGGGTCTCGCGAGGCAGGCGGGGGTGACGGTGGTTGCACCGCGACTGGCCGATCAAGAGGAGGATGTGGCGGGCCTCGGTGAGGTTCACGTGGGGGCGATGCTGGGGGTCCGGCTCCTGTCGAGCGAGTACAGCACTGGACCGGTGCACGATGGGCGCATCGACTCGCTGGGGCTGGACGAGAACGGTGCTCCGGTGATCGTCGAGTTCGAACGGGGCGCCGACGGCGGTTGATCTCGTACCCGGGTTCAGTAGGGACGTGAGGGCTGGGGCATCATGGTAAGGACGCCCTGGAGGTGCAGCTTCCGCCGCTAGGCGACGTCGAGCGATCGACCTGTTCATGCGAACGGGGCGGCGTCACCCGTTGGTGCGATGCCACTCCGCAGCTGTGACGGGCATGCTCGGCCGCAGACGTGCTGGCTGCCTGCGGAGGACGGCATCGAGCCCGAGCAGCAGGGTGAGGTGCCCTCAAAGGACCCGCCACCGAAGCACACGCTCCGTACCCGGCAATCGAGTTGAAGACGATCGTGGGCACCGGATCGCCCGTCGGGGAATCCCAGTAGTGATTGCAGGCCGTGCAGCGGCTGCCTACGTCGACAAGCTCCTGGGTGGGACCCGGACCCGGGAGAGGAGCCCGAAGTCCCGCGCTCCTCGCTTCGTCATCGTCGCCGCTGGGTCAGCGTTACTGTCCGCCTGCGTCTTTGGTCCAGGGGGCAAACCGACAGCGGCGAGCACGGCTGTGACCAGCACTGTGCCCCAACAACCCGAGCGCGGCGGTGAGAATGATGATCTCCACTGCGCCCAGGACCAGAGCGGCAATCAGCGAGATCAGCCAGGAATTCATGCCCATGGCTGGGGACTGAAGCGTTGAAGAGGTCCACGCCTTCGAGGGGGGCGGCCCGCGCAGGCTGTGCGTAGCCCCGATCGGGAAGGCCCCGATCCGGCGTCGTCATCCGTCTGCGGCGTTCGTGGCCGGATCGTCGGTGAGCGGGAGGGAAGCGGTGATCCGTTTGCCCACGGGTTCGCGGCGGACCTGGAAGGTCCGGGCGGAGGCCTTGACGATCTCGAGGCCGTGCTGTCCCACGCGGGTGGGGTCTGGAGGCAGGATCGTCGGCAGGGCAGGGTTGCTGTCCCAGACGGTCACATCCACGCAGCCGTTCCAGACGTGGAGGGTCAGCAGGCTGGGACCGGGCGCGTATTTGCGGGTGTTGGTGACCAGCTCGCTGACGAACAGCTCCACCAGATCCAGAACGCGGTCCGAGACCCGCAGGCCATGGACCCTTTGCATGTCGTCCAAGAAGGAGCGGGCAAGCAGCCGCGCCCTGGCAATCGGCTCACTCCCCTCGAATGCGGCAGAGAGTGACAGCGGGCGGGGGAGCAGCGTGGTGTCCGGTCCGGTCACCTCTGCCGTCTCGTCCATGTCGGGCCGGTCGAGGCCACCTTGCCCGATCCACTGCCAGGTCATGGCTTGTAAACTCCGGTCGACGTTGGGGCGGGGGACAGGGGGAAGTGACAGTGCTAGCGGCGGAGGGCTGAGGCGGCCATGGAGAGGCTGGCGATCAGCAGGGCCAGGCCGATGATGAGAGAGGGGAATCCGGGGCCGGGCAGGATGTGCATCGCCACTCCGGCCAGGGTGAGGGGCACGCCAACCGCAGCCAACACCTTTGCGATCTGCCGTTCCGGCACGGCCTGCTCCTTGCTCCGTGCCGCCGCGGATGTGGGGTCGGGAGCGTCACGGCCGGTGATGAACGCGGTAAGTGCCCCGGCGAGAAGTGCCCAGGCAGCGGCAGCCCAGCCGAAGCGCTGACCGCCGATCAAGATGATGGCTGAGGCGACCGTCGCGCCGGCCGCCATGGCCCGGGCATTGACGGCGAATGCCCACTGGCGCCGGGCACTACCCGGATCCCGGAGCTCGGTGAGCGCTGTCCGGATGACCAAGGCGGCAATGACGATCACCGGCGCCAACAGTGAGGTGCCACCATCGGCCATCAGATGTGGCGTCCGTCCGCGCTGGCATTCTCGGGCTTGGGAGCGGTGCGCCCGGGCCGGTGTGGGACACCGAGGAGCGGCGGTCGGCGGGAGGAATCACGTGGGTCGGTGGGCATCGGGATTGGCCTTCGGCGTCGGAGAGAAAGGGCGCACTGCCCTAGGGACGCCGACCAGACTTCCCGGCACACCGCGTGCCAGCTCTTGACACGTTGCTTGCACCGTATCCACCGGAGGCCGGGTTGTCTGCCCCGTACCCCGCCTACGAACGGTTCGATGTCAGGTCGTGATCACCCCTGGCGGGAGGCACACCACCAAGCGGCGATGGCTGACAGAACGAGTGCGCCGACGGCGATGGTTTCCGGCTGCTCACCAGGCGTCGTGTAAAGGGCGGCACCGGCGGTCGTGAGCGTGCGGTCCCGCGTGGAGCGAGCCGGCCCCGCCACTATCGGTGTGATCATCAGCATCGCGGGCTTCACGGAATCCGTCATCCAGCAGGTCGTCGAGTTCCGAGGGCGACAGCCCATACTGCTCATCGGTGAGAAGGAACTGCTGCAGCTCCTCCGTTCACCAGAATTGCTCGCCAACGTGTTGAAGGCAAAGCAGGCGGAGCTTGTCGCCCACGGTCGTGTCCACCTTGGCCTGGACACCGCGAGGAAGACCAAGCGCCGACCGATCAACGATCTGCCGGCAGCCAGCGTCTCCCTGCTTGGGGACACCCTGGAGCCGCTGCCGTACGTCACCGCCGACGACAGCTTCGGTGAACTCGTCTTCGTCCACGAACTGCCCGATGTCGACTGGGTGATCGCCAGCGGCAACGGGGTCACCCTGGACCTCCCGGTCCGCCGTCTGGACGAAGGCGGTCTCATTAATCTCGTCCACACGCTGAACTCCATGGGCTGGACGACATCCGAACCATCCTGGAGCATCCGACAGGCAACCACGGCGTGGCACGGAACCGGCGCTCGGGAGTTCGTCAACGCGCTGACCGGTAGGAAGAAGCGCTACGGCGGACTGGAGGACATCCACCACACCGAGCAGGTCACGTACTTCGACACCTGCCTAGGCGGAGGCTTCTACACGCTGACAGCCGATGTCTCCAGCGACCCTTCCCGCGTGGTACTGCGCTGCAATATCTCCTTCCAACTGGTGGGCATTCCGGTCGACATGGCTCCGCTCCGGCACCTCTTCGAGCGATACCACGCGATGGCCTCGGGCTTCCTCCGTCCACTTACAGGCCGCGCCGTGACCCGGGAACACCTGAAGGATCACGAGCCACTGGAGGCTGTCGGGTACCTCGTCTCCTCTGACGACGTCCCCTCGATCTCCTGGGCCGAGCGCCCCGAGAGCTCCTCGGAGGAGGCGAGAATTCCGGATAAGTGGGTCACTGGCATCGTGGCCAGAAACCCCTACTGCAAGGCAGAGCGGGGAGCGACGCCGGAGGGTTGGCCGATGGCAGTCGAGTCCAGCGAGCTCATCATCTGTGCCTTGCGGAACCACCATCCACTGGAAAAGAGGCCCGAGGGCTACTCGCTGATCTCTTGGGAACTGGCGAAGACCTCGGATGCCAAGGTATTCCGCCCAGTGGCGGACTGGTAGACGACTCATCGGGGGGCCACGGCACGAGCATGCGGGGCACCGAGCGCCGTGTTGGAGCCTGGTCGGCGAACGGGAGGGGCGGAGGAGGCGCGATTGTGGGTGGGCGGGAGTCGCTGAGGTGCGGGCAACCTCTCTTGGTCATCGGCCTGGCCGGGCGGGGGTGCGGGTGGCAGGACCGGCTCGTGCGGCTGGGGTGCGGACGGCGGGAGCACGGGGGACGGCAGGCTGGGGGGCGGTGGGCTTCTCGGCGAAGTCGCCTGTGGCTTGGTGCCAGCGGCTCCGTACTGAGGACAGTGCGGAGAGTGCCCGGCGGCTGCCGGTGGTCAGCTGGTGGACGGATGTGGCGTCGTCCGCGGTGAGCGCTTCGATTCGTGCGGCAACGGCACCAGCCTGCGCCAGGAGAGCGCGCTGGAGGACCTTCTGGCCCCAGTACTCGGGTGCCCCTGCGGGATGGGCGAGCAAGTCGAGGACCTCGGCGGGCTGGAGCCCTTCGCGAAGTAGGCCGCGCTGCTGTGCCTCCCACAGGAGGGTGATGGGGTCCACGGGTGCACCCCGGCGGGCGAGTGCCGTCAAGCAGGCGTAGAGGGCGGCGTGCGCGGGGACGGTGAAGTCGCCCTCGTGTAGCCAGTGCATCCGAGGTAGGCCATCGGGGTGTGCGGTGGCCGTGGCCAGGAGCATCCGTTCCTCGTCCTCCGCCTCTACCGATGCTTCGGCAGTCGGGGCGGGAGGCGGCGGGGTCCGGGGCATTGATCCGGGGTGCGAGGGGAAGGCCGTGGTCAGCTCGTCGAGGTAGACGGCGAGCTGGTCGGCCCGGGTGAGGACCGTCCGAGCCGGATCGGGCCCCGGGGCGTGGGCGGCCTGTGCGAGGAGACCGGCATGCCGGCGCAGAACGCGGCGGGCGTGCCCGGAACGGACCATCTGCGCGTAGGCAGGGGCGTGGGCGTCGGTGGGGCAGACGCTGATGAGGGTGTGCAGGTAGGAGGCCGTCAGGGCTCGGGCCTGGGGCTGGGCCGCTTCGAGAAGCTGGCTCGGCCATACCGGGCGGGCCCGGTGGACCTCCGGCGGGGGCGGGGACACCGTGCGCATCGCCGCGAACAGGGCGCTGTGCGCGGTGTTGGCGAAGTGCTCGGGCTCGAGCGGACCGATGGTCTTGAGCCGCTCGGGAACCAGGAGCAGGGCGCCGAGCAGGGCCTGTTCGGCGTAGTGCACCACCGGCGGCGGCGCAGGGTACTGCAGGAGATCCTCGTCGGCTTCGGTACGGGTGGCGTCGGACATCATGCCGCCAGGACGAAGTCGTCGTGGCTGAGCGTGCGTTCGACGTGCGGTGCGATCAAGCGGGCGGCGAACAACGGGGGAACGGCGTTCCCGATCTGGGAGAAGCGCTGGCCTTTATTGCCTTGCCAGGGGTAGGCGGGAGGGAAGGACTGCAGGATCCCGGCCTCCTCAGCGGTGATCCGGATCGCCGGCGGCGCCGTCTCCGCGGGGCCCGTAGTGGTCCAGACGCATTCGTTGGCGCGGTTGCCGAAGAACAGCGTCGCGGCCGGTTCAGTCACGGACCGGATGGCCGCGTTCGCCTGGCTGTTGCTGCGCAGGACCCAGTCCCGTCCGTCACCGCACCGCGGCGTCCGCGGAGAGCTTTCCGTGCAGATGCACGGAGGTTCGACCTTGGGGTTCCCGGGACGGAGCGGGGGGTTCTTCCACGCGCCGCGGTCACGGGCGTCGGAGCGGGTCTTACGGGAGCCGGAGGGGAAAGGCTCCGGTCCGCCCCCAGGGCCGCCGCCGGCGCACATGGTGGGCACGGGCCCGTCGGTGCGTCCCCAGCCTAGGGCTTCGGCCATGGACACCCACGTCCGGCGGCCGAGCCCGAAGAAGGTCTCCGGCTCGCTGAACTTGGCGTGTGTCGGCTCGGGCGGGGCCGCCGTACGGGTGCGGGAGGCGATCAGGATCGCCCGCCGCCTCGTCTGCGGCACGCCGTAGTCGGCGGCGTTGAGGATGCCGCTCCAGGTGGAGAACCCCCAGGAGCGGAGCACGGCGGCGTACTGCTTCCACAGGGGCGCGACGTCGGGGACCTCCTCCATCAGGACCCATTCCGGCTCGCCGGCCTGGTGCAGGGCGTGGAGGTAGCGCATCGGCTCGGCGGCCAGCAGCGACCGCTGGTCCTGGCAGGCTGCGAGCAGTTGGGGGCGGGTGTCCCGTCCGGCGGCCAGGTCAGCCACGGCCTGGTGGACGAGGGGCTGGTCGACCAGGCCGAGGCGCTTGCCGGCCATGCTCCACGCCTGACAGGGCGGGCTCGCTATCAGGCCGCGGGTCCGGCCGATGAAAGGGCGGACCGGGTAGAGCGCGACGTCGGTGCGGATCGTGGTCTGCCCGGTCGCCGCGCGGGTCTTGCAGGCCCATTCGTCCCACTCCAGGCCGACATCGCGCACGCCCAGGCTGTGCAGGGCGTGCCCCCAGCCGCCTGCACCAGCGAAGAGGTCCAGAACGAGGTCTTTCATACGGCCAGCCCGAAGTCGGCTTGTGGGGGTGCGGCCTTGGCGATGGCCCGGGCGGTGATGGCGTCGGAGGCGGCCTTGGAGGCGGCGGACAGCTCGCCGGCGTCCGGTTCGAGGTACCAGGGGCGAAGGTCGAGCATGGCGGCGCGCAGGCCGGTCGCGAAGAGAAGGGCGGTTCCCTTGGGCAGTGCACGGATCCGGTCCGCGGGCAGGATCCGCTCCTGCCGCATGCTGATCGAGGTGGACTTGCCCGAGTCCGAGATGGAGGTGGACTTGGTCTCCACGTCGTGATCGCCGATCAGCCTGCTGAGCTTGTCCGCGAAATCCGGGTCGTCGATACCGGACCCGATGACCTTGATGGTGGCCGCGGACCACATGGCGTCCATGCCCGCATCGCCCCACACCTTCTGGCCCTGCCGGTAGGACTGCAAGATCGTCATCGGGATGATTCCGCGCGAGCCCAGGTGCGAGTACAGGTCGGGGAGGTCGCTGATCTTGCACACGTTTGCGGCCTCGTCGAGGACCGCGAGCATGGGCGGGTCGAGACGTCCGCCGGTCCGTTCGGCTCGAGCGGTTGCGGCCCGCATCACCGAGTCGGCGCACGCTGCGATGAGCGCGGAGGCGCCGCCGCCGCCGTCCTTGGAGAGCAGGAACAGCGTGTCGGTGGAGGCCACGAACTCCGCCGGGCGGAACTCCGCTGCGTCCTTCTGCGGGGTCACCCAGGCGGCGATGTCCGCGCTGAGCAGGGCGGACGCGTACTGTCTCGCGGTCTCATAGATACCGTCTCGGGTTTCCGGCGGGCCCTCGACCGTTCCCTTCAACTGGGCTGCGACGGAGGTGAATCCGTGGTCGCGCAGGATGTCGAGCGGTCGCCGGTCGGCGGGGAACGCCAGCCACTGCATCACGTCCGTGATAGGGCGGTTGTCCAAGGCCGCGGCCAGGAACAACTGCGACAGTATGTTGCTGCCGGCCTTGGACCAGAAGTCGCCCTGCTGAGAGGCGTCCACGGACGCGGCGAGGAAGTGGCCGGCGAGCCGGTTCGCACCCTCCAGGGATTTCGCGTCCGCAAGGGGGTTCCACCACATCGTGCGCGGTGCGTGGGCGATCTGCTGGGGGTCCATCGACCACACCCGCCCCACCCGGCTGCGGGCGTCGAAGCAGGTCGTATAGGCGTCACCGGCCGCCTTGTTACTGGTCAGGAGTACGGCGCCGGGCGCGGCCAGGATGGAGGGGATCGCCAGCGAGGTGGTCTTCCCGGAGCGCGGTGCCATGATCGCCACCGCGACGTCCTCGTACCCCATGCGGACTTCGGTGCGGCTTCCCTGGAGGTTGCCGAGGAGGATTCCGGTGTCGGAGGCCGCGATGCGGTCGGCGTCCTTCAGGCTGGGGCGCAGGGAGCGGGCCTTGGCGGTGATCGCGCTGGCCAGGAGCGGCTCGATGTCTCTGGCCTTGGCGGTGCCCTGGACCCGGCGCCTGTTCTTCCCGCCGAAGGTGCCCTTGTGGCGGCTCCACCACACACCGCTGGCGGAGGCGAGGGCGATCAGGGCGAGTACGGGAAGGGTTCGAGCGCCGAGGAGCAGGGACGTTTCTCCTAGGCCGGGCCAGAGCTGGTCGGGGCGGATGAGGGCGTCGGCGGGTCGGTAGCCGGCCCAGGGGTGCCCGGTGAGCAGGGCGGTTAGGTTCCCGCCGAGCCAGGCGAGATGGGAGAGGGGGATGGCGACGGCGAAGACGCCGAGGAGGACTTTGAAGGCTATGTCGTAGCCGTCGGAGGAGGAGCTGGACTGGGACAAGGGCGCGCGGTTCCGTGAAGGGGGCGGGGGCGAAGGAGGGTCAGCGAGTGCGGCGGGGCAGCGACCCTCCGGGCGGCTGCGGCGGCAGCGGCGTGCCGGTGCGGTGGGCGGCGAGGCGGTCGACCCGGTCCCACAGGGCGTACTCGGCCTGATGTGCGGGAACGCGGTCGCGGGCGATGCGAACGCTGTAGCGCAGGAAGGGGACCATCGCCTTCTCGTCACGCAGCAGCGGCTCAGTGGAGACCATGCCGGCGAGGACGGCGGCGGTCAGGTGGGGCGGGGTGTGGTCGGAGAAGTACGCCCGCCAGGCCGGACGGGCGGTGGGCTCGGAGGCCCAGGGGCCGTCGTGGGCCGTGACCTCGATGTTCATCGCGCCGACCGGGTGCTGGGAGACGGCGACGAATCCGTCGGGCGAGGAGATCTGGTGGTCCCGTACGGGGTGCTTCCACCCGGTGTGCTCCAGGACCTGCATCGGATCGGCCATGCTGTCCGCCGGGCCGGTGGTGAGGGCGTCGGTGGCCGCGGCGACGATCTCGGCCGGGGTCCGGGCGCCGAAGCGCATGGTCCACGCCTTCTCGGTGCTGCTCCCGGTGTGGTGCAGGGTCCACCAGTGGTCGTCCGGGTCCGGTGACAGCAGCAGTTCGGCTTGGCGGTCGCGGCGGGTGAGCCGTACGGCCAGGCTCAGGGGGATGTGGGCCGGCTGCCAGCGGAATGCCTTCTGCAGCGGGGCGGTCACCCACCGGGGATCCCCGCCGCCGGCCAT
The DNA here is from genome assembly GCF_008642275.1 of Streptomyces venezuelae. Taxonomy (NCBI): domain Bacteria; kingdom Bacillati; phylum Actinomycetota; class Actinomycetes; order Kitasatosporales; family Streptomycetaceae; genus Streptomyces; species Streptomyces venezuelae. The sequence goes on from NZ_CP029189.1 coordinate 6,937,022, forward strand.
GTAGCGGGGAGCGACCTGGGCCAGCACCGGCGGCTTCTCGGGCCCGCTCACCGCTGTGCGCCTTCCGTGACGGAGAGGGTGATGTGGTTCGCGGTGACCGTACGGCGTGCGACGGCGAGTTCGAGGTGGTCGGCGTGCGTGGCAAACAGGCCGACCCGTGCGGAGCGGAAGACGGGAAGACGGGCGGCTATCTCCTGGTGACCGGGGACGGCGGCGCGGCCGGAGGGGACGGATTGGGGCACGGGCGGGCCTTTACGAGGGTTCAGGGGCGGGATGCGCGGGAGGGTGCCGGGCTTGCTGGGGCGGCGGCCGGTGCCGGCAGGCGGGTGGTGAGGCGGGTGCGGCGCTGGGTGCGGGCCCGGGCCCGGGCGGCGTCGATGCGGGAGAAGTGGGCTTCGACCGCCTGCTCCGGGGTGAGCGGGCTGTTCTCCTGCCGGGCGGCGTGGTGGTCGAGGTCGTGCATGCCGCGCAGGACGGGGGCGGTGGAGACGAGCTGCTCGGCCAGGCCGGCCATGAGGTGGTCCGGGACCGGGCCGCTGATCCAGATCTGCCAGATCGGGGGACCGCTGTGCTCGGGCTTGGCCTCGATGAGCCACGCGAGGTGGTCGGGTGAGTCGTTGAAGATGGGGCGCAGTTCGGCCCGGATCGGCAGCCTCGGGTCGGGCGAGATGGCCTCGCCGGTTCCGTCCCGGCGGAGGTCTACGCTCCACCCCGCCTTCCGCATGTGCTCCCACGGCCCGGTGTCGCCTCGGCGCGGGCCGCCGAAGAGGCGGTCAGTGAATCCGGCGATGATCTCCGCCGGGACCATCCGGCCGAAGGAGGCGTTCCACGTCCAGGCGACGGAGTGGATCCGCCACCAGGAGCCGGAGGCAAACGGGTCGATCACCATCTGGTGCCGGGCCTCGTCGGGACCGGCCAGGGCAATCCGGGGGTCGCCAGGGGCGGAGGTGAGGGTCCATCCGGCGGCGAGCAGGGCGTGGGTGACGTGGCGAGGGTCCCCGGGCCCCGCGAGGTGGCGGGGCGCTGTCTCGAAAGGGATCTTCGTGTGGTGGTCGTTGGCGTACGAGGCCCGCTGGGCGGGGCTTACTGCCACGGGGCCGTCTCAGCGGGGCTCGTACGGACGGGCGCGGTGCGCAGGGGGTCAAGGGTGAGGGCGAGCAGGCGCAGGTCCTGCAGAACGGATGCGGCCTCGACGTATTCGCCCAGAGTCGCCTCGACGGTGTCGGTGCGAGGGACGGTGGTCTCCTGGGCGAGGTAGCGGGCGATGCCCCGCAGGGCTTCGCCGAGGCGGACCGCGGTGCCGGTGTCCGCGTCAACGAGCGCCGCGATCAAGGAGAGCGCCTCGGTCACGTGCGGGCCGGTCCGCAGGTAGGCGGTCAAGAGGTGCAGGGTGTGTGCGGAGGCACGGACGTCCTCGGCGGTCAGCCGGGTGATGTGTCCGTCAGTCATCGAAAGCTCCGGGGAAATGAGGGCGGTTCAGCGGCGCTGGCGTGCCGGGCCGTGACCGCGAAGACGTCGTGAGGCGTGGTGAACGACGGGCCCAGGGCGCGGGAGAGGGACGGCGGGGAGGGAGCAGGGCGGATTCATCGGGTCCTTGCGTAGCCGGACGCCTTGGAGCCGGTGCGGGCGCGGGAGGAGACCCAGTTGTGGCTCCAGGCTGCGGCGCGGGCGGCGGAGATGCGGGCCTGCTGCCAGGCGCCGAGCTGGTCGGGCATGACGGACACGGAGGTGACGCGGATGCGGTTGCTGAGCGGGACGTGCCCGAGCGGGCGCATCACCGGCTCCGGGTCGGCCAGGGCCGTGGTCAGGGACTGCACCAGGTGCAGCGGGGTGCTCGCGGTGGCCTGCGCGTTCCACACAGGTCCGTGCTCGTTGCGGGCGCCGACCCACCAGTGGTTCTGGCTGCCGTCACCGCCGGGTTGGACGTACTGCACGACGGCATGCCGGTCGGGGCTCTGGGCGACGAAGTAGTCGTCCTGCTGCATGCTCCACGACTTCTCGGTGAGCGGCGCCCACACGTTCGGGGCGTGCGCCGAACGCGGCTTGGTCAGAGCATCGGTCAGGCCCGCCACGATCTCCACCGGGGTCTGCGGGGTCAGGGTGACCTGCCAGGCCGGCTGATGTCCGTGCGCGGCCCCGTGGACCTGCCAGCCGCCCGGCGCCTGATAGGCGACGCGCACCATTTGGTCGGACGAGTCGAAGGCGAGCATCGTGCCGGAGCTGCGGGTGATGTCCTTCCACCCCGACGCGCGCAGGAACTCGGTGACGTGGCGCAGGTCTCCACCGCCGGCCAGGTAGCGGGGCTCGACCAGGTAGTGCTGCTGCGCCTGCTGAGCCTGGGCCCAGCCGGTCCACTGCTGTCTCTTGCTCAACGGCGCCTCCCCCGCGCCACCAGGGCGGTGGCCTGCGTGGCCGCCGGAGAGGACGTGGTCAGGGAGCGGCGTGAGGCGATCTCCTCGAACACTTCCTGGTGTTCGTCCAGGTCGAGGCCGAGGTCGTGCAGGGTGTTGGCGGTACGCCCGAGCGCCAGCCACATCTCCGCGGGAAAGACGCCGCTCTGGGCGTGGTGCTTGGTGACGTAGGTGCCGGTGCCGACCAGGGCTGTCAGCCTGCCGAGGATGCCGTTCTCGGCGTCCAGGACCTGCTGGAGGATCTGCGCGGCCTGCTGGGGCCCGGCCTGGGACAGGTGTGCGGAGAGCTGGTCGAGCTGGTGGGTGATGCTGTCGGTGAGCGTGGTCGCGGGTGGGGTCATGGGCGGTCCAGGGGGCTGTGCCGTACCCCCGACGGTGGTCAGCGGGTGTGGCGATGGGTGGGGGCGGCCGGCCGCTCGGCGCACGTCGGCGGTGCGAGTTGGGGCCGGTCGGGGCCTGCGGCTTTGACGACGGCGGAGCGCAGGTAGCGGCGCAGCAGGAAACGGGCGAGCCGCGGGCGGCTGGCGGCGTTGAGCGGTGGGACGCGTGGCCGGTTGCCGGTGCTGTCGGCGGTTGGCTTGGCGTGGGTGGGGCGGTGCCGGAGGGTATGGGTCACCGGGCGCGGGCGGTGGTCCGGGCGCCGGGCGGCGGAGTGGGCAGCGTGGCCTCCGCGGCAGGGCGGGCGGCGGCTCGCAGCACGGTGCCGATGCCGAGGCGTGCGAGGCGGGCGCCGGCCGCTTGGACGGCGTGGGCCTGGGTGCGGGTGTCGTCCCCGGAGAGCACGTACGCGCTTGATGCGGTGTCCCACGCGAACCCTTCGGAGACCAGGGCCTCGGCTGCGGGCCGGGCGGTGGTGACGGCGGCGAGGGATCCGTCCTCGAGCCAGGTCATCACCACCTGCTGCGGCTGAGCATCGGGGGCGGGGAGAGGCTGTGTGGGGTTCATCGCGTTGTGCCGGACCTGGGCGAGCGCGATGTCGTAGCGAGGCAGCAGGTCGGCGGTGATGACGCGGGCGGCGCGCTCGGGATCGGCAGGCACGGCGATCCCGTCGGGTTCGCGGACCCCGGTGAACGCCTCCGGGGCGACGCCGGACGGAGCCATGGCGGCCGCGAGGAACTCCTCCTCGTGCCGGGGATGGAGGGTGACGTACAGGCGGGTGCCGTCGTCGCAGGTGAGGTGGGCGTCTGCGCCCAGGGTGTACTCGGCGAGGGCGGCGGCCACTTCGTTGAGGTCCCAGACGTCTTCGGCATGGAGGAACTGGTCTTCGCGCTGCTGGTGTTGGTGGTGGTGCACGGTCCAGTTCCCGGGGAGTTCCTCAGAGAGGATGGTGGCGAACGACTCCACGTCTCGGCTGTCGTCGTCGGGCAGGGCGCGGGGGGCGGGCATGGGCTCCTCGAACATGGGGCGGGGGTCATCGGGTCCGTCCGGAGGCGGTAGGGGCTGGTGCGGCCGGTGGTCCGGCGGGCAGTGACGTGCCCGGCCGGGCTGGGGCCGTGGTGCGGTCGGCGAGTTCTGCGCGGGTATGGAGCAGTCGGCGGTGATGGGCCCGAGCCGGTGCTCGGCCAGGTAGCGCATGCGGGCCGCGACGTGCCGGTCCGCAGGTCCGTCGAGGCCGTCGTAGACGGCGGCAAGGGAGTGGAGGACCTGGTCCAGGGCGGCGAGGATGCCGTCGTGCGCGGCGGTCACCTCCTCCAGCCGGTCGGACACTTCGGCCGGGCTGGCCGCCTCGCGGATGGCGGCGGCGAGGTTGGCGATGGACCGGCCGTCCGTGACGTAGCGGTCCTGTGTCGTCGCCGTCGCGCATTCGGCGTCGGCCTCGACCCGGTACCCCGCGGCTTGGAGCCGGGCGACGGCGAGCTGGGCCACTGTGGCCTGGTCCGCCGGCAGAACGGTCGGCGACATCCGATGCCAGGTAGCGGCGTGAACCTCGCGGAGGAAGAAGGTGCGTTCCGGGATGCCGTGGGCCAGCCCGTCACCGCCGCGGGCGACGATCCGGCCGGTGTCGATCTCCCGGGCGACCGTGACGGGCGGTGCCTTGCGCGGGGTGGCCGGCTCGTTCACCGGGCCGCCACCCGCGATGCGGCAGGCGCCTGTACCGGCCGGGCCGGCGCAAGGGCGGCCGGAGGCGCGGGAGGCTGGAGTCGGGAGGCGATCTCGCCCAGCTGCTCCTGCAGCCCGTACAGGCGACGGGCCGCCCAGAACAAGTCCCGTGCGGCGGCGTCGGTTTGGTCGCCGGGCAGCGAGGCGGCCTGCCGGCCGACCTCCTCCACGAGCTGTCGCACGGCGGCGATCGGGCCGGACTGCTCGGCGGCGAGCTGCCGCAGGATTCCCGCGAGAGGGCCGGTCGCGGTCGGCACCCGCGGGGCGACTACGTGCTCCAGGCCGGTCATCGGGTCCTGGCGTGCGGAGTCCTGCCGGTGGCTGGAATGCAGGAGGAGGTCGGCCTCGATTTTCCGTGCCTCGGCGACCAGGGTCTGCAGGAGGCGTCGGGGCGGGGCACTCCAGGTGCCGTCGAGGCGGATGAGGTTGGCAATCACGTCCAAGCGGCCGGGCTGGGCCTGGACCGCGATCCACTGGCATGCCTGGTCGTCTCCGGGTGGCGCTATACCGGCGACACGGGCGATCCGGTATCCGATCTCGGACCACTCGGCGTGGCTCAGCTCCCGGTCCAGCGGATGCATGTGCGCGGTGACGTGGAGGATTGCGCGCCGGTCGCCGTCGGGCCCGGAGGCGAGCGGGTGCTCCAGCGACGGGTCGGCGAGATGGTCGGCCCACGTTGCCGAGCTCCAGGTCTCGCCCGCGTCGGTGTAGTGGTCCAGCCTGTTCGAGTGGGCCACCACCGTGCCGCCGGGCTCGGTGGTCAGGCCCTCGGCCATGCTGATCTCCCGTCCGAGCGCCTCGGCGAGGGCTTCCTCGGCGGTCACGTCACGGGAGTGGATTGCAATGATCATGGTCTCGCTCGGGGATTGCATTTCGAGGGGATGGCAGAGGCCCGCGCCTTCGGGGCGGCGGTATGGCCGTGGTCAGCGCCCGGGCCGGGCGTCGGCGACGTGGAGGAGCTGGGCGTGGGCGGTCAGGGAGTACCAGCGGCAGTCCACGGCCTCCTCGCCGTCCCCGAGGCGCTTGACCAGGTACTCCCGCAGCGCTTTCTGGTGCATCAGACACTCTGGGCACCGCTTGGACAGGTGCACCAGGTAGCGGGGGTGGGCCGTGATGTAGGAGCGGTCGCCGCCGTTGGGGTCGAGCAGCCGCCACCCGTCCTCGTCGGTCGGGGTGTGCCACGAGTCGGCCACGACCTTCATCGCGTCGCCCCACAGCTCTCCACCGGCGGCGCCCTTGAGGATCACGACGTGCTCGCCGGGGCGGAAGTGATGGTGGGTGATGTCCCGCTCCGGGGTGAGCGGGTCGGGCGGCAGGTACACGGGGCGGGTCTCGGGCACGGAGGGTCCTCCACGAAGGCGCTGGGCGGCGGTGGAAGACAAAGGGTCCGGCGAATCCCCGGTTTCCGAAACCGGGGATTCGCCGCTATATTGCGCGCCGCGCGCCTACCGGAACGGGTTCTCCGTGGGCTGGTCGCCGTCGTCGGCGGCCTCCAGTAGCTCGGGCAGATCGGTCCCCTCGGCCTCGCGCTGGTCGACCCACCACCCTGCCCTCGTCAGCAGCCGGACCTGCTCCTCCAGTTGGGCCCATTCGGCTTCGTCCCAGGTGCCTTCGGTGACCAGCGCGGTGTAGGCGCGGGTCACCAGCTGGTGGCGGGTGTGCTCGGCCCAGCCTAGGATCTTTTCGGGCCCTTCCAGGGGCGGCATGTCGAACTGGGTTGCCCAGTCCGCAGCGGCGGCCTGTTCGTCTGCGCGCTTGGCGGCCAGCCACTCGGCCGTGCTGGCGGCGTCCGCCTGGTGATCGGCCCGCCAGCAGTCGGTGCACTGCCGGGTGGCGAGCCAGCGGGCGTACCCGGCGCGCTGATCCGCCGAACGGCTAGACAGATCAAGGGTGTTGCTGTGTCCACAGCTGTGGACGATCTCGAAAGACGTGGGGATGGCCATGAAGAACTCCTTGCAATAGGGGAAAGGGGGATCGGTCGGGGTGTTTCAGACCCGGCAGCGGGCGCGGGTACCGGGCAGGTGACGGGGATGTCGGGCGGACAGCGACTTGTGCGGAAGCCGGGTCAAGTCGGTGCCGTCGACGAAGCGCCTGGGATGGTCACCGGGCCGGACTCGGGCCCGTAGAGGTGCCGGGCGCTCGTACGCCTCGTGGGCCCAGCGCAGCTCCCAGGCTGCCTCTATGAACCGGTCCTGGAGGAGGGCGCTGGCAGCGACTGCTTCGGGTCTGTCCTCGCTGATGCGGATGGGGGTGTCGGTCATGGTCACCGTGTCCGTGCGACGGCCGAGGAACGGGTGACGGCGGCGGGCATTGCAGGGGCGGTGACCTGGGGGCCGGCGCCCGCGCGGTGCTGCGGTGACCGGGCAGAGGCCGCTTGGGCAATGCGAGCGCGCCGTTCGGCCAGGCAGTTGGTCTGGGCCGGGCGGGGAGGCGCTGCGGTGACGGCCGGGTCGAGGGAGAGGTCCGCGTGCACGGTGAAGCCATGGCGGCGGAGATCGTGGACGGTCTGCCGGGCCCGGCGCCGCAGGTCCTGGTCGGGACGGGCGAGCCGGTACAGGTCCGGTCGGCCGGGGACGGGCTCGAACTGCTCGTGCTGGAGGTACCAGTCGGCTAGGTGGGGCGTGATGGCCGCGGTAGCACGGGCGACCACCCCGTGCTCGGGGTGCAGCCCGAAGTGGAAGTGAGGTTGCATGGGTGCCCTGGTGGTCGGGAGAGGTCATCGGCTGCGGGGCGCCCGCTCGAGGGCGGATGGCGGGGCTTTGCCGACGGCGGGAATCGCAGGCCGGGCCGTGGTCGCAGGGCCGACGGGGCGGGTGGCGCGGGCTTGCCGCAGCAGGGCCGGTGCGTCGGTCCGCCATCGGCGGAGGGCCTCGGCCGTGCTGGGCGGCAGGGCGGCAGGCGAGGACCCTGGCGCCGGCCACGTGGAGGACGCCGCGTCCGGATGAAGGAGCTGGTGGAGCCGGTCCAGGGAGGCGGAGTCCTCGGCGTCCGCCACGGAGCGCATACGGGAGAGGAGCGCAGCGGCGTGGGGACACAGGCGGCGCCACTCCACGGAGCCCTCTTCGAGGTACTGCTGCTGGGTGTGTCCGAGCGTGGCCGGGTCCAGGCGGGTGCCGTCGCTGTAGCGGCCGGAGTGCTGGATCGCCGTCCATGTCGTGTGGAGTTCCTCGAGCCTTCCGTGTGCCGCTTCGACGGCGGCCAGCAGCCGTTCGTGGACAGCCTGTTCGTACGCGGGCAGGAACGTGCCGATGACCAGGCCGGCGGCATGGGCCGCGTCGGAGGGCAGCACGATCGAGGTGGGGGTGTGCGGGTCGGCGTAGTTGTCGTCGAAGGTGGCGCTGGTGAAAGAGCCGAGCAGGTATTCGTCGGTGCTGCCGGGCCGTTCGGCCAGGAGGAGTTCGATGCCTGCGCCGTTGGTGAGCTGGGCGGCGTACGGGATGCGGATGTGCTCCACGCAGTCGATGAGTTCGCCCGCGTCCCACAGGAGGGGGACGAGGTCTTCCTGCCACACCGGGTGTGCGTAGACCTCGACCTTCACCGTCCACTGCCCGGGCAGGCCGTCGGCGAGCGCGGCGGCATAGTCGCCGAGGTAGGTGCGGGGGCCGCCGAAGAGGTGGACGCGGTGCCGGCGTGCGGTGTCTGCGAGGGCGCGCAGGATGGGTGCGGCGGTGTCGACGTCGCGCAGGGCGTACGTGCCGTCGGGGCGTTGCTCGAATCCGGGCGTGAGCTGAAGTGCGGTGTTGGCCCAGGGGTACTGCTCGCCCACGGGGACGGCGACCAGGCCGTCGGCCGGGCTGACGGCGAGGATGATCTGTGCCTGGCCCTTGGAACGGGGTGTTGTGCGGTCGTCCATGCTCACGTCCGGCTGGTGAGGGCGTTGCGCAGGCCGTGCCCGAACGCGTGGGCATGGCGGCGGGCGGCCAGCTCCAGCTCCTCGTACTGCTCGCCGCGGGTCATCTGCCCAGCGTGCTTGCGGTACCGGTAGACGGGCAGCGGGAGCAGCACGCCGGGGGCCAGCGCGGTGACGCCGACGGTCGCCATGTAGTCCTCGCCCTGAACGAGGCCGCCCATGCCGCCGGCCGCGCGGACCAAGCGGGTGCGGGCCAGGATGGTCGTCGGCCCGACGGGGATGGTGTCGTGCGGCCGGGGCCAGTACGTCACCACGTCGCCGGCGGCGTGGTAGCCGGGCGGGGCCGGGCATTCCCACAGACGGCGGGAGCCGTCGGGCAGCCAGTCCTCGCTGTATCCGGCGACCCACCCGAGCTCGTCGGTGAAGGTCTCCAGGCGTACGCCCAGGCTCCAGTCGGGGAAGACGTCATCGTCGTCGGCCCAGTTCACGAATTCGGTGCGGACCTCGTTCAGGCCGAGGTTGCGGGCGCAGGCGGCGCCGACCGGCCGGGGCAGGGCGAGGACCCGGACCCGGGGGTCGGCGGTGACCGGGGCCGGCACGAGGGCGGGGTCGGCGCCGTCGAGGACGAGGACTGCCTCCCAGGGCACGGTCTGCCGGGTGAGGCTGGCGTGCATCTCCTGCAGGTAGGGCAGGCGCTCGGGGCGGAGTTGGGTGGCGATGACGACGGTGATCTGCGCGGCGGACAGGGACTTCTCCGGAGTGCGTTCCATGGACGGGGCGTTCAGCGGGTGATCCGCGGTCGGGCGGGTGCGGGTGCTGGGGCGAGCGGCTTGGTGATCTTCAGTGGGGTGGCGGGGGCCTGGACGGGCGCGGGCCGGTTAGAGTCCCACAGCGAGGGGGTGCCGGATATCCGGGAGAGGGGGTCGGTGTCCCAGGGCACGATGGGTCCGGCGTCGTACCAGGTCAGGGCGATGACCTCGATGCCGTGGTCGTGCAGGACGTAGCCCCATTCCAGGCCCATGGCATCAGCGTTGGCGTCGGTGACCGGGATCGGCTCCGCGGGGGTGCCGTCCACGTTGAACACGTTGTCGAAGGGCGCGCTGGGGCCGAGGTCGCCGTGGGGGTCGAGCCGCTCCAGGACGTTGTCGGGGGCCCTGTCCAGGAGGTCCATGCCGAGCTGCTTCCAGTCGTGGGGACCGTCGATGAGGTGCCGGCGCAGGGCGTCGAGGTCGCCGCCGAAGCGGTAGCGGGCGGCGCCGAGCAGGAGGGGGAGCTGGTGGTCGGGGGAGCCGTCGTAATGACAGTGGATGCCTTCGTAGCCGGTACCGGTGGGGCGGGCGATGAAGCTGCGGGTGCTGATGGCGGTTCCTTCGTGCAGGTGGTCAGCGGGCGCGGGCGGCAGGCGCTGCGGGCAGTGCGGGTACCGGCCGGGCCATGGCCGGTGGGCGAGGCGGGAGCGTGACGGTGGGCGTGGCGTGGCGCAGGTTCACGCCGATCCCGTGCGCGACGAGCCGGAGGGCGACGGCCTGGATGCGTACGGCGCGGTCGGCCTCGCCGTAGGAGGCGGGGAGGAGGAACGCGGCCTGGTGGGGCAGGTACTGGAATCCGTGGACGTACAGGGTTTCCCTGGCTTCCTCCGGGACGTCCTTGTACGGCGCTCCGAGCGCTCCGTCCTCGTACCAGGTCAGGGTGAGGGTTCGGTCGACCTGTGGCGGGGCCTTGCGGTGCGGGGACTCGGGATGGTTGACGAGGCTGCGGCGCACCGCGTCGCGGGCGGCTTCGTAGCGGGGCAGCAGCCGCCGCGCGATGTGGGCGGCAGCCCGGACGGGATCGTTGGGGACCGCGATTCCGTTGGGTTCCTCGACGCCCACGAAGTGGTGCGGCTCGATGTCGGGGCCGAGCGGGGCGACGACGAACTGACCGGGCCGCAGCGGCCGGTCGGTGACGTAGAGGTGCTGGCCGTCCGGGCCGTGGAGTACGGCCTCGTGGCCCAGGACGTACTGGCTGACGATGTACTCGACGTGGCCGCGGTTCCAGAGACGTTCGATGGTGGCGAACTGGTCTGGGTAGGTGGGATGCTGCTGGTATTCGCTTGTCCACTGCCCGGGGAGACGGGTGGCGAGCGCGGAGGCGAACAGGGACAGGTCGGCGCGTGCTGTGGGCATGGGTTCCCGGGTTGGTTGAACGTTTCTTCTCAATGCATACGGGCGTCTGTGTCGAAGAGCTGCAGCTCGGCGGGGTGCAGCTGGTGCTGGACCACGAAGCTCCGGCCGGCCACCTTCCACAGGCCTCGGCCACGGCTGAGGTGGGACAGGGCTGCGGTTTCGACGCTGGTCAGTCCGAGGAGCCCGGCGGCGGCGTGCAGCTGGTCGGTCTCCTGGCGGTAGATCACGCGGGTGCTGCAGTCGGCGAGCAACCCCTCGGCCAGCGCGCGGCTTTGGCTGCCGGCGTCGCCCGCGGTCAGCAGGTCGGACAGCCTGTGGATGACCATGGCGTTGGCGATGCCCAGGCCGCGGGAGAGCTTCCACTGGGCCTGCATGCGCATCAGGAGGGCCGGATGCCTCATCAGTCTCCACGCCTCGTCGTAGATCACCCACCGCCGGCCGCCGTACGGGTCGGTGAGCGCGGCTTCCATCCAGGCCGAGGCGCACGTCATGGCCAGGACCAGTGCGGTGTCGGTCGCTGCCGCCGAGGCGGGAGAGGTCGATGGACAGCATCGGGCTGTACGGGTTGAAGGCGCTGGTGGAGGGCGCGTCGAACATCCCGGCCAGGTCTCCGAAGACCAGGCGGCGCATGGCGTGGGCGAGGTCGCGGGCGGCCTCCCCGAGCCGTCCGGCCAGCAGGCCGCCGGCGAGGTCGAGGCCGCGCCCGTCGGCCAGGGCGTGGGCGATGTCGCCGAGCAGCGGGGGCCGGCCACTGGCCGCTGCCCGGGCGGAGGCGGCGTCGAGCGCCACGTCGAGCACGGTGTGCTCCATGGGCAGAAGGTCCCGGCCCAGCACGGTGCGGGCCAGGGAGCCGAGCAGCAGCAGACGGCGCTTGCGGACCTCGCCCTCCCACTCCGCCTCCGGCACGGACGCCGGCCTCGGCGCCGCGTCCAAAGGATTCAACCTCCCGGGCAGCCCGGGCCCCAGCGCGATGGACGTCCCGCCCAAGGCGGCGGCCACCGCGCTCCATTCACCCTTGGGATCGCACGGGACATACACCCGGTAGCCGAAGGCGACGGACCGCAGGGCCAGGCTCTTGGCCAGGGCGCTCTTGCCCTGCCCGATCACCCCCGCGAGCAACAGGTTGGGGTTGGTGAACCCCTCCACTTTTCCGTACAGGGAGAACGGGTCGAAGGTGAAACTGCCCTCCGCATGCAGGTCGCGGCCGATATAGATGCCGTCGGCGCCGAGCCCGCCTTCGGCGAGGAACGGGTACGCGGCCGAGGCGACGGCGGTGGTCATCCGGTGGGCGGGGAGTTTGAGGCGGCTGCCGCGGGCGGACGCGGGGCCGGGGCGCCCGGCGAGCGGGTAGACGGCATCGGGATAGGTGGCCTCGGTGGGCTGCTGCGCCGCGTCTGCGCCGGCGGCGGTGCGGGCGCGGGCTTCGGCTCGGGCCGTCTGCTTGCGAAGCGCCCGGCGCTGGGCGCGGTCGATGTTGTGCGGGGTGAACAAGGGGGTGGCGCTGGCGCGGCGGTGGGACAACGGTGCTCGCTCGTTTCCGGGGCGGGGTGTTCAGGACGCCGGGGTGGCGAGGTCGGCGGCCGTGGTCTTGCGCCGTATGGCGTGGGAGGCGGCCAGGTGGCGCTGGCAGATGGTCAGTACCGGCGGGCCCTCCGGGAGTCGCTCGGGGTGGCAGTCGCTGCCGCCGGGGGCCGGTGCGGGCAGCAGGTGGAAGGCTGTGTGGACGGCGTCGGCTGCCTGCCAGAGGCGGGCGTGGGCGGTGGCCAGGTGCCGTCCGGAGGCGGGACGCTCGGGCCGGGTGCGTTCAGCGATCTGGTCCAACAGCCGGTGCAGGGCGGTGAGGTGGGCGTGCAGGCTGTCGAGGTGAGGCCGGTCGGCGGGCCGGGCGCTCTCGCTGGCGGCAGTCTGTGCGGTGAGGGTGCGCGTGTGGTGGCGCAGGCCGGCGGTGGCCGCCCGCAGATACGGGTGGGCGTCGCTCGTGGGGAGGGCGTCGCTGCGGTCGTCAGGTGACAAGGGCTTCTCGCGGGGGATGGACGCCAAGATGGCGGGCGGGCGGGTTAGAGGGTGTTGCGGGCCAGCGGGAGAGCGCCGGCGGTGAAGGCGTCCGTCTGCTGGTAGATCAGGCGCCGCAGGTCGACCTGGGCGCCGGCGGCAGCCGTTTCGATCTGCGCGCAGGCGGCGTCCAAGTGGGCGTCGGTGTCGGCGGAGACGGTGAGCAGCCCGGTCAGGGCGACGTCCGCGTGCCCGGAGATCAGCTGCTTCTCGCGGGTCTTGACGTCCGCGTACTCGACGTTGTCCGCCTCGGATTCCACCTGGCCGCGGCGGCGGCGTTCGGAGGCGTCCGCGATGATCGCGGCCTTGCGGCGCTGGACATCTCGCAGGGCGGAGTCGATCCCCTGCGGGGCGTAGATGAGGGAGAAGGTGCGCCGCACACCGGTGCTGAACATGATGTTGTGCAGGAATCCGGCGTGGGTTTCGGTCCGGGGCCAGTTCTCGATCCAGTAGGTGGTGTGCCGGGCGGAGTCGGTGATCACCCGGTCGGTTTCCTCGACCTGGGCGACGGGGCCGGCGGCGGCCGGGTCGGCCTCGGCCCGGCCGGTGGAGGACCACTGCTGGAGGCGCGCGGTGGAGGCGGGGTCGTAGGCGGTGCGCAGCACGGCTGCGATCTCCCGCGGGCCCAGCCAGCCGGTCACCGTGAGACCGGCGGTGCGGGTGGCTTGGGCGACGGACGCGGTGGTCTGCGCCATGACGGTGAAGGCACCGTCGAGTCCGCCGCCGGCCTGGCTGACCAGGCGTTTGGCGGCTTTGAGGTCCAGGGCGATGGCGAGGTATGCCTCGTGCGGGGCGGCGGCCGGGCCGGCGGATTCGACGAGCGCGGAGTAGATCTGTCCGGCGACGGGTGCCTGGGGGTTGCCGTGCTCGGCCCAGTGCCGGGCGAGGCTGTCGCCGGAGTCCGGGACGGTGCGCTCCAGGACCTGGACGGTGGCGACGTGCCCGGTGCGGGCGATGCCGGCGAGCGCCCGGCCCCACGCGCCGACGTTGGCGTTCTGGGTGGCGGGATCGAGCAGGGCGAAGGCGCGGGAGCTGACCTTGGCGACGGCGGTCAGGGTCTGCCGGTGGGGGTCGTGGACGGCGGCGGCGCCTGACGCGGAGGTGGCCACCCGCAGCGACGCGGTCGTTCCGGGCAGGTGGAGCAGCCCTTCGACCCGCGGCCGGGAGACCGGCCGGGCCCGCCACACCGTCTGCCCACTCCGGCGGCGCTGGGCGTAGCGGGCGACGAGCGGCGCCCAGTCGATCAGCGACCGGCCCTCGCGTCGTACTCCGACCAAGACGGCGGTGGTGATCCACAGGGGGGCCAGGACGACGGCGCCCATCAGGCCGGAGGTCACCACGGTGACCAGGAGGAGCGCGAGGGCCGAGGAGACGAGAGCGAGCTGCGGGAGGCTGAGGCCCAGCAGGATGCCGCGCCGGGACCGGTGGGGGAATTTGACGGTGAGAGGGAGAACTTCGGAAGACAAGGTTCGGGTCCGGGTCGGGTCAGGCCGGGGCAGGGCACGCGGGAGGGCGGGCCCTGCCCCGGGCGGGGCTGGTGGGGTTACAGGCCGGTCGGCGAGGTGGACTGGAAGCTGCCACCTGCGGAGGGGGCTCCGTGGGCCGGAGGCATCGGATCGGAGGGAGCACTGCTGCTCCACTCGCCCTGCTGGCCGCCGGCGCCGCCCCAGCTCGGCGGACCGCTGTCCTGACCGCCGCCCTGCCCCGTGCTGTTCTGGGTCTGCGGGGTGCCGGACTGCTCCATGAGGTCACGGAAGCCGCCGCCGGAGCTGTCGCCGCCGGAGTCGTCCTTGTCCATGGACATTCCGCCGGTGGGATTGGCGGCGATGTCGCCGGGGAAGCCTCCGCCGCCTGCGGCCTGGGTGCCGCCCGCGGCCCCGGCCCCGGCTGCCGCGCCGCCGGTGCCCGCAGTGGCTGCTGCGGAAGCGGCCTTGCGTCCGGCGTTCTCGGCGTGCTGGCGGGCCATCTGGGCACCCGCACCGCCGGCTCGGTGAATCTGCTCACCGTCCGTGCCTTCGCTCGCCCAGTGGACGAACTTGAACACCATGTACGGGCAGAGCAGCACCAGAAGCATGATGACCATGCCTGCGGCCATGTCGGCGAGGGCGCCGACGCCGTCCTTGGCTTCGGTCTTGCTCATGGCCGCGATGCCGAGCACGAAGATGATCGTCATCAACAGCTTCGACACCACGAGGGTTGCGGTGGCTTCGATCCAGCCGCGACGCCAGCGGCGGGCGACCTCCCAGCCGCCGCCGGCTCCCGCGAAGACCGCGAGGGTCACCAAGATCAGGATGCCGACCTTGCGGACCATCATCACGCCCCAGAAGAGGAACATCCCGATCGCGCTCGCGCAGGCGGCGACGACGGCGACGAGCCAGCCCATGCCCGCGATGGCCCCAATCTGCGAGATCTTCACCAGGCGCCGCACGGCCGTGGACATGTCTGTTCCCGACGCCTTGAACAGCCCGTCGGACAGCGCGTCGACGACTTCGAGGGCCACTGTGGTGAAGGCGATGGCGCAGAACGCGAACAGCACGCCGGAGGCTGTGCCGGTGACGGCCTGGGTCAGGGCCTGGCCGTCGCGTTTGATGGCGGCGCGTACGAGCTGGGCGCAGAAGGTGGCGACCAGCAGGAGCAGGCCGATGGGCAGGATCGTCTCGTAGTTGTCGCGGAACCAGCCGGCACCGAGGTCGATGTCGGTGGTCCGGTTGATGGCCTTCGCGGCGAGGTCGGCCGCGGCGGCGGCGAGGTCGCCGGCCGACTTGGCCATCCAGTCCCCGATGGCGCCGACGGGGTCGGAGGCGAAGTCGATCACGTCACCGACCGTGCAGAGTTTGCCGGCGACGGGCAGGTCACAGAAGCCCACGGGGGCGTCCTTTCGGGGAGGGGGGAAGGGCTACGGGGCGACGCGCGGGGCTACAGCGGCCAGGCGGCAGTCCTTGCCGGGGCGGCACTGGACGGCGAGGGTGACCTGGCGGTCCTCGGCGCCGCCTCCGCCGCCGTTCCAGGCGAGTTGCGTCTTGCCGCGGACGGTGACGGCGTAGATGTAGGCCTCGGTGATCGCCTGCGGGTTCTCGGCCAGGGCCTGCTTGAACGCCGAGGGGAAGTGCGCCTCGGAGGTGGTGGCGCTGGCGTGCTGGGCGTTGTCCTTCAGCCGGGACCACAGGAGCGGGCCCGGGATCTGGGCTTGGACGGAGTCCCAGTCCGCGTATGCGGTTTCGCCGGTCATCCAGGTGTGCATGCCGGCGAGTTGGTCGTCACGGCTGGTGGTGCGGGCGTCGAAGGTCCACAGCATCACCGCGCTCGCCCGGGCGAAGGCCAGCGGGTCGGCGATCGGCGGCGGACCGGCGACCTTGGACCCGCCCAGGGGCGGCTTCGGCGCGGGGGCCGAGGTGCTCTTCGGTGGTGCGGAGGACCCGGTGTGCGGGGCGGAAGCGCTGCCGCTCTGGCCGCGGCCGGTCCACCAGGCCGCGGCGCCGGCCAGCATGAGCAGCGCGGCCAGGACGCCGGCGGCGATCATGACGCGCCGGGGCGGCTGCCAGCCGAGACCGAGAGCGTCGAGGGAACGTTTCCTCATCAGTGGACCTGCGAGCCGAGGGCGCTGAAGAACGCGACGATGCCGTTGGCCGCGCCCAGGCCGAGGGCGGCGCCGGCGCTGACGACCGCGCCCTTCTTGCCGTTGGCTTCGGCCTGGTGGCCGCCGGAGTGGTGGCCCCAGGCCCACACGCCGAGGCTGACGGCGAGCGCGCCGACCACCGCGACGATGCCGAAGAGGTTGATCGAGTTGACGACGGTGCGCAGGACTTCGAGGCCGGGCAGGCCGCCGCCCTTGGGTGAGACCCCCGGATCGTAGGCAAGCAGGGTCAGGCGTTCGGACAGGGGTGGGGTGAGGTTCGCGGGGGAGATGGGGGTGCGCTCCTTGCATGCGCAGGACACGACGGGCCCTGCCGGGGAACAGGAAGAAAGGGGGAGGGGAAGGGGGCGCTCTGCGGCGCGAAGGTGGTCCGGTCCGCCCGGTGCCTCAAGGGCCGGCCGGGCGGACCGGTGTCACGGGAGACGGCGCGCGCTGTGGGCGGCGTAATCCGCGAGGGTGCTGAAGCGGACCGGCTTTGTGGTGCGCGGGGCCTCGATGACGTAGCCGTGGCCGGCGTAGATACCGACGTGCTCAGGGACGGCGGGGGTGCCGCGGCTGAAGACCAGGTCGCCGGGGCGAAGCTGGTTCAGCGGGACGGCGTTGCCTTCCTTGACCTGGGTGTACGTGGTCCGGGTCAGGGTGATCCCGGCCTTCTTGTACGCCTGCTGGGTCAGCGAGCTGCAGTCGCACCGGCCCATGGGGTCCGGGCCGTGGGGCGCGAGACAGGAGCCGCCCCACTGGTAGAGGGTGCCGAGCTGGTTCATGGCCCACGTGATGGCCGTCTCGGCACGGGGATCGGCGTCGGCGGGGATCGAGTACCCCTTGGGGACGGCCCCTTCGGGGATCGGCCCGGAGCCGCTGCCGTCTTCGCCCGGGACGCACGGGTCTGTGGCCGGGAGGCCCGGGCTCTGGCCGTCGGCGGGCGGCCGGGCACCCTTCAGCATCGGGGCGATGGCCTGCTGCAGCGCGCGGGCGAGAGGCTCCCACTGGGCGTACGCGTCGGGGAAGCCGCTCAGCTGAACGGCCTGCGCGGCCTGCGTGATCGTCATCTGCTGCCAGCCGGGGACCTTCAGCAGGCCCTGGTAGAACTTCGTGCTGGCGTAGATGGGGTCGCGGACCTGGGCGGCAGTGCCCCACCCTTGGCTGGGCCGCTGCTGGAACAGGCCCAGCGAGTCGCGGTCGCCGTAGCCGAGGTTGCGCAGCCGGCTCTCCTGGATGGCGGTGGCCAGTGCGACGACCTGGCCGCGCTCGGGTACTTCGAGCGTGATGCCAGTGGCGACGATGGTGCGGGCGTGCGGTATCTGCTCATCGGGCAGGTCGAGGCCGTCGACGTGGACCTTCTGGGCGCCGGATCCGCCGAGAACGGCATCGACTTGGCGTCGTACGGCGTCGGTGTCGACCGACTTGGTGACGCAGGAGGTGCCCTGGCCCGAGGAGTCACTCGCGGCTGCGGCGAAGACAGCGGTGCCGGCCAGCAGGAAGGGGGAGAGGCAGAGCGCGCCGATCGCGGCGGCGATGCCTTTCACTCCCGGGCGGCCTCCGGTCGGCGGGCCGCGGGGATGTCACGTGGGGATGGGGAGGAACGGGTCATGGGGAGGTCCTCGGGGGTGGGCCCCGGCCGCACGGTGTGAAACGGGGAAGGGCCGTGCGGCCGGAGCGGTGGAGGCGGGCGAGAGGGTCCCGGCCCGGGTGCGTGTTGCCTTACGCACCCGGCGGGACGAGGGGAGTTACGGGCGGAACATGGGCGTGCCTCCAGGGGAATGCAGGGATCGGCACGCAGCGGCGGGCCGGTGAAGAAGGGGGATGCGGGGGCGTCTTACGGGCGGAACATCAGCGAACTCCTGGAGCGGGTGCCGGGCCGGGAAGGCCATGGGGATCTGGGATTGCCGGGTGGGCGTTGCCTCGCTCACCAGGGCAGTGGGGGTTACGGGCGGAACATCAGGGGGACCTCCAGGTCCTGCGGAGTTGCGGGGATGCGGGCGAGGTCAGCAGGGGCGGTACATGGGCGGTCTCCGTGTCAGGGTCTGCGGCGGGCGGGGAGCGACGGGGCGGCGGCGATGGCCGCGTGCGGGGTCACGGACGGAACACAGGGGCCTCCTGCGGGAAAGGGAAAAGGGGGAAGGGGTACGCCATCGGCGGTGTCCGCCGGGCAGTGACACGACAGTAAGCCCGAATCCCCGGTCACCGAAATCGCCGCCGAAATCCGCGAGATTCCGGGCTCCTGGTCCCGCGATGCTTCCCAACCGGGGATTGTGGCCTACAGTTTGGGCCTCCCCGCGCGCCACCGGCTTCTACTGCCGTGAGCTTCTGCGCGGTCCGGAGCCTTCCACCCGCATCCCTCATCGAATTGGGGTCCCCTTTTGTCGTTTTCCCTCCACCAGGGCGACGCGCTGACCGTGCTCGCGACACTGCCCGACGGCTGCGCCGACTCGGTCATCACCGACCCGCCGTACAACAGCGGCGGCCGGACGGCGAAGGAGCGCACCAGCCGCTCCGCCCGCCAGAAGTACGTCTCCGCGGACGCCCAGCACGCCCTGCCGGACTTCACCGGCGAGAACATGGACCAGCGCTCGTACACGCTCTGGCTGACGCAGATCATGACCGAGGCCCACCGGGCGACGAAGACCGGAGGGACGGCGCTGCTGTTCACCGACTGGCGCCAGCTGCCGGCGACCACGGACGCGCTCCAGGCCGCCGGGTGGCTGTGGCTGGGCGTGATGGCCTGGCACAAGCCGCAGGCCAGGCCGCAGAAGGGCAAGTTCCGCCAGGACTGCGAGTTCATCGTCTGGGGCGCGAAGGGCAAGATCGACGCCGCCGCGAACCCGGTCTACCTGCCCGGGATGTTCAGCGCCTCGCAGCCCTCGGGCAAGGCGCGCCGGCACATCACCCAAAAGCCTGTCGAGGTGATGCGGCAGCTGGTGCAGATCGCGCCGCTCGGCGGCACCGTGCTCGACTTCTGCGCCGGATCGGGCAGCACCGGGGTCGCAGCCCTCCTGGAAGGCCGGACCTTCATCGGCATCGAGAAGACCAGCCAGTACGCGGCCGTCGCCTCCGACCGGCTCACCGAGACCCTCCAGCAGGTGCATTCCCAGGACGATTTCGACCTGACCTCCTGACCGGACCGCATCACCGTCCGGATTGCGGCGGGGCGGAATATAGCGGCAGATCCCCGGTTTCCGAAACCGGGGATTCTCCGGACCATCGGAGCCACTGATTCCACGGCCCCGGCTGCAAGGAGAACCCTTTTCGTGTCCGAATCTGCTGAGCCCCGCCATGGCGGGGAAATAGAGCCGGTCCGTCTGCCGGAAGGCGACCTCGAATCGATCGAGGCATCCGTGCGCAAGCTCCTGGACCAGTCGGCCGAACAGGCCCGCATGATCGACACGCTGGCCTCCGCCCCGCCGGCCGACCTGATGGCCGCGAGCATGCCCTTCGCGGGATTCCCCGGCATGCCCTCGTACGCCGCCCCGGCCCCGCCGCCGGACCCCAAGCCCATCTTGGAGCTGGAGGGCGAGGAGTTCGAGGACGAACTGGCCGCGCTCACCGACTGGGTGGACGACCACCTCATGGACGTTTACGGCGCCGAGATCACCACCGCCGCACCCTGGTGCGACCAGTGGCAGGAACACCTCGACGTGGTTGCGTGGCTGCACGCGCTGTGGCTGGCCTACCAGCGGCACAAGGACCCTGAGGCCGGCCTCAGCGGCATGGCCGTGTGGCACCGGGACTACCTCACCCACTGCCTGGCCTACGTCCGCGCCCCCGGCGGACCCCTCAGCGCCTGCCAGACCGACCCGGAGCGTCCCGAGCACCGCCTGCTGCGCGGCCCGGGCCCGTCCGCGAAGTCCGCCGCCCGCGATGCCGAAGCACAGCAGACCGACGCCGGACCTTCGCCGGTCGGGGCCGCCACGTGACACACCCACCGCAGCCGCCCGCGGCGTTCGGGCTGTCCTTCCACCCCGAGGCGCTGAACGACCTGTTGGCCGCCCCGGGCGACATGCGGGACCTGGGGCTCGCCCTCATCCAGGACGTGGTCCGCGCCGAGGTCAGGGGCGGCAAGCTGACCGGGGAGCTGTCCGGGTACCGCAAGCTCTACCTCGGCTCCCGCGTCGAGTGGCGCATCGTCTACGCCCACCGCCCAGCCCCGCCCGGGTCCAGCCACCCCACCGACATCCACGTCGTCGCCGTACGCCCCCGCGCCAAGCACGACATCTACGACACCGTCCGGGCCCGTGTCGGCCGCCCCCGCCCCGCGGCCGGGCCCCGCGCGTACGCGGCTCGCTCCCTCTCGCCGCAGGTCCGCCCGCGTCCTGCCGCTATGCCGGCGCCTCCGGTTCCGGCCTTCCCGGTCCCCGGACTTCCCGTGCCCGCCCGCATCACCACGACTTCCCCGAAGGGTCCTTCGCGATGACCAACCTCACCGCCCAGTCCTCCTCCCTGCTCCAGGCCCTGATGGCGACCCTCCTCGAGCCCCGCCCGGCTCCGCACCCGCGCCATCAGGCCCTGCTGGATGCACGCGAGCGTCAGCTGGAGGTGGAGGCGGAACTGAGCGCCTGGGCCGGCCGGCCGCAGCCCATCACCGCCGCCGCCCAGGATCAGGAACTCGACGAGCTGAGCAATCTGCTCGTCGAGCACGCCAAGGCGGGCCGGCAGGTCTCGCACCTCCTGAGCGCCGACAGCTGCTGCCCGCCGTGCACCGACTCCGAGCAGCCGCCGACCACCCTTGGCCACCCCGCCGAGAACACGGTCTCCGCCTTCGCCGCCCCGTGCATCCTGGCTGCCTGCCTGGACGCCTTCGCCCGCTACGGCAGCCCGGACGCGCTGTCCTCCGCCGACCTCGTCGCGGAGCTGCGCACCCTGCCGGGCATCGCCGAGGGCCGCTGGACCTACGCCGACCTCACCCAGACCCGCCTGGCCGCCCTGCTTCGCCCCTACGAGGTGGCCAGCCGCGACATCACCCACGGCGACGGCCGGCGCCGCAAGTCCTACCGCCGCTCGGCCCTCCTGGCCGCCATCCCGGCCGACTGCGACTGCCGGCCGTCGTGACCGCCCGCGAATCCCCGGCAACCGCCCTGGACGCCGCCATCGAGCGCGTCGTCGGCGACCTGACCGTCCTGCACCACGACCACCGGAGCGGGCTGCTCCCGCCCGAGCGAGCCGCACTCGCTGCAGCGCACCGGGACCTGGCGACGGCCGAAGGCGCGATCGCCTACCACCGCAACGCGCTGATGCGCCTGTCCTCCGGCAGCTACCCCGTGGATGCCCCGCTCCTGGACCGCCTGCGCCGGACCGTTCACGACCTGGCCCAGGCCACGGCCGCCCGCGACCGGCTGCAGGAGGGTGTGGCCGCCGCCTTGGAGGAGGTCAAGGCCGCCGCCCCGGCCGCCGCCCCCGCTGACGAAGAGCTGACACCCCGCGACTTCGCCGCGCTCCTCTCGCTCGCCGGCGGCGGCACGATGCGCGAACACCTCCTCACCCACCGGGTCTCGGTCCGCACTGTCCAGGGCCGTCTCATCGAACTTCCCGCGTTCCAGCGCCTGGAAGCCCACGGGCTGGTCACCCGGGACACCTCCCGGGCCCTGACCGTCGGCCAGCCGGTCACCCTGACCGACACCGGCCGGACCGCGCTGCTCGGCACCCGCCGCCCACCGGCCATGGCCACCCCCGCGCCCGCCCGCCCGGCCGGAGCCTGGCCGACACCAGCCCGACACCACTGACCGCGCAGTGCCCGCGGTTCGTCCTCTCCCGCCTGCAGAAAGCAGTCCGCCCCACGTGTCCCTCCACGAACCCGACTACGAACTCGACGGCTTCGAGCCTGCCGACGAGGAGCACGAGCAGCACCACGACCATCTCGACATCTCGTCCTTCAAGGTGCTCGGCGAACACCGCACCGACACCGACAGCTACTTCGTGCTCCTCGACGAGGGAGCCACCTGGGGTATTCCGGGAAGCCCACAGCTCAGGGCAGTGCACGTCTCCCGCGACCTGAGCGCCCGCACCTTCGAGATTGACTCCAAGGAACTCCCGCTGTACGCGATGGCCCAGTCGTACCTGATCGCCCGCGGCTGTCCCTCCGACGCGCTCAGCCCGCAGGAAGGTGTGCACGACCCCGCCGACGACATCACCCGGGCCCTGGAGGCACGTGTCCGCGGCGACGGCGACCATTTCGCCTTGCTGGCCAGCTACACCGCCGACATGCGCGAACCCGTGGAGACGGTTGTGATGCTGCGCTCCCTTGCCCCCCAGGCGGTGCCGGAGTTCCGGATCCTGCGGGAGCGGTTCGACTGGGACTCCAACACCCACACCCTGAGGGAAGGCGGGTTCGAGACGTACGGCGCCGCGGTCGATTGGTGGGAGGCCTGGTCGGACGAGGAGGCTCCGGAGCTGCCGCCGCCGGCTCCGACCGCACGCCGCAGCCCGGTCCGCACCGCCCCGGCGACACCCGTGCCGCAGGCATCTCGACGGCCACACGGCCGCTGAACACGATCCCGCCCGGCCCCGTTTCGGCGGATCGGCGGCGCGCAATATAGCGGCGAAGTCCCGGTTTCGGAAACCGGGGATTCTCCGGACCCTTTGCAACACCACCGCCCCGCTGAGGGAGGTCACTTCCTGTTGTTCTGCCTGGTCTGGAGCCATCCGCTGTGTGCTACACACCCGCGTCCATCACCGCCACCGTCCTGGGCGGCGCCCCATCCCGTGCCGCCTCCACCGCGGCACTCCGCCCCGTCGCGCCCCGTACGGCTCGGCCGGCCGAGCAGACGCTCGCTCTCGCCGTCCATGCCCGCGCCGACGGCGACTCCACGGCCGTGGGTGTGCTGCGGCGCGGGGAGCCGTTCACAGCGTCGGTGACCGAAGGCGCCTGGCGGCACGTCACCACCGCCTCGGGCGTCACCGGCTGGGTCGACGACGGTGACCTCCGCCCGGATGACGGTCTTCGCCCGAACTGACCCGCCCGCACGTCTTCTTCTCCCAGGAGCCCCCTTTCGTGTCCGACATCCCCAACGTCTTCGACGGCGACGTGCTCGGCCTGTTCGCCGCCCGGATCGAGGCCCATTTCGGCCTCGCGATGAGCGAGCTGACCCAGGCCGTCCACGCCGCTTCCCAGGCCCATCCCGGCGCTACCCAGGCGGTCCACTGGTACGGGCTGCTCTCCCAGGCCCAGCAGGTGCTGGAGACGGCCGAGGACACCTTGGTCGCGGCGCTGGAGACAGCGGTCGGGGATCAGCTGGACGACCCGGTGATGGAGCTGGCCCACAAGGTGAACCACGCTGTTGCCGCCCGCGACGGCCGGGCCATCACGCTCCGGTTCCTCCTGCAGGCCCCTGCCGAGACGGCCCGCATCCAGCAGCGCTTCGGGCCCCGGGTCACGACCACGCTGCCCAGCCCCGTTCCGGCACAGCCCGCGCGGATCCGCGGCGGTGTCCGATGAGCGACGGGCGCCGGCCCAGCAGCCAGGATGCGCGCCTGGAGGGCGTGTTCGGCGGGCCGCTGGACGATCTCCACGAGCGGGCGGTCCGTCCGGGAGCCTCGCCCGCCCTGGTACGGGCCCTGGAGCTGCGGGTCTTCCTCGCTCTGGCAGAGGCGCAGGTCGTACGGGTCCGTGACCGCGTTCACGCGACGATGGCCCCCGACGCAGAGCTGGACTCCCTGAGCTCCGATGCGCTGCGGTTCGACGCTGAGTGGCTGGAGGCGGCGCTGGCAGCACGCAGCGGCTACCGGACCGCTCTGGACAAGCTGCTCGCCGCGATGCCACCGGCGGTCCGCCCGCTCGCCGCCCCGGCTGCCGTCCGGCCGACGGTCGCGAGCAGCAATCTTCCGCCGGCCCCCGCAGGGGCCGGAGGCGGAGTGGTAGTTCGGAGAGGCTGAGTGCCCGGTCCGTACGCTGCCTCCCAGGCTGTGGGCGAGCGGATCGAAGCCCTCTACGGCCGCCCGGTTGCCGAACTCGCCGCGGACCCCGTGCCGGGCAGCATGCGGTACGCCCTGCTCAACAGCTTCGAGGCCCTGCAGTACGCCGACCGCGCCGTCACCTTCCACGCCGAGCAGCTCCACCGGCTGACTCACCCCGACCGCGCGATCGAATCCGTGGACGTCGGCCACATCGCCGACGCCACCCGCCGCCTGGCCCACGCCGTCACCGTCCGCGACTCCCACGCCCAGGTCCTCGGCGACGTGCTGAACAGCCTGGCCCGCGTCCCCGACATCGCACCCGCGGCATCCGCTGTGCCCCAGGCCCTGGCCGTCTCCCCGGCCCCGCCTCGCGCCGCGACCACCGAGCCCGCCCGCTCGCGCTGACCCCCTCTTCCTTCTTCTCCACCATCCCGCCCGTCTGGAGTTCCCGCCATGGCTGCTGCCCGCCTGCCTTCGACCGACCTGCCCCGCGTTGCCGAGGCGCTGGAGATGATCGCGCCGCGCTGGAGCGTGTGGGTGCTGATGACGCTGGCCTCCCAGCCCGGCCCGCTGCGCTACACCAAGCTCAAGGAGCACCTGCCGTGGCTCGGCGATGGCCAGCTCCACCCCCGCCTGCGGGCGCTGTCCGAGGCCGGACTCGTCGAACGCACCGCCCAGACCCGCCTGCACGTCACCTACGGCCTGACCGCCCGCGGCCGGGACCTGATGCCGTCCCTGACCGCCCTGGCCGGCTGGGGCGATGCGCACCTGGAGAAGAACCTCGTCCTCAACCGCGTGACCGGGAAGAGTGAACCGGAGCGGATCCCGGCCGCGCAGAACGCCGAGGACACCCTCGCCGTGATCGGCCACCGGCACGCCACCGTGCTGCTGTGGACCCTCAAGGCCCGCGGGACCACGACCATGGCCGCGCTCTCCGCCGAGGCGATGGCCGACCACAGCCCCAGCGCGATCTACTCGCCGATCCGCCGGCTCATCGACGACGGGATCGTCTCCGTCTCCCGCGATGACGTCGCCTCCCTGCAGCTGACCGCCCCGGGCCAGGCCCTCGCCCCGATCTACCGGGCCCTGTCTGCGTGGGCCACCGCCCGCCCGCTGCCGGACGCCGAGAGCCACCCCGTGTGGGGCACGCCTCGCATCCCGGCTGCCGCCCGCTCCGGGCAGTGGGCAGCCCACCAGGCCCGAAAGGCCAGCCAGGCCGTTGCCGTGAGCCAGCCTCCGGCCCCCGCCCCGGTCACCGCCTGGCGGCCCGGCGAGCTGTTCTCCGCAGCCACCACGGGCCCGAGCCGATGAACCCCCGCCGCTCTCTGCCACCTTCCGGCCGCCCGCCGCCGGTATCCCCTTCGCTCCCGGCGCCCTGGCGCTGAGCCCTGATGGAAAGCCCCGCCCGTTGACCGCTCGCTCGACCGCAACCGCTCCATCGGCCACGTACGGGGCCGTACTGGGCAGCCGGTACGTGGCCCGCCTGCTGGGCGGCACCCTGATCGGGCGCCTGCCCAACGGCATGGTCCCCGTCTCGTTGGTCTTGTGGATCAGCGCGGGCGGCGGGTCGCTGGCCTTCGCCGGACTCCTCGCCGCGATCTACGGGCTGGCCTCGGGCCTCTCGCAGCCGGTCAAGGGCCGCCTGATGGACAAGTACGGGCAGACCCGCGTCTCCGTTCCGGCCGTTCTGCTCAACTCCTCCTGCCTGGTGGCGCTCCCGTGGATCGGGGCGGCTGGACAGCCGGCGGCCGTGACCGCGGTCGTGGGGTTCGCGGGGCTGATCACCCCGCCCTTGGAGGCCAGCCTCCGCGCGTTGTGGCCAGCGGTCCTGCCCGATGCCGGGCGCCGCCGCGTCGTGCAGGCCCTGGATACCGGCTCCCAAGGGCTCCTCTACATCGTGGGTCCCCTGCTCGCCTCGTGGCTGGCGACCGCGCACAACCCCGACATTGCCCTGTGGGCCACCGCGGCCCTGGGGCTCGCCGGGTCGGCCATCGTTCTGAGCGCGGGCCCCTCTCGCTACTGGTGCCCGGCCGCAGACGGGCCTTCGGGCACCGGACGGCTGATGAGTGCCGGCCTGGTCCTGCTGTTCACCGCACTGGCGGGGACCGGCTTCGCGCTCGGCGCGATGAACGTCTGGGCTGCGGACATGGCCGCCACGCACCAGATGGCCACGCTCTCCGGGGTGCTGCCGGCCGCGTTCTCCACCGGCAGCTTCCTGGGCGGTCTCGTCTATGCCCGCAGGACGTGGCCCGGCACCACGACCACCCAACTGATCACCACCAGCACGCTGTTCCTTCTCGGCTGGCTGCCCCTGCTGGCCGACCCCGGCCCCCGAGCGGCCATCGCCCTCGCCGGGATTCCGGGCCTGTTCCTCACCTTGATCATCACCAACGGGTTCCACGTGGTGGACGCCCTGGCCCCCGCCTCCCGCACCACCGAGGCGTATGCCTGGCTGATCCTGTCGGTCGGCACGGGACAGGCCGCCGGCACCGCGCTCGCCGGAGCCCTCTCGGACAGCCCGCAGATCCTCGCCGCCCTGCCCGCGGCAGGTGCCGCCACCGCGCTGACCGTGCTGATCGTCGCCCGGCCCAAGCTCGGCCCCGGCCGCCGCCTGGGCCGCCACCGGCGCACGCGCCGCTCCCGGCAGCACACCCCACTCCCGCACGACGCATTCCCTGCGCCCGCTCACAGCCCCGGCCACTAAAGGCCGTTGCCGCCCGGACCGACGGTCACCACCCCGATGATCCGGCCCCCGAACGTATCCGTCCCACCTCCCCGGAATCACGATGCCTCCCAAGCACGCCGCCTTGCGGCCACCCACCGGCCGACACGTCCGCGTCCCCGCATTCGGGCCCGTCCGCGGTGTCTATGTCCCGCGCACCGCCGATGCCGGTGCCTTCGCCATGAGCACGTACGGCATCCCGCTGCTGGTCCTGGCCGTCACCGACTCGGCCACCCTGACCGGCATCGCCTTCATGCTCGAATGGGTGCCCCGCCTCGGCGCGTTCGCCCTCGCCGGCGCCGCAGTGGACCGCTTCGGCAGCACCCGGGTCCTGCGCATCGCCTCGGTCCTGCGCGCGCTCGTCGTCCTGGCCGCCGCCCTCGTGCTCCCCACCGTCGGCGGCACCGTCGCCATCGCCACGGTCATGCTGCTCGCCGCGTTGACCGGCGTCCTCACGGAGTTCTCCTACATCGCGGCCGAGACCGCGGGCGGCGTCGCCAGCCGGGACGCCGGAGGCCACGCCCACCGCGTCCAGGCCGTCCTGCTCGGCATCGACCAGGGCGCCACACTGGCCGGCCCTGCCCTGGCCGGTGTCCTGCTGCAGTACACCGGTGCCACCGGCATGCTCCTGACCATCGCCGTCTGCTCCCTGCTCGGCGCGGCCCTGGCCCCGCGCCAGCGCCCCGCCTGGCCCCAGGACGCCCCGGTCCCCGTCGCCCAGGGACTCCGGATCGGCTGGCGGACCCTGCGCTCGCTGCCCGCGCTGGGCTGGCTGTGCGTCGGACTGGTGCTGTCCAACACCGCGATCGGCCTCGTGCAGGCCGCCGGTCCCGTGCTGGTCATCCAGCAGCTCGGCGGCACCAGCAGCCAGGTCGGCCTCGTCTGGTCGGCCGCCGCCGTCGCCTCCCTGGCCATGGTCGCCCTCGCCCGGTTCGCGATCGACCGGGCCGGTCTGTGGCCGGTCGGCGCCACCGCAGCAGCCCTCGCCTCCCTGGCCTGCCTGGCTCTGGCAGCCGCCCACACCTACACCACCTTCCTGGTCCTGGTGGCGCTGCTGATGGCCGGCGAGGCGGGCATGACCGTGGTGCTGCGCACCCTGCGCGCCCACCTCGTCCCCGCCGAAGTGTTCGGCAGCACCCTCAGCTTGATCATCCTGCTGCTACTCGCGCCGTTCCCCCTCGCCGGAGCCCTGGTCGCGCTCACCCCGCCCGACCTCCTCGGCCACGCCATCACCGCCTGCGCCGTCCTGCAGGCCGCAGGACTTGCCGTGTCCTTCGCGAAACTCCGCACCCATCCGGCCACCCGCCGCCCGCTCCCCGCCTGAACGCCCCAACCACCAACCCTGGAAAAGGACCACCATGCCCGCGACCTCCGACGTTCCCCAGCCGCAGCACCGACGCCTCCGCCTACGCGAAGTCGCCGACCTCGACGACACGGCGTTCTCCGACTACCTCCAGGACCGCTTCGATCACCTGGTGACGGCCGCGATAGCCGACGCCGCCGGCTACCTGCGCCCCGCCCAGCACGACCTCCTCCACGCTCCCGGCCGCCTCCACGACCTGCGCGATGCGCTCACCTTCGCCGAGGGCGACCTGCAGGTCGCCGTCGAGCGAATGACCTACCGCCGAGACCCGCGCACTGCCCGTACCTCCCGCCAGCTGCGGCAGGTACGCACCGCCCTCCACCAGGTCCACCGGGAAGCCGCCGCGCTACGCCGAGCCGAGAGCCGTACGCGCGACGCTGCCGCGGGGACCGCCTCCACCGACACGGTCACCACCGCCCGCGGCTGGCTCGCCCACGCCTACCCCGCCCGCTTCACCCAGCTCCTCGCCCAGGCCCAGGCCGCTGCCGGCCTGCCCGCACGCCCGCTCGCCAAGGACATCTTCGACACGATCGAGGAAGGCTGGGCCGACGGCCACCTCACCGCCCCCAGCACGCCGGGCGTCGAGCAGCTGCTGGCCAGGGGAGTTGTGGCGTTCCGCAGCGCCGTCGCCGACGACGCCCGCGACCAGAACGACCGTGACCCCGCGCTGCGCCACCCGCTGCTGCAGCGGCGCTGGAACACGGCACTGGAGGAACTCGCCACCCTGACCGTGCCGTTGGCCCGCGCCTCCAGCCCCTCCGCCCTGGGTGCCCTACCCGGCGACTTCTTCCACCTGCCCGAACAGGACGCCTTCAAGATCCTCAACGCGCGCCGGTTCCTGGTCGCGATCTGGCAGCGACGGGCCGAACAAGCCCGCCTGATCCACCAGTACGCGGGGACGGTCACCGACCGGCGCGGCGCCGCTCCCGACCACGACCTGCGATTCCAGGCCCTGGACGCTGCCCTCGACCGCCTCGTCGCCGAGCACCCGGCCGCCGCCGCCCGCATCCTGGCCCGGCTCCGGCCGTATGCCGCCGCGGACGGCAGGCTCGAGGAGGACGTCTTCACCCCGGCCCTGCGCGCCCAGGCCAAGCGTGAGGTCCTCGCCGACCTGGCCGCCATCCGCGGGCCGGACGTCTTCCTGCCCTCCGCGATCGCTTCTCGCCCGGTCCTCGCCGCCACCGCTGCCCTCGCCGTCCGCTGAATGCCACCCCTTCCGCCCTGGAGACGCCCTTGCCCGTAACCGCCCCCCGAACCACCGTTACTCCCGTGGATGGCGATGTTCACGTCACGCCCCGTTATCTCGCCGGATCACCCGGCTACGGCGATGCCGGCTTCGCGCCCGTCGCGCACTGGCCCCACCACCACCTCGACGAAGGCCCGCACCAGCTCGTCGTGACCAGTCCGGACCACCGTATCCGTATCGGCTGGGCGGGAGACGACTACGACCTGTGGACCATCAGTGCCGCGCCGGACGCCGTCTCCGGCCCCCAGTGGACCGCGATCGTCAACCAGAACACCCCGCCCGAGCTCGTCGCGGCCCTGACCGCCGTGCTCGCCCAGAACTGGGCCGACGGCCAGGACCGCTTCCTTGCGGCCCCGTCGGCGTACTGGGCTGACAGCGTGGCACCGCTGGTCGCGGCCGGCTGGGAGCGTACGGGCGCCGAGGTCGGCACCGTGGAGCTGGCTGCCCCGGACCGCAACGCGGGGGTCTACATCAACCGCTCGCGCCGCGACCTGGAGGACGGGACGCAGCTGTGGGCCGGCCCGCCGGGCTGGGGCACCCGCGCGGAGATCACCTTCAGTGGCGGTACGCCCTCCCACCTCATCGCAGCGACGGCGGCAGCTGTCACCGATCCGACTCCCGTGGCCCGTTGGCGCGAGAGCCTCCACCCGCAGCTCGCCGCCCGCGCCAGCCTCACGCCGGTGGTACCGCCCCGCCCGGCGGTGCCCACGCCCCACGACCTCCGCCCGCGCCTCGGGGTCCGCCCGCCTGTCCCGGTCGGCAGCGTTCCGCGTTGGAGCACCGCCACCCCTTCCGCAGGCCTGCCTGCGCGCCCCGCCGCACGGCGCTGACCGATCAACGAGGGAGCCCTGTGGCCCTGTTCGCCGAGCAGTTGTTCGCCGACCACCTCACGCTGCCGTACCCCGAGGCCGCCGTCGTCGGCGACGCCTACTACGCCGCCCCCGTACCGGACCTCCCGCTGCGGTTGCGCATCGACTTCGCCCCCACGATCTACGCCGGGCGCTACGACGGGCTGCGCCTGCAGGTCGTACACATGGAACAGGGGCCGATCGACACCGCGGTGCTGCGCTTCGCCGACTACGGCGCCTTCGAGGTCCGCGACCGGCGCCGCGGCAAGAAGCCCGGCCAGGACGGGTACGGCACCTTCACCGATTGGAGCCACAGCGAGCACGCGCCGTGGGCCGGGATCAACGTCACCCGGCTGCGAGCCGCGATCGACCAGTACGTACGCATGTGGATCCCCGGCGCCCCGCCGGTACGCACCGGCCCGCCTCCTTTCACGGCTCCGGTGCCGCAGGCACGGACCTCCCCGGCCCGGACACGGTAAGCCGATCCCCCGCTCGGCCGTCGGCGGCCCCAGCGTCCACTGACGCACCAGCGTCCGCACCCTCATTCCCTTCTCCACCGACAGGACCTCTTCCCCCACATGAGCCTTCGCCTCGCCCGACCCGCTCACCTGGCCGTCGCCGTCGCCGCCCTGGCCGCCGGCACCCTGCTGCCCGAGCAGGCCATGGCAGCCCCGGACGCCCCCGCGGTACTGGGCCCCGGCTACACAATTCCGGACTCCGAAGGCCACGCGGCCTCCAGCCACATCGGCGCCTACGGCCCGCCCGGCCCGGCCGTCCGCAGCGACACCGAGACATACTGCGCCGACCCCGAACGCAAGGGCCCGGCCGACGCCGGAGGCTACGGTGACCCGCAGCCGGTCCCGTCCTGGACATCGTCGGTGACCGGGAAGGCCCTCACCAAGGAGAACCTGGCACAGGCCGCCTACGTGATCGGCAAGTACGGGCAGACCCGCGACAACGCCCAGGCCGCCGCGGTCGACGCCGTGGTGTACGAGTACCTGGCCGGCGGCACTTACGCCCT
The DNA here is from genome assembly GCF_008642275.1 of Streptomyces venezuelae. Lineage (NCBI taxonomy): Bacteria > Bacillati > Actinomycetota > Actinomycetes > Kitasatosporales > Streptomycetaceae > Streptomyces > Streptomyces venezuelae. The sequence goes on from NZ_CP029189.1 coordinate 6,968,321, forward strand.
CGACGGCGATCGCGGCAAGCAGCGCCTGGCGTATCCGGTGGTCTCCCCGACCGCCCGCACCCTCGCCCAGGGCTATGTCGCCGAGGCCAAGAAGCTCGCTGGCCCCTACATCCTCCAGATCACGCCGTCGGTGAAGAACACCACTGCCGGGACGAAGGTCACGGTTGTGGTGAAGGTCACCACCACCGTCGGCACGCCGGTCCCGAAGGTTGCCGTCACGCTCGCCGAGTCGAGCTCCGGCACCGCATCCGGCAAGGTCACCACGAACGACAACGGCACGGGCTCCTGGGAGTTCACCGCCGAGAAGCCCGGGACCGCCAGCGTCACCGCAACGGCCGAGGGGCTGCCCGCCGTCGGACTGCAGGTCCTCACGCCCAAGAACCCGGCCGCCCAGCGGATGCTGCTCGCCGGGGGCACCACCAGCGTCAAGGACTCCGCTGCCATCACGGTCGGCGAGGCCACCGGCGGCGTGACGATCCGCAAGAAGGACCCCGAAGGCACCCGCCTGGTCGGCGCCGCGTTCCAGCTCCTGGACTCCGACAGCAAGCAGGTCGCCGCGGGCAAGACGGATGAACACGGCAGCCTCGTCTTCGACGAGCTCCCCGCCGGCACCTACCGGCTGCGCGAGACCTCCTCAGGCAGCCCCGTTCACGACCTGGTCCCCGAGCAGACCATCACAATCACTGCCGGACGCACCGCCGAGGCCAACCCCCTCGACCTGGTCGATCCGTTCAAGAAGGCCCGCCTGTCGGTGAAGAAGACCGACAAGAACACCGGCAAGACCCTGCCGGGCGCGGTCATAGCCATCCGCTCCGACGAGACGGACAAGACCGGCAAGCACACCCCCGGCAAGGTGATCACCAGCCTCACCACCGGGACCGACGGCACCGCGACCGTCCCCCTCGACGTCACGCTCAAGGCGGGCACCCGCTACTGGGCCGGCGAGACCAAGGCCCCCGACGGCTACCAACTCGACGCCTCACCGGTCGCGTTCACCGCCCGGCCCGGAGCCGACGTCACCGTCACCCTCGCCGACAAGCCCACCGCGACCACGCCGCCGAGCCCGAGCAACCCGCCCGCGACACCCCCGGCCACCGCCCCGCCGACGACGCCGCCCGGCTCCCTCGCCCACACCGGCGCCGACGCCACCACCTGGCTGGCCGGCGGAGCCACCACCCTGCTCGCCGCAGGCGGCGGCCTCTACCTGATCAACCGCCGCCGTACGGGCGACGCCCCCAGCTGACCCCTCGCGCTGCCGGGCCCGCTTTCGGAGCCCGCACTACACCGTCCCCCCGCACCGCACGATCCCGCCCGGAGCACCCTGATGAAGCACCGTCCCCTCCTGTTCACTGCGCTCGCTCTGACCGCCGTCACCGTCCTGACCAGCCCGGCCACCGGGGCCACCGCAGCCCCCTCCCCGTCCGCCGAAGCCCCCAAGGACCAGGGCGACCCGGCGCCGGCGGACAAGGCCGGACTGCGCATCGTCAAGACGGACCCCGAAGGCCAGCCCGCCCCCGGAGCCGCATTCCAGCTGCTCGACTCCGCGGGCGAGACGCTCGCCGAGGGCAAGACCGGCTCCGACGGCACCCTGGCCTTCGCCGACCTCGCCCCCGGCGTCGTACGCCTCAAGGAGACCGCCTCCGGCAGCCCGCTGCTGGGCACCGTCCCCGACCAGGACGTCGTCGTCGCCCCCGGCGAGCCCAAGGTCCTTGCGATCACCGACCCGTACAAGTCCGCCGGCCTCACCCTCAAGGTCACCGACAAGGCCACGGGCAAGGGCCTGGCCGGGGCCATCGTCAACATCGCCCCGAAGGACGCCAAGGACGACAAGGGCGCCTTCACCCTCACCACCGGCCCGGACGGCACCGCCAAGGCACCCCTCCCCGTCGGCAAGAAGACCGGGAGCGCCTACACCGCCACCGAGACCAAGGCCCGGACGGCTACCGGCTGGAGACCACCTCCGTCGAGATCACGGCCAAGCCCGGCGCCGAGATCACCGCGGCCTTCACGAACGCGGCTACGACCAAGCCCACCGAGGAACCGACCGGGAAGCCGACGGCCAACCCCACCGGCAACCCCACCACCCAGCCCGCGCCGACCAGCTCGTCCTCGATCGGCACCGGGGAGCCCACCGCTACCGCATCCCCCTCCAGCAGCCCGGAGATCGGCACCGCCACCTCGACCCCCACCGCACCTGACGCCAAGCCCGAAGGCTCCCTCGCCCACACCGGCGCCGACAGCACCAATGGATGGCTCCTGGCAATCGGCGGCCTCCTCCTGGCCGCCGGAGGCGGCGCCGTCTACGCCGCACGCCGCCGTAAGAACGAAGAGAGCGAGACCGGCACCGGCCAGCACCGGCGCACCGACGACAACTGACGTACCAGTACGGTCACCGGCCCCGGGAACTCGATGAAGTTCCCGGGGCCGCTGCGTTCCTCGCCGCGCGGACCTGAACCACTGGACAGCCCGCAGCAGCCGAGGGGGATCAGTGCCAAGCAGAGCTGTAGCGGAAGGATGGGCGTCGATCGGTTGCGGCCCTATCGTGCTTCGCGCGCCCGTTCTGAACTTCTTGCGGTAAATGCCATGGTTCACCAGGCCGTTGTCCGCGATGATGGTGCTGTGCGAGTGACTCGACTGTTGATATCGGACTTCCGGGGCTGGAAGTCCCTCGACCTGCGCCCTCGCGATCACGTGGTTGTGGCTGGCGTGCCCCGTTCTGGCCGCAGTGATGCTATCGAGGCCCTGGCGCGCGTGCTCGACCCGGGAGCGGCGCATCCTCCGACGTTGTCGGATCTCCACCAGAGTGTGCATGCGGCCGGAGATCGCGAGGACGGTAATCCCGGGTCCGAGGCTGACTCGGAAGCGGCATCGCCTGAGTCGGCAGAGCCGCTCCGGGCGTCCGTGGCAGAGGTGGAGGTCACCCTGTCCGATCTCGACCCGGAAATCGAGCAGCTGGTCGACGGCTACCTCGAGCCGCTGGATGTGATGGGGATGGCCTCCGAGAGCGACCAGGCGGACCCGTCCGCTCCCCAGTGTGTTCGTCTCACCTATCGGCTCAGCTACGACCCCGAGACCGAGGCGCTGGAGTCCGTCGTCTACTACCCGGTGCGCAGCAATCCGGAGACCAACCAATTTGTGCGGGTGTCGGCTGCCGTGCGCCGGGCCTTTCCAGTCATCACCCTCAACGCGGGGGTGCCGCTGCAGCTTCGAGCAGGCGGGAGCCTGCGACGGTACATCGAGGACCGGGACCCCAAGGCTGCCGTGGCCGCCTTCGAAGTTCTGCGCGATGCGGTCGGCGAGGCCGTGGCCGTTCTGTCCCAGGACCCGGCCGTCACCGCAGCCGTGGACGCCGTGCTGGCCGTGGGCGGCACTGGGAAGCGGCTTGGGGACAGCCCGATCACCGCCGGGGACGTTGGCTTTTTCGCCGAGGACGGATCTGTCGGCGCACTTCTGCGTACGCTGCGGGCCGCGCTGCGTCTGGACAGCGCCGGACCGCTGACCCTGACGAACCACGGCAGCACCGTGACCGCAGTCCTCTCCATGGCCGAGGCCATGCTGCTCGCGGACGTCCCTGGCGCGGTGGTACTCGCCGATGACTTCGGAGACCAGCTCGACGCCGCCACGGCTGAGCATCTGGCGTCGCTAATCCGCAACCGGTCGGGGCAGGCGTGGCTGTCGACCCGCCGGCCTGAAGTGGCGCGCGCATTCGAACCCGGCGAGGTGGTCCGCCTGGTCCGCCACGGGAGCCAGCGGACCCACCATCAGCTTCCACAGGTCAGTGACCATAAGCAGCTCGTCGCGCACCGCCAGCTCCACACGCAGCTGCTGCCCGCGCTCACCGCGCCCGTCGTCGCGGTCACCGAAGGGCCGCACGACGTCGCGGTCCTCGGCATGGCTAACCGGCGCTACCCTCCCCACAGGCTGCCCCTGTCCGCCTATGGTGTCCGCCTGGTCGCCGCCGGGACGGGTTCCGACGGCGGCATCGACCAGGTCCCTCGGATCGCCGATCTCGCCAAGCAGCTCGGCTTCCGCGTGATCGGCGTAGTGGACGCTGACAAGCCTTCGCAGCAGTCGGCTGAACAGCTCGACAGAGTCAAGAAGGCGTGCGACGTCGTCGTCCAGCTTCCGGAGAACACAGCGATCGAACGCGCGATCACCGCCGGCGTCCAGTTGGCTAAGCCCACGGAGGCCAGTTCGCTCCTTACCGTATTCGGTCAGCCGGATCCCCTGGCTGCCGAAGCCACTGAGCAGACCGTCACGAATCTCTGCAAGACACTCCACAGGAAGGGCCTGCACGAGCCCTTCCTCGACGCCCTCTACCGCGGGCTGCAGCCTGGGGCCACGGAAGAGCAGAGCGGGGAGCCGGAAGAGGAGAATCCCGTGGTGCACCCGCCACTTTTGGCGGCCATTCTGGACGCCATCGCCACGGCAGCCGATTCCAGCTACAGCGGCCCCACGGTGATCGTCCTTGACGGTGTCAGCCGCCCAGGCGAGGACACAGCGTGACGTACGAGGCCAAGGGAGAACAGCAGGCCGTCGTCGAGAGCACCGCGCCGGTTCTCGTCGTACTCGGGGGTGCCGGAACGGGCAAGACCACAACTGCCGTCGCAGCTGCCCGCCGCCACCTCGAAGACGCTGACGAACGACTCACGCTCCGACGCCGAGCGGCCCACCAGGCTGGCCGAAGGACGAGGCTGCCCGCACCGGAGCGGGTCCTCTTCCTCTCCTTCTCCCGCACCGCGGTGGCCCAGATCATCGACCGCTCGTCCGACGTGATCGGACCGCTGGCCTCGCGCCTCGAAGTGGCTACGTTCCACAGCTTCGCCTGGCGCATCATCAACAGCTTCGGCCCGCACCACGGGTATCCCCAGCCCCTCGCCGTCCTGAGCGAAGCGCAGCGCCTCGTCGGCGGTGCCGGCCCCGGCCTCACCTATAGCCAACTTGTCCCGGCGGCCATGGAGTTGCTTGCCCTGGAAAAGGTGCGCAACCACTACAGCAAGCGGTACGGCCTCATCATCTGCGACGAGTTCCAGGATACCGACGATCAGGAATGGCAGTTCCTTCAGCAGATCGCGCCGGCCGCACGCCGCATCCTGCTGGGCGATACCAAGCAGTGCATCTACGCGGGCTTCAAGCAGATCAACGCCGAAACACGGATCGCCGAAACAATGCAAATGCCCGGTGCTGTCAGGATCATGCTGCCGCCGCTTAGCTACCGCGATCCCAGCGGAACTCTGCCAGCCGCCGCGGAAGCTGCCATGCGACGCGACTTCACCCATGACGCCATCCGCACCGCCGCCAGTGCGGGGCGCATCTCGGTCACCGACTACGCCAGCGGCCACGGCCATGCCGAGGTCATCGGCCTCGCACGCCGCGCGCGGAAGGCCGGCGACACCGTCAGCATCTTCACCCACACCAACGTGGCGACCTCCAGCCTGTCCGACGCGCTCCTCGCCGACGGACTCGTGCACGAGCAAGTCGGCCTCACCGAGGCGCACGGTGAGGCACTCGGCGCGCAGCTCTCCCTGGTGAAGTACGCGCTGGACCTTCCCGACCCTGGGGTTCTCCGTGCCCTGGCCGTCTACGTCCAGGCCACGGAACGTAAGGGCAACAGGGTGGTTCCGCTCGCCCAGCAGATGCTCAACCCGGCGACCAACCTGCCCCTACGCAATGCACTGCAGCGGCTGGCACGGGACCTGCGAGCCTCGGTCGGCGAGGGCGGGCAGCCCGACATTGCACGACTCTCCGAAGTGATCACGAGCGCCTACAGCACGGTCGGTGCCGCCCGTGGCCAGGAGACCTGGATTCAGGCAGCCCGCCAGACCAGCATCGCCCTACGCCACGCGGGCCAAGGCTCGTTCGATGCTGCCGCGGTCGGGCAGGAGCTTTTCCGCGTACGAGACGAAGCTCTGGTCGGGACATGGACAGCCCGACGAGCCCCGATCCAGGTGATGAACCTCCATCAGACCAAGGGGCGGGAAGCCGACACTACGATCTTGCTTCTCGGTAGCAATGAGTTCCACGGCTCGGAGGGAGAGCCGTACCTGACCGGCTCCAGATTGCTGTACGTCGTGATGACCCGAGCCCGGCAGAAGGCGCACCTCGTTGTTCCAAATCTGGTGCATGGTCTCTGGCAACCCCTTGTTGCGGCCCTGCGTTAAAGGCGCTGCCGTCCTCTAGTTCGTAGGTGGCCGGCGAACCATGGCTGTGGGGGCGCATCGGTACGGTGGCTGCCATAGGTGATTCAGAGCGAGACGACAGTTCGCCGATGGCAGACGGGAATGATTCCGCAAGGACTGGTGCAACGTTGCAGCGCATGTCAATCTAGACAACCTTCGCTAAGACGTGCGGTTTTCGCAGGTCAGAGAGGTGGTGCTAGTGACGGTGGAGCTTGCGAACGCTGGGTTCCGCACCACGATCGAGAAGTTGCGACTGCATAGCTGGCTTCTGGGGCCCGGTCAGCCGACCGAGGTCATCGACTGCTTCCCCGAGGCGAACGGTGATTTCACCCTCATCGTCGACGACCGGGCCGACACTCATATCTCGTCGGCCGACGGCAGGCTCTACCTCGGCTGGTTTCCCGACGGACGGCCCGGGGCCGAGGACGACGGCTGGGTCCTGGCCGTTACCGGCACCGCGAACGTTCCCGGCTACCGCATCGTCTTCGACCCACAGACCCCGGCACGGCTCGTGGCCGCTACCGTTTCCGAGGTGCTCGCCACCGCTCGACGGCAGCACTGACCATGCCGCCGCCTTCCGGCTGGGGTCCTCGCTTCCTGTCCTCCGGCGGCTCCGCTGTCCCCCGTGCTCTGTTCTCGCAGGCCGCGCGGCGTACATCCGCATCCACCACAGCGCTTTCCACCCGTGAGGAGAACCGTGGCCCCTCAGCCCGAGCCCGGCGTCGAGATGACCGTCGCCGACCTGCTGAAGCACCTGTCCCTGGCGGACCCCTCCGCCCGTGTCCGGCTCGCGATCAACCCCTTCTTCCCCATGGCCCACAAGATGGGTGCTGTGGTCGTGGGCATGGGCCATGACGGACGACCGGTCGTGTATCTCGCCGAGGACGCGAAGGCGGTGCAATACGGGAACCTGCCCAGGCCGGTCGCCGAAGCCCTCACCTGGATGCCTCCAGTCGAGCCGCCTGCACGCGGACGGCGGTTGCGAGCCGTCTCTGACGGCGATACGAGCCGCGTCGACACCCCTTGACGACAAGGAGCACTTCTGCCCCCGTCCCCTGACTTCTCTTCCCTTCCCGCGTACTGGGTCACCCCGCGCCATCTCGCCGGTGATGACGGCCTCCTCGCCGACCAGGTCGGTTCCCACCTCACTGCTGCGGGCTGGACCAGCCTCACCCTCGTCCGGGGCCGGCGCGAGCCCGACGAGTCCGACGATGCCCGGCAGGTTCTTCGCAGCACCGTCCTGTACGTCGCTCCTAATGCCCTGAGCTGGGCGCAGTGGGTACTGGCCGACGAGCCAATCCTCCTGGGCGATCAGCCGGTGGCGTGGACGGTCTCGGCCCGGGCTACCCCCGACAGCCTTCCTCAGTGGAATGCGTACTTCTCTGCCGGCACCCCGCCCGAGGCTGTCACCGACTTCCTGCTCGCCCTGGAGGACCGCCCGGATCCCGCCCACGGCTACACCGGACCGCAAGCGGTTCTCGACGCGCTGGCCGGCGGCGGCTGGGTCTGCGACATCGACACCCCCACCGCCATGTCCGATCCGCGGCTGGCCGCTGGCATGGTCTTGACGACCTTGCCGGACGACGGCATTCAGGACGGGGAACCGCTCGTTCTCGATCCCGAGGCGGAAGCGGCGGGATGGCAGGCATGGTGCGAACCGAGAATGGGCGCCGGGCTCCTGTGGGCCGCTATGTTCTCCGCCAGCACGCCACATGATCTTGTCGCGGTCTTCGCCGCTTCTCTGACCTCACCCGCACCGGTGCTGCGCCACACTTTGCCGCAGAACAGTGAGGGGCAGCTCACTGTGCAACCCACTATCTGACACGCCGACGGCCGGACCCCATGGGTCCGGCCGTCGGCCGTTGTGGTGCTGCTGGACGTGATTGGTGTCGGCGAGGCCGCTTTTTCTCCCGCGCGGTCCGCCCCAAGGCACAGAGCGATGGTGGACCACGCTCTGGCGCGAACAGGGGCTTCGAAACCACCGCGTCGCTGGCCTTGTTGGTGGTGCGCGCTAAGGTGGCCGCGTCCTGCGAAACAACCCTTCAGAATGTCAACACGCAGTTTCTACACGCCCTTTGGAGTGAAGCGCCTCGCCATCTGGATCCCGAGGTCGCTAAGGCGAACATGATCGCCAAGGGAGTGTGGCCGATATCGGTGTGGCCCACCAACGCCAAGCCTTGGCTGAGCGTGTGCATGGATTACGGCCACTTCGTCACACCGATCTATCGCAACGTAATGCAGCCTGGCAGGGGCGGCTGCGACCCGTGCGGTCGCGCTCGTGCGGCTGCGAAGCGCAAGGTCCCGGCCGACGTTGCCGTCGCGGAGATGCGCGCGGCTGGGGTGGAGCCGCTGGAGGAGTACCCGGGCGTGGACGTGCCCTGGAGGAGCCGCTGCCTGAGCGCGCTGTGCCCCGGTCTGTGGGAGGGGGCGCTAGCCGACATACGCCCGCGACTCTCAGACGCACGACTGGCGAAGAGATCGGCGTGCAAGTACTGCGCTCGGGTCGCGGTCCGGCCCGAGCGCGCCGCATTTGAGATGATCCAGCATGGTGTCGAGCCGCTGGAGCCGTACCAGACGGCCACGGCTCCGTGGCTGTGCAAGTGCCTGGCGTGCCCGGCGGTCGACATCAGCCCCACCTACGCCAATGTCGTACTTGCCGGACAGGGCGGGTGCGACCACTGCGGCGGGCGGAAGCGCGTGCCCGAAGTACAGGCCGTCAGCGAAATGCTCGCGGTCGGGGCACGCCCGCTTGAGCCCTATCCGGGAGCCAACGAACGCTGGCGTAGTAGGTGCCTGGCCACAGACTGTCCGGGGCCGTCAGACCGGACGATCTATCCGCGGCTCGGCTGGATCCGTCGCGGTGCCCAAGCCTGCAAGTGGTGCGCTGGCGTCGTGATCGACGAAGACGCCGCACGCGACACCATGATCGAGGCCGGACTGCGCCCGCTAGCGCCCTACCCGGGCGTGCGCGAGCGCTGGAAATGTGAGTGCACCAACCCGCAGTGCCAAGCCGTCACCTATCCTACGCTCGGTAGTGTGAACAGCCGCGGGAGCGGCTGTTCGGAGTGCGCTACGTACGGGTTCAAGCGGGAGCAGCCAGCACTCGTGTACCTCCTCTTCCACGAGCGGCTCCAGGCGGCGAAAGTGGGGATCTGCAACCTGGACACCGGCCGGATACAGAAGCACAAGGGGAGGGGTTGGCAGCTTCACGAGACCTTGGACTTCGAGCTTGGTCGCGACGCTGAACGCTTGGAGCGGGAGGTAATCGCAGAGTGGCGAGCCCAGGACTGGAAGCCCGTCCGCGACGGGAAGGACACCTTCGACGGCTGGACCGAGACAACACCCGTCACCGCCGACAGTTCCATCGAAGCCCTGTGGTCCGGGGTCGTGCAACTGCGAAGCTTGTTGGACCTGTAACCTCCGCGCTCCTTCAGCGCGTCAGTGAACTCTCACGCCCCCATTCCGACGGCTGTCGCGATGGGCCTGGTCCGCAGTAGACCAGGGCACCGCCCACCTTGTGCACAGGCATGCGCAGGCGAGCGGAGCTTCGGCTGATCCAGTGTCGTGCTGCTGCTCTAGCGGGCTGTTGCCTTGGCCAGGGCGGTCTGCGCGTGGACCGTGACTTCAGCCGGGCTGCCGGAGACGACCAGGAGCACAGCTCCGGCGCGAATCACGGTCTGCTGGACGATGGTGCGCCCCCCGCCGGCGGTGACGGTGAGGACCTGCCCCCACTGCTCGTCACCGAGACGGGGCACCGGCACCGTCTGGGTGCGGACCTCCGCCACGGTGGTGGCGGTGACCAGCTGGTACGACGGGCAGGCGCCCATCGCGGTCATGATCCGCCCGACCCCTGCAGACAGGTCCCTAGGCGGTGCGGAGTACAACTCCTCGGTCAGCTGGGTGCCGCCGGGGCCGTTGAAGACCCGCTTCCCCTGGTTCGGGAACATCGCATACGGGTTGTCCGCGGTGTCGCCCAGCTGCTCCAGCTGTGGGCAGCCCTCGACGGACGCCTCGGGCGAACCCGTGGTTGCGGCGGGGCGGGCGGCGTAGCCGGGGCCGAGATCGTCGGCGGTGAGCAACCTGTCCGCCAGCCGCTCCGACGGCAGCACTCCGTGGCCGCCGGCGGTAGGTACGGGTGTCTCCGCCTGTGCCGTGGAGGGCGTGCTGTCGGAGGGCGGGGCGGAACAGCCGGTCAGGGCCCAGAGGGAGAGACAGGTGTTGGTGAGGATGGCGGAATGGCGCAGGCGCATACGGCTTCCCTGGGTCGGATGCGAGTGGGCTGACCGTGGCCGCCTCCTCGGAGCGGCGGGGCAGGAATACAGGGGGTCCAGGGGCGCGGTGCCTGATCAGTGGTCGAGGGAGCGCAGGCCCTCCTCGAGCGTGCCGAACTTGCCTTTGCTCGGTCCGCTGTTGCGGTTGTACCAAGCCACGTCCAGGCGGGGCTCCAGGGTCTCGTGTCCGTCGCGGCAGCGCAGCCAGATCCGGCCCTGGGTGCACAGGATGACCCAGTCCCGGTACGCCTGGCACTGCGAGCAGGCGCGGACCTCACCCTCGACGACCAGGGGGCGCCGCCACGGCATGAACCGGCCGGCCAGATCGTCGTCGGTGTCCATCCGGAAGTCCGGCGGCAGGAAGTCGTCCACTACCGCAGCGGCCGGAGCGGGCGCGGGCGCCGGCTGGGCGGGCTCGGGCCACTGCGGCTCCGGGTACGCCAGCCACGGGACACCCGCCGGCCCCATCTCCCCACGCTCCTGCTTCGCCTTCCTGCGACCGAACACTTGGGCTCCCCTCCCAGAGTTGGCTCCCCGCACACCGCGGCGGGTCATGAAGCGTGCCCCACCGCCTCCATCCGCGGCAACTCACGAATCCCTGAAAGCCCGGTCACCTCCGGCGGCGCTGCGGGCCCTTCGTGGCCGGGTTTCCGGCCTTCCGTCCGGCGGGGTCCGACGGGACGGAGCCGCCGTCGGGCAGGGGTGTCGCCTGGGCGTCGGCCGGCAGGTCCGCGGCGCGGCGCAGCCGCCACACCAGCACGTCCGACAACGACTCGGCGCTCGCCAGCTCCCGGCGGGCAGCCGCATCGGCCAGCAGCGCGGTGGCGTCGTACCCGGCCGCCTCAGCATCGGCCAGGGTTGCCGCCAACGCCGCCCACCCGGCCTCCGCCAGGACCTGCTCCGCCAACGCCGACGGCAATGCTTCCCGGACCCGCAGGACCTGGCGGCGCAGCACCGGAGGAGCCAGCGACCGGCCCCGTACGGCCAGCACACCCATCGGCTGCGCGGCGGCGGCCCGGTAGGCCGTGCGCAGATGCTCGGCGGCCAGCTGGGCGGCGGCGGCCTGCTGCGCGTGTGCCTTCTTCCCGTGCCAGTGCGCGGCCACGGTCACCAGGAAGAACACGGCGTCGATCACCATCGCGGTCGTCGCTCCGTCCTCCCCCCGCCCGAGCGCCGGACCGCTGTAGACCAGGTCACGGGCAGCCTGACGAAGAGCCCGGTCGTGCCCGCGCTCCGCCCGCACGTGGGAGCGGGAGGCCCGCTCGAACACGAAGGCAGCTTCTCGTAGTTCGCGCCGGGTGTGTGCGGCGGACGTCTTCGCGAGCGCGTCCAGGACCTCACCGGCAGCCGCGATGTACGCCGCAGCCACCGCGTCGTCCGCCCCGTCCATGACGAGCACCGCCTGCCACAGCGCCGTGCTTGCCCGACGCCGCGCCGATGCGGGCCCCGACGGCACCGTCTGCTCAGCGACCCGGCTCTGGGTCCGGCGGCCCGACCAGCGCTCCCGGATCCGAGGCAGGGACAGGTCCGGGCCCAACTTCGAGCCCGGGTAGAAGACCGGCTCCCCTTGGGCGTTGACGTCACCGGGCAGCGCGACCGTGTACCCCAGGAGGTCACCGGACGGTGCGACGCGCGTGCGCACCAGAACGCCGGCGGCGCCCAGGCGGTCGAAGAACTCCTTCTCGCTCTCGGCTCCGGCCACAGCCCGTCGGACGGTCTCGCGCAGTTCCTCGCGGGCGGTGCGCTCACGGCCCTGGCGTGCGGCCTTGTGGCGTTCGGCGCTGGTGGGCCGCTTCGCGGCGGTGCCGTCACCGGGGTTGAGGCGGCGCAGCCCCAGCTCCTCTTCCAGACGGCGGGCTTCGGCCTGGACGCGCACGGCGTCGAAATCGAGGTCCGGCCGGTAGCCGTCCTCGCGAACCAAGGTGGCCAGGATGTGGATGTGGTCGTCGGCGTGCCGGACGGCGACCCAGCGGCAGCCCGCGCCTTGCTCCGGGTCGTCGATGCCGGCGGCGGCGACTATACGGCGGGTAACGTCGCCCCACTCCTGGTCGGACAGGATCCGGTCGGTGGGGCCGTTGCGTACGGACAGGTGCCACACGTGCTTCTTCGGGCGCTCGTTTTCGTCGAGCAGGGCCAGGGGCTGGTCCAGGAGCTGCTGCAGCTGCTTGTACGTGGCCTCAGGGTCGCGGCCGGGGTCGGGGGCGGCGTGGTCCCAGGACGCCACCAGGTGCGGGTCGACGTGTTCTTCGGCCTTGCCGGGGCCGTACAGGTAGTACAGCAGGCCGATGGTGCGCGTCCCGCGCTTGTGGATCTTGGGGACCATGACGGTGGGGTGTTCCTAGCGGTGTTCGAGGAGTCGGTCGGTGGCGGCCTGGACCCGGTCGGTGGCCCGCCGTACGGCGGTCAGCACCGCGTCGAGGTGGGCGTCCGCCGGTCGGTCGCCGGAGTTGATGGCCCTGGCCACCTGGTTGAGGTTGTTGCCGACGTGGCCGAGGTGTCTGCGGGCGGCGAACATCTCGGAGATCAGCTCACGTTCGCCAGCGATGGCGCCGGCGGCACCCTCGGGGTCGCGGGCGGCGGCGAGGGCACTGCGGGCGAGGAACGCGGGCAGGCTCGTGCGGGCTGCTGCGGCAGCTGTGGCGAGGTGGTGCTTCTCGTCGTCGTTGAGGCGGACGCTGCACACGTAGCTGCGCTTGTCGGCTGCGGTTTTCGGCGAGCGCTTGCGGGAGGCGTTCTTCGTGGCGCGGCGTTTGCGTCGCGGTGCGGGTGTTTCCTCCGGCTGCGATCCGCCCTCGGTCGCTGCCTCGTGGACCGGCGCCCCCTGGCTCCGGTCCGCTCCCGCCACTCCTGGGGCGGGTTTGGCCAAGACGCGCTTCCCCGACGGGGAAGAGTGTCTTGGCCGATAACTTGCTCCTCCTGGGTATGAGTTGGCGCCAGGCGAACAATGGTCACGTCCGGGGGGCTCGGCCGGTCGGACGGGCTGGTCCTGCTCCGCTTCGCGCGGGTTCTCGGCTGAGGTCATCGGCGTTTTCGGCTCCTTCCGGGAGGAGAGGTGCGGGAACGGGGCGGCGGCCCGGGCGCTGGTCGGTCCGGCCCGCCGTACGGGCAGGGGGCGGCTCACCCGCACAGGGGGCAATGGGTGTAATGGCGGGAGAGGGCCTTGGCCATGTTCTGCTTCACCGCCAGGGCGTGACGCGTGCTCGACTTTGAGGCGGTGCTGCCCGCGTGACGGGTGGCGTGGTTGCGCAGGAACGTGATGTCGCGTTCGTATCCGGCCTTCAGGTCGGTGAATCGGTCGCACGTCTTCATCGGCGGGTGGCTCCTTCGGAGGATGTGGTGGGGGCGGTGGCGGCCCGAAGCGCTGTCAGGACGGGACCGATGTGCTCGTTGCCGAGGGGGATTCCGCGGGCGCGCATGATGCCCCGCAGCTGCGTCCTGGTGATCTGCGCGTTCCCCTCGGCCGCCAGGACTGCGGGAACGTCGGGGAGGACCAGCTCTACGACCTCGGCCTCGGACAGGCGACGCGGTCCGGTCCGGCGGTCCGACCGTCCGGCACCCACCTTCGCCCGGACGGTCCGGGGGCGAACCGGGCCGGTCCGAGTTTGACGCGGTCCGGGTTTCGGTCCGGGGCGGGGCGGTCCGGTGGGGGTGTCGGTCCGGTCCGGTTTGGGTCCGGTCCGGGGTTCCGTGCGGTCCTGCGGTTCGGTGGTCCGGCTCGGGTCCGGGTCTGGTCCGAGTTTCGGTCCGGGGCGAGGCGGTCCGGTGGGGGTGTCGGTCCGGTCCGGGTTGGGTCCGGTCTGGGGATCTGTGCGGTCCTGCGGTCCGGCGGTCCCGCTCAGCCTCGGTCCGGTCCGGGTCTCGGTCTGGCCGTTCCGGACGGGCCTGGCGACCCGCTGCTGGATCTGCCTCATCAGGACTCCGAAGGCCAGCATCGCGCCGGTCGGTGGGACCGCCGCGACCACGTAGTCGAGGAGCGGAACAGGCCCGGCGGTGGTGCCGTTCACGCCGGCCACGTTCAGGGCGATCGATCCCAGTGACCCGACAGCCGTCAGCCCGATCGCCCACCAGTCCGTGACCCTGCGAAGTCCGGCCCGCAGCATGAGCAGTTCGCCTGCGACGATGAACATGTCCAGCGTGGCGGGCCAGGCCCACTGCCGGATGGGCGAGCGGTCCAAGCCGTGTCGCCCGGCGACTTCGGCGAGGTGGGCGTAGGAGAGCCAGAATCCGGCACCGGTCAGGACGATGATCACTGTCCCGGCAGCGATCAGGGCGTATCGGTCGGCGGTCTCCTCGGTCAAGGGCTCCCTTTCTCCGGGCTCGCTGGGGGATGTGGTGTGCGTCCGCTGGTGGGGCGGGCGGGAGGTAGCGCCGGGCAGTTCAGGCCGCCTTCTTCAGGGCGTTGATCAGTTCGTGCGTCTGGACCTGGCGGGGCACCTGGCAGAACGTTTCCTCGGGGGCGGTCTCGCTGCTGACTTCCTCGCCCTGCTCCGGGGCGCCGGCTTCTTCGCTGTCCGCAGCCGGAACCTTCCAGTACCGGTCGCGGTCGGCCACAGCGTGGCGGGCCTCGCGGAGGAGGTCGCGGGCGTGGTCGAGGTCGATGCGGAGGGCATAAGCCAGGCGTGGGGCGCTCCAGCCGCGGATGTAGGCGGCGCGGGTGACGGCGTCGCGCTCGGACGCAGTGAGGTGGACGTCACGGCCCATGAGCGCGGCGCGGACCCGGGCGTAGTCGAGGCGCTTGGCGACCTTGGCGTGCCACGGCTTGCGATCCGCCTCGGTCAGGCCGCCCCACATGCCCCAGCGAATGTCGTTGTCCAAGGCGTGCGTGAAGCAGTCCTGGCGTACGGGGCAGGCGCCGCAGAGCGACTTGGCCTCGGCGATGGCGGCGTGGGCGCGCGGTGCGGAGAAGAACAGGCGGTCGGCCTCGTCGGGGGCCAGGTCGTGGCACCTCCCGCGGGCGTGCCACGAGATGTCGGCGATGCCGCGCAGTTCCGCAAAGGGCTGGGTATTGGTGGTGATGTGGCGCATGGGAAGGGTCTCCAGGGCATGCCGGGCGGCGGCGAGCGGATGCGGCACGCGGCGGCTGCCGGCGGACCGGCTCGCGGGCCGGGCGTTGGAACGTGGTGGGCGCCGCGGGTCAGGCGGCGCGGAAGCGGCGGTCGGGGCCGTCCAGGTGGACCGGGGTGCACATGCCGGACAGGCGGCTCAGCACGCGGTCGCCGACCTTGTCCCGCAGCACCGGTGTGCCGGAGCCCGTACCCGGCATGCGGACCGGTGGCAGGTTCGAGGTGACGATCGTCGGCAGGTGGTTCTGTGCCCGCCAGTTGAGCAGGCGGTAGGTGATCTCCTCGGTCCACTCGCTGCTCTTGGCGGCGCCGAGGTCGTCCAGGAGCAGCAGCGGCATCCGCACGATCCGTCGCAGGAGGTACTCGGGATCGCTGCCGCTTCGGGCCCGCATCTCGCCGTACAGGTCGGCGGCGGTCGTGGCGTGCCAGCGCACCCCGCACCCGGCGGCGGTCAGGGCGCGGATCGCGGCGTACGCCTGGTGCGTCTTGCCGGCGCCGGTCGAGCCCCACAGCAGCAGGCTGCGGCCGTGGGTGATCTCCCGCTGCCCGGGCGTCCCCCAGTGCGGGATCAGCGGGCTCGCCGCGTGGCCGACGGCGCTGCCGGCGATGCTGTGGACCCACTCGGCTACGGCGGGATGCTCGACCTGGGCCTGACGGTAGTCGCGCGGGATTCGCAGCTGAGCGGCCTCAAGAGCGGGGATCGCTTCCGGGGTGTCCGCGACGGGAGCGGTGGGGTCGATGCCGCGTTCGGCGAGCTTGCGCCGCATCCAGGTCAGCGAAGCGTTGTCCGCGGTGGTCTCAGGGTGGGCGAGGCTGGTGCGGTTCACAGGGCGACTCCGAAGGTGCCAGTCGGCTCAGTGGGGTTGAGGTACGGCGTGTAGGCGGGGGAGGCGCTGGCCCAGAGCCCCGCGCCGGAGGCGGAGGACGGGCTCGAGCTCGACGACGGCGCCGGGCCGGCGTTGAGGAGCTCGTTGACCAGGCTCGGCAGGACGCTGGGGTTCAGCCCCTTGGCGCGCAGCCGCTCCAGCGCTGGCCTCAGGACGTCGGGGCCGTAGCCCTCGTCCAGCAGCGAGCGGAGCTCCTTGCCCAGGTGCCCGAGCACCTTCTTCGGCGGACGTCCTCCGGGGCAGGCGCGCAGATACTCGGCCATCAAGACCTTCGCCGACCACTCGCTCGCGTCGGCCGCTTCCAGCACCGTTTCCTGGGAGGATCCGAGCGCGGGCGCATCGCGCCCCCTACGGGAAGATCCAGGATCCAAGATCCTAGATCCAGACCGTGAGCCCTCAGTGAATGTGGCGCCTGCCACCTGCTCTGTCGGGGCCGCACTGCCCTGACCTGCGGATTCTCTTGCAGGGCTTGCAGGGGGCGGGCACGGGACCGATGTGGCGACGATCTCAGCCTCCTGGGCGAGAGTGGCGCGCGTCACGGTGAGGGTGGATGCGGGCGAATCGGACGGAACGGTTCGCGTGAGCACTCCATGAGCGGTCACGGAGTCGCTTCCGCCGACGGTGCCCGCGGGCGCCTGGTGGGCTTCGGGGGTTGGCTGTCGGGGGCTGTCACCCGCTCGGATCTGGGTGTGGCACTGGGGGCGGTCGCACTCGCCGCACGCCTTCGCTGCCTCGTGGGTCGGGCAGCGCGGCAGTCGTGAGTCCGAGGCGCGGTTGATCTTCTGGTGCCGGTCCCAGGTCACTATGTGCAGCCAGGACTTGCCGTCACAGCCTGTGTACCGGCACACCAGGCCGGCCTCGGCCAGCTGCTCCAGGTCGCCGGCCACGTGGGCGGGGGTGTGCTCCGGGCGCAGCGCCCACAGCCGCCCGGCGATGACGGCCGGGTGGTCGCGGAATCGTCCCGAGTCGTCCGCCTGGGTCAGCAGCCCAAAGAATGTGACCATCGCGGTGACATCGACGGCGGCGAGGTCCTCGGATTCGAACGCCTCGGGCTTGATGGTGCGAATGCGTGCCATCAGCGCTCACCCCCGTACCAGCGGCCCGAAATGGGCGGGTGGGCGGTGTTCGCGGCGCGTTCCGCGGCGACGGTCCGGAAGCCCGGCCTTTCGCGCAGGGGCGTGCCCATGCAAAACTCTCCCTGAGTGATGCCGCAGCCGGTGTGCCCCGTTGGAAGGGCCGGTGCGGTGATGACGGGTCTCTCCGGCCGTTGCCTCGGCTGGAGATACGGCTCTTCGCGTCCGGCGCCCGGGAGTTGCCTTCTCCCGGGCGTCGAGTGCTTTTACGGACTAGCCGCTTGGTGCGTCCTGCATGTGTTCCTGTCGCCGGTAACCGGGTTGCCTCCCGGTTGGGGACGACGAACATACGCAGACGTCCACGCAAGATCCAGACCTGGCTCTACAGACCGTGAAAAGTTGCCCATGCCAAGCATTTTGCTGCTGTGTCGGCGTGTGCGGATGTGGGCTGCTGTTCGACGCCGTCGTCCGCGTGCACTCCGGGCACGCCAAGAAAGATCTTCAAAAGAGCCCCCACGTTCATGAACCGGCAGGCTGTCGCGCTGTACCGGCTGGTCAGGTTTGGATTTAAGCCCGCAGGCAAAGGCTTCGTCAACGGCACCCCGACGGGAATCCACGCGCGTAGATTGATGCGTGGGATGTATGGGGGTTGCATGGAGATGCTTGCCAATCCTTCTATTTGTAAAGGGGGTTGGGAGGCGACGACCTATCTGCTGGCGTGATCGTCGGCGGCGTGAATGATCATTCGTCCCCTTGCAAGAAAAACCGGCAAGGATTTGCCGCTTTTCCGATCATGGAAAACCGCAGGCTTGGGAATGTCCAGATTCGTCACGGAAGGCGGCTGGGTGCAGGTGGGCATGGTTGCACGTTTAACCAACCGCCCTGTGGTCGACGCCACAAATTACAGAAAGGGTTCAAGGTCGTCGTATCGTCTTTGTGGGAGACATCCGGCCGGGGGGCCTGCATTCGTGCTGCCCCTCTTTTTTCATACCTTCGACCGGATGCCGCCCTGCAGACTGCGGAGACAAAGGAAGAGCCTCATGGTTGCTCAGGGGATAGTCCCCTTCGGCGATGACCGCGCCGAGAACAAGGGCGCAAACGGCGGGGAAATCGCCGGTCAGTTCATGGGGTTCGGTGGCTGGCTGAAGAGATGGCGCCAGGCGGCGGGGGTCACCCAGTCCCCGGTGGCCAAGGCCCTCGGTATGGGGGTCCGGACCTACCGCAACGTGGAGAAGGGGGCCGTCCCGCCTCGGTTCACCAAGCCCCAGTGCGAGGCGCTTGCGGACCTGCTCGGACTCGACAAGAGCGAGCGCCACGCCCTGCTGCTGTACAACATCGGTACCACGCTCGACGGCGACCCGCAGATCGACGCCAGTCCGGAGCTGCGCCGGGCACTTCGCCTTCTGATCGACAGGCAGATGCCCTCGCCTACGTACCTCACCGACCGCAACTGGAACGTCCTCGCGTACAACGCGGCGATGGCCGAGTGGTGGCCCTGGGTCATGGAGCCGCGCGCCAACCTCATGCGCTGGGCCCTGACGAACCCCGAGGCGCGCACCCAGTACCACGACTGGGAAATGCACGCTGCGGCCTACATTCGCCTGCTGAAGTTCGCCCAGGCCACCCACAAGGACAACACCGAGCTCATAGACCTGATCGCCGAGGTTCGCCAGAACCCGGACGTCGAGCGGATCTGGCGCACCGAGGCCGATCTGGAAGCCGACCGGGACGGCCACGTCTTCCGGATGATCATCCCCGCCCTGGGCTGGGAGACCGTCGAAGTCGTCTCCCACGTCCTGTACCCGGCGTCGATGCCCCACTGCCGATTCGTAGTGATCACCTGGGTCGAGACCGAGTCCTCCGATGACGAGACCGACGCCTTGGGCGGCAAGCGCAACGCCTGGGCCCATGCTGAGCCCAGCCTGTCCGCTCCTCAGCCCTCTGCCCAGGCCGAAGCCGATGCCGCCCGCCGCCGTGCGGCCCGTGCGCTCACCGCCCGCCTGGTCGTCGACAACGCCAACGAAGCCGCGGCGCTCGCAGGCCCCGACGGCGTCCCGCTCCCCGCACTCAGTGCGCTGGCAGGTCCGGAGTGCCAGCTCACCCTGTCGCCCGAGAACCACTTCGTGGTGTGGGCCATCCGGGAAGCGCCTGGAGAGTGGGGCATCACGCAGCTGGGGGCCGGAGCCGTCATCGACCGCATCCACCACCCGATCGTCGACCCCCAGGCCCGAGCGGAGCTGAAGCTGCTGCTGCGCGCCTCGCTGCCGAACTCCGTCCAAGCGGCGTTCAGCCGACTCAGTGAGCAGCTGCCCCAGGCAGACCTCCGGGCCACCCTCCTTCGCGAGATCTTCAACGACCTCCAACAGGGCGAGGACCTGCGCCGCTAACTGGTGTGGCTAGCTCGTTGACCAGAGCTAGCCACTTACTGTCACGACTGGTGCTGTCTCCGTCTGGGGGCTGGGAGGTCGGGGCGTGGTCGTCCGGACGACACGGAACGTCCGGACGGCCGATGCCCGCGGCTCCTGGGCCATCGGCAACGGGGGATGCGCCAGCCCCTCCTTGGATCGGCCGGGCGCCTCGATGGCGCGGCAGATCCCACAACTCTCAGGAGCCGCTGTGTCTCGACACATCTACCACTGCCCCATTCGCTGGTCGGACCTCGACGCGAACGGACATCTCAACAGCTCACGTTACGGCGTCCTCTTGGAAGAGACCCGCATGCGCATGTTCAGCATGCTGGTCCCCAAGGACCCCGCCGAGCGCCTGGCCCGCAACTTCCTCCTGCGCGAGCAGACCATCCGTTACAAGCACCCGCTCGAGACCTGGGAGACCCCGGTCCGCATCGAAGCCTGGGTGACCGACGTGAAGCGGGTCTCCCTCACCTTCCACTTCGAGGTGAAAGACGATGAGCGCGTCTACGCCACCGCGACCTCCGTCGTGGCGGGCTACGACTCCATCCGGGGTGGCATCCGCCGTTTCGAGCAGGACGAGCTCGACGTGTTCAACAGCTACGCCGACAGCACGCAGGACGCGGGCAACTGATCCACTTCGGGCGGGCCCATGGCTCATTCCCTGCCTTGCCGGGGGCCGGCAGACTGGCTTGCCGATCGGAGGTCAGCGCGCTCGGGCGAGGCCTGCGATCTCTGACATCCCCGGCCGAAGGGGGCAGCTCTGACCCCAAACGGTCCAGGGGGAGCGGTGGTGGCGCCGGCCTGGAGGCGGTGGCTACCGAAACTGGTCGATTCCACCGACCGGCGTACAGGCCATGAGCGGGTGCGCGGCGGCGCCGACGATCATCTTGAGGGCCAGGTCGATGTCGGAGCCGGTGGTTGTGCGGCCGAGGCCGAGGCGGAGGGTCCGGCGGGCTGCGGCCCGGGACAGGCCGATCGCGGTCAGGACGTGGGAAGGTTCGGCGGAGCCGGTGTTGCAGGCGGAGCCCGTGGAGGCGGCGAGGGTCGGCATGTGGTCCAGGAGGTCGGCGGCCTCCACGGCCGGGAGGGTGATGCTCAGGTTGCCCGGCAGTCGGCGGCGAGGGTGGCCGTTGACGGTGGCGCCCTGGATCGCGTCGCAGAGCCGCTGTGCGAGGCGGTCGCGCAGCGCCCGGATCTCTCCATTCGGGGTGACGGTGTCGGTCGTGATCAGCGCTGCGGCGGCGCCGAAGCCGACGATGGCGGGAACGTTGAGGGTGCCGGCGCGTAGCCCCCGCTCCTGCCCTCCGCCGGTCTGGAGGGCGGTAAGGCGGGTGCGGCCGCGGATGAACAGTGCTCCGATGCCCTTCGGCCCGTAGAGCTTGTGGGCGGACAGCGAGACGAAGTCGGCGTCGAGCCCGGAGGTGTCGATGAGGCCGTAGCCGGCGCTCTGCGCGGCGTCGGTGTGCATCAGGATCCGGCGGTGGTGGACGACCTCGGCGATGGCTTCGATCCGCTGGATGGTGCCGATCTCGTTGTTGGCGTGCATGACTGACACCATGACGGTGTCCGGCTTGAGTGCGGCGATGACGTCGTCGGGCCGGACGCTGCCGTGGCTGTCCACATCGACACGGGTGCAGGTGTAGCCGTGGTGGTTGACGAGGTACTGGCAGGCGGCGAGGACTGCCTTGTGCTCGATGGTGGTGGTGACGACGTGCCCGCCGTGGGGCCGGGCGGCCAGGGAACCCCCGACGATCGCGAGGTGGTTGGCCTCGGTGGCGCCGGAGGTGAACACGATCTCGACGGGGTTCTTCGCACCGATGAGGTGGGCGACGTGCCGGCGGGCGGCGCTGACCGCCCGGGATGCGGCCTGGCCGTAGGCGTGGGCGCTTCCGGGGTTGCCGAACTGGTCGGTGAGGAAGGGCATCATCGCGTCGAGCACGCGAGGGTCGAGCGGGGTGGTGGCCTGGTGGTCGAGGTAGATCGGCCGGTCGGTCATGCGGCCGCTCCCTTCGCTCGGCGGGTGGGGGTTGCGGCCGCGGCGTACTTGCGCTCGCCGTCGACGAGGTCCCAGTAGACGGTGCGCGCGTCGGCGAAGACGCTGAAGGCGGTGCCCAGGCAGCGCCAGTTGCGGTTGGGCTGGGCGCGAGTCAGGACGAAGGAGTCCTCGAACAGCCTGCCCGCGCGGCGCATCATGGCTGGCTGGGGGCTCTGGGGGCCGAAGAGGTGGAGGAACCCGCGGCCGCGGAGCCAGGCTTCGGCGTTCTCGGCGCTGGGCGTTCCGGAAAGCTGGCCGCCGTCGCTGAGGGTCTGGGAGGCGAGGCGCTCCAGGCGGCGCCGTCGGCGGGCGTCTTCGCCGCCGGGGCATTGGTCGCCGGTGATGGTCCACTCGTTCCAGCGGGGGGTGCTGAAGGTATCCCAGTCGACATCGTTGAGCTGGGCGGTGACCTGCGGGGGGAGCTCGCCGCGGGTGAGGTCGGCGACGTCGTAGCCGGGGCCGAGTCCTTCGAGGGTGAAGGTGCCCGGCCGGCCCGGGCCCGGGCGGTCCATGCGGACCATCACGGTGAGCTTGTTGGTGAAGCGGTTGGTGGGGCCGGCGAGGATGACCGCGCGCCCGGCGTCCAGGAGCGGTGCGGCGCGCTGCGCGATGTCCGCGACGGGGAAGGTGTTGCCGCCGCGGTAGTACTGCTTGCGTTCGACGCCGCCGTCGGAGCGGATCATCAGGCGGTCGGTGTCGAGGGCGGCCGCGAGGACGCGGGCAGCGGTACGGATCTCGGTGGGGGTCTGGCCGGGGCGTAAGAGGGTGGCGTTGAGGGTGGGCAGGCCAACGCTGTGCAGGACGGCCATGGTGGCCCACTTCGGCCACCGGCGGTCGCGCGCGGCGCGGTCGAGTTCCTGGTGGCCGAGGCTGTGGAGCGGGCGGGGCAGGGTGGTGGTCACAGGGTGTCCCCCCTCTGCGTCGTCAGGCGCCGGTGGCGAGGGCCGCGGTCAGGGTGTCGAACGTGAGCTGCCGGTGGTCGTTGAAGGGGTGGTCGCGCCAGTCGTACTGCTCGGGGATGCCGAGCTGGTCGGCGACCACGCGGCGGACGAACTGACGCTGGAAGCGGCCATCGGCCGGCCAGTAGTGGTGTTCGCCCGGGCGGGCCGAGAGGTAGAGGTAGGAGCTCTCCGCGGCGGCCGGGAGGTCGGTGAGGGAGTCCAGCCGCTGGCCCGGGCCGCCGACTTCCTCGTACGCGGTGAGGATGGCGTCGGCGTCCTTGACGGGGATGATGTGGAGGTGGACGTGGCTGCAGCACGACGCGCCGCGCTCGCAGTCCCGCGGGCCGTGCTCGGCGACGATGGCCGGCCCGAAGTGGCTCTGGACCAGGGCGCGCATCGTCTCCAGGCCGGCCTCGACCTTGTGGAGGTCGGTGGCGGGGAAGTCGGCGGCCGCGTCGAGGTGCTCCAGCGGCATGAAGAGGTTGTAGCCCGGGGTGAGGCAGCCGATGGTGGGCAGCAGCACCCAGCCGTCGGCCTCGGTGATGATGCGGGTCTTGGGCGCTCGCTCGTTGAACTCGGTGCAGAACTGGCAGTCGTCCATGGGTCTCACCTCTCGGACGGGCCGGCGAAGAACTCGTCGGCGTAGCGGCTTTTCAGGTGGGTGGGGTCGCCGTAGAAGGGGTGCGCGGAGGGGACGGGGCCACCGCCACGGGGGAGGAGGAGAAGGCGGGCGACCGGCATCTCGACGCGCAGGCGGAGGGTGGCCGGGCCGTGGTTGACGAGCTCCAGGGCCAGGTGGCCGGACCAGCCGGGCAGGACGTACGGGCTGGTGATGTGGACGGCGAGGCCGACGCGGGCGAGGTGGCTGAGGCCTCCGATCACCCCGTACACGTCGGGGCCGAGGGTGAGCGGCTGCGCGACGGGGACGATGACCATTTGCTGGGGGCGGAGGTTGTAGGTGGTCCAGTTGTCGATCTGTACGCCGTAGAGGGCGTCGATGCTGGCCTGGTCGGCCAGGTCGACGATGCCGTAGCGGGGTTTGTGCAGGGGCTGGATCACGTCGCCCAGCGTCAGTAGCAGGCCGTCGCCGCGGAGTTCCCCGGGCCAGGTCAACCCGCCCGTCTCGGCGAGGTGCTTGATCGACTCGGCTGAGAGCATAGGTCACCCCTGGGCGTGAGGCAGTGGAGTGGAAGGCCGCCATCGGATCGAAGGCGCCTGAGAAAATGGTCCATTGGTTAGCTCGCCATGTCTCCATGTCCGACCGAACATTTAGAGGTTTTCTCGGCGTGAAATGCGGTGAAGTCCACTACTGATGTCCGCTCGGACAGTGCAAGCTATGGGTGCCTGGCGGCGCCGCCGTCGCACAGGGGAGGGAAGCATGAGCTCGTTACCGTTCGGACCGCTGACCGTGCCCGGCCCCGAGGGGTTCAGAGGCGATCTGCTGCGCTGCTCACCGCACTTGCTGGATCTGACCTGGGACCAGATGCGCACGCTGGTCGTCGTCCACGAGGAGGGCACCGCGCTGGCCGCGGCCCGGATCCTCGGGCGGGAGCAGTCCAGCGTTCAGAAGCAGCTGGACATCCTCAACCGCAACTTTCAAGCGCTCACAGGTGAGTTGCTCGTGATCAAGCAGGGACGGGGCCGCGAGCTGCTGTTCACCCCGACCGGGCTTGAGGTCGTCGACCGCATCCGCGCGACGTTTTCCGACTGGCTCCAGGGCATCGCGGCGTCCCGCCGGCGGCTCGGCAGCCAGCTGACTGTGGGCACGACGGAGTTCACCCTGGGGTTCCTCGGGCGGGTGTGGGAGCGGATCGAGCCGGAGTTCATGGAACGCGAGGTGGAGCTCAAGGTGGTCCACGTGCGCACCCGAGACTTCCGCCAGCGGCTGGACTCCAACCAGGTGGACCTGCTCTGCGGAGGGATGGCGGCGCCGGCCGACGGCGGGCTCGTCGCCCCGGAGTACGACTTCCTGGAGTGGCACCGCGAGGGCCTGGCCCTGCTGACCAACCTGCCCGTACGCGAACTGCCGGCCCGGAAGGTCGGCGTGGAACGGCTGCGCAACCTCCCGCTGGTCATCCCCTCCCGCGGGGTGATCGCGGACTTCGTCGAGCATTGGTATGGCCCAGACTTCCGCGCGCACCTGCAGATCGTCGCCGAGATCGACGACATCTACTACGGCCTGGCCCTGCTGCGGTCCGGCATGACCTACGGCTGCATGCTCTGCGCCCGGTCGATAGGCGAAGCCGCCGTTCAAGGCCGGCTGCCCGGCGGCGAGGGCTTCCGTCTGGTCGACTTCGCCGACGACTTCGACCCCGTGCTGGAGCTGGTGAGCGGGGTGTTCGCACGGAAGGGCGAGCGGGACTCCTACGGTCCCTCCCACCCGCTGAACATTCTGTGGGAGGCCTTCCGCGAAGAGGCCGCCTCCGGCCGTCCGCTGCCCCTGTGACTCGAAGGAGCCCTTCATGATGCTCGCCTCGATCAACCTGAACAAGCGCATGGGCGCGGACGGCGCCCGAGCCCACCTCGCGGCCTGGCTGCGGTCTCGCGACGTGGCGGTCGTCGTTGCTCAGGAGCCGTACAAGCCGTACAAGCCGGCCGACCGGCGGCCTCCGGTTCTGCCGGGCTACGTCTTCGCTGGCGGCGACGGCCACCTGGCCACCTGGGTGCGCGAGGAGGTCCGCGTGCCGGTCGTGTCGGCGCCGACGGATTGGGCCCAGCGCCTGGAGCTGGGCTGGCTCACCGTCGTGCAGGTCCATCTCGACGCGTACACGAGCGCTGCGCGCGCGTCTCAGCTCGTCGACCTCGCGTCGATGGCCGCGGGCGAGAAGGGGCGGCCATTGCTGATCTGCGGGGACTTCAACCTGGCGCCCCGGCCGGAGGACGGCGTCTACGGCGACGAAGTCAGCGGCTTCACGGCCGACGCCGAGCGCAAGGCTCTGGAGCAACTGCTCGACTCCGCTGGCCTAGTGGACACCAGCAAGGGCGAGGGCGACCCCACGTTCACCTTCGAGCGCACGTTCTCCGGCCGGCTCAGCCGCTTCCGGTGCGACCTGGCACTACTCAGCGACCACCTGGCGCCCGAGACGCCGGTCACCACGGACGGCACGGTGCGGACCGGAGAGCAGTCGTTCACGGACCACTCCGCCCTGCTGCTCGATCTCCCGGTCACGCCCGACGCGGCGGACCCGCCGGAGGACGTCCTGTTCTCGATCGGGGAGCTAACCGGTGCCGATCCGGCTCCAGGCATGTACCGGGCTTACCAGCCGCACAAGACAGCCATGAGCCGCCAGGGCCCGTCCCCTGCTGCCCGGGCCGTGACGGCTACGCTGGCCGGCCCGCTCGGCGTATCGACGCTGCTGGACCACGGGTGCGGACGGGGAGCGGACGTGGCGCACTACCGGTCCGCCGGGCTGGAAGCGGACGGCTACGACCCTCATGCGGACTTCGGGTGGCCGCGGCCCGAGCGCGGCGGGTACGACCTGGTGACCCAGGCGTTCGTCCTGAACGTGTTGCCCAACCCCTGGGAACGCGTTCGTGCCCTCCAGGACGCCGCATCGTTCGTACGGCCTGGAGGGCACGTGCTGGTGGTGACTCGCTCGCCCGAGGAGATCACGAAGGCGGCGGCCGCCGGGGGCTGGGCCCGACACCATGACGGCTTCTGGTCCAGCGAGGGCAAGGGGACCTTCCAGCGCGGCATCAGCTCCGAGGAGGCGGTGCTGCTTGGCCGGCACGCAGGGCTTTCGCCCGCGGGGAACTCGGCGCCGAGGCTCTCGCTGTCCGGGGTGAGCCATGTGCTGCTCGGCACGGTGGCGGGCTAGATGCGGTCTGGGCCGGCGGCCGCTCGATCAGTGGTTGCCGGTCCAGACAATGCGGTCGGCGAAGCCTCCGCGCTGATCGGCCTTGTCCTGGCGGATCTTCTCCAGCTGCTGGTGGTCGATGCCGTAGTCGGCTGCAAGGGCGTAGACGACCTCAAGGACGTCGGCGAGTTCGTCCGGCGCAGTGGTCGCGTCCGCCTCCTGGACCTCGAGGACCTCCTCGGTCAGCTTCGCGTGGAGGCGGGCGCGGTATTCCGCCGGCTCCGCCACGTAGACCTGGGGCTCGAGTCCGTCCTCGCGGATGATCTCCGGAATTCGGTCCCGGACCAGCTTGCCTTCGAGCAGCACGTTCTCTCCCGCACCAGTTCGCCTGTGGCAGGCAGCGAGCCCACCGTCGTGTTGTTGGAGCCTAGAGACGGCGCCACGTGCGCCGCCGTGAAAACCACAAATCCCACCCGATGCAGTCATCCGGGCGCTCACTCGTCAGCAGCAGAGGTCACCTGCCGCAGCATGCCTTCGGCCCACAGCTCCGTTCCCGTGGCGACCATCAGGTCGAAGTGGTCGATGTGCTCCGGTGCGCGCTGAAGACAGGTGAGCACTCCGCTCGGATCCTGGCGCCGTCGTACGGCCGCCCAGCCACACGTCCTTTCGAGGTACCACGCGACATTCATGTCGCGGACCGAGCACCTGAGCCACGCGGGCGGCTGGTCCTGGCGGGCGGCGTAGTCGCCGGCCCACAGTGTGATCAGCCGCCCAAGGCGCCGGTGTTCCGGGTGCGTGTGGACCAGGCGGAGCCCCCAGCTCGGCTCGGTGCGCTCGTCATCGGTCCAGGCACCGCCAGGGTCGCCGTGGTGCAGAGCGAGGGAGGCAACGAGTTGCTCGTCCTCCCACATTCCGACGAGTTGGGTAGCCGGGTCGGGGGCGGACAGGAGGCGGAGAAGGACGCTGCCGTCGTCCCAGGTGGGCCTGCCTTCTCTCTCGTCGTGGTCCTGGCGGTCACGGATGAGGCGGGAGACGGGCTCCCGGTCCTCGTTGGTCAACTGCTGCATCAGGTACATGGTGGTCTTCTTCTAGGTGGAGGGTTTGATGGCGACTCCGGCGTAGCCGGCGGAGTGGAAGTCGGGGGCTTTCGATTCGTGGTGGCCGGGCTGGTGCCGCGCAGTGGGGATGACACGCACGGGACCGCCGTAGAGGTCCTCCCAGTCCCCGAACAGGTCTGTGGTGAAGCCGCGGCCGCGGGGGCGGAAGGAGAGGCCGGCCTCGGCGTACACGCCCGTGAGCCGCTGGATCCAGGTCGGGGTCATGTCAGCGGTTGCATGCGTGACGGACAGGGCGCTGCCGGGCGGCAGCCACTCACGTAGGGAGGCGACGCAGCGGCGTATGGCGTCGTTGTCCGGGATCCACGGGAAGACGTCGTGGGCAAGGACGGCGATCGGGCGGTCTCGGGTCACCGCGACGTCCCGCGTGAGCTGCTCGAGGAGGTCGACCGTGTTCGTGATGTCTGCGAGGAGCGTTCGAGTGCGAGTCTGACTGGCGGTGGCCGCGATCTCGGTGCGCCGGGCGTTGACGACGTCGGGGTCGTTGTCGACGTAGGTGACGGACGCGGCATGCCAGCGCCGTTGTACGACCTCGTGGGTGTTTTGGGACAGGAGCGGATCGGCGGCGCCGGGCTGGCCATTCGCCGGATACCCGCACCCGAGGTCCAGGATCTGAGTGATCCCTCGCTGGGCGATGGTGTCGGTGATGAGCAGGTGGTGCTCACGGTTGATCCTGGCTGCCGCGGGTTGGCGAGGGAAGACGTTCCTGACGGCGCGTGCGACGTCTTGATCGCCTTCGTGGGGGCTTCGTGTCCCGAGCCAGACAGCGGACAGTCTGGAGGAGCTGGTCTGCAGGGGAACCGGTTTCACCATGGGTAGACGTTCATCGGCGAGGCTCACGCCGTCGTCCTCTCGCAGGTGGGGTCGGGTCTGGGGCCGGCTCGTCCCCCGCAATAGCCGCCGGGACGTAGTAGCCCGGACCGTGGGGTCCATGTGCGTCGAAGCGGAGGGTCCCCTCGGCCGTGAGGAACCTCAGCGCGCGCTGTACGTGGTGCGGAAGAAGTCCGAACTCTGCGCCGAGCAGACCAGTAGGCAGAGCCTGCTCCGGCACGTAGTGGCTGGCGCGGATCCGGTCGCGGACGGCACCGTGTAGGGCCCGGTCGCGGGGGTGCGGTTCCCGCGGGCGCAGTCGTACCGGCAGAGTCCCGGTGTGCAGGGCGATCTCGCCCCGGGCGTCCAGGCGCAGGAGCCCTTGGAGCACATGCTTCTCCGGCAGCCCCAGGGCCCTGGCCAATTGCTTGGTGCTCGGGAGAGACGCACCTGGCGGGCACGTGGTGGTGACGTGCCGGTGCACGATGATGCAGGCGCGGTCCAGGACCCGCATGCTCTCCGGCCTCGGCGCAGCGGGTGGAGCGGTGTTCATACCGAGGCCGCCGGAGGTGTGACAGCGGCGGGCCCTCTGGACCATTGCCCGGCCCA